>NZ_JALNTS010000001.1:0-977529 GCF_023161725.1 Vibrio sp. 1CM24A
TGAGCTTAGTGACTTTCCATACTTATGCTAATTCGTGATTTGCTAATACTTGGTTCTCCGAAACTCATTTATGTCCAAAAGTGTGTTCTCTGAGTGTATTAGGTTGGTCATCCCACAGTGTAATTAGTTTCTATATTCCCTAAGAAATTTGAATTTTTTTGGTTCGATAAACAATGTTTCCCTAGCGGTGAGCTAGGTGATCTATTGAAACTCTGTCTCGCATTAAAATTCGAAGGCTAGACAGCTTCGTCAAGCCGCTTAAACGAATGAAGGTAGTCGTCTAAGCCAACCCCTTCTTTTCAAAAACGTAATTTGAGCTGAATCTAGAGCGCAGAAGACAGATTCTGTTATCTGCGAGGTTCACAGTAGGATTTGTTTACATTTTAGCGGACAGTTTTATCGTTTTGATTGAGTTCAATCTTGCTATGATGCGGCCAGTTTAAATTTATGCGGATTATATTTGTTGCGTAAGCGTGTCTATCAATTATTTGTGATGTTTGCTTTATCGCTATGTTCAAGCATAGTGACGGCGGGCGTTCACGCGCAGTTTGATAGTTTTGATGCAATAAGCCACTTGAGCCAAACTCAGGTAATTTCGCACCATGATGATAACTCTGGCGACAAAATCGACGATAACACAGTCGTTGACGTTGAAGGACTTGATGAGGACGGCAACACACTCTTTAATGGTGACGCTCCCCCTGCTTTCTCGTCCATACGTCGTATTGCCAGCGAGGGTAAGTTCGAGGGACGCAATTTTGAGCCCAACTACTTTCTCCTTGTCGCTTTCTTAGCCCCACCTCTCCTTGAGAGGGCCATGACAAGCACCGAGATTCCCAATGCTTCTATCCACTGGACAAGTCATATCGCGTCCAGCACACGCCTATCGGGCTGGAAAGAAAGCAATCTTATCTATTCTCAGCTCCATTCTCGCCATTCATAAACTCGATTCTCATTTCTAGGCGAAGGCACACATTTCAATAATGTTGTGTTACCTGCCTCTTCGAATGCTTGAGTTGTGTCTTTTCCGGTCTACGAGTATCTAAGTCTGCTCTCTAGACGGCCTGTACACCTCAAAAGCGTTATCAATGAATCTATTGATAGATAGAGTTGTTTATGAAAAAACCAAAGAATTCCCAGATCATTAATCGCTATTCTGGTTGGAAATACATCGTCCTGATTACCAGCATAATTATTATGACTCTCAGTGCCTTACCGTCTTGGTATGGCGAAAATGCCGCACTGCATGTGAGCAGCCGTAACCATCAAGGTTTTGATGCCACAGCCATTACAGATAACCTGAATCAGGTGGGTATCGATGTCCTGAGTGTCGACCAGCAAGGTGATCGCACTGTTGTTGTGTTGAAAGATCAAGAACAACAAAGCCAAGCAAGAGATCAGCTTAATCGCTTGGTTGGCGATGAGGCGACGGTCGCTTTAGCCATGGAGCCAGCGGCACCACTTTGGATGACCGATTTAGGCTTCGCTCCGATTCAATTAGGGCTCGACCTACGTGGCGGTGTCCAGTTCCTTTTAGAAGTGGATATGGAGCCTGTTTACCAAGCGCATCGACAAACATTGATTGATGATGTTCGCAGTGAAGTGCGTTCTAGCCGAGGCCGTCAGCTTAACGATCAAGTGGTGCTGATACTCCGAAACGACCAAGACGTACAAACGGTTAGGCAGTTGATTAACCGCAACTATCCGTCGTGGAGCATCAACCGTTCAGATCGCGTTTTAACCGTGACTCAGTCGAACGACGAAAGATCGACGCTACGTAATCTCACTGTTCAGCAAAACCTCCAAATAATGCGCAGTCGTATAGAGCAGCTCGGCATTACTGAAGCGCTTGTTCAGCGCCAAGGGGAAAACCGAATTCGAATCGAGCTACCCGGCGTGCAAGATCCCGCAGCGGCAAAAGATGTGATTGGTGCTACTGCGTCGTTGGCTTTTCATTCCGTTCCTAATTCCGCCAGTGTGAATTCACTTCGTTTATTAGACAACGAGGGTAATCAAGTCGTTGTCGGGCGACGTGCCATTTTAGGTGGTGAACACATTATTGATGCGCGCGCGAGTGTGGGTGAGATGGGTGCGGCTGAAGTAAATATCTCGCTGGATTCTGCAGGCGGAAGGAAAATGTCCCAGTTCTCGCGTGCCAATATTGGTAATCCAATGGCGACCGTGTATAGCGAATACAGCCGAGATGCGAGCGGACAAAGCCAACAAATGAGCAATGTGATCAGTGTTGCGACCATTCAATCTCAGCTTGGAAACCGATTTAGAATTACTGGGGCAGGGAGTATGCAAGATGCGCAAGAGCTGGCTCTATTGCTACGCGCAGGCTCATTGACAGCGCCAGTAACTATCATTGAGGAGCGCACCATTGGACCAACTCTGGGGGCAGAGAATGTTAAAAATGGCTTCTCGGCGTTGGCATTGGGGCTAGGTCTTACCCTGACCTTTATAGCGTTTTGGTATCGAAGACTGGGGTGGGTCGCCAATAGTGCGTTGGTGACGAACCTAGTGATACTCGTCGGTTTGATTGCGTTATTGCCTGGCGCAGTGCTGACCCTTCCTGGGATCGCTGGGCTTGTGTTAACGGTTGGTATGGCGGTCGATACCAATGTTCTTATCTTTGAACGTATTAAAGACAAAATGAAAGAAGGACGCACATTCGCTCAATCCATTGACCGAGGGTTTGACTCTGCCTTTGCTTCAATCCTAGACGCCAACTTAACCACCGTGATTGTCGCTATCGCGCTTTATTCCATTGGTAATGGGCCAATTCAAGGGTTTGCACTTACGTTAGGGCTAGGGCTACTGACCAGTATGTTTACGGGAATCTTTGCCTCTCGAGCCATCATTAATCTAATTTGGGGACGCGATAAGCGTCGTGATGTGAGGGTATAACCATGATCAAATCTCATACATTGTTTACACGTATTCGCACCTATATGTCTTGGATATCGGTATTGCTCTTTAGCTTCTCAGTATTGATGATCGGAATAAAAGGATTCAATTGGGGACTCGACTTCACTGGTGGCGTTGTTGCTGAGGTGGTTGTCGACAGTGGTCTATCGGCCCCAACAATAAATCAGCATCTTAATGAAGCACTGCAGCAAGAGGTTCAGTTAGTCAGCTCAGGTGAGGAGGGGCGCTGGACGGTTCGTTATACCCAAATCGATAACGTTACCGCGCCAATTCAAAACGTTTTAGGCGCCATCAGTGATTCAGTGCAAGTGCTTAACAGCAGCGTTGTTGGCCCTCAGGTTGGCCAAGATATGGTTGAACAAGGTGGGCTTGCCATCATTGCTTGCTTTGTTTTAACCATGCTGTATCTGAGTTACCGATTTGAATGGCGATTGGCCCTTGGTGCGCTTGCTGCTTTAGTTTACGACGTAGTCGTCGTGCTGGGTCTGTTTGCGCTGCTTCAATTGGAGTTCAACCTCACTGTCTTAGCCGCGGTACTTGCCGTGCTGGGCTATTCACTCAATGACTCGATCATTATTGCAGACAGAGCGAGAGAATTATTAAGAGGTAACCCAAATGGCAAGACGAGCCATCTAATTAATGACGCGGTGAAAGCGACATTGTCACGCACATTAGTGACATCAGGGACAACGTTCGTCACTGTCTCTTGCTTGTGGCTCTTAGGCGGCGCTTCGCTGGAAGGGTTTGCTATTGCGCTTTGTGTGGGGATCGTCAGTGGTACGTGGTCTTCCATTTCCATTGGTGTCACCTTACCGCAAATGCTCAAACTTAGCCCGTTACACTACCAACCCAAAGAGATCACCGAGGAGGACGCACGGCCATGATCTCGTTTATAAAAAATGAAGCCGTCCTATTTTTAGGCATGATCACGGTGGTCGTTTTCAAACTAGGCGCAAACGATGTGCTGGCGTCTGACATTGGCTCGCTGCTTGGCATCATGGCCAGTATCGCGATCTTTGTTGTGGTGATGGCGGCGATCTTTGCGGTTGTCAGACACTCCGATGCCCTGGCCATAAAACTAGGCGACCCCTATGGCACGCTGATCTTAACCCTTGCGGTTATCTCATTAGAGGTTGTGATGATCTCTTCGGTGATGATCACGGGCGAATCGAATCCGGTGTTAGCCAGAGACACCATGTTTGCTGTAGTGATGACGGTAATGAATGGCTTAGTGGGCATCACACTGTTAATTGGTGGGGTGAAATACCACACGCAGAAATACAATGTGGATGGCTTGCAGTCTTACTTGGTTGCGATCATTCCGCTCTCCTTGCTCTGCTTAGTTTTGCCAAGCTTCACTAGTTCGAATGATGTTGGTGCGATGTCTGCGTCACTGACTTGGACACTGGTGCTCGCATCGATTGGACTGTATTCGGTATTTCTGTTTATACAAACCAAAAGTCATACCAAGTACTTTATGGATGAAGATCATCAAGACGAGCATGAATTCCACGGACCATTAGGCAGCAATCTTTATCACTCGTTGCTGCTTGTTGGTTATTTACTAGTGGTGATATTGCTGGCGAAAAGTTTGGCGATTCCAATCAATGGAACGGTCGACATGTGGGGTGCTCCGCCTGCGTTGGGTGGTTTAATCGTCGCCTTTCTGATTCTTGCCCCTGAAGCGGTCGGTGCGGCAAAAGCGGCGCTGAATAATCAGTTGCAACGTGCAATGAATCTCTTCTTTGGTTCAGTTCTTGCGACAATAGCGCTGACTGTGCCAGCGGTGCTGATGATCTCGCATGTGATCAACGACCCCGTGCACCTTGGTTTAGAGCCACCTGAGATGATACTTCTTTGCATGACGCTATTAATGGCGGGAGTGAGTTTCAATCGGGGTCGAACCAACTCGTTAAATGGGGCCACGCATCTCATCTTATTTATAGCGTATGTGATCTTGATGTTCGATTAAACGCACACCTTACATGCTGCGCAGGAGCCTCTCTGCGCAGCGAGTCAACTTATATGGAATCAATTCTAATGCAAGAAATGTTAGCGGCTGTTTGGCACCAAGACTTCGACTCTCTTCAACAGATAAGTTCATTGAAGTGGTTTCTACTCGTATTGGCTTTAATCCTGTTCCTTGAATCAGGGTTTGTCTTTTTACCGTTTCCAGGAGACAGCTTAGTGCTGTTTGTGGGCGGAATGATCGGCTTAAGCGTGTTTGGGTTTTATCCTGCCCTGTTGCTGCTGAGCCTTGCAGCCTCATTGGGAAGTCTATGCGCTTATTTCCAAGGGCGATTTTTACATAAAACCAGGTTCGTTGATTTCCTAGAACGAATATTACCGGATGACTCTTTGCCAAAGGCGAAAGCGCTACTCGATGAATATGGGTTTCTATCGCTGTTTATTTCTCGATTCATTCCGTTTGTACGCGTACTCACCCCAATGCTGATGGGGGTATCAAAGTTGAGTGTGTGGCGAACCATGATCATCAGTATTTCCAGCTCGGTTATTTGGTGTTTAGTGCTGTTGTTGATCGGCAAAATGGTGATGACGAACCCATTGATGGCGGAATATCAGGAGCTGCTGACAAGAAGTACGTTGATGGTCAGCTTCACACTGATGGTGTTTGCCGTGATTGGTATTGTTTATCGGGTCATAAAATCACGCCAAGAGGTGATAAGTGACTGAACAAGCTTAAAACCGTTTACAGGGCATGCTGGGTTCTCTTTGGGATTACGCGCTCGAAAACGGTAGTGATCAAGCAGAAAGGCGCGTCTTATTTTATAAAAAGGTCTGTGAGTCATGCTAGGCTGATACTCTATTGCCAGAAGCTAAGAAGATTCAAATTATCATTGGGATAGCTAAAGCAAAATGACCAAAGAGAATGTTTGTATTGTTTTGCCTTCGCTTCTTCATCACGTCCAGTTTAAATTCAACGCAAAAAGCCTCTGATGGAATGTCAGAGGCTTGATGGTGTTCATTGTGTAGGGAAGGCTAGGGAGCCTTATTACTTACCCTATTAGAAACGGAATTCAGCGCTTAGTGCGTAGCTGTTGTCTACGATTTTTGCTTCGTACATTGTGTATTCCAGTGCAACACGAACTGGACCTAGAGTAACACCCGTACCCACACCGTAGTAAATGTCGTCTGTATCACCTAGGTTACTTTGGAAGTGACCGATACCTAGACGACCGTATACGTCAAAAATCGTAATAGGTAGTGTTAGTTTTGTACTTGCTAACCATGCATCTGAATAAATGTGTTCGAAGTCTTTGTGTGTATCAACAAAATCCGCGTATCCAGCTTCAACCGATAGTAAGTCATTAATCTGGTAGCCTAAGTAAAGGCTGTAGCCGCTATTCTCATCACTGAAATCTGTATTGTCGCTTTCAGCTTGGTACTCAGAATATAGGTAGCTAGCACCAATATATGGGTCAGCGCTTGCTTGAGTTACGAAGAAGATAGCAGCGATAGGAAGAATAAATTTGTTCAGTTTCATGGTTTAAAGCTCTTAATATAAAGGTTAACTAATGTTCCCTAATCCTTCAGCGGGTGATGTGTCTACATCAATTCTTATGTCCTTATTGCAAGTGACTACAGGGAACGTTATGCCTTTCTCTCGTTTGCATGTCGCCCCTCACTTGCGGTGTGGAGCTATCATGCAGATTTTGTGATTCGCTGACATAACGTAAAGCTCACCAGTTCATAAAGTTTCATAACTTCAATATCAAGAAAATATAAAGTTAATTATTACAGTTAGTTAGGATCTATTTTTGTTGAGAGAATTTTAGGGTCGCTCGTACTAATTTTTGCTTGCTCTGAGTTTTGACAATAACCGCCGTGAATTTTATGGAAATGCCTGTGAATGATCTCGGCTGAAACGAAAATTGTGAAAAATCACACACAACAGGTCGAAATTATCAGCAAAATCATTGGATTGGAGCTATGTTTAGACGATAAGGAGAGTCATAAAGAGTGAGTGAACGTGAATGCTTGAGAAAAACATCAGTTTTATCGTAGATGAGTGGCAGTTTATGCCTAACGAAGGGCAGATTCAGTTTGCAGATTCGTGTATTACGATTGATAACCGCCTCACTAAGTTGCTTGAGTTCTTATGTTTGAACCCGGGTTTGACTCATACGCGTGATGAGTTAATTGAAGAGGTTTGGAGTGGTAGTGTATTAACCGATCAAGTGGTCACCCAAGCGGTATTTGAACTACGAAAAGTTCTGAAAACACACAGTAAAAGGACAAGCAGTTATATTGTTACGGTTCCAAAGCGTGGTTACCGATTTGATGGTGAAGTGAGAGTTGAGAAAGTAGAGCTCCAAAAACCTGATCTCCAGAAAACAGCTCCCCAAAAACCCGCTCTCAAAAAAACAGAGCAACTTGATGTTAATGAACGCCAATCAACACCTGAAAGCCAAGAGCTTGTCGAAAGAGAAGGCCGGGAAGAGGGCTATGCAAAGCCATCAGAAAATTCTCCAAGAAGTAGAAAGCTGCATTACATACTTGCATTTTTGGCGGTTGTCATTGTTTTACAATCATCATATATGTGGTTCTCTCAGAACAAACAAAGCCCTTCGCAAGCAAGCTCGGCTCACTCATTAAGTCATTTTGAATTTCGTTATGTTGTATTGAATGTAACGGAAGAGGTCAAGGCGCAACCAGAGCTCTATGGAATCGTAATTAAGCTGATTGAACATATTGGTTTTTATAGCAATATCAGAGTGGTTAAGTCTGATGAGCATAAGAAGTTGGCCGCGATTGAGTTTAATATCTCAACGGCAAAAAGCAGTGACGGCAAGAAAACACGTTTATTGGTGAAGTATGTTAACCGAGCGTCGGGAGGTGTGCATTTAAACCGCCGTTATTCCACCAACTTTGCTCGTTTCCATGAGACGTTTCCAGCGATGATCGATGATCTATTGCGTGCTATGTATATCGATGTGCCTGAAGAAGAGTTACAGCGCAATATTTCTGTGTTCCCACAGGATAAAGAATCGGTCAAGGCGTTGATGTCTGCGACCGGGGTTTCTTACAGCACCGTGGATTTTGATATGGCGCTTAAGCATTTCCGAGAGGCCAGAGCGCTGGCTCCAGATAACGCTTATGCTATTTCGGTGAGTTACATAAGTGAAGTACTGGCGGTTTTCTCTAAAGATGAGGAAAATATTCAACCTAGAATTAAGTCGTTGAACGAGCAATATTCCTCATCTTTGTCTGCCATTCTTAAGCGAGGAAACAATCCTCGTGTTTGTGAAGCGAACGCAATATTAGCGCTGTCTCAAAGTGATCCTGATAAGGCGTTACAGATTTTGTTGTCGATTCCTTATAATCAACATACGCCACTGACTTACCTGTTAATGGCTAAAGCAGAAGAGGCGCGTGGCCACATCACGGGCGCCAAAGAGTTGTATCTGCAAGCGACACAAAATACTTCTTCACCGATTGCATTGACGCTAGCCGGTCCGTTGTTCTTTGACAGTAATCTAGACAAACTGATTGAACAACTTAAGGGCGTCAAACTCGATGTCGACGGTAAATAGTGAAAATTAAAAGCAGATAAAAGCGCTAGCAGTAGAATTAGCAGCCGCAATAGAAATAGCAATCGCACTAGAAACAGCAAGCGAAACTTAACTAACGCGTTTTATTTCTCTATTACATGACAAGGCCTCGGTTACCGAGGCCTTTCTGTACGTGGAGAGTTCTTCTTTAACACCTTAGTTACGCTTTTCTGCAACAGCAGAGAATTTGGGTAAGTAATTAAGTTGCCGCTTGGGTGTTTGATTAGGGTATGAAACATCTTAATCTCAAGGATCTTTCCTTCGATATCATCGCCATCTGCAACAATTATTGAATCGCCAATTCGGTAAGGGAATACGAAAAAGATCAAAAAGCTCGCGGTGATATTACTCAGAATTGACCATTGGGCGATGAAGGCGACACCAAAAACCGTCACCAAGGACGAGATGAAAATGGTGAAGTTTCCATAGCCAATCCCACTGACGATGATATAGGTCGCAAACAGCAGTATGAACGAGAAAATGTTGAAGCAGCGAATGATGAACATTGTGCGTGTCGTCGCGACAGACTTTACTTGTGCAAGGTTGATAACGGTCGTCGAAATAAAGCGCTTGAGAAGCCAATAGGCAAGAATAAATACAAGGGCAAGCAGCAAATCATATTGCTTTAGTGTATTAAAAATGTGGACTAGAAAGTTCGGCATAACGACCTCAATTGTGATGAGCCGTTATTGTGCATAGTTGCTTGAATGTGCGCATCATCAAACGATTATCGTTTTATAATACGAGAAATGAATAGAAGCCATTTTTGATTTCAATAAACCTTGTCGATATGGATTTTAGTAACAAGTTATTGATAAGTAGTGCTTTATTTTTTGTTTATATTTTTATAACTGATATGTAAGCCTTCTGTGATGTCTGATGTAATTCAATTTGTAGAATAAGCGCTCCTTTGTTCATCATCGAGTTAGTCATGACAATCATAGTTATAAAGTTAGTGTTTATTTATATCCATAAAAGGCGAAAAACCAAGCAGTCAAAGCCGTTAGAAATGAGGTTCTTTTAAGATGCTGACCTTACTCATTACTCAATTCATAATTTTCTGGACAGTAGTTGGTCGTATTCGCGCAACGTCTGTTTCTACACGCTTGAAATCGAGAATCGGCACTGCTTCTAAAGGCTTTAAAGGAAATAGATAAGAATTGCTTTATAACAGGCGAACTTGATTGAAGAACGATCTTAACTCACCAATCAAGCTCTGTTGTGACAATACGGCTCAGCACGGAACTGAGCTTCGTATTCATGTTCTTAACGCTTAACTGGTGAGTGTCGGTAGTAGAGTTCTTGTTACTGTTATTGTTACTATTATTGCTATTCAGCGAAGTTAGATGGGAATAACGCTCTAAGCGCCTCTTCATCACGTTCGGTTTTAAACTCAATGCCTTTGCCGATTTCGCGAGCACGCAGTGCAGCAGGGCGGGCGTTGATTGCATCGAACCAACGCTTCAAGTTCGGGTAAGGTTCTAGGCCTTCTTCACCAAGCACGAAAGGTGCTTTATCAATCCAACCCCATGCCGCGACATCGACGATGGTGTACTCATTTCCGACGAAAAACTCACGACCTTCCATGTGCTTTTCTAACACTTCGTAGTGACGTTGTGCTTCGCGTAGATAACGATTTACTGCGTAATCTAAGCCTGCTGGCGCAGCATGACGGAAGTGGACCGATTGGCCAGAGTATGGACCAAGTCCGCTGGCGATAAACATCATCCAAGATAATAGTTCAGCTCTGTCTTCTGGCTGACCAGCTAGCTTGCCTGTTTTCTCAGATAGGTAGAGCAAGATAGCGTTAGAGTCGAATACACGTTGTCCTTCATCTTCAATCGCAGGCGTTTTGCCATTTGGATTGATTAAACGATATTCCGGTGAATGCTGCTCACCCTTTAAGGTATCGACAGGAACAAGTTCAAAATCTAGGCCTGTCTCTTCCAAAAACAGAGCGATCTTCATTGGGTTTGGTGTTTGGTGAAAATAGAACTTAAGCATGGGGGTAACTCCTTGTATTGGTCATTCATTAAAGCACCACTTGAACGATCGTTCAATGGTTGATTTTTGAATTTTCTGTGAATTGACTATTTGATATCACACTCTGTGCTTTTTGAACTTGGTTGAGCAAACGTGAATGAGCGTGGGCTGATAGGGAGATAGTGTTTTAAGCTGCTGAAATAATGAACATAAAATGCACATTTAGGTTTGATGTTGAGCTTCGAAACTTACGGGTTTAGATGGAATAGGGGTGTGGGATTCGAAGTTAAATATTCCAAAGTCATTAAGGGATCTACTCATAACTCGAAGCAATCTGGATATTTGAGCTTACTCTGGCGCATAAAATCGTGATCTGCAGCCACATCTTATGCAACAAATGAATATCAACCTTGGAGAGTAAGGTTTGGTTCACGGTTTTTTAATCTTAGGGACTTACATTGGTGAGCAAATCTGATGTGAACACTTAACGACACAGGATCTTTCTATGAAAAAGAACATTATCGCCCTCGCTCTTGGTGGCATGCTCGCTTTTGGCGCAACACCTTATTCTTTTGCTGCTAACGATGGCGCTGTACAGGCTTCTGCGGACTACGCGCAGTTGGTGACTAAGCGACAAGTTGTCGACCAACTACTTCTTGATGCGTTGCAGGCGTTTAAGTCTCCGGCAAGAATTTCTCACGCGGGCTTCACGGCTAAAATGCCAAGCAACATGGAAATTGTGACTAACCGATTGTTAGAAGCGTACCAGCTAGAACCTTACCGTACTGACTTGTTGATCTCGGCAGCGAACGCTCAGATTTACAACAAGAACGCAGAGCGTGCGATTGAGTTGTTTGAACAAGCATTGACGGTTGCGCCAGACGATGTCGACTTACATGCTTATCTTGCTGTTTGGCAGAGATTTGAAGGTAATGAAAATGAATCCAACAAGCATATGGAGAAACTGGAAAGCCTGAACAAAGGTAAAGCAGAAGACATCAAACGTATTTTTGCTACGGTTGATCGCGTGCTAGAAACACCACTGAAAGAGTCGGCGGACAAAGGTTTATTGGATGAACATGGTGCCATTGTTACTTTGGGCTACGCGCTTAACCCTGATGGTTCTATGCATCAAATCTTGATTGAACGCCTTGAAACCACATTAGCAATGTCGAAAGCGAACCCAGATGCGATGATCGTGTTAACGGGTGGCGTGCCGAAGAACCACAAGACAGAAGGTAAGTTGATGGCAGATTGGCTTATCGAAAAAGGGGTAAGCAAAGATCGCATCATTGAAGAGAACTACGCGACCAGCACGGTAGGTAATGCCTTGTTCAGTAGCTACGCGCTTGCTCGTCATGATATTAAACACGCGACCATTATTAGTTCGGCGAGCCATGTTCGTCGTGGTCAAACTCTGTTTGAAATTGCGAGCTGGCAAACTGGCCCTCAGGGCATTACCTTCGATACGGTTTCTTACCCAGACAAGCCGTTAGAAGATCTTAAGAAAGCGAGCAGTGGTGAGCTATTAGGTATCTACCGTGATGCTTTAAGAACTTATGGCATGTGGAGCTACCGTTCTTACCCACTGGAATCTCGTTAAGCCCAAGCATTCTTTGCGTTTGGGAAAAGTGCGGTTCGCGTTAAACCAAAGCGTCACTTGTTAGTACAATCGAGCACAGCTAGATGATATGCTGTGCTCCTATTTAATTTAGTGTTTCAAAGGCAAAAAAATGAACCCGATTTTAGCAATGTTGAAAGAGAACAATATTAGCGACGAGCAGATCAGTGAGCTATTTAAAACGCTGACAGAGAACCCTCTTGCAGCAATGGCGACGATCAGCCAACTTGGTTTACCTCAAGACAAACTTCAAATGCTGATGGGTCAGGTAATGCAAAACCCTGCACTAATCAAAGAAGCAGTTGAAGAGCTTGGCCTAGATTTTTCTAAGGTTGAAGCGGCCAAAGAGCAACTTCAAAAATAAGTGAATTTGAATGAACTAATATCGAATTAGCTTTATCCACATTCAATAAAAAGGTCGTTTAAGTTCAGCAATAGGCTGTCTTAACGGCCTTTTTTGATCTTGGGGGCGATTTTTGACTTTGATTTGATTGCATCCAATCATCCTCTCCGACCCTATACATACCGACCATTCCAACACAATTGACAGCAACCTTGCCAAATATGTGCGACTACTGACAATTTACTTACTAGACTTAATTAACCTATGTGCGACCTGAGATGTGCACCTTGATGAACAGAGTTTTTGGATGAAGACAGCCCTAAATAATAGGGCTAGCCGATTTGGGCCATAAGCGCGGTTTGTCTATGAGTCACATTAAGGAAAAGAATAAGAGGGCAACAAATTAAGCCCTTTATTGAGCAGTGATTTATAGGAAATGAGTTATGAAGTATTTAAAGGAAACCGCTTTAGCGAGCCTTGTGCTGGCTGGGCTTGTTGGTTGTGGCGGTGATTCAGGTTCATCAAGCAGCACGACACCAATTACTTTGAGCGTGAGTGATGCGCCCATTGATGATGTTAAAGACGTAACTGTGACATTCAGTAAGGTCGCTTTACTTCCTCAAGGGGGAGGTTCGCCACTGATTTATGATGTGTATAAAACGGACGAAAACGGCGATTACGTTGATGAAAATGGCGATCCATTGCCAGATGGTGAGGATCCGATTCCATTAAGTGTGAATTTGCTGGATTACCAAGGCAGCGATGCGCTTCCTTTGATTGAAAATGAGGTCATTCCGGTAGGCAGCTATAAGTTGTGTGTGTTTGCCAATGATGGCGATCATCCAACAGATCCATCATATGTCGTAGATGATAATAATGTGGAACAAAAGTTAACGGTGAAAGGTAATGGCGCGTGCCCGCAAGGTGTGGGTAAAGAAGATAACGCTGGCGTGCTTTACTTTAATGATTCATTTAATGTGAACCAACAGAGTAACGATTTTGTTGTCGAGTTCGATCTTCGACGCGGCCTAAAGAACAGTTCAAGTCTCCCTGATTACACCATTCAAAGAACGTCTGTGAGCCTAATAAATACGGCCAAAACAGGTAATATAGAAGGAAGCGTTGCACTTCAAACTTATAAAAACTGTCTGACAGATAATGGTGGGACAGTACAAGCTATCTATCTATATGAAGGTGATGTTGATAAAGCTGACATGGCTCCGATTGGTGGTAGTGAGGAAGTAAAACCCGTTACTTCAGCTTCCGTTGCGCTTGGTGAAGACCAAACTAATTTTGAATTCTCATTGGGCTTCATTGATCCAGGTACTTACTCATTGGGGTATACCTGTACTGCGCAGTTCGACAGTGATGAAGACAATGCTGATCCAGTTGCTGATGGTTTTGAAATCTATGATGTTCAAAATAGTGTTCAGGTAGTGGTTGGTCAGGATAGCCAAGTATCATTCTAAACTTTATGTGAATGACACTTTTTAATCAAAACGGCCTCTTATTTGGAGGCCGTTTTTGATCATGTCACCTAGTTAGCATGAATTTGATGCGCATTGAGTGTGACTCTAGGGAAGTGATGATGTAACTTTGTATCTCTTACTTTAACCTAGCGAAATGTACTCCGGCGTTGATTATGAAATCTAGCTTAAGCATTCGATCTTACACCAAGCAATTTAATACCCATGCTCATGATGACCATCACCAATTGGTATTGCCAATCCAAGGTAGTATCAATATCGAGATGGTGGGGTATGTCGGTAAGGTGGCCGTGGGCGAATGTGTGGTGATTCCAGTAACCACAGCGCATGCGTTTAAGGCGGATGAAGCAGCGCGGTTTATTGTCGCAGATATGGCGGAGTTGCCGCAGCATTTGTTGGAGCATGAGCTCTCGGTTTTCACGATAACGCCACCTTTAATGAGCTTCTTGCTGTTTGTTGAGAAGCAGCTGGAGTATCAGGTCGATAGTGGTATTGAGTCATCAATCTTGGATGTGTTTTCACTGCTGTTAGAGCAACAACAAGTGAGTAAGAGCATCGACCCAAGAATCCGTGCCGTACAAAGGCTGATCGCGGATAACTATACCCAGCCGTTATCCATTTCACAACTTGCTGAAACTGCCTGCTTGAGTCCCACTCAATTCAAAAAACGCTTCAAAGAGTGCCTGGGCATCAGTGCGCTTAAATACATCACTCGATATCGTATGGAGAAAGCCCAAGCCTTGTTAACCCACACCGATTTACCGGTTCAGTTGATTGCCGAAAATGTGGGGTATAGTGATGTTTCTGCTTTCAGTCGTCGCTTCTCTCAGCACTTTGGGATGTCTCCAAGGGCGTTTCTAGGCTCAATGAAAGAGAGTCTTTAGAAACAACAATAGCGTCCTTTTGGCAAACTAAATTTTATCAATCTTCACTATTATCCATTTCAGAACTGAAAATTGGGTAATAGAAATGAATCTGGCCATCAATCGCGTTAATGAATTCCAAACGGGCACTTTAGCCATCTTGTTTGCTTCTATTTTATGGGGCACGACAGGCACCGCCGCAAGTTTTGCTCCCGATCTAAGTCCATTGGCGATTGGCGCTTTCTCTATGGGCGTTGGCGGCCTAATGCAAGCGGGCTTAGCGTATCGAAAAATCCTATTCGCTTTCGACAAACTTTGGCAGAACAAGAGGCTGTTGGCAGTGAGCGCTTTGGCTTTGGCGGTCTATCCTTTAGCTTTCTATTCTTCAATGAAATTATCTGGCGTGGCGATTGGTACCGTGGTTTCGATTGCTACAGCACCTTTCTTTTCTGCATTGTTAGAGTGTCTGATTAGCAAAAAGAATAATATCAACCGACGTTGGCTCACTAGCTTTGCAATTGGTGTGGTGGGTATTGGGATGTTGGTGTTTTCAGAATCTTCATCGGTGAGCGAATCCGGTGATGATCTCAAGCTATTGGGTATTGCTTTAGGTCTGCTCGCGGGGTTGTGTTACGCCATTTATTCTTGGGCGACAAAAGCACTGATCGATAAAGGGATTAAGTCACAAGCGGCGATGGGCAGTATTTTTGGCCTCGGCGCGATACTGTTGCTGCCAACACTCTGGTTTACGGGTGATAACCTGTTTTCCTCGCAGACCAACGTATTAGTGATCAGTTATCTGACCTTAATCCCACAATGCTTGGGCTATGTCGCCTTCAGTTTTGGTTTACGCCATGTCACCGCGAGCAGTGCCAATCTGCTGACTCTGTTTGAACCAGTAGTTGCAGCGGTGCTTGCCGTCTGCGTTGTCGGTGAGCTGATTCCTTTTACAGGCTGGCTAGGTATGTCTCTGATTGTGCTGTGCTTGTTTATACAGTCGAAGCCAGCTAAAGGAACGTTATAAGTGTTTGTTTTGTAGTGCCTAATTGAAATTTATTCATGCGTAATTCTTATATTTGAATAAAATCAGTATCTCAGTTGTGAGAGTGCTGTTACTATCGCTATCAATAGTCGGGGGGCATATACCTTATTTGGTGTTTGCTGAGATCGTTAGTCGAGACCCGTTGAACCTGATTCAGTTAACACTGGCGTAGGGAACTATAAGCACTCGATCTACGTCTGCACTCATGAAGACTGTTCATGAATCCAATGCGACTTCTCCTTCGATCGGTGTTCGTTCTCCTACGTCTTGTAAGATAGTAGGAGCGACAATGACACACAGTTCTATTTCAAAAGATCTAACGCCAAAAGCCTCAGCTTCACAGCACTCTGCTGATGATTCGATTCGAACGAACACTCCGATTGTATTGACGATCGCTGGCTCAGACAGTGGCGGCGGTGCCGGTATTCAAGCTGATATTAAAGCCATGTCTGCGACAGGTAGTTTCGCTTGTTCGGTAATTACCGCGATCACTTCTCAGAACACGCAAGGCGTTTCCGCCATTTGTCCTATTCCACTCGACCATGTTGCTAGCCAGTTAGATGCGGTTTTCACTGATCTCAATATCGTGGCTGTGAAAGTCGGCATGTTGGCCGATTCGCAAATCATCAAAGTCGTTGCTGACAAAATTAAGCAGTACCAACCTAAGCACTTAGTGATTGACCCTGTGATGGTCGCGACAAGTGGTGACCTTCTTCTAGAAAACTCAGCTATCACGACGCTAAAACAAGAGTTGATTCCGCTGGCAGATATCATTACTCCTAATTTACCTGAAGGCGCAGCATTAACAGGCAAGCCAGTACCTGAAAGCGAAGCTGAAATGCAGGGCATGATTGAAGACCTGCGCGCACTAGGTGCTAAAGCCGTTCTCTTGAAAGGTGGCCACCTAGAGAAGGATGAGAACAGTAACGATCTACTGATTCTGCCGACTACCTCTGCCTTGATTAGCGCGAAGCGTTTCCCTACTAAAAACACGCACGGTACGGGTTGTACGCTTTCTTCAGCTATTGCTTCTTTCTTAGCGCAAGGCAACACGCTGTCAGACGCTGTCGACCTAGGTAAACAATACATTTCTCGCGCGATTGCTCACGCTGATGAGTTACAAGTCGGCCAAGGTCATGGGCCTGTAAATCACTTCTTCGTTGGACACGGTAATGTCCGTTAATACCGTTGGTGTTCAACTCAGCAATGCCTCCTTACGTTATAACGACAGTGAGCACGCGACCTTGTCTGGGTTGTCGCTTAGCTTAAACGCAGGTAAGTGGACGGTATTGCTGGGTCGAAGTGGCTGCGGGAAAACCACGGTATTGCGTTATCTGGCAGGCTTGCTGGACGACAAGGTGGAGTGGCAGGGCACATTGGCAACGTCCGATGAATTGCCTTTAACGGATCGAATCGCTTACATGGCGCAGCAGGATTTGTTATTGCCGTGGCTATCGGTCATCGACAATGTTTGCCTGAGTCATCGTTTTCAAAATCCAGCTTCTGATAAAGCAGTGCAAACTAATCAAGCACTCGAGTTGTTAGCTGCGGTTGGTTTGGCTGATTATGCGAATGCGATGCCGGATCAGTTGTCTGGAGGTATGCGTCAACGTGTCGCTTTGGCTCGAACTTTAATGCAAGACAAGCCAGTTGTGCTGATGGATGAACCCTTCTCTGCGCTGGATGCGGTAACAAGACACAAGCTGCAAAGTTTAGCGTGTGAATTGTTAAGAGATAAAACCGTTGTGTTGATTACTCATGATCCACAAGAAGCGGTGCGTTTGGCGGACAATTTGTATGTGTTGCAAGGCACACCTGCGAATGCTCAATCTTTATCCGTGCCTCTCACGTCAACACCACGAGTGTTGGATGGAAAATGCGCTGAGTTACAACAAGCGATCTTAGATCAGTTGGAGCGTGATTATGAATGATCTAACGCGAAGCGAAGCTGTGGCTCGTTCAACTAACGCACAGGCTACCACTACACGCCCTCGTCAGATGAATCCAGTTGTTCGTTTGCTTATCAGCAGTGCTGTGATTCTCGGTTTATGGCAGTTAGTTGTGGTTGTCTTCGAGATGCCGAGCTTCATTCTGCCAGCGCCAGCAGAAGTCTTTTTAAAGCTGATTGAACGTTACGATGTGTTACTCAAACACACTTGGGTGACTGCGCAAGAGATCCTACTTGGCTTGCTGCTTGGTTTATCGATGGGGTTGTTTTTCGCCCTGCAGATGTTGATGTTTGATCCGTTGAAACGTTGGCTATTGCCTATCTTAATTGCCAGCCAAGCGATACCTGTATTTGCTATCGCGCCAGTATTGATGTTGTGGCTTGGTTATGGCATCGCGTCAAAAGTGGTGATGGCGGCGATCATTATCTTCTTCCCTGTGACCACTTGTTGTTATGACGGCTTGCGAAATACACCGACAGGCTATCTTGATCTTGCCAAGACGATGGGTGCATCGAAATGGCAATTGCTTCGCCATATCCAACTTCCTGCTGCACTGCCAACCTTAGCGTCTGGCATTCGTGTGGCAGTGGTGATTGCGCCAATTGGAGCGGTCGTCGGCGAGTGGGTGGGTTCGAGTGAGGGGCTGGGTTACCTAATGCTACAGGCTAACGCACGCATGATCATTGATGAGATGTTTGCGGCCTTGTTCATCTTGGCGGTGCTGTCTATCTCGCTCTACTTCGTTACAGATAAATTACTCAAAAAAGCTATCCCTTGGGAAAACCAATGATGGCTTCGCTCAACATAAGAATAATATTCAAAAGGAAAGGTTAACCGTGAAAAATACAAAATTGATAGGTGCAGTGGCACTGCTTGCTTCGCTAGTTTCAGGTCATGCTCTAGCGGACTCTGAACAAAAGAAACTGACGCTGATGTTGGATTGGTTTGTGAACCCGAACCATGGTCCAATTGTGATCGCTCAAGAGCGTGGCTACTTTGCTGACCAAGGCTTAGACATTGAAATTCAAGAGCCAGCAGACCCAAGCACGCCAGCAAAATTGGTCGCGGCAGGTAAGATCGATTTAGCGGTAACTTACCAACCAAGTTTAACCATGGATGTAGCGGCAGGTTTACCTCTCGTTCGTGCATCTACTCTTATCGCAACGCCACTGAATACGTTGATGGTTTTGGATAATGGCAAGAACGATTCGTTAGCGGATCTGAAAGGCAAAAAGATCGGTATTGCGATCGCAGGAAACGAAGAAGCGACTATCGGCACCATGCTAGCGCAAGAAAATGTTGCGTTTACCGATGTGCAAACCATCAATGTTGGTTGGGCACTTTCATCTTCATTGGCATCAGGCAAGGTAGATGCAATCTGGGGTGGTCTACGTAACTTCGAAACCAACCAGTTAGCCCTTGAAGGCTTTAAAGCAAAAGCGTTCTTCCCAGAAGAGCACGGTGTGCCAGCTTACGATGAGCTTATCTTTGTTGCGAACGCAAAGCAGCACGATGATGAAGCGATCAAAGCGTTCAACAAAGCATTAGAGCAAGCAACAACTTACATCGTGAACCACCCACAAGAATCATGGAGCGAGTTTGTTGCGTACTCTCCAGATACGTTGAACAACGAACTTAACCAACGCGCATGGAACGACACATTGACTCGTTTTGCACTTCGCCCTTCAGCGGTTGATCTAAAACGTTACGACGATTACGCACAGTTCATGTTCGACAAAGGCATTATCAAATCACTACCAAAAGCCGCTGACTACGTACCGACTTTTGACTAAGGAATCTCATGAAATACCAAGACTTAATCCAAGCCTGTCAACAAGATTGGCAAGACTACACCGAGCATGATTTTGTTAAAACGCTGGCAAACGGCACGCTCGCTCAGCCGTGTTTTCTGCATTATCTGAAGCAAGACTTTCTGTTCCTGAAGCAATATGCCCGCGCTTATGCGTTGGCGATTTACAAGGCAAAAACACTGGCTGATATGCGCCGTGCATTGCCAAGTGTTCATGCTCTGCTAGATTCTGAAATTTCTCACCACGTGACTTACTGTGGTCAGTGGGGTTTAACCGAATCTGACTTGGAAAATGAACCGGAAGATTTTGGTACAGTTGCTTACACACGTTATGTTCTGGATGCCGGCATGACGGGTGATCTTGTCGATCTTTATGCGGCACTGGCTCCGTGTTCCATTGGTTACGCTGTGATCGGTAAAGCGTTGTTAGAAAGCAGCGATACTGTTTTAGAAGGCAACCCATACGCGAGCTGGCTTCAGCTTTACGGCGGAGAAGAGTTCCAATCTGGTGTGGCAACGGGCGCAGAATACTTCAATCAGCTGCTTGCTGAAATTGATATCAACAGCGAGCGCGGTCAGAACATCGTTCATATCTTCAAAACCGCAACGCGTATGGAAGTGGCTTTTTGGCAGCAAGGACTGAACGCTCTTAATGATTCAACAGCGGCCTAAAAGCGACTTTAACGAATAAGGATTTACCCATGCTTACTGAACAAATTATTCAATCGTTACGCGCAGTACGAGAGCAAAAACCACTGGTTGTGAACATCACCAACTACGTCGTGATGAACAACACGGCCAATGCATTATTGGCGATTGGCGCTTCGCCTATTATGGCGCACTCACAACAAGAACTGGCTGAGATGATGTCTTTCTCTGGCGCGCTTGTGATCAACATTGGCACGCTCGACAGTGTTTGGACGCCAAGAATGTGTTTTGCTGTTGAGCAAGCGAACGCGAACAACAAGGTGGTGGTTCTTGACCCTGTGGGTTGTGGCGCAAGTACGCTGCGTACCGAGACTTCTCGTGAAATCGCACGCTTAGCGGATAAGCTAATCATTCGTGGTAATGCGTCTGAGATTATCGCGCTAGCGGGTGAGCAAGCACAGAGCAAAGGCGTTGATGCGTTGGATAGCAGTGATGCTGCATTAGGCGCTGCGCAATGCTTAGTGGCTGAATACGATGCGAATGTGGTTATTTCTGGTGAGACGGATTACGTTGTCACGAAAGACAGTGTTGTGACGTTAAACAATGGTCATCCAATGATGCCGTATGTGACAGGCATGGGCTGTACTTTAACAGCATTGACCGGAGCATTTGCGGCTGTCGGTGATGACAGTGGTTTGGCTGCTGCGGCGGTATTGGGTGTGGTTGGCGAAATCGCGGCTGAGAACTCTCGTGGCCCAGGTAGCTTGCAAATGAACTTGCTTGATGAGCTGTATCAACTCGATGAAGAGACACTGATTCAGCGTCTGAAGATTCAGTAGGCTTAATCTAGTTCTAAGCTCAAAACTGATCGTTCGAAGTTAATAGCTCTTAATTTAAAGCTTTTAACTAAAAGAAAGCCCCCGACACTTATGTGTTGGGGGCTTTTTATATTATTGGTTCGGAACCGTGTCAGCCGCGTTAAAGGCTAGTTGCGTTAGGTTCTAAATCGATTTACTTGGCTCTCTAGATGATGAGCAACCTCAGTTAAGTCGCTTGCCGCGCCAGAAATGCTGCTGACTGAGTCTTGGTTACTTTGAGCAATCGTGTTTGCACCTTGCGCGTTCTCACCCAGTGATTTAGTTAAGCAATCCTGCTCATCGACGGATATCGCGATTTGGCTGTTGGCCTGATTCAAATCTTGGATGTGTTGGTTAATCACGTGCAAGTTCTGAGAAGCTTGTTGCGCTTGAGTTGAAGCATCGGAAACCGTGCTGTGACTCTCTTTGATTGACTCTAGTGCGTCTTTGGCACCACGTTGTAGCGAGGTGATGAGCTCATCAATCTGGCTTGCAGAATCTTGGGTACGCTTAGCGAGAGTCCTTACTTCATCGGCTACGACGGCAAATCCTCGGCCTTGTTCACCTGCGCGCGCTGCCTCAATAGCGGCATTCAATGCCAACAGGTTGGTTTGCTCAGAAACGCCTTTGATTACTTCAAGAATGGCACCAATGTTCATCGACTCTTTATGTAGGTCAGTCACTTTTTGGCTGCTGACCTGCATGCTTTCATCGGCGCTGCCAATTTCGTGCAGTGTCTTGTCTACTTCTTTCAGCCCCATTGCCACATTCTCGGTTGCTTGGTTCGCCACTTGAGAAGCGTGGTTAGCACTTGAAGCAATTTCTGATGTGCTTGAAGCTAGTTGGTCAACCGCGGATGAGATGTTCATCATTTCACTGTTTAGCTGTGTTGCGTTAGTCGAGCTGTTATTGGTCACTTGATTGAGTGATTTGGACATCTCGCCAATACGCACACTAGAGCGGTTAACTTGACCAACAATATCGCGTAGAGATTCAATGGTGATCTCCATGTTGGTCAGCAGTTCGCCAATCTCGTTCTTGCTCTCGATGTTCACTTCAACATTCAGGTTGCCCTGAGAAAGTTCGTTGGTGATCTGTTTAACCTGCTCGATGCCTTTGGTAATAGAGCGAGTCACTAGCACGGCGCTCGTCATACCAATAACTAAGGCAACACCCGTCAGCAATATGATGATTTGAATTGATCGCTTCTCACTGGCTTGTAGCACTGGCGTGAGCGCTTGCTTCTGCTGCTCGAGAATACTTTGAGCATCCGCGACCGCAATCGCTAAGCTGTCACCAATAGAGGCAAGGGTAGCGGTTCTTTGCGTGTTCTCAATCATCTGTTGATGAACTTGCTCAAAGCCTTTTGCATACGCTTCACGTTGGTTCGAGAAGTCTTCAATCAGCTCACTTTGATAAGGTGATGATTTGAGAGATTCAATATCGCCTTCAATACCTGGTAGCGCGTATTCAAAGATGTCTTTACCCGCTTCATAGGTTTTAAGATCGTTGTTGTTTGAGTAACTGAGTACGGTGATCTTGGCTGCGAGGAAATTCTCCATCAACATGCCCGCGTATAAGCTCGCGTTTGGATCGTTGTTATTGTAAGACTCATACAACAAGCTCTGAGCTGCTTTCAGTGCGTTGGTTTCTCGTTGTACCATCTCAACGTTTACCAGTTGGTCAATAAGGAGCTCACTCTGTTTCATTGATCCATAAGCCACATCAAACGCCGCAACGCTGTCTTGCACGAGTTGCAGGCTAGCTAGGCTATCGGTTTTGGTGGTGGATTGGATTAAGTTGTTGAGAAGATCGTCAATCGCGAGTTTGCTTGCTTGATAATTAGTTTCGTACTGCTCATCCAATGACTCTAAGTAACGTTCAGAGGCTAAACGCATCTGAAGAAAGTGCACTTGAATGTTGCCTGAGAGTGTCGCTTTATGGCTGAGTTCACTGTATTGGCTGAAGCCGTTCGACAAGGTTTGGATACCTTTGTAACTCACAAAGCCTGAAATGACGAAAAAGAGCAAGCAGATGGCATAACCCAGCTTGATCTTAAGCGCTATAGAAAGGTGGCGCATAACTATCCCTATATTTACCTGATTCCTTCACAGCGGAGTATTTCATAAAACAGCATTCTGGGCATGCTTGAAGTGAATACTTTGTGTAATAAGTAACGCTTTAGTTAAAAAGTTCAGGTTTTTCGATATGCTTTCAACGAGTTGCGTATTTGATGACACATGTGTAAGTGAGCTAATTTAGTATTAACTTCCATGCACATGATGCGATTTGTCGGTAAAATGGTGCAACGCCAATTTTAGACATCGACTCCGAAGGTACGAAATGAACCCTTATAAGCTCTACTTAGTAACGGATGACCAACAAGATTTAGAAACACTTAAGTTCGTGGTTGAACAAGCGGTTGTGGGTGGCGTCACCATGGTCCAAGTGAGAGAGAAACATGGGGATGTAAGAGCCTTCATTGAACGAGCACAAGCTGTTAAGTCCATTTTGGCTGGTTCAGGTGTACCGTTGATCATCAATGACCGAGTGGACGTTGCATTGGCTGTCGACGCCGATGGCTTGCATCTGGGGCAATCGGATATGCCTGCAGAGTTAGCACGTCAGTTGATTGGCCCGGATAAGATTCTTGGGTTATCAATTGAAACTGAACAGCAGCTACAACAAGCCGATAGTTTGCCGATCGATTATATTGGACTCAGTGCGCTTTTTGCCACTCCGACCAAGACGAATCTAAAGAAACATTGGGGTTATGAAGGTATTCAAATGGCTTTGGAAACAACGAAGTTGCCGATTGTGGGTATCGGTGGAATTAACGAGTCGAACATTCCGCAGTTGGTTAAGACAGGCATTCATGGATTGGCCTTGGTATCAGCGATATGTCACGCTGAAAGCCCAAAACAAGCGACACAGGATTTGCTATTTTTAATGGAAGAGTGAAGGGGTTCTAGACTAGAAAACAAATGAGGTTAGTCATCTGTTTTCTAGTGAAAACACAGAGCTGTGCTAGATGTGCTTATCGATTGAGCATTTAAGGTGCTCTATCTAACATAGGGTTTGGTTTACTGAATGCACAGAGCAACGGTGCCGATGATCATAAGAACGATCGCAGCGTACCAACCGTATTGTGCGGTTTTATCAGCAACAAACACCTTAATGTAGTTGATCTCTTCATGCGCCATTGCGATGAAGTCCGTGTAGTTAATCGACAACTCACGGCTAGCTTCTTTCAGGTCTTGCTGAAGCTTGTTGAAAGACTCATCGATGAAGCCCTTTGTTTCCGAAGCTGACGGAGTAGCAGTTAACGCTAGGCTATTCCAAACAGCCATACGCGATTCATATTCGCTTTCACTGACACAATTAAGTACGCGTAAATCATACTCTCGTTTGTTACGCTCTTTACCCATTTTCTCAGGGCAAATATTTCTTAAAACGTTCACGACAAATTTTCCAAAAGGTTCATTTAGATATAGAAAAGCACTCGAAGAGCGCTCATAAACTGGGTGCGAATTAATATTCAAAAAGTGATCTATTTGAAACCGGCATAAGCGACTGCAAGGCAGAACGTTTATCTGGGAGATTTGAAGTTGGGTCAGTGGTGTTAAAGAGCGATTTGGGTCTGTCTAAATTCGTTTGAAAAGACAAACCCGTTGGGATCGCAGTGTAGTTAGGTCACTTTGGGACATCAACTAGGGTGTTTTATCCACACGACAAAGATATTTGTCGGCAAGATAAGTAGAAATGAGGTAGCGCTGGTGAGTTGCACGCCGATATTGAATCTCTGAATTGACGATGTTTTGAAAATAGAGGAGTTTTGAAAAATACAAGAGGCTAGTTGGCTTGCCATTGATTGTATTGCAGTGAGTGTCCCTTAAGCTTTTCAATAAGGCTAGTGAGAACTGGGCCATTGATGTGGCTACGAGACACCAAACAACCCACAGGAGTAATCCAACCACCATGCTCGTGCGAGACAGGTAACGCCACAAGATCACCTTTTTGAATGCTTTCCATCACCATCATTTCAGGTACATTTGCCCACCCAATATTTTGTTCAACGAGATCAATAATGGTTTTGTGATTGTTGGCATACCAAAGCATGGAGCTAATTCCGTAGGTGAACCACAGTTCGCGTTGCTTTGAACTGCGATGCACGCACTGGCGGTAACGTTTTAGATCGGAATCTTGCACAACGGGCATTTGGCTTAGTTCGTGCGTGGCAGAACTGACAGTGAGAAAGCGTGCTTGGCCAAGTAAGAAAAAGTCCATATCTACCTTAAGTTCACCATCCGCATAGATGATGCCAATCTGCGCTTTTCCACGCCTCACCATGTCCTCAACATCGAAGGTAGAAGCGGTAATGATATCGAAGTGAGTAATTGGAAATTGATCAGCTAGTGAGCTGATTATCTTTATGAAGTTCTTATCAATGATGCTCTCATCAACCGCAATGATCAGTTCATGCTCATCTTCTTGTGTTAGCGACTCTACTTTTTGATCGAAATACTTTTGCTGGTCAAGAATCGACTTAGCCACAGGCAATAATGCTTTGCCTGTGTTGGTTAAAACGGGGATGTTTTTCTCTCTATTAAACAGCTCTTGATCGATGGCGATTTCTAGGTTGGCGATCGACTGGCTGACTCCAGACTGAGCACGTTTCAGCTTGCGTGCCGCGGCAGAGAAAGAGCCACTTTCACATACAGTGACGAATACTTTTAATTGCTCAAAACTATACATGTTATCTCTTGCTCAATACAAAATTGGATATTTCACTCAGGCTATCACTAATCGTGATGGCTGTTAACTTTCTCTTATTATTTCCGATGACATAATCCTAGCTAATCCAACACATACTAGATTATTTAGAGGAATGTATGAGTACGTTAGAAAGAGTGTTCCACTCAGTGTTATTCGAAGTTTTGGCCGTAACGCTTTCAATTATAGGTTTAGCGATATTTACTGAGCACGATGTAAATGCCTTATCAGGAACCATGATAGTTGTTGCGACCATCGCGATGATTTGGAACTACTGTTTTAACCGTATTTTCGATCGTTATTTCACGGGTGAAAAATCCAAGCGTTCACTCAAGTTACGTGTTTTTCATGTCGTGCTATTTGAGGCTGGCTTGTTGATAGCGACGATCCCTGTGATGGCATACTTGCTTAATGTGGGGTTATGGCAGGCATTTTTGATGGATATCGGCGTGACCATTTTTATTACCATTTACGCGTTTGTGTTTAATCTGATTTACGATCATGTCCGAGCATTCTGGGTACGCCGAGCGGATCTAGCCGTTCAGTAATCTACCAAGTCAGTAAACACGTGTTTGACTACTAACCGTTTGTTTATTCGTTATTTTGACAGAGACATTCGGTTAGTAGGCCTAGGTAACTCGTCGTTTGTTCTGCTATCTTAAAGAAGGTGATAATTAGAGTTCTTGAAAGAACAGATTAAGAGGAAAGGATGCCAAATACCTCTCAGATAATGACAGTGGTTGATAAGAAGGAAGTAGAGCTGTTTGCGGAACTGTTCAAACATATCGATGGTGAAATCTACACCTTGTTACGCAGTGCCAAAATCCCCAATGACATTCTCACCAGCAATGACCATTACGATTACCTCCCGGAGACCACCATAAAAAATGTGGTCAAGATTATGGGGGAGTCGGCGTCGAGAGAGGAGTTCTCGTTGTTTATGTGGAGCTTTTGCAAGCAAACTTATGTACCAAGGTTTGTGGTTAAGCTAAGCCAGCAGGATTCATTGAAAAGTGCGTTAGACCAATTTGGTGAACAGTTAAAGTTGGTATCCAATGGGGCTCATGTCTATACCAAATACGCAGGTGGTAAGTGGTGGTTTGTTCGCGAGAAGCCATTTACGAACGCGCCTTGGTTTAAGTTCGCTGAATTGTTCTCTGTCATTTTCATAAACGAGCTACTTTCAGTATTAACGCAAGGACGTTGGAAGCCGTCTGAGGTTGGCATTCAAAGTGGCGATCTCGAATGTTTTCAATCTCTTCCACAAATGGGCACTGCTCAGTTTTATACGCATAGACCGGTCACTGCCTTTGAGATCCCTGAAGACATCATGCTTTCGCCGATTGTTTTACCCAAAATTGCTCAAGTACCAGATCCCACTAAGCCTTTACCTAGCTCATTTCTGAGCGCTTTTAAGCTTGTTATTAAACCTTATCTCACGATGGGGAAACTGCCAATTAGCTTGGCATCTGAGATTCTGAATATCCATGTCCGAACGATCCAGCGTCGGTTGGAAAGTGAAGGGGTGGTCTACAAAACCTTGATTGAAGAGATGGTTCTTGAGCAGGTCTTGGAGTTGCTAGAGCAGTCCGATCTATCGATCACGCAAGTGGGCGCGAAGATGGGGTATTCCGATTCTTCCCACTTTACCCGTGCCTTCAAACGACAGATGAACATGACGCCAAGACAGTACCGAAAAGAGCACAGCTAACGCCGGTAAGCAGCAGTACCAAGCTACCAGTAAGAGCTTCGGCAATAACCGCTCCGCAGCGAAACTCTAGCCAGTAAGTAAAAATTCCAGCCAGTAAGCAGAAACCGTAGCCTGAACGCATAATTATTTATTGTCACCAAATGGCCATTTATCAACCTTGAACACTGGCAGTATCACTACTAAGTTATTGAATGTTGATGAGTTGTTTTTGCCTCGATTTTTTCCCGGAATTTTGATTAGATTTTTGTGATTATCGCGGCCAATAAAAACACCTTTGAAACCTCATAACACTCATTAGTAGTTACGGAATCGTTATGGGAAGTGGACGCCACTAACAAACGGAATCAAGGTGTAAAAATGAAAAATGCAGGTTTAAAGCTCTCTGTTGTTGCTCTTTCGTGTTCATTTGCTCTTTCTGCAAATGCAGCATCAACGCTATTTACTAACGTCGATATTTTCAATGGTACAGAAAACAAACTCTACGAAGATCATCACGTACTGGTTGAAGACAACCTAATCAAACAAATCTCGGCAAACCCTATTGAAGCCGGTGAAGCTACCGTCATTGAAGGTGAGGGCAAAACGTTAATGCCTGGCTTAATCGATGGCCATGCCCACGTTATGATTAACTATAATTTTGGTGATATCGAAACCAATAAAGATCTCACCGACATCTCTATTCATGCAACGCAAGTGGCTAAGCGCTACTTAGATGATGGTTTTACAACCGTTCGTGATATGGGCGGACCTGCTTTCGGTTTGGCTCGCGAAATTGAGAGTGGCAATGTCGTTGGTCCTCGAATTTATCCGTCTGGCGCATTTATCTCTCAAACATCAGGTCACGGTGATTTCCGAGATAGAAGTGATCCCGGTTTCACGCCTAATTCGGTTGGAGATATTTCTAACTTTGAAAGAATGGGCATTGGCGCTGTAGCCGATGGTGTGCCTGAAGTACTCAAAGCGACAAGACTGAACTTACGTAATGGTGCGACTCAGATAAAGATCATGGCCGGTGGTGGTGGTTCATCTCGATTTGACCCGATTGATACAACTCAATACTCGGTAGACGAAACCTGTGCCATCGTTGAAGCAGCAAAAGATTGGAACACTTATGTTGCTGCGCATACATTCAATGATCGCTCGGTAAATCGTCTGCTTGATTGTGGCGTAAAAACCTTTGAGCACGGATTCTTTATTAACGACGATACGATGAAAAGAATTGCAAAAGAGGGCGGATACGTTGTTCCACAGATGTGGGGCCTATCGCCAGATCTAGCAAAGAACCCGCTTATGCCTGCAGAAAAACTGCCGATGGTTGCTCAGCTTCAAGAGCAGTATGGTGACTACGGTAAACGCCTACTTGAAAATAACGTGAAAGTTGTTTTTGCATCAGACTATGTAGGTGCAGATTCGGATGCCGAGAGAGCTCGTCGTTACGAAATTTACTGGAGAACACAAGCGTTTGGTAGCAACTTCGAAGTGCTGAAACAAATGACTTCTACAGCTGGTGAAATGTTAGCGATGTCAGGTCCTAGAGGCACAACCCAAGGTAAGTTAGGTGTCATCGAAAAGGATGCCGTTGCAGATATTCTACTGGTAGATGGTAATCCACTGGAAGACATGACGGTATTAGGTGCGACCACCGAGTGGTTCGACGCTGACCCTGAATACAAGACTATCGATACGATTAAATTGGTAATGAAAGATGGCGTTGTATACCGCAACGAAATGTAATCTTTGGTTTGATGTTTAATAGTTAGGTAGGGGGAATTTCTCCTCTACCTAACGTAGTTTTACGATGTTTGTGTGAGGTAAAGTGTCATGGTTATTTTGAAGCCAATTTGTTCTCTGTTTGTATTGTGTTGTTTGTCGTTTTCATTATTGGCTAGCGAAGTGAAAGTTACATACTGGGACGAGTTAGTTCCAAGCATGGAGTTGATAGAAGACCCATTTCAAAAGCTTGATCGAAATCAGATGTTTGATATGGCGACCATTGCTCGCTTTAAAGACGCGCAAACTGAAGACAGTTTTGTCGCAAGTGACGAAGCAACGCAAGAAATAATTGAAGTGACAGAGAGATTGAGAAAGCAGGACGTCGATGTTGAAGCGCTGTTTATTGCTCGTGAGCAAATTATGAAGCAACGAGAAGCGTTAGGTTCTAAACCAAATAATGAGGTTGTCGGTAGTAAGCATCGAATCCCTGGCTATATCACTCCGATTGAAATGGACGGAACTAAAGTTACTAAGTTCTTCTTAGTGCCTTCTGCAGGAGCTTGTATCCACACACCACCACCTCCAGCGAATCAATTAGTGCTGATAGATTACCCTCAAGGTATTGAATTGGTGAGCTTAATGACGCCAGTTTGGGTTGAAGGTGAGTTAACAGGGCATCAATCGAAAGAAAATGTGAATTACTCTGACGGCACAGCCAACGTGCAGTCGGTCTATGCTATGAAAGCGGACGGTATAGAACAGTATCAACCTTAGCTAATGCATCTAGTTGAATCCGATCTCTTGTTGGAAGTATCTAAATCACCCAGTGTCATCAAATGACAATTTTCAATGTGAGTAATAACTAAAATAAAACTAACTTAAAAAGCACTGGTGACATGATGAACTCAAGATTTTCTAAAATAAGTATGGCTATTGTGATGGCGGCAAGCCCAATGAGCGGCGTTGTTTACGGCGCTAACTTTGAAGGCCCAGATTCTGTTGAAAATACAATTGCAGAGCAGAAAGTACAAAAGAAATCTTGGAGGGAGTCATTAGCTGAAGATGGTTTTACTTTTGGTGCGGATTACTTTGCTTTGGGGCTGACCTCAGTGGATGGGGTCAACGGCGATAGCGTTGATGCATCGTCGGGTGTGGCACGATTATACGGCTCATGGCATCTATTCGGAAAGGACACACAGAACTCAGGTAGCTTAGTTTGGAAGGTGGAACATAGGCATGCCTATGGTGATACTGCGGCAAAAGACTATTCATTCGGCCCACTTGGCTATGTCGGTTCCATTGGCCCTGCATACAGTGACCAAGGGTTTCGTGTTACGGACTTAAATTGGAAGCAAAAAATCAACGATGGCAAAGGCACTATTGTTGTCGGTTGGCAGGATGTAACGAACTACGCCGATGTTTACGCTCTAGCAAGCCCATGGTCTGGTTTTACTAACTTGGCATTCTCGACAGGCTCTGGTGCGATGGGCTTACCTGATGATGGTGTACTTGCGCTTTCTGCTGGTCATATGTTGGGCGAGAATTTTTATATCGTCGGTGGTATCGCCGATGCAAATGGTCAGTCAGATGATATTTTTGATGGCTTTGATACCGTTTTTGGCAGCGATGCCTCTTACTTCACCACACTGGAGTTAGGCTGGACGGCTTCGCAAGAGCAGATCTACACCGATAACTTCCATGTGACGTTATGGGATTTTGGTGACGATACGCGCCACAGTAATAGCCTTGCTGCGGAAGGTGGCTCGGGCGTTAACTTCTCATGGAGCCAGTTCATGACTGATCAGGTGATGCCGTTTGTTCGTGGTGGTTTCTCTGAAGGGGATGTTGCCCTTTACGATAAGTCGATTTCTGTTGGTATGGGGTACTTTGGATTAGGAAAACCGACCAACAACCTTGGTGTAGCGCTAAACTGGGCGGAAGTGAATGGTGATTCTTTTGCAGCTGATGCGAAAGCAATAAGCGGTAGCACAGAGCAATGGACAGCGGAGATCTACTACAACATGCAGTTTGGTGACCATTTCCAAGTAACGCCTGACATCCAGTACATAAAGGATCCTGCATTCTCCAATGAAAGCAGCGCTTGGGTGTTTGGTATTAGAGCGAGAGTATTTATCTAACAGCTCTGCTTGTTAATCGCTGAAACGTAAAGAACAGATGTAAAAAGTGAGCCTTGATAGGCTCACTTTTTTGTCTTAGGTCTGAATCAAAAGCGGCTATGCTTTCTCGGCTTTGGGCGTATCATCAAGTGCGAAGTAGATCTTTGAAACAATAATCTCTGCGACCAAAATAGTGAATACCACAGCGAAGAACGCCACCACACCATTCCAAGGGCCTGTGAAGTCTACCTTGTCTCCAAATAAGATATTGATGGCTTCCAACATCACAAACTTAGAGCCCACCAAAATCACGTAACTGGATAATCCGCGATAAATCTTAGGCGCAGTCCCCGGTTTAGATTTGAAGTAATCCGCCAGCTTATGTTCTAAGCCAATAGACAGTTTGAGCAGGAGTTGTAGCAGAATCGCAGCTGCAAATGAGATGGTGAAAGACTCGATATTGACGAAGTCCCAGTATTCATCAAAAAAATTAAGAACGGTTAAATCGACGAGTACCGCAAGCGTGTATCCGACAAAGAGTCGTTGGGGCGTATTAAATCCATATACTTTTTCTATATTGCTCATCTACTTCTTCCTGAGTAAAGGGTTATAAAAAACTTAGGAGTTAATCCTATAATTTTCAACCGCTTATTGTTTTATATGCGAAACAGGTCTTAAAGTCAGTTTGGCGCATTATGGTAAGTAAGGGTTTTAAGAATGATCCAAGATAAGACTCCAATTTAGACAGAGGCGCATATGATTATTCATTTTAGAATCCAAGACGTAGAAGAACTTTGGGGAGCCATCGATTTAGCAACGCTCTTGCAGTTGGAACTGAGAGCAGTATCAACCACACCGTTAACTCTCTGATTGAATTAGTTAAGTTACCAATTACACTTAAAGCATAAGTTTGAATGGAGTCAACTTAATGCTTTCACCCCTATCGCACTATCCCCGTTATATTATTCTGCTCTTAATGGGCCTCAGTTCTTCCTCGGCCTATGCATCCAATGAATTGATTCAGAACCGCTTAGAGAAGATATTTTCTGTGTCAATTGCGCTGACTGACAGCGATGCCATTTCAATTGGCTTTGTGGATTTTGATCCTAATTCGTTTATCAACTTAAACGACAGTGGTTTTGGATCCGATAAAACCATCGATACTCGAAGCCAAGTGAGTGTGGGCTCCATCCCTTACTCTTCCGTGATTAAAACGGATGACCCTGACTTTGAGCTTATTTGGTCTGTGCGAGGGTCTTATGCGCTTTCTGAACAGGATATTGAGATCTCATCAGATGTGACTCCTGACCGTCGTGTTAACCCAAATGAAGACTCGGTATTGGGCCTGTATGGCTTTTTTGGAGGGCAAAACCATTTAAACCAACATTGGTCTATCGCCTATGGCTTAGGCACTCACTTGCTCTATTACCGCAATAAATACGAATACAACAACAGCTACTCTCAAGCATTTCAATCTCAGCTAGACGGCTACGCGTTGAATACATCAGCATGGGCGCTTGTTGCAGAACCTTCAGTCAAACTTCAATACTTGCAACCAAAGGAGTGGGGCAGTTGGAATGTGTCTTCAAGAGTTCGTTACTTTTATGGAACAGGCTGGGGAGAAGCGAACGATGGCGATATCGGTAACCCAGAAGGGATGCGATTCATTAATGAACTAGAGTTTAGGCAAAATGTAGCGCTCGATGCTTGGTCGCTGAATAACCCTCAAATCCACTATAACTTAACAAGAATCGATGTCGCGGGTGATTTGACGGCTCCTTTAGATACGCACTATTACTATGAATTTGGGGCAGGATTAGTATTTGATGTGCCTTATGACTCTTACTTTTTTGACAACTTCGGGATTGGAATTAACTTCAATTATGGCAGCTCACTCAGTGGCGGTAGCTTGCTATTCTTACTCAACAATTAGCATAAGTTGTTGATCTTCAAAGTACTCATATAATTTGAATTTGTATGTGTCGTAAAATGGTAAATATCTTAATCAAAACTTAGCCATCATAGTCATTCGCCCATCACCAGAGCAAACTATGAACAAGTTAAGTTATGACCGAAAAATGCCGCTATACGTGGTGTCTGCACTTGTCCTCAATATGGCATTTAGCTTGTGGTTGCTGAGTATTGCTTCTACGCCAGCCATGGTTTTTTCGGTGTGCGCCTTGTTTTTACTTAGCACTCTGATTACCGCACGCCTTTATCGACATGAAATGGCTCAAAGTAAGAATAACTTGTCGGAAGCGATTATTGATGGTGTCGCAGGTTTTATTGTCCTCGATAGTCAATTGAGGGTTATACAAGTCAATCAACAGTTCTCTCGGGTTTCAGGTTATGCCTTTGACCAAGTTGAATCTCGTCCGATTTCTGATCTCTGTTTTATGAATAACAGCAGTCTCATTGCGACCATTACTCGCTCACTGAAGGAAAACCAGAGATGGAAAGGTGAGTTGAGTGGCGTCAGTCGACTTGGTGAGCAGTTTACCGTAAACGTTGTGGTGGAAAAGCTAACTGAAATTCTGCCGCACAATAACAAGTACGTGGTGACCTTTACGGATATTAGCCGACGCAAGATATTGGAGCGTCGATTAAGAATGCTGGTGGAAACGGATTCACTGACAGGGTGCTGGAATCGACGCCGTTTTGATAACGACTTAAAACATTATTCAAACCTGGCAGAGCGTTATGGTTACACGCATTCCTGTTTGGCGTTGATCGATTTAGATCACTTCAAGGCTATCAATGATAATCATGGTCATGACCAAGGTGATTCAGCGCTGAAAGAGGTCGCTGAACTGTTGAGAGATAACAGTCGAGACACCGACATCGTCGCGCGAGTCGGCGGCGAGGAGTTCGCTATCTTAATGCCCGAAACCAATTTGGCAGAAGCGTTTGAGGCGATGTATCGATTGAAAGAAGTGATTACCAAAGGAACAACATTGAACCTGACTGTGAGCAGTGGTGTGTCTGAAATACAGGCGCAAGCCGAAGCGACCTATCGCAGTGCAGATAAGGCACTTTACCGCGCTAAAGGTAACGGGCGAAATAGAGTGTGTAGCTCTAGCCCAGACTGTGCTACTCCAATTGCCCTTGGTTAGATGCAGGCCGTGCTTGGTTGATCAATCGAGCGGAGCCTATGCCGAGATTGAGCGTTGGTAAATCTTCGGCGTAAGGCCAGACACACGTTTAAACGCACGAGAAAAATGCGAGATGTTGGTGTAACCGAGTTGGCTAGAAATGTAAGTCAGCGTGTGGCCTTCTTCCATCAGTTCGCAAGCTACAGAAAACATCAGGTTCTCTTTGATCTTTCGATAAGTGGTGTTTTCGTTCTTGAGTTTGCGTTGGAACGTTCGCACTGAAAAGTTGAGGAGCTCTGCCGCCTCTTCAAGAGAGAGGTCTTGTTCTTTCATGTACGGCTTTAGAAGCTCATAAATACTATCGGTAAAGCTGGTATGCCACTCAATAAGTGTCGGTTTTGTACTGAGGTCTTTAGACGTAAGACGGATTGGGAGTTGTAAGATCTCATCAGGAATCTGCACAGCAGTCGACGAATGATCAACAAACAGTTGGCAGTTACTTGATACCAGTGTTTTGACGACATCGATGTCATGCCCTTGCAAGCGAACCTTAGTCGGTAACCATGGTGATTGCGACAAAATGGTTATTAACTCGATGATATAAATAACAGCGAAAGCTTCGCCCCATTGAAACATAGGCGAGTTGTCTTCCGGTGCTGTGCGGCAAAACCAGCTCTGACCGTGTTCTTGGATAAACTCGACTTTGCTGCCTGGTGAATCATAGGCAAAGATTGAATTGATCTGTTTTAGTGCATCACCAATGGTTTCGAATTCGGTAAATTGATGCAAGACATTTGGGATTATTCGACGTCGAAATGCGAGTCCTAGAATATCGGTGAACCGAGAAACACCAAGTTGTGCGGATGTCAGATAAATCAAACGTTTAATCGATTCTGATGGCACGAAATCGCTTTCTGATTCGATGAGATCGGGCGGCAAACCAGAATCTTTGAGCAAAAGGTGAAGGTCGAGACCATAGTCAGAAAAAACCTGAACCAGAATTTTGGCGTAGTTCGTTTGAATTACCGGGACTTGGTAGTGACTAGAGCTCATTAGAATACAATCCTGTATATATTGTCGCATTATTAGACGTGCATATCATTTGCAACGTTTTGTTTACTAAATCTAACCCTATTTACTTGAGTTTTCCATTACCGGGTTTATTTTTAAAGTATTAATTTTGTTGATGTTAGTTATCTAGAAGGGAGTCCCATGTCAGAAGTCAACGGGAATACGCAAGAAGCCAAGGAAGAAGTTGGCCAGCAAGAAAATGGAAAAGACAAAGTAAGAAAGGTCACCAACTACTTACTGTTGTTCGTGGCGTTCATGTTGATCTTCAGTATTATTTCAGACCGCATCATTCCTATTACTGATAATGCTCGTGTAAAAGGTTATATCGTTCCAATCAAGCCTGAGGTGTCGGGTAAAGTACTCGATATTCTTGTTCAACCTAACCAACTCGTTAATCAGGGCGACAAGTTAGCCATTTTAGACGAGTCTGATTACCAAATAGCCGTACAACAAGCTGAGCAAAATTTAGAGATTGCAGGCCAAAATGTCGGCGCGCAAACCGCGAGCATTGCTTCAGCACAAGCGAAACTCACCTCAGCCATTGTTGAAAGACAAAACACCAAACTGCAAGCTAAGCGTGTTTTAGAGATGGCCGATAAAGGTGTCGTTTCTAAATCAGATGCAGATAAAGCGCGAGCAGCATTAGCAACGTCTCGTGCAGCGGTTGTGAATGCAGAAGCTGACCTTGACCGTGCTAAGAAACAAATGGGTAAAGAAGGCGAAGAAAATAGCCAAGTGAAAGCGGCGTTGCTGGCACTTGAACAAGCTCAATTGAACCTAGAGCGCACCGTGATTACCGCGCCGACACAAGGTGGTGTTTCTAACTTTAGCCTGTCTGAAGGGTTTTATGCATCGGCAGGGCAAGCAATCATGACCTTTGTTTCAACCGAAGATATTTGGATTGAAGCTTATTATCGAGAGAACAGCCTAGGTAATGTAACGGTCGGTGATGAAGTTGAAGTGGCGTTAGATTTCGCACCGGGCAAAGTGGTAAAAGGGCGCGTAAGTAGTATCGATTGGGGTGTTGATTGGGGGCAAAATGACCAAGCAGGTAAGCTTGCTCAAGCTAGCCAACAAACGGGTTGGTTGCGCCAAACACAGATGCTTCCTATCACCATTGAATTTGATAATGAAGAAGTGACAGGCATGCTCCGAGTGGGTGGCCAAGCGGATGTGATTGTTTATAGCGGTGATAACTTTGTGTTCAACGCGATAGGCAAGGTATGGATTCGTTTGATTAGCGTATTGTCTTATGTCCGATAAGCCGATTCCTGACCAACAAACACAGCAACGGATCCTGCGATTTACGGTCGGGGTCACGTTAGCTGTTTTCTTGGCGGCGTGGATAAACTGGCCACTTGCGTTTGTGGCGCCGGTGTTCACAGCTAAGTTCTTAATTGATAAACCAAATCTCCATAAGGAAACGGTCTACGAATTGCTCTTGGCCGTTGTGGTGACAATGGGGTTAGGTTTATTGCTGTCGCGAGGAATTACCCATTACCCAATCCCATTGCTGATTTTAGTGGGGCTAATGATGCTTTGGGGCTACTACTTGTTTGTCGACCCAAAATGGAACCTGTTCGCCACCATACTGTTGATTGCGGTCTTGATGTTGCCATTCATGGCGATTGATAACCCTGGCGTTTCAGTCATGCTGGCCTCTGGCTTAGCGACCTCTGGTGTGGTTTCAGTCATGCTTTTTGCGTTAGTGCATGTGTTTTTCCCTGAGCCTAAATCGGCGTTCTCTGGCTTCGCTGCTGCGCCACTCGAAAAGAAACAGCGTTGGTATGCGGCCTTTAGGGCGATGATTATCTCCTATCCAGTGGTGTGTTTTTTCTTTATTTTTCAAATATCTGAAGCTTTACTGACAATGATGTTCATTGCGTTGTTATCGTTGATGATTACGTCAGAGAAGTCGATAAAGTTGAGCGCTTTTCTGGTGATAAGTAACGGTATCGGAGGATTGCTGGCGATTGCTGCTTTTTCAATTCTTTCCATAGTACCCAACATTGTCTTCTATTCTTTGTTTATAGGACTTATTGCCATTCTTATGGCTACCAAGATCTACACGGTTCCCGAAAAAGCACCTATTTTCGCCACTGCATTTAGTACGTTGCTCGTACTTGTTGGTAGCACATTGATGAGCTCCGGTGACATCGATAGCAACACCCTTATACGCATATTCCAATTAGTGTTAATTGGCATATATATGATTTTGGCTTCTCTATTCCTAGAAACACGGAATTGGAAGTTCCTACAAAATCAGCCTTAATTTTGTTTAACAAGGACGTCTCATGAAGTTAACCGATGATTTTTCAAAACAGGCGATAGACGCTGCCATCAAGATCGCAGCGATTGCCATGCTCGTGTATTGGTGTTTTTCGATTTTGCGCCCATTCATTCTTTTGGTGATATGGGGGGCGATCATTGCGACTGCGTTGTATCCAGTGGCGGTCGCAATTTCAAATAAAACCGGGATGTCGAAAGGTAAAGCCAGTGCATTGCTGAGCTTTATTGGTGTGATTCTTCTATTTATTCCTTTGGCGGCGCTTTCTTCTGGTATCTACACCAGCGCGACTGACCTGATGACAGGGCTTCAAGATGGCACATTGTCATTGCCTAAACCGAAGGAGTCTTTACAAGATATTCCATTAATAGGGGAAAAGGTTTATTCAACCTTGGTTGCCGCCTCAAACAATATTGAAGGCACTTTCATAAAGTATGCAGATGAAGTTAAACAGTTCGCGACGAAAGCCGCTTCTGTTCTTGGCTCTCTAGGTGGCGGCTTTATTCAGTTCATTATCTCCACCATCATTGCTGGTGCATTCATGAGTAATGCCGATAAATGCAAAACCGGCGTGACTCACTTAGTGGCGCGTTTGACGGGCGGTAAAGGTGAAGAATTGGTAGAGCTCTCTAAATCGACCGTGCGAAGTGTTGTGCAAGGTGTGATTGGTGTGGCTGTGATTCAATCCATGATGTCGGCAATCGGTTTGGTGATTGCAGGCGTTCCAGCAGCTGCGTTTTGGGCGCTAGCTGTGCTGCTCATTGCGATAATCCAACTTCCACCGATTCTCGCTCTATTACCGGCGATCATCTACATGTTCAGCGTTGAATCGACATTGGCGGCGAGCTTGTTCTTAGTGTGGTGTATTTTGGTGAGCGGCAGTGACGCTATCTTAAAGCCAGTATTGCTGAGCCGTGGCTCTCACATTCCAATGTTGGTTATTCTATTGGGCGCGCTGGGCGGCATGGCGATGTCAGGCATCGTCGGTCTGTTTGTCGGTGCTGTGATACTGAGTTTAAGCTATGAGCTTATGATGGCGTGGCTTGGACTTGAAGAGAAAAACCAAGAAGAAACTGAGGAAAAACCTGCAGAGGTCGAGGAAAAATAGATGAAGCCAGTCTCTAAAGACGACAACTTCTACTTCTTATTCTATGCACTGTTGGTGTTGTTTTTTGGTTGCGCGGTGATGCAGCAGTTTTATCCGCAAGGCCAAAAAACAATCCTATTTCTTATCATTATTACGTTGGCGAGTTCAATTGCAGGTATTCATAAAGAGCGAGCCTTGTATCGCTCTTGGTACGGACTGTTATTGATTACGGCGCTCGTGTCTGGTGTGTTTTCGTTTTTGGAAGGTTATAACCTGTCGATAGTGACGCTATCGGCGCTGGCTGTGTTTTTGTTTTCACACATTTACTCAGCGTTGAAGCAGGTGATGAAAGCAAAAACGGTGACGCCTAATCACATCATCGGCTCAATCTGTATCTACTTGTTGTTAGGGTTTGCTTGGTCGACCATCTACTTGTTAATTTTAGAGATCTTTCCGAATGCCTTTAACGGGTTAGAAGAGCAAGTCTGGCTGACAAACTTGTTCAATGCGATGTACTTTAGCTTTATCACCTTGACCACGGTTGGTTACGGCGACATTTCACCAGCACTGCCTATTGCTCAGTTTTTCGTGTTTATGGAATCCATTATCGGCAGCTTTTACTTAGCTATCATGGTGGCGAGTTTGGTGAGCATTCGCCTCGCACAATCTCAGTCCCAATAGAGCATTTACAAATAATAGAGCACATACAAACAAGCCCGGCAATCACCGGGCTTGTTCTATTTTATGTGCTTCAAAGTCTGTTTAATTTTGAACTCTGTGTGGCGATGAACCTTAAGCTTCAGTGCCTTGAATCTTCTCTAATTCAGCGATAGTCGTTTGCGATACAAGCTGACCATCCATGTAATAGGTAACGTTTTGACCGTCTTTGATGCCCGTTAAAGTCGCCGTTTCACCAGACGTATAGACGATGTCCATTTGAATCGTGTTTTCGTCGATCTTAATCATCTCACCCGTTTCAATGGTGCGATTGTTTGAAATTGGGCCGACAGGGGCTTCTTTCAGGCTTGGGTCCAGCTCATCGTTCACTTTGAAGTGAGTGTCTGTTTTTGTATCAAATACGTGTGGTGAACCGCTGATAGGGTTTTTACCTGTCCAGAATTCAAGTGAGTTGAATACCACATAGTCTGCTGCGGTTGTAATACCGTATACAGGCGCTAATAAGAAGTTTACACCTGCACGAGCATAGCGGTTATCGACAACTTCAACGTTAAATTTCATCACTTTCCCTGTTACGGCGTTACTACCGATACAACCAGTTAGCGCAGAAGCCAAAACCGTTAGTCCTACAATTTTAAGTGCAATCTTTTTCATTTTAGTACCTGTATAAGTTAGAAGTCTGTTTCGTTGGAACAGGTGTAGTATGGTTTTTATTCGATGGTCAGTTTTACCATTTAGCGCCACTGACGATATAAAATGCACTCGGACTTTTGGTATAAAGCTAGGTATAAAACTGGGCACAAAAAAAAGCGCGACCTAATAGGGCGCGCTTTGGGGTATTTAGATAAGTCGTAATGAAAACAACCACTCCAATATAGAATTACTTCATCACGTAGGTATAAGCCGATACGACAAGCCAGCGGAAAAATCGAAATAAAAGGGTAGTGGCTTTAAAGGCAAACTTGGCAATGGATACCATTGCTTCTGCACCAATGCTTACGCACTTATGCAAATCGGATTCTTTGTATTCTGAATAGGTCATCTGTTCTCTCATTTCTCGCGGTTGTCTTTCATATGTAAGTAACGACTCCTGTCTGGCGATATACCCTGAGCGCGTAATGTACGAACTTTCACCGATAGAGATTTACCATTTCATGCCATATGGATTAATAACTAGGCAAAAGGTAAAGAGTTGGGAGAATTTAACGGCATAGCGAGGTGTAACCTATCAAGTTACCGAAAAAACGAGGGTAATAGTGGTATGATCGCGGGCTCAGCACCATAAGTGATAAAGAATAGGAAACAGAATGACTCACCTTACCGAGCAGCAAGAAGCTGCAATGGCGACGTTTAAGGGAAACTTACACCTTCCAAACGGTGGTTTTCATAAACTGATTATCGAGCTAAGTAAGGAGTATCAGCTGCCTTTCCAAAAGGTGCGAGCGGTTTTAAAGAAAGCTCAAAAAGACGTTGAACGCCAAATACGAGAGGACTTTACCAGCGTTGATGACACAGTACTTAGCCAAGCGAATTGGGTAAACATCATTAAGTCGAAGCTTGTTGAGTTAGCGGAAGAAAACCAAACGGTTATGGATAAGCTGCAACAAAACCTGAAGTATCAAAAAGTGTTGTCGGCAACCGAGGGTTCAATCGCAAGTGAAGACGAACGTGACGAGTTGATTGAAGAGTTGATTCAAGCTTATGAGAAAGAGGTGTTCAAACCGTTACTGGCGATGCTGCATACAACAAAGCTGTATTGGAAGTTAATGCTGGTGGATGAGACATGTAAGATGAATGAGGAGAATCGTGAGAAATTCAGTGATTACCCTCAACACATGCAAGCTGCAGAACACTTATATACTCTTGATCAGAAGTTAAGGTCGATGCCGTTAACTGATTAGTCCATGAATGCACTGATAATGACTCATTGGTGATTCAGAGTTCGATATAAGTTGGTCTCGATAGAAGTACGATAACCTAGCTAGCGTTAGCCGCGTGTGAAATGCAAAAAGGGCTAGGTTTCTGATCTGTTTTACTTCTACTCTATTTTGTTCTGCTAGAGCGAATTGAGGGTGACATCTTTTACATCTTTGGGACTAGATGGTGTTTCTTTTGTAGCCTTTGGGAAATGCTATAGGAGTGTGAAATGTCCTAGGGTGTTTCCGTTGCCTGAAACGATAGTTCCGATGCTTTCTCGTTCATTAAATTCAAAGTCGATGAGATAACTGTGATGTTGTAGCTTGGGCAATATGTGGCGGTGGAGTATATCGCTATTGAGCTGTCGAATCTCGGTGACCCATGAAATCTCTTCTTTATGTAAGTCTATTTTAATCTTGAGCATTTATTACCTTTTAGTTTATTGACTGTTTTTTCGCGTGATAGTTGGTACCAATGGGTTTGTCGTGTTGTTCTGCGTGACATAACTGTGCCTTGTGTTTATTACATTTGTATTTAAGTGATCGATCTATTCTGACTTCGCTGATAAAAGAGCGAATGACGAGAGATCGGTGGTAGGATCGAATTTAAAAGCTATTGAATGACTATCTGGGTGAAAGCTGACGCAGAGATGGTGTAACGAGGGAATCGAGAACTGTCTATGTGGAACTTGGACTTACTTTAGCATTAACAGCTCTATAGATTAGAGCCAGGTGGCGAACTATACGCCTAGTTTTTAAAATTACAACCCTAATTTCAATTAAATTCAAAAATATTTTTGGGTGATTTGTCATCGCTTACTGAAGGTTAAATGAGCGAAGGTCAGGGGATTGACCATGATATCTGACTGAGGCTTGGCTTTTTAGCTGTCCGTCTTAAGTATAATTAGTGATTTAAATTAAAACGGCAAATTTACTGAAAGTTAAGTGGCTGTTATATATCACCTTTACATTGTAAATTACAAATCGTAACTTTTGGGTCAAGTGTTGTGATTGCAGGGCTTGAGGGCTTTGTTTACACTTCATGCTTATGGATATATGAGTCGTATTTACCCTTTATCTGATCTACGGTTTGGCTTTCTTCGCCATCGGTTTTTCTGTTGTCTTTAGAAACTATAAAAACAGCCAGATCAGTATCTCCAAACTTCTCCCGATCCTTGCCATCTTTGGCTTTGTTCATGGTGTTCATGAATGGTCTGAGCTTTATTTGATTCTCTATCAAGACCAATTTCAGCGTTCTCAGTCGGTCGAACTCTTCAAGGTTTTCAAGTTACTCTTTTCTTACCTCGCCTTAGGCGCTTTTGGGTGGAAAATGCTGGATCTGTTTGACTCGCGTTGGGTGAAGTGGGGCAAGGTCTTCATTGGGCTGTTGCTGGTCGCGTTTACTTTGAGCTTAGTTGATCGCTTTGATGAGCAAGCATTTACCGACTACATTAACATCAGTAATAGCCACATCCGAGTGTTGTTCGGCTTAGGCTCCGGCCTGTTGGCTGGCGTAACCATGATCATTTACGGCAAACAGTTTTATGATGTTGAGCACCAAGCTGCGTCTCCTTTTGTTTATACCGGTGCTGCGTTGATCTTTTATGGTATTACTTCGGGCATTTTGAGCTCTGAATACGGCATCTGGGTTATCTTCTTAAGAACAATGTGTGCTTTGGCAACGCTTCATTTCTTGTGGAAAGCGCTGCGAGTATTCGATAGAGAAAGAGAACTGCAAATTGAAGCCATGGTGCATCGCTCCTTTCAAGACGAAAAGCTTAAGGAATTAGGCGAGCTGACTTCAGCTGTTGCTCATGAAGTGAAAACACCGCTGAGCAGCGCAATGATGAGTTGCGATTTACTCGAGAAAAGACTGCCTGATGATGAGAATGTGGCTAGGCAATTGGTGAGGATCCGCAGTGGTATCGAGCGCGCCGCCCATATCAGTCAAGAAGTACTGAATTATGCCCACCATCGAAAGGTGTCATTCAAAGGCGTTGGTGTGCGAGGTTTATGTCAGTCGTCGCTTTCGCTGGTGGAATATCGACTGTCAGACTTTGATATCGAATTGGATGTTGGTAAGAAGCTGCAAGTGCATGGCGACGCGATTCATCTAGAAGAAGTGCTCGTCAATATATTGGTTAATGCCGTTGATGCGAGCGAGCATACCAAGAGTATTTCTATCTCAGCGTATCCATTGGGTTCTAACGTGATTATAGAGCTCACCAATCGTGGTCCTGCTATTCCTGAAGATGCGATTGATAAAGTGATGCAACCTTTCTTTACCACTAAGCCGGTTGGAAAAGGGACTGGAATGGGGCTGGCTATCTGCCGACAAATTATGACGCAACATCATGGTGAACTTACCTTGCATAATATTGAGAACGGTCTCATGGTGCGACTACAACTACCTAAGGCAACCCAATGAAATTAAAGCTATTGCTTGCAGAAGATGATGAGCAATTAAGAGAAGTGTTGGTCGAAGCGCTGGCACTCGAAGAGTTTGACGTTGTTGCGTTTGATAATGCAGAAGATGCGTTGGATGCAGCAGGGGAGGAGACGTTTGATCTTGCCTTGTTTGATGTGGTGATGGGGGGCATGACAGGTGTTGAAGCCTTATCTAACTTGCGCCGATTGCAACCTAAAATCGGGATTGTGATCACCACGGCGTTCGCGACTGTGGATGTTGCCGTTGATGCAATGAAAAAAGGGGCGGACGAGTTCTTAACCAAACCCTTTAATTTGGCGGCACTGTCGGTAACGCTTAGAAGGGTTTATGCGGAACGATCTCTGCAGACTCCTGTGGAAGAGCGCAGTAACGACCAGGTGTTTAGTGCATTAGCTAACCCAATTCGACGTGCGGTGTTGAATCACTTGAGTATTCATCAGAAGTTAAAATTTATGGATTTATGCCGCGTTGTGGGAATTGAAGACCATACCAAGTTCAATTTCCATTTAAGGCAGTTGGTGAATAGTGGATTGGTGAAAAAAGGAGAAAGCCGTATTTACTCCCTCACTCGTCGCGGAAAAGAAGTGCATTCGAGCATGCTCAAGTAAACGCTGAGGTTTTTATTATCTTTTTGATAAATAAGGATTAAAATCTAAATTTCTTACCAACCGTTTTTATGGTTCACGCAAAGAATATCGTGGGCCATTGGTGTGTTCTGTTCTTGGCTTCTCCATTCCATATCCTCGTTATATCGCCGTTTTTGTACATTCATACCTGCCATTGTTAGCAGCCTAACAAAATATGAATACTCACTTTTACGTTTCTGAATAATAAAGTTGTTGTGTCGCCAATTTAGTGCAAATATAATTGATAATAGTTCTCACTTGCGTTACAAGTTTGTTGTCAATCCAATGACAGACTTTAAATTATCGTTATTTAGCAGTTGTGTACGCCCCATGCTCGTTTATGAGTAATGTGACTTTCATTGTCATGAGTGGTGGTTTGTCTCAATGGCAAAGGAAGAAACATGAAGAAAACAATCAATTCAGTTCGCCAGTTATTGAGCGGGCTTGCCATCGTTCTAGCATCATCATTCATGATGACCGCGCATGCGGAAACCATCACCATTGAGCATGTAAAAGGCACTGCGCAGTTTACTGAAGTACCACAGCGAGTGGTGGTTCTAGGCCACGGTAGCTTAGACGTGCTTGATAAAATTGGTGTGCAGCCAGTTGGCGCGCCTCATAGCTTGCTGCCTGATTACCTAGCTTCTTACAAAGATACTACGGCAAATACAGGTTCATTAAGCGAACCTGATTTTGAAGCTATCTACATGTTGAAGCCTGACATCATCATCGCGGAAAACCGCATGCTTAAGGTTTACGACAAACTGGCACAAATTGCTCCGACCATCATGTTCTCTATTGAAGGCGACAAGTACTGGGCTGATGCTCAGCAAAACTGGCGTGCGCTAGGCGACATCTTTGGTAAGCAAGCTGAAGTTGAAGCGATCATTAAAGAGACTCAAGCTTCTATCACAGCGGTAAACGACAAAGTAGCGTCTGACGAAACTTCAGCAATGATGCTAATGAACAACGGCAACAACATTGCGATGTTCAACAAAGGCAGCCGTTTCTCAATCATCTTTGATGACTTTGGTTTCGTGGAATCAAAGAGTGCAACCGTGGCTCCGATCAAGGGAACACACGGCAACCTAATCTCTTTTGAATACATTGCTGATGCAAAACCTGAAGTGCTTTACGTGCTTGACCGTGAAAAAGCGATTGGCAAATCAGAAGGTCGCGCTCAACAACTGTTTGATAATCCACTGGTTGCGGCAACACCTGCAGCGCAGCATGGCAACATCGTTTACCTTGATTCAAGTGCTTGGTATCTGGCTGGTGGCGGTGTGACAGCGATTCACAGAATGCTTGGTGACATTGAACGTACGATTCAATAGTTACTAACTATCAGATTTTCGGGCTTATAAGAGTGTTCTTATAAGCCCTTTTTCACTTTTTTATACGGGCTACCCGAGACCTACCTTTAGTATTATTTCTATGTTGAAACCCATTGCAGCTGCTGTATTTCTTGTTGTGTTATGCGTTGCGTCATTGATGATTGGAGTCGCTGAAATCAGTTTTAGTGACTTCTTCAATGGCAACCAACACGCCAACTCTATTTATATTGTTAGTCGGATCCCTCGACTACTCGCGATCGTGCTTGCCGGAGCGGGATTGAGTGTTTCTGGTTTGATCATGCAACAAATCGTACAGAACAAGTTTGCCGCGCCTTCGACGATGGGCACCATTGACTGTGCGATGTTGGGCTACATAGTCGGCATTCTAGTGCTAGGCAATGCTGCGCAATGGAGCTACTTAGGCTTTATCTTCGCGTTTGCAGTGTTTGGCACCATGCTATTGGTTCGCTTCCTACAACACCTTAAGTTTAAGAACGCGGTATTAGTGCCTTTGATTGGCATCATGTACGGCAACGTGGTTTCAGCGTTGACCACATTTATCGCCTACAAACACGACTTAGTACAAACCATGTCTGCATGGACGATGGCGAACTTTGCGAGCGTGTTGCAGGGCAGCTATGAAATCCTTTATCTCGCAGTGCCTGCTTGTGTGCTGGCTTACTACTTTGCGAGCCAGTTCAGTGCGGCGAGCATCGGTGAGAGCTTCGCGAAAAACATCGGCTTGAATTATCAGAAGATTGTCTTCATTGGTGTTGCATTGGTCGCTATCTGCGCCTCTTCTGTGGTGATGATCGTTGGTGTTATCCCATTCCTTGGCCTTATCGTGCCGAATATCGTGTCGCTGATGATGGGCGATAACATGAAGAAGATTCTGCCTTGGACGGCCTATTGGGGCGTGATCTTGGTGTTAGCTTGTGATCTGCTAGCTCGAATCGTCATCTTCCCTTATGAGATTCCAATCTCGATGGTAATCAGCATCTTTGGTGGCTTGATTTTTATCTACCTAATCATGAGAGACAAGTCGAATGCGTGATTCAGTAAAAATTGCGATTCTGGCTATCGCGTCTTTGGGTATGACAGCGTTATTCATCGGGCAGGGGCTTACTTGGGATAACTATGAGTTCTTCTTGTCTCTGCGACTACCAAAACTGCTGTCGATTGTGTTGGCGGCAGTAGCGATCTCTGCGTCGTCATTGGTTTTCCAAACCATCACTAATAACCGAATTCTAACCCCATCCATCTTGGGCTTTGACAGCTTGTATATGCTGGTACAAACGGTACTTTTGTTTGTGTTTGGCAGTGCGAGCTTCTGGGTGATTGACTCAATCGCAAACTTTTCGATGTCTGTGACTGTGATGATCTTGTTCTCGTTTGCTCTGTTCCATTTCTACTTTAAGAGCAAGCGAAACAACGTATTCACACTGCTTTTGATTGGCATCGTGTGTGGCAGCGTATTCTCGAGTTTAGCGAATTTCCTTGCGATGTTGATTGATCCCAATGAATTCGCGGTGCTGCAGAATGTGATGTTCGCAAGCTTCAATAACGTGAAAGGCGAACTGGTTTACCTCAGCCTTATTCCATTGGGTTTGAGCTTACTTGGCCTGTGGCTGTTGGCGCCTAAGCTCGATGTACTTTGGCTTGGTGTTGATAACGCGACAAGCTTGGGCGTGAACACCAAGCGACTGACTCAGATTACTTTGGTGATTGTGTCAGTGATGGTTGCGGTGTCGACAGCTCTGGTTGGCCCTGTGCTGTTCTTTGGCTTGATCACCGTGAGCTTAGCTCGCCAGATATTCCGATCTTATCAGCATCGTGTGCTTATCATCGCAAGCAGCTTACTAGCGATCGTGCTATTGGTTTCTGGCCAATGGTTTATCGAAAAAGTGATGGCGTTTGAAACCACAGTGAGTGTGATCATTAACTTGGTCGGCGGTTTGTATTTTATGTTCTTGTTGTTACGCACCAGAATTCAGTAAAGGTAGTAAGTAGTGATTAAATTAACAGGTTTAAGTAAGAAGTATGGCAAGTCACTCGTGGTGGATGATGCCAGTGCTATGTTCCCGAAAGGCGAAGTGACTTCTATCATTGGCCCAAATGGTGCGGGTAAAAGTACACTGCTTTCAATGGCGAGCCGCTTAACAGACAGCGACGCGGGTGAAGTGGTCATTGGTGATAAGTTACTGGCTGAATGGGATACCAAAGAGCTAGCCAAGCACCTTGCCGTGTTAAGACAATCAAATAACATCAATATGCGATTTACGATTCGTGAATTGGTCTGTTTTGGTCGTTTCCCACACTCTCAAGGTCGCTTGAAAGACGAAGATCATAAGGTCGTCGATACAGCACTAGAACACCTTGGCATTACTGACATCCAAAACAAATACCTTGATGAGTTGAGTGGTGGTCAGCGTCAAATGGCGTTTATCGCGATGGTTGTGGCACAAGATACGGATTATGTGTTCTTAGATGAGCCTCTGAATAACCTTGATATTAAACACTCTGTTGAAATCATGCAGACGCTTCGTCGTTTGGCGCATGAGTTCAATAAAGCGGTGGTTATCGTGATTCACGACATCAACTTCGCTTCTTGCTACTCAGATAACATTGTCGCGATGAAGAAAGGTAAAGTGGTCAAGTCGGGTAAGGTTTCGGAAGTGGTTGAAAAATCAGTTATGGAATCGATCTACGAGATCCCATTTGAGATTCGCGAGTTTGATGATGTGCGAATCTGTATGTATTACTCTGGTCGTTAGAATACTGAATAACTCGGTTGTTTTATTTTCTAGCCGTTGAATGAAAAGAGCTCCCACATATGGGAGCTCTTTTTGTTTTTCGCTATTGGTTCTTTTGCGAGTGCATTTTAGTTGCTGAAGACTCAGTTAACCGAAATCACCAGAAATATAGCGTTGAGTACGGTCATACTTTGGCGCTTTGAATATCTGCTCGGTTTCACCAAACTCGATTAATTCGCCAAGATACATAAAGCCGGTGTGATCAGAAATACGCATCGCTTGCTGCATGTTGTGAGTCACGATAACGATGGTGTACTTCTCACGAAGCTCGGTAATCAGCTCCTCAATCGCGGCAGTCGCAATTGGGTCGAGTGCAGACGTCGGCTCATCCATTAGGATTACCTCAGGTTGCAAAGCGATAGTACGAGCAATACACAAGCGTTGCTGTTGTCCACCCGACAAGCCCATAGCATCCGCATTCATCTTGTCTTTCACTTCTTCCCATAGATGTGCTCGCTTAAGTGCTTTCTCGATTTGAGTATCGATTTCATCCTTGCTAAAGCCACCTTTAAGCTTCAGACCAAAGGCCATGTTCTCGTAGATAGACATTGGGAACGGGGTAGGCTTTTGGAAAACCATGCCGACTTTTGAGCGAAGTTCATTGAGGTCAATCGAACCTAGAATGCTTTCGTCATCAAGCAGGATATCGCCTTCAGCATATTGAGTACGGTACAAATCGTAGATGCGATTCATGGTTCTCAATAGCGTTGATTTACCACAACCCGAAGGGCCGATCAGTGCCGTCACCTTGTTGTTGTAAATCGGCATGGTGATGTTCTTTAACGACGCTGGCAGGTTCTTATTGTAGAAGAAGCTCAGGTCTTCAATTTGCATGCGACAAGTCATTGCTTGGTCATTGGTTGCCTCATTAGACAGGGTATCAAGACCTTTTGAGAAAGAATTGTCGTTTACTAATGAGTTAGTCATTGCAGTCATTATGCTTTTCTCGCTTTCAGGTATTTAGGCAAGCTTGTCGCTAGGATGTTGATAAATAGAATGAATGAAGTAATTAGTAAGGCACCTGCCCACGCTAATTCTTGCCACGATGAATAAGGACTCATCGCAAATTGATAAATGGTCACTGGTAGGTTCGCCATTGGCGCACCAATGTCTGTAGTCATGAAGCTGCTGTTTAATGCTGTGAATAGCAGGGGAGCCGTCTCACCTGAGATTCGAGCAACCGACAACAAGATAGCCGTTACAATGCCTGGGCCTGCAGCGCGGTAGCTAAGCTTAGTAATCACACGCCATTTTGGAGCGCCCAAACCACTACCAGCCTCTTTTAGCGTTGGTGGCACCAGTCTTAACATTTCTTCTGTTGAAGAGATGATCACAGGCAAAGCCAGAATAGCTAACGCGATTGCTCCTGCCCATGCTGAGTAAGAACCCATTGGAACCACAATCACCGCGTAGATGAACAAGCCAACCAAAATAGAAGGTGCGCTCACTAACATACCGTTAAGAAAGCGTAGTGTTTCAGCTGTTTTGTTCTCTTTAGGTGCTTCAGATAGCCAAGTACCAGCCAACACACCAAGCGGAGCTGCAATCGCGATGCCCATACCAGTTAGAATCAAGCTGCCGTAAATCGCATTTTTCAAGCCGCCTTCGCTGCCCGGCGCTGGAGTAAGTTCAGTAAACAGGCTCCATTTCAGCCCCTTGATGCCTTTTCCGATTAGGGTGTAAAGAATGCTCGAGAGTACGATAAGACCCGATGCGGTTGCAGCAATGCAGAACGCATCGAATAGGCCATTTTTTAACTTTCTTAGATTCATGCTCTACCTCTTTTCAAAAGGAAACGGGCAGCGCCCATAACAATGAAAGTGATCGCAAATAACACAAGACCTAGCGCGATCAGCGAAGAGATGTGAACTTCATTTGTCGCTTCATTAAATTGCTGAGCAATCGTCGATGAAATAGAACTTGCAGGCATAAACAGTGAAGTTTCAATACGGTTTGCACCACCAATAACAAATGCCACCGCCATGGTTTCACCCAATGCACGTCCTAAACCTAAGATACCTGCGCTTGCTACTGCGCTTTTTACTTTAGGAAGCAACACTTTAGTGATGACTTCGAATGGCGTAGCACCGACACCGTATGCGGCTTCACGTAAAACATCTGGTATTGAGCGAAGTGCATCACGGGTTAGCGCCGTCATGATAGGTAAGATCATAAACGACAAGATGATGCCTGCACTCAGTAGGCCGATACCGATTGGCGGGCCGCTAAACCAAGTACCAAGAATCGGGATGCCAGATAAGTTCGTTAGAGCCCACATCTGGAAGCCTTCAGAGAACCAAGGTGCGAAGACAAACAAGCCCCACATGCCGTAAATGATGCTCGGAATTGCTGCGAGTAGTTCAATAGCCTTGCTCACAGGGCTGCTGATCCACTTGGGTGCTAATTCTGCTAAAAAGATTGCAGTGCCTAAGGCAACTGGAACCGCTATACATATTGCGATGAAGGAAGTAACCAGTGTGCCGTAAATAGCAGAGGCTGCACCGAAGTTACTATTAATTGGATCCCAGACATTGTTGAAAACAAAGCCAGGGCCAAATTCAGAAAATGCTTTCCAACCGCCATCAATTAAAGAAATGATAATGCCAGTTAGTGCAATAAAAATAAGAATAGAAGAAGTAAAACTCAATTTTTCAAAAATTGAATCACCATCTAATCTTTTAATAGTCATTGTTTTATTCATAGGTAAGATAAATACCGCTAGTAGGTATTCAAAAGAAGCTATTCCAAAGGAGATATATTCAATAAAAATCACAATTAGCGGTATTGGGTCTCAATTAAAAGTTGATATTAGTTTCAATGAACGAATTCATCGATTAATTAAGAATGGCTTTGCCATCGGTAGTTAGCTCTTGTGACCAAGTGTCATTTACCATCTTAGTGACCGCTTTAGGCATTGGAATGTAATCCAACTCTTCAGCGGCATCAGCGCCATTCTCATAACTCCAATTGAAGAAGTTAATGATCTCTTGAGCTTTGGCTGCGTCTTTTTGATCTTTATGCATCAAGATAAAAGTTGCCGCCGTCATTGGCCAAGAGTCAGCACCTGGTTGGTTGTTCAGTAGAAGGTGGTAGCCAGGAGCGCTTGCCCAGTCACCATTTGCTGCTGCCGATTGGAACGTCTCCATCGATGGCTGCAAGAATTTACCTTCTGCACTGTCCATTTGCGTATGAGTTAGGTCATTTTGCTTCGCGAATGCGTACTCTACGTAGCCGATCGCGCCACGAGTACGGCTCACGAAGTTAGCTACACCAGCATTACCATTACCGCCGATGGTTGTTGCCTGACGTGGCCAAGTGATGTCTTTACCAACACCAACTTGGTTTTTCCAATCATCGTTTACTTGAGCAAGGTACTCAGTAAAGTTGAAAGTTGTGCCAGAACCATCTGAACGGTGGACAACGTAAATCGGTTGAGAAGGAATAGTAAGGTCGCTGTTTAATGCAACGATTTGCTCATTATTCCAATTGTCAATTTTGCCTAGGTAGATATCTGCAAGCAGCTCACCTGTTAGCTTCATTTCACCTGCTTCAATGCCAGGGATGTTTACAACCGGTACGATTGCGCCCATCACCATTGGGAACTGAATCATCTCTTCCTTGTTGAGTTCATCAATTGTTAGTGGTGCATCTGTTGCACCGAAATCAACGGTTTTAGCTGTGATTTGACGAATGCCGCCGCCCGAACCAATCGCTTGGTAGTTGATTTGAATACCGGTTGCTTGTTGGTATTGCTCTGCCCACTTTGCGTAGATTGGATGAGGGAAGGTGGCACCTGCACCATTGATCGTCGTGTTCGCAGAAACGTTAAAAGTTGCCGCAACCAATAAAGACGACAATAGTGTAGATTTAATCAATTTCACGGTATATCTCCAGTTAATCTATTATTCATTCGAATAATGTCGGTGTTTGAATAATGGGTTTTAGTGTTCAAGTAAAACATTGTGATTATTCAAGCTCAGTAAAATATGACTAGACTTATTAAGTTGTCGAAGGGGAGGTTATGAACTGAATATTTCACTTTTATTAAAGTGATTTTTAAATCGATATAAATAGAAAAGGTTTATCTGAATGGATTTATTCTGATAAGAAAACTTCACAGAATCGGGGCTAATTCCGTTGTTCTTTACGAAGTGAAACAGATTGAACTTGATGTGAACCAGGCCACTGGATAGTCATTTTTGCATCTGTTCATGCGATCCAGTTCGGCGAGCTGTCATCATGTTCAACGATTGATTATTCACTTCAGGTCTTGCTGGTGAAAGAGCGACTAACAGTAGGCCGCAATAGTTATTTTCTTCGGGGGTGTTTAGGTGATGTGATAATAGATGCGTATGTAGTTCATTGTTTTATAAGCTAATTCCCGTCGAGTTTTTGACATCTTACCCATTCAAGGTGTTAATTTGATGTCACTCGAAGATCTATCCTTCATTTTTAACAAACATTTGTCATTTTGATATTGAGAGGTGCGAAAACCCATCTACACTATGGTTATAACTGTTTGATTTGTATACGAGGTATCAATGAGTCGGAAACCCATAGTGTTAGTCGTGGATGACACCCCAAGTAACTTGGATGTGTTAACGGCAATACTCAAAGATACTTATCAAGTGAAAGTAGCGATTAACGGCACAATTGGTATCAAGATTGCGAAGATGGTGCCGCAGCCTGACCTTATCCTCCTTGATATCATGATGCCTGATATTGATGGTTACGAGGTATGCCGCCAACTTAAAGCTCAACCGAATACGGCTCACATTCCTATCATTTTCGTGACCGCCAAAATTGGTCCAGAAGCCGAAGTGAAAGGATTATCTTTAGGTGCTGTCGATTACCTAACGAAACCGATCACGCCTGAAATCGCGCTCCAGCGTGTCAAAACCCACATCGCGTTGTATGACCAACAACGAGCACTGTTCCATCAAGTGAAAGACAAAACCGTCGAGATCAATCTAGGCAAACTTGAGACCCTCAATATCTTAGGTCGAGCAGCGGAATTTAAAGACAACGAAACGGGTATGCACGTTAAGCGCATGAGCCACTACTGTGAGGTGTTGGGCAAGGCGTTGGGCATGACTGACGAAGATGCCGAAACGCTCCGAGACGCGGCGCCAATGCACGATATTGGTAAAATAGGTATCCCTGACAACGTGTTACTTAAGCCCGGAAAACTCGATGCGGAAGAGTGGGCGATCATGCAGAAACACGTCGAGTATGGTGTGGAGATTTTAGGGCAGCAAAGTGATTCAAAACTGATGCGCATGGCGATTCAAGTGGCGCAGTATCACCACGAGAAATGGGATGGTTCCGGTTACCCAAGTCAAGTGGCAGGGGAAGACATCCCATTGGTTGGCAGAATCGCTGCTGTGGCTGATGTGTTTGATGCACTGACTGCAGAACGCCCTTATAAAAAAGCTTGGAGTGTCGAAGATGCTTTGGCCTTAATCACTGAGCAGAAAGGTAAGCATTTTGACCCAACTATCGTTGATCTGTTTTTCATTAAATTGCCTGAGATTCTAGAGATAAAAGAGAAGTTCAAAGATGAGTGACCTCTGGCAGATGTGGGGTAAGTGGGGTAAGCGTTATGTCATCGCCATAATTTTGTTTGTTGTATTCGTTGTTCGTGCCGCTAGCGTCAACGCAGAGGCGGCTCCAGAGCAACAACCAAACCTATGGCACGACCCTGATCGTGAAATCACGTTTGTTGCGCTATCCAGTCATTATCCTTACTCATTTATTGGTGATGACGGAAAAGTCGACGGGATTATTCGAGATTGGGCGTACGATCTTGAAGAGCGTTTCAACGTAACAACCAACTTCATCAGCGTAGATTCTCACGCTGAAGCAAAGCAAGCTTTGTTAGACGGGAAAGGCGATGTGTTTCCTTTTCAACAGTTTGATCCCAGCGAAGGAGGTCGTTTCCTTCAAACCGATCCTTATATCTCGTACCAAATTGCCGTCATTCTTCCTACCGATGACCACCTCAACAATAAAATTGAGCAAGAGGCCAAGAGACGAATTGCCATGGTTCGTGAAAGCATCGACCTTGAGCGATCTGGCGTGCAGCTTAGTTCGATTGAGAGAGTTGAGTTCGATACGGCCATTGATGCTATTCGTGCATTAGAAGATGGGTCGGTTGATGGCTTACTGGCTGAACCTGTAACCACCATGGATCTTGCTCATAAAAGCGGAGTAGAGAATTTAGCGGTCAACCATGTACTTGATCGCTGGAAGAGTATCAAAGCAGCCATGGTTATTCGTTCAAACGACAATGAGTTGCTTAACTTGTTGAATCAACAGATTGCAACGTTTGATATCGGTAAAAAGAACCGTATTTTATCTAAATGGTTAGATGACTCACCTTATCGCTCTCCCATTAAAGGTGTATTTGGATTCGGCAACCCACCTTACATGTATCCAGACAGTACTTCTGTTGGCTTAGAGCATGACATTATGCAAAGGGCTTTGAACGATATGGGGTATCGACTGGGTGACGTTGTCACCTTGCCTCGTAGTGCGGCTCGTCAAGCCATCGATAGCAATAGCTCAATATCGTTTGTTTCTGGCGTTCAACTGGATGATTCTTCATTGCACTTTGTCAGTGACAAGGTGATGGATGTTGATTTTGTGCCAGTGTCATTAAAGAGGCGTAAGCTGGATTTGAAGTCGGCAAAAAATTTGTCATTGGGTGCTTTGCTGTTCGATGAAACATCGCCGATTAAAAACTCCGTAGAAGTCTTGGAAAGCCAATTGAGCATTGATCGGATAGATGATCTCGACAGCTTAGAGTCGGCATTTTCCCAGCTGAGAGCTCAAAATGTTGATCTCCTGATGGTAGAAAGGCGCGTATTAACCTGGTTTGTTACCAATACCCGGTTTATTGAAATGCGCGAGATTCAACTCCATGAGGATTATAAAGTCAGCTATCCCATCTACGTGGATTTCAGGGGGGCTGAACTAAGAGACCGCTTCAACGCCGCATTGGCAAACCTGAAAAGGGAAGACGGTGAGTTTGAGCCAATCCTTAGAAGACAAATTAAGAACGACCTGACTCCGGTTTTGAAGAAGGCCGATATTATTGCTCAAATCTCAGCGTACTTTATCGTCAATGATCGCTTTGACGAATTGCCTAAGATTTTTGACATATTTGACGCAGATAATACCTTCACAGTGATTTCTGCACTGGCTGATAATAATAAGCGACCGCTTGAATCTTGGTTCCTAGGAGATGTATCAACGTCATCATTGGACAAGAAAAACACCTCTAAATTGTCATCCGTGACGAAAGGGGCTGGCTATAAAACGCAGACGGGCAGCACCAATGCTGGGTTTATGACGTTTTATTTCGATGTAGATTCCGTGGAAGGGAGTTATGTTTATTTCCCTGCCATTGAGCAATTTAACTCATTTGGAGAAGGCGCAAAACGCTATATTTCAGATATTTATCAATCAAACAGTTTAGCCGGTGAACTTCTTAATCTTAGTCAAAATGAACGTCAGTGGATAAAGTCTCATCCAGTATTAAAAATCGGTATTGATCCTAACTCTTTGCCTTATGAGGCCGTTTCGAGCAAAGGGGAATACATCGGCATGATCGATGATTACCTAAAGCTGATCGAACAGAAAACAGGTTTACGCTTGGAACATGTTGATGTCGGCAGCTGGCAGGAGACTCGACGTCTCGTTGACCATAGAAAAGTGCACCTTGTCTCGGCCGCTGTGGAGAATCGTTCACTTAGCGAGAGTGTGAAGGCGGGTAAACCGTTATTTTCTAGTCGCTTGGCCATTGCCTCAAGACGAGATGTGAATAGCCTTGTCTTAGAAGAAGCTGCTGGATGGAAAATAGGTATTTTAGAGGGCGGAGCCAACACAGGAGCTATCATGGATAGTTACCCTGAGATCAACTGGGCGATGGTGTCCTCGACTAATGACGGCTTAGAGCTCGTTGAGTCGGGTGAGTTTGATGCGATGATTGATACCGTTGACGTCCTAACTTACTTAATCGACTCATTTGGCTATCGAGGGATTGGCATTATCGGCCGATTAGATTTCTTCCTGTCGCCAACTCTGCATGTCATCAAGTCTGAACCTTTGTTGTTGTCTATTGTGAACAAAGCGATAGGCAGTATCTCGGCTGAAGAACACCAGAAGATCTCAGCAAAGTGGGCGGCACCCAAAGCGATAGAAAGAGTTGATTATCAATTGGTTTACACCATTTCGGTTTTTTCTTTGGTGATCCTTCTTCTTATTATTTTCTGGAATCGTAAATTAGCGAAGCAGATCAGCATTGCTAAGGAAGCGACCGAAGCCCTGCAAAAAGCCCAAAATCAGCTTTATAACATTCTGAACACTTCACCTATAGCTGCGAGTGTGGTTGTCGGGGATCAGGTTCGTTATGCGAATGATACTGCGAAACGTCTGTTTGGAGTCCAACGTAGAGAGTTGCACTCTATCGATATAAAAACTATTTATGACTCTCTGTCTGATCGTGATTCGCTATACAAAGAGCTCAACCTCAAAGGTAAAGTAGTAAACCGAGAGTTAGTGCTTAGGAAGTTTGATGGAAGTCGTTTTGTCGCTCTTGTTAGTTACTACCTGCTTGAACTTGATGGTGAAGTCGCCACACTATTTTGGGCATTCGATATCTCTGAAATGAAGCGCCTTAACGAACAATTGGAAGAAGAGAAACAGAGAGCCGATTTGGCGAGCCAAGCTAAATCGGAATTCTTAGCCAATATGAGCCATGAGATAAGAACACCAATGAACGCCATTATTGGTTTGTCTTATCTGGCGATTGGCGAAATATCGAATCCTGTCGCTCGAAATTATATCGAGAAAGTGCACCGTTCTGGCCATTCGTTACTCAGCATCATCAATGACATCCTTGATTTTTCAAAGATAGAAGCAGGGCAACTTGTTATTGATAACATCCCGTTTGATCCCGTAACGACCTTTAAAGATGTGATTGAGTTGATGGAGTCGAAAGCGGCTGAGAAGCAGCTCAATTTGTCGATGGTCATAGACCCAGAGTTAGACACGCCATTGCAAGGCGATCCCTTGAGGTTGTTCCAAGTCATACTCAACCTTGTGGGTAACGCGATTAAGTTTACGGAAAAAGGCAGCGTAGCGTTAACGGTGGAGCATGTTGACTCGAACGATAGCAGTCTAACCATGAAGGTGAGTGTGATGGATACCGGGATAGGCATCTCGGATGAGAACCGTCACAAGCTGTTTGAAGCCTTTAGCCAAGCGGATACCACAACAACACGTCGGTTTGGCGGTACAGGGCTTGGGCTCAACATTAGCCAGAAATTAGTGCATGCGATGGGCAGTCAAATTACGGTGGAGAGTGTTTACGGGCAAGGCAGTGAGTTCTCCTTTGTACTGACATTGCCACGATCAAGCTCGGATGCGTTAGCCGACTTCAAAGCCCAAGAGCTGCAACTGGATTACCAGATAGAGTTCAAAGGCCAAAGGGTGCTATTGGTTGAAGACAATGATCTGAACCAAGATCTAGCCTTAGCATTTTTCAGTCGTTCCAAATTGAATGCCGATCTTGCTGAAAACGGAAAGGAAGCGCTGGAGTTAGCTAAAAACAACGACTACGAAATAATCTTCATGGATCTTCAAATGCCAATTATGGACGGCTTTGAAGCAACCCGCTTGATTCGTGAGTTCGATACAGATGTACCGATTATTGCAATGTCGGCCAATGTTTTTGCTGATGCGAAACAACGAGCGAGGGCGTCGGGCGTCACGGACTTCTTGGATAAGCCAATTGTTATTGATAAAGCGATGTCTTTGATTACTCGATACATTGTTCCTGAGGTATTAGTTGAAGGTCGAGCGCCATCAGACACGTCTTCAGATGCGATCCAGACAGGTGATTCTGTTGAGAGTGCGGAATTACACTCCGATACTCACATAGAACCGCCTGTTTTCTCTCAGTCGAGGTTTGAGCAACTGACTTATCATGATGTGCAGCTGCAAGCCAAAATGCTTGATAGGTTCTGCCAAGGCTCGCCAGACATGATGTCGGAAGCTTTCGATAATTTAGTACAAGGTGAATGGGAGACGTTAGAGCGTAATCTTCATACCTTAAAAAGCATGGCAGCTGCGATTGGTGGATTGCGATTGGCAGAGTTACTCAGTGATTTAGAAAGCAAAGCTCATAACAAGGCGTGTGATGAAGAAGATCTTAAGCAAGGTGAACTTAGGTTAATCGAACTGACTAAAGCAGTTGAGATCAGCTTTGATGTGTCTGGTGTTGAGGGATTCAATACGACAAGTACTGAAGAAGCCGATGCGAGTCTTGCTGATACCTCTGATTCACCGAGCATCACGTCAGAACAGCATGCTCAGTTGCTATCACTGTTGGAAGCTTATGATAACGATGCAACGCAATATGTGACTGAGTTACTGGCACAGTATCCAGATTCTGCGGTTCTCAAAGATGTTCAAAGTGCTTTAGATAATTACGACTTTGAACGAGCCAAAGAGGGGCTTGGCGCTTCTGAGTAGTTGTCTTTTAAAAATATCACTTCAACATTAAAGCCTTTAGCTCTTACAGCGAAATAACGAGCTAGCTAAAGGCTTTAAATCTATTTATACCGAACTAACCACTCACGTTCTGTTTGATCAATTCAACAACCGTATCGTATCTGTGCGGCAGTTTTCGGTTTCGTTTTTGAACCAAATACAGCGTTTCCTCAACTTCTACCTTTGGCGGCACAACGTGTAGCTTGTCTCGTTCTGGGAAGTGCTCAACCGCGCCAGCCGGTAACACGGTAAAACCTAACCCTTTTGATACGGGTAGCAAGATCTGGTGAAGCTGATTGATGTAGCCAGATCTTGGTATCTCATTAACGTTGATGTTCGCTAAGTCTTTATCTCCGCACAGGTCGAAATACAAAGACAGATAGTGTGCAGAATCTGGGTGCGCAATTAGGCCAATGTCATGAAGTACTTGCGGCGTTATCTCTAAATCAGCAAGGCTGTGATGGACAATAAGACACAGTGCTTCTTTGCCGATGACTTGGCTTTGGTAGTAGCTGTCGTTCGGGGAATGCCTAACAATGCCGATATCGGTAGTGCCTTCGCTTAGGTCATTCAATATCTTTTTGTTTGGAGCGGCTTCTAAGTTAATGCTGAGCTCTTGGTGTTGCTGTTGAAGTTCAAGAAGCTTGGGATATAGACGTAAAGAGAGTGAGCCAGAGCAAGACAAGTGACATTGCCCAGCATAAGGATTATCAAAACTCAGAGACTCAAAAAGATCTTCTTGGTCTTTCTCTAGCTTGAGCGCATAGCGATACATAATCCGACCCTGTTCGGTCAGCTCGAAGCTCTTATTTTCTCGAGAGAGCAGGTCACAATTACAAGCTTGTTCAAGCTTCTTGATGTGTTGGCTGACTCCTGGTTGTGTCATGTACAACTTTTCTGCCGTTTGGGTGAAATGTCCAACTTCAACCAGAGTCTTAAACGTATTGAGCCAAAGTGGATTAATCATACTCACCTTCAAATGCTAAAGCCTATAAACAACAAAACTTATAAGTAATAAAGTCTCGAAGTAACAAAGCTTATAAATAACAGAAAATTATTATTATCTTAAGTAATGATAATTTCAACTCTAGCGTCTTAAGTAACGCTAATCAAAGTCATATGGTGGTAACACTTTATATTGGTCTATTGGTCTATTGGTCTATTGGTCGCTTTGTAGAGTTGCTATGAGTAACAAAGTGTTGCGACTTTGTTGAATTTTTGGTCTATTGACCAACTGTGCTCATATTTAGGAACGAAGATGAATAGAAATGTTTGGCTGCTTTCACTGTGTCAGGCCTTGTTGATGACGGGTAACATATTACTGATCTCTGTGATTGGTTTGATCGGTAAGCAGATTGCGCCCAGTGTCAGCATGATCACCTTGCCGGTTGCACTGCAGTTTTTGGGCTTAATGGCAGCCACTATTCCTGCATCTTTAATTTCAGGCAAGTTAGGGAGAAAGCGAGGATTTAGCATTGGTAATGTGGTTGGTATTACAGGAGCTAGTCTTGCCACCTACGCACTGTCTCAGCAAAATTTCTATCTGTTTTGTTTCGCGACGTTCTTACTTGGGATAGGCATAGGTTTTGGTACGCTTTATCGTTTTGCTGCAATCGAGGTGTGTGATGAAAATGCCCGTCATCGAGCGATATCTATCTCTATGGCTGGTGGCGTTCTAGCAGCAGTATTAGGGCCAAATTTGGCGATTATGTCTCAGCAATGGTCGCAAGATGGTTTGTACATTGGTGCTTTTGCTTCTTTGATTGGATTGAACATTCTTGCGTTACTCATCTTACAAACCATTCAGTTTCCTAAAGTCTCTTTTAATAGTCAGGCGCCTAAATCCGATCCTCTCAGTGTGATAGTGAAAGCGCCTAACTTTATTGGCGCTGTGTTCGCTGCCATGGTCGCTTATGCGGTGATGAATATCCTGATGACAGCAACACCATTGGCAATGATTGGTTGTGGCTTTGACTTTACCAAGGCGGCGGGTGTGATTGAGTGGCATGTGTTGGGGATGTTTGTTCCTGCATTCTTTACTGGTTCACTTATCGAGAAGTTTGGCTCACGAATGATGATCTTGGCGGGTGGGGTGCTGTTCGTTGTCTGTATTGCGATTAACATTCATGGCGAATCTATTTGGCACTTCAGAGCGGCCTTGGTCGTGCTGGGTGTCGGTTGGAACTTCATGTTTATCGCAGCCACGGGTTTGTTTAGTCAGTCTTACCAGTCGCAGAACAAAGCCAAGGCACAAGCGTTTAATGAGTTTGTTGTCTTTGGGTGTGTGACGATTACCGCCATGCTTTCTGGTTGGTTAGAATCGACAGCTGGATGGCAGAACCTCAATATCTATGTATTACCATTCGTGTTGGCTGTTATCTTGTTGTTCGCGTTCAGCGCACGTAAATCACACATTCAAAAACAACCGGTTTAAGGAGTAGTTGAACCGCTGAAAATTGAACATAGTGCTACGGTAACCGGTTTACAGTGCTAATGATGCTATCCAAACACAGACAAATAAAAAGCCCTACCAATAAGGTAGGGCTTTTGCTTACGGCTTAAATAATAACGTTTTCTTAAAACTGCTGTCTTGGCTTATATCCTGTGACAACAGTACTTAAGCTTGTTTTGTAAATACGCATGACAGAGCCAGCGATGATTTACAGGTCGACCAAAACTGTCTTAGTGGTAATCCCACCTTGGTCATCGATTATCTTCAGTGTCACCTCGTGCTTTCCGTATGAAGGGAAGATTGACGTGAATGTGCGACCTCGTTTGACCTTTCCATTTGGAAGTGTCCATTCGGTATCAACAATACGGCCATCGCTGTCTGAACTTGTAGACCACATGGTTACCCAACGACCCAAGTGAATGTACTTTGCGCTCGCTTCTGGCAGGGCGTTTGGAGATTCAACACTCACTACGGAGCTAAATGAATCGGTAGCGCCTTTGTCGTCGACAACAGTCAAGCTCACCGTGTATTCACCGGCTTGCTCGTAAGACCAAGTTGGTGCCACTTCGTTACTTGTTGTGCCGTTGCCGAAGTCCCATAGGTAACGGGTGATCTCACCGTCTTGGTCTGAGCTGAAGTTGTTTACAGAAACACTCAGGCCTGTCACATTAAGCTCGAAGTTCGCGGTAGGAGCGACGTTGTGTTGGCTTACTTTAGATAAGCGAACCACGCCGTATTCGTTGTTATCACTCTGATTCACAATATCGACAGCTAAACCAAACTCCGTCAGGATGCGTCCTGAATCTGGTGCTTGAGGCGATGTGTAATCTTGGTCATCCGAGAAGCTAGCATTGCCAACCAAACTGGTATCTTCGAGTACATCATTGTCGCTGTTTACAAGACGCATTGGAGTATGATCTTTGAGTGAAAACGCTGCGTCTCGAACTTGGTAGCGTGTTTGAGCCACTTCACCAGAGTTCGCCCATACCATGGCATTTTGGTCTGCATCGACCACGCCTAACCAACCTTCACCAGGGTGTTTACCTACCCAGTTGTCGGTTAGTGATTCGTTGACGTACCAAATGATCAAGCCTGGGTCGAATGACATCAGTTGTCCCATGCGTTTGATGTTCGCTAGGCCTTCATCAACATCCATGTGGCTGCGCCATTGCAATAGATAATAGTGCTGCGCTTGATGGAATCCATTACTCAGCTTGTAACCATTAAGGGCGAAGGTGGAGTTGCTCTCACCATCATCTATATTGTTCACTTCACCATCGACAACCACAGCAAGGTTATCCAAATAGAAGCCTTCCATTGCTAAGCCACCATCGGTGATGTATTCAAAAGACAGTTCAACTTGTTGGCCTGCCCATTGTGAAACGTCGAACTCAGCGTCAACCCATCCGCCAGATTCGCCGCCAATAGCAGGAACGAGGCCCGTGTTGTATGGGTCGTCCATTGAGGTAATGTTGCCTGCAATGGCTTGTCCGTTGATTAGCACGCGCGCAAAGTCGTAGTCTTTTTCAATCTCATACCAAGTTTTGAAAGACAGAAGTGCAGAATCACCCGCTGGGATCACCAACTTGCGAGTCATACTGTTTTTCAGATCATCGCCTTTTTGAGAGTGGAATGAATACTCGCCCTCAAAGGGTTTCAGACTTTCAATTTGCTTTTCAGGAAGATCCACTTTAATCATGTTCGGACGACTGTTATCCGTTGTTTGGAAAAGCGTATACACTTGTGGATTGTCTTCTAGGTCATCAATCGAGATCTGATCATCGTTAATCCAACGGCCACCAATCGATTTCTGTAGGAAGTGTTTTGCCCAAGAGCTGAATGCCGTTGGTTGTGTACCGCCAATTTGGCCAGCCCAACTCCCCGAAGACATGATTGACCAGTAAGAAACCGGTTCGCCTTTGCCTGTGTATTGCGTGTCGTACTCGTCTGGTAAGCCCAAATCATGGCCATATTCGTGGGCACAAACACCTGCAGCCGCATCAATCGGTTGAATGGTGTAATCGAACGCCGCGTATTGGCCACCAAATCGATCTGGAAGCGAGCTAGAAGTACCTTCCAGTACATGAGTGCGACCAAGGTTGAATCGGTGAGACCAAATCGCATCAGGGCCTAACACGCCACCACCGGCTTCTTCGCCTACCGATGCATGAAACACCATCAGGTGATCAATCACACCATCGGGTTCGCGGAAATTTCCGTCACCGTCGTAATCGTAACGATCTTCGATGTCGTAATCGGCAAGGTTGATACTCGGATCTTGAGCCAGTTGATTCAGCGCTTCACGAACCAGTTCTTGTGCGTTTAAGTCGTTGTCGGTGGTAGGGGAGTTGCCACCATAGAATGACGCAGGCTTAGAGGCGCGATACCAACCTGCCGCTTGACCTGCAACGCTGTAACTGTCACCTGATTCGCTTTGGTAATATTGGCGCATCGAGATTAGGTTCTCGCCGTTGGGCCCTGTGTAGCCAGAATTTGAGAACAACAGCTCTTGATAATGCTCTGGGTTGTAGCTCTCGTAGAGCATCTGCGTGTGCTCTTCGGTCAACTTGTTGTCATCCCAGTTCAAATCAGGGAAATCGACCAACAGAGCGAGCACTTTATCGGTGCGCTTGGTGCCGACTTCTAAAGCAAAGACACTCGCTTTTTTAACGCCAGACCCTTTTTCTATGGCTTTGAGTATTTTCGCGCGTTGCTCAAGTGCTTTTTTTCCGAATTGAGCATCGCCTTTGAAACCGGAATTGATTTTATTTTTCAAGTAACGGTCAAGCGCATCGTGCTTTGCCGCATCGGTTGCATCTTGGTCGACTAAGCCTTGTCTAACTAGCATTTCAATGAGTTTGTCTTCATTAACTACGCCTAAATCAATAGGTGTTTTTGCATAACCACTGACGCTAAATAGAGTAAGCATTGCTGAAGCCAACAATGTTTTTCTCATCATTTTCATTATATTTCCTTTTTATATTTCCATGTCGATATCAGTATCAACTTGCCTTATTCGGATCTGTTGTCCGAGTTTGGCCTAATACACTCTTGTGGTGTCTTATTTAACTGACGTGTGTTTGTTGTATGTTTTTTACCTTCTATCTCTTTTGCATTGGTTGTCTCTTTTCTATTTTTTGAATCAAACGGAGTGCTCTTCACTTTTTTAGCGTTGAGATAGATACGCAAAGCTTCTTGATTTTCCTCATAGGTTAAGCCTGAACAGATAAAACCTTGTTTAATCAATGACTTCAGCAATAGTTCGTCGTTCTCAATAGTGGAAGCCTGTGACAGTGAGGAAAAAATTAGAACCATTAAAGCCATTGTTTTGTGTGACATTCTTATATCAAGCCATCAGTTTTGATTATGTAACAAAATATATTTATAAAATTTACCAATCAAATGGATAATTATTACAATTAATTATTCGTTCCGGTTTCAACATTTAGAGTTAATATAAAATAAGGAGCATTATTTATTATATTGTCAGTTATTTAATGGTTTTTGTTGAATGAATAGTTGATAGTTTAGATGTTTAATAACATTGATTAGGTCGTGGTTATTATTCTGGAGGGCGCTTTATACAAGGCGTTGGGTTCTAACTAATAAGATAATTTTTTATTATCGGTGTTTTAAAATACGCATGTAATAACTGAGTCATTAGTAAATACCCATGCTCAAATTATTTTTACTCAAAATATCAATAATTAGGGTATTGAGAGTAACTTTCATTGTTCCAATGACGTGAAATTTAACAATAGCGGCGGTGATAGGATCGACGAGTAGCAAAAAGAGCCCGTGTTTGAGCTCTTTTCCTTTTAGTCTCGTTGGTATTTTTACTTATGACTGAGAGACATCGCGATAAAAGTAACGTTCGCAAGTGCTCGGATTCATGCGCTTAATGATGTTGGATATTAAAGCGATAATCAGCACTGAGAATACTAACCTTCCCCAAAATATGGTGTAGAAGTCTGCCCCAATGAGCATGATCAACAACGTATCTTCAATCAAGCTGTGGAGCAAGTTGAGTAGCATGATTGCGGTGAATACATCCCTCGCGGAGATATGTCCCTTCTTGGCTTCGTTGATCAATAAGCCGCCGCCAAACGAAAGCCCAAGCGTGATTCCGATGATCGTTAAGTTGGTTGCGTCTTTGCTGATTCCTAGCAGTCTCAAGAATGGTCTTAACAATATTGCCATGAGCTTTTCAATGCCCAGAATCTTTAAAACCTTGAGTAACAATAGTAGAACTGAAATAACCATGAAGATAACCGCAAAGCTCTTGAGTTGCTCAATAGCCCAACCCAAATAGCTTGTGTCTCCTGATACTTCAGGCTGCCAAAGCACGGTTGCTGGGTAGTTGAGCAAATCCCCGTATTGATAACTGAGGTTGAGTAGCCATGCCAGCACCAAGCTACCACCGACTCGTACTGACAGGGTAGCCAACCAGCTCACGCCTGCCTTTTTGGCTATTGCTCCTTCAATCGGCAGTGAGTGGGCGAGAAGCATCATGCTGCCTAAAACCGAGGCTTGAGCAACCGTTAAGGAAGCGTCGGAATTGATGAGAATAATCAGCCCCGCATAGATGTTAGTGAGTATGGTGGTTGCCCATACCAAGCCCATTTCTTTCGGTAAGCCGACGCTTTCCATTATTGGGCTCAGCCATTCGCTAAGAATCACGATGCCGCCGAGCTCTTCAACGACCTTTATCACGATGATAATTGGAATCATGATTCGGAAAAGAGTCGAGGTGACATCGAAAATCTCTCTAAGGAGTTCTTTAAAAAATTGATAGGTTGATTTCATAGTTACGACCATGGTTCGATTGTTTGGTATGAGAAGATCTTACCGTGATTGTTGTGATTCAGATTTCTAAATTGACCAATAAAGTTGCGATAGATTTTTTAATTATCGTAGTATTAAAAATTATGAGTCATAAATGTATTGGTTTAAGAAATTATGGTGATTGACCGTATAGATAGAAGCATTTTGGTTGAACTGCAAAAGAACAACCGAATCCCTAATCAGACATTGGCTGAGCTGGTCGGTTTGTCACCGCCTGCTTGCTTAAAGCGAGTGAAACGGCTGAGAGAAGAGGGCGTGATAGTCGGTGATGTGTCCATCATTAATCCAGAACTGACCGGCAGTAAGATGACTTTGGTTGTGTCCGTGGAAATGGAGCGTGACCGAGGGGATATTTATCAAATCTTTCGCCATTCTATTTCAAAGGCAGAAGAGGTCACGCAGTGCTATCAGATATCAGGCAGCTTTGATTTCATGCTGATTGTGACGGTCAAAGACATTCAAGCCTACGAAGACTTTGTGGAGCGAGTACTACGCAAAGATCTGAATATTCGTAAATTCCATACCTCTGTCTCAATGAGAACCGTGAAATTTACCACTGCAGTAAACTTAGATGAGTCGTGACTGTTGGCATGAGAAGATAGTGAAGTTATTAGCTTTGTGAGGTACTTAGCTAATATTTGTATAAATAGCAGGCATTTACACAAAATGTGACGTTCACATTTTGTCATAACTTTAATAATTGTATATATTCCTCGCCTAAAATAATAATTAACCTAAGTTAATATAATGACTGTCAGCTCATCTACTCAATCTCGTGAAACGCTTCTCAGCGAAAACGAACAACTTGTCTCTACCACTGATTTAAAAGGCGTGATTACGTACAGTAATGATGCTTTTTGTCGCATAGCGGAATACAGCCAACAAGAATTGCTAGGGCAACACCACAATATCGTCAGGCATAACGATATGCCGAAAGCCGCTTTTGCTGATATGTGGGTTAACTTAAAGCAAGGTAAAGCTTGGCGTGGCATCGTAAAAAACAAAACCAAATCTGGTGGGTTTTACTGGGTCGATGCTTATGTAACTCCAATTTACGACAATGGTAAGGTGAGTGGCTACCAATCTGTTCGTGTTAAGCCAAAGAATGAATGGATACAAGTTGCAGACAAGGCTTACCAAGGCCTCTTGAAGGCTGAAAAGTCGGGTCGTCAATGGTCATTAAAGATCAGTGACAGTGTTCGTTACGCCGTGTTGCTAGGCTCTTTGGCTGCGCCTCTGATTTCAAACCTCGTTGAAGTAGGGCAAGTATCACAATGGTTGTTGAGTCTACTTCCTGTTTCAGCATTAGCACTGCTTTTCCGACAAGAGCTGATTGATACTCCACTGCAGTTGAAAAAGCTGCAATCTAAATTCGATAGTGTCAGTCGCCTGGTCTATTCAGGTAATAGTCAGTTCTCTATTGCCGACTTTCACTTAAAACTATTGTCTGCAAGAATCCGCACCGTATTAGGTCGTATGACAGACTCTGCCAAGCCGTTACAAGATTTGGCTGACAACCTGAATGCCACGTCATTTGAAGTATCAGAAGCCTTAGATCAACAAACAAAAGACATTCTTCAAGTACGAGAGGCGACTGAAGAGGTTGAAGTCACCGCCAATGAGGTCTCTTCTCGCACCGAAGAAGCGCACCAGATTGTCGATGTGACTTTGCAAACTTGTGCTGGCGCTAAAGATAGCATTAATCAAACTCATCAAAACTTAGAGAGCCTAGCTTCTCAGGCCGAAAAGGCGACTCAAACGACTTACCAACTGAGCGACCAAGCGCAGAGCGTAAGTAAGATAATGGAAGAGATTGGTGGAATCGCCGAACAAACCAACTTGTTGGCCCTGAACGCTGCGATTGAAGCGGCGAGAGCGGGCGAGCAAGGACGAGGCTTTGCTGTCGTTGCAGATGAAGTGCGTGCATTGTCGGGTCGAACCTCAAAGGCTACGGTTCAGATCAAAGAGAGCATCGATACCATGCTAACGACGATTGAAGGCTGGCAAAAAGATATTCTGGCTAACAGAGAGCAGACAGACGCATGTGGCGATGTAGCAAAGGTAAGCTCACAACGTTTATCGGAAGTTGAGAACCTGATGCAATCGATGAACGAGTTGATGCAGTCGGTAGAAAGCTCTGCGCATAAACAGCGTCAGCTATCGAGTGATGTAAACCTTCATATGCAGTCTATCGCTTCAACGGCTGAGCAAAACCTGGTTGCGACGCATTCTGTGAAAGACCACTCCACAGAGCTAAAAGAACAAGTCAATGAGTTCTACCAACTAGCGAAGCGTTTCGAAGAAAAATAGCCGTTAGATTTAATCCGAATGAGAGAAAAGACAAAAAAAGCCCCGCATTTTCATGCGGGGCTTTCTGTATGCATCAACCCATTTAAGGGCGAGACAATGTATTCAAGATTAAGCTAGAAGCTCTTTCGCTGTGTTTACTACGTTTTCAGTAGTGAAACCGAACATCTTGAATAGCTCACCTGCTGGTGCAGATTCGCCGAACGTTGTCATACCGATGATCTTGCCACCGAAACCAACGTACTTGTACCAGAAGTCAGCGATGCCAGCTTCTACAGCGATACGTGCAGTTACGTCAGATGGAAGTACAGACTCACGGTATTCAGCATCTTGCTTGTCGAACGCGTCAGTTGCAGGCATAGAAACTACGCGTACTTTCTTACCTTCAGCGGTTAGTTCAGCAGCAGCGTTAACCGCTAGCTCAACTTCAGAACCCGTTGCGATAAGGATAAGCTCTGGCTTACCTTCACAATCTTTCAGGATGTAACCACCCTTAGCGATGTTTGCTACTTGCTCAGCGTCACGATCTTGTTGTGCAAGGTTTTGACGAGAGAAGATAAGTGCAGAAGGACCATCTTTACGCTCGATTGCTAGTTTCCAAGCAACAGCAGATTCAACTTGGTCACATGGACGCCATGTGCTCATGTTTGGAGTTAGACGTAGAGAAGCGATCTGCTCAACTGGTTGGTGAGTTGGACCATCTTCGCCAAGACCGATAGAGTCGTGCGTGTAAACTTGGATGTTCTGAGTTTTCATCAGAGCAGCCATACGCATAGCGTTACGAGCGTATTCCATGAACATTAGGAACGTTGCGCCGTATGGTACGAAACCACCGTGCAGAGCGATACCGTTCATGATCGCCGTCATACCGAATTCACGTACACCGTAGTGGATGTAGTTACCAGAGAAGTCGTTTGCCTCAAGAGACTTAGAACCAGACCACATAGTCAGGTTAGAAGGCGCAAGGTCAGCAGAGCCGCCCATGAATTCAGGTAGCATAGCACCGAACGCTTCTAAAGCATTTTGAGATGCTTTACGTGATGCGATGTTTGCTGGGTTAGCTTGAAGATCAGCGATGATTGCCGATGCTTTCTCTTCCCACTCAGCTGGTAGGTCACCGTTTACGCGGCGTTTGAATTCAGCTGCCAGCTCAGGGTATGCTGCTTCATAAGCTGCAAGTTTCTCGTTCCACGCTGCTTCCTTAGCTGCGCCTGCTTCTTTCGCATCCCACTCTGAGTAAACTTCCGACGGAATTTCAAAAGGACCGTGCTCCCAACCTAATTCTTTACGTGTTGCTGCAATTTCTTCAGCGCCTAGTGGTGCACCGTGACAGTCGTGCGTACCTGCTTTGTTTGGAGAACCAAAGCCAATCACTGTTTTAGTACAGATTAGAGTAGGGCGAGGGTCTGCTTTAGCTGCTTCAATCGCTGCGTTGATAGCGTCAGAGTCGTGGCCATCTACTGATGGGATTACGTGCCAGCCGTAAGCTTCGAAACGCTTAGGTGTATCGTCAGAGAACCAACCTTCCACTTCACCATCGATAGAGATACCGTTGTCATCCCAGAAAGCAACCAGCTTACCAAGACCTAGCGTACCCGCTAGAGAACATGCTTCGTGAGAGATACCTTCCATCAGACAGCCATCACCCATGAATGCATAAGTGTAGTGGTCTACGATGTCGTGCCCTTCTTTGTTGAACTGAGCAGCAAGCGCTTTCTCAGCCATTGCCATACCAACAGCGTTCGTGATGCCTTGACCTAGAGGACCAGTCGTTGTCTCGATACCAGGAGCGTAACCGTACTCTGGGTGACCTGGAGTCTTAGAGTGCAGTTGACGGAAGTTTTTCAGGTCTTCAATTGAAAGCTCGTAACCTGCTAGGTGAAGCAGAGAGTAAATCAGCATTGAGCCGTGGCCGTTAGACAGGATAAAACGGTCGCGGTCAGCCCACTCTGGGTTTGCTGGGTTGTGGTTTAGGTGAGAACGCCAAAGTACTTCAGCGATGTCAGCCATACCCATAGGTGCGCCTGGGTGACCAGAGTTTGCTTGTTGTACGCCGTCCATGCTTAGAGCACGAATAGCGTTAGCTAGATGTTTGCGATTCATAAGAACTTCCGAATAAAAATTAAGAAAAACAAAATTGATAAAAGTAGGGGAACTGAACGTTCCCCTATTTGAATTTGGTAAGAGTGATTACAGCTTAGCTGCGATCATGTCTTCTAGTTTGCCTTGGTCAACGGCGAAGTTGCGGATGCCTTCAGCCAGTTTCTCAACAGCCATTGCATCTTGGTTGTGGTCCCATAGGAACTCAGCGTGAGTCATCGCTGCTGGACGCTCTTTAGTACCGTTAGAGTCGATAAGCTTCTCTACTACTTCGCCTTCTGCTGCTTCTAGGTCTGCTAGAAGTTGAGGAGCGATAGTTAGACGGTCACAACCAGCAAGTTCAAGGATCTCGCCGATGTTACGGAAGCTCGCACCCATAACAACAGTTTTGTAGCCGTGGTCTTTGTAGTAGTTGTAGATATCAGAAACTGAGATTACGCCTGGATCTTCTGAAGCTTCGAAATCACGACCTTCTTTCGCTTTGTACCAGTCCATGATGCGACCTACGAAAGGAGAGATTAGGAATACGCCAGCTTCAGCACAAGCACGAGCTTGAGCGAAAGAGAATAGAAGCGTTAGGTTACAGTTGATGCCTTCTTTCTCTAGGATTTCAGCAGCACGGATACCTTCCCAAGTAGAAGCCAGTTTGATAAGGATGCGGTCGTTAGTGATGCCAGCGTCGTTGTACATTTTGATAAGTTGACGAGCTTTAGCAACGCTGCCTTCCATGTCGTAAGAAAGACGAGCATCTACTTCAGTAGAGATACGGCCAGGTACAACTTTCAGGATTTCTTTACCGATGTTCACGTTAAGCATGTCGCAAGTATCTTGAACTTGCTGTGCTTTATCACCGCTTTGCGCTTTTGCGTATTCGATAGAAGCATCGATTAGAGGAGCGTACTCAGCAATTTGAGCAGCTTTAAGAATTAGAGATGGGTTAGTTGTTGCATCTTCAGGAGTGTACTTGCTGATAGCTTCGATATCGCCAGTGTCAGCTACAACAGTTGTTAGTTTACGAAGTTGCTCTAATTTATTGCTCATTTTGATCATCCTATGTATCGCATAACACCTCGTTAATGGGAGAGGTGTGGGCATTTGCAAGCTAACTAATGAAGTTCTCAATGGTTGTACCAGTGAGCCAAACTTACATTAATTTAAATTTTTCTCCGAACGAACATTTGCACAGAACATTTGATCGCTCGATGAGTAAATGATGTAGCCATATTTATCCGATCTAGCCCCAAAGTCAACGGTAAATAGTGCTGTATGGTGACTTCAGTCAAATATATTTCGCTCTAGTAATCATGGGGTATGCAAGCAAACGTTTAACGAGCAAAGTGAGGTGAATTAATCAACAACAAAACCATGGTTATTACGATGAGCAAATGTACCTTGCTGTTACATATGTTCGGAGTGTAAACTTGTGTATCACTTGCTTAAGCATCGAACATTTGTTCTTCAAGCAGGTAAAATAATTGTTAAATATTGGTTGAGTGGTATATGAGTAAGAATATCCAAGATGTTTCCGAAGAAAACACTGATCTCCTCACTGAAGTAGCGGTTGCTTATTATCAAGATGGTGCCACGCAAGAAGAGATATCTAAAAAGTACTCTATCTCCCGTGCAAAGGTTGGTCGAATGCTCAAGCAAGCCAGAGATGAGGGCATTGTTGAGATCACCGTGAAATACCACCCTGTCTTTAGTGCGAAGATCGAGCAACGTCTGATCGAACGATTTGGTGTAAAGCGAGCTCTTGTGGCACTAGACCAACCAAATGAAGAGAAGCAGCGATTACAGGTTGCTGGTTTAGTGTCTAACTATCTTACCAGTACACTGAAAAACGGCATGGTGGTGACAGTAGGACAAGGGCGAAACGTATCGTCTGTTGCTCACCACACTGGCGTAATTACGCCACGAGACTGTAAATTCGTGTGTGGTATCGGCGGTATTCACCCAAGAGGCGGTATGTTTAATGCCGACCATATATGCAGGCAACTAGCCAAAAAGTATGGTGGCTCCTCTGAAACCTTGTACGCGCCTGCTTATGCCGAGAATAAAGCGCAAAAAACCGCATTCATGGAAAACAGCACCGTTAAGCAGACCCTCGATCTCGCTCGAAAAGCCGATGTTGCATTAGTGGGTATCGGTGATATGAGTGAAAACAGCTATATGGTCGATTTAGGCTGGTTTACCGCAGGTGAGGTCGTTCAATCTCGTTTATTACAAGGTGTCGTCGGTGACTTTGCGGGTTATGACTTTTTCGATGTTCACGGTAAAACAGCAAATACAGTAATGAGTGACCGTGTAATTGGTTTGGCCTTGGAAGAGTTCCGGCCAATAGCGGAAGTTATTGCCATTGCAGCCGAGAACAGTAAGCCATTAGCTTTACTAGGCGCACTAAGAACCGGCGTGGTAGACGTGATCGCAACCAGCGTAAGCAATGCTTTGACCGTTTTAAACTTGGACGAACAACTTAGCGTGAATAAACCAAACAGCAGTGAATCGTAAGATACTTAAGCTTCGTTGAATTCACTATTTGAGTAATCATGGAAATTCCGCCTAATGAAACCAGTGCAATAAGGGGGGTAACTATTAGACATGACTCGAATAGTGAATTTGTTCAGCGGTTGAAAGAATTATCACTCTTTAATGTTAAGCCACACTAAAGGAGATAATTATGAAACTGTCATGTATCACACAAGCTATTTCTAGCAACAGTGACCAATCAAGTTCTATCTTTAAATCTATTTCTATCTTTGGGCTTAGCTCAATAGCCGCGGCTTGTATGCTCACACCTACAGCACATGCCGATGATAAAGTCGTCGCAGGGTATTTTGCGGATTGGCAATATCTGAATAAAGACAACTCTTATACCGTTGACGACATACCGGCAGACAAGCTCTCACATATTATTTACGCCTTCTTGAGTATGTGTGGTCCTCATAGCGGTGCCGGTGAGCCCGTCCAAAAACAAATTCAGCAGCAATGTGCAGACAAACAACCATATACCGCGATTATTGTGGATAGAGAAGCTGCGTTAGAAGTCGATTTCGGAGACGTGGATGTTGATGTTGCCTATAAAGGTCACTTTGCCCAGTTAGCTCAATTGAAGGCCGACAATCAAAATATCAAAATCTTGCCATCATTTGGTGGGTGGACAATGTCTGAACCTTTCCATGCGATGGCGAAAGATCCTAAAGCCATTGCGCATTTTTCAAAAACTGCTGTTGAGTTGATCCAAAAATACGACTTTTTTGATGGTATTGATCTTGATTGGGAATACCCAGGAGGCGGCGGCTTAACCACTTCCCCTTGGAACCCAGAGACGAAACTAACGGATGAGCAGAAAGCGCAAGAGCGTGAAGCTTTCACACTTTTAGTAAAAACAATCAGAAGTGATTTGGACGCTCTATCAAAGACGACTCAAAGAGATTACGAGCTTTCAACGGCTGTCGGTGTTGGTGCTAAGGCCGCTCAAATTGACTGGAACGCAGCTAGCCCATATTTGACGAACATGTTTGCGATGACGTATGACTTCCTCGGAGGCTGGGGAGCTCAGACTGGTCACACAACAAACTTACATGCCACAGAGCGCAGTTGGTGGGGAATGGGAGCTGATGTCTTCATTAATCAGATGATAGAGCAAGGTATTCCTAGCGAGAAGCTCGTGATCGGGGCGGCTTTTTATGGTCGAGGCTGGCAAGGGACAAAAGACTTTGCTGGAGAGCTACCTAAAGGTGACCTAGTTTCTGAACAAGGGGCGCAGTTTGGTACCGGTGAAAACGGTTACTTTATGTTCTGGGATCTTATGAATAACTACAGCAGCAAACAAGGTTATGAGTACAAGTATGATGAGCAAGCTCAAGCACCTTATTTGTGGAACCCAGATAAAAAAGTATTCATATCTTTTGAAGATCAGCGCTCTATTAAAGCAAAGGCAGAATGGGCTAAGAAATCAGACCTAGGCGGCATTTTTACTTGGGAATTATCAGGAGATCCTTCCGGGCAGTTGATCGATGTTATGCATAGTGAAATGAATAAATAACCGATCAGAAAATACCTAGAAAATAAGGTAGGTGTTTATCCGCCTACCTTATTTAGCTCCTCTATTTAACTCGCGTTCTTAAACAGAACATTCCGCGTGCTCGGTCACTTGCTTGTTTAGGTGAGTAGCCAGCTCATCGTAAGGAATAGGGCGAGAGAAGTAATAGCCTTGCATTAAGTCACATCCACATGCCTTTAGAATTGCGAAGTGTTCGTTTGATTCTACGCCTTCTGCCAATACCACCATGCCGAAGTTCTTACCGATTGCGATGATGTTTTGCACCATTGTGAGTGACTGCTGATCGACAGCAATGTTCTCAATAAAGCTCTTATCGATTTTAAGCTCATCGATAGGCAGTGCTTTCAACATGCTCAGTGATGAATAGCCTGTCCCGAAATCATCTAAAGAGATCTTTATATTCTTCTCTTTGAGGGCTTCAAAAGTCGGTTTCACCAAAGTTACATCTTCAATGAACAAGCTCTCCGTAATTTCTAGCGTTAAACAGCTAGGGGAGAGTTGATACTTTTCTAGTGTCGCGAACAAGTGTTCAGAGAAGGATTGATGAGAAAACTGACGCACTGATATGTTGATCGACAGCCCGATCTTTTGTTCCGTTGTTCGGTGCAAGTGGGCGATCTGCATAATGCTGGACTCAATAATAAAAGTCCCCAGCTTTTGCATTAAGCCTGTGTTCTCAGCTATCGGTATAAAGACATCTGGCGGAACAAAACCCAATTCGTCATCAATCCAGCGAACGAGTGCTTCTACACCGTGAATACTTTCATTTGCACGAACCAGCGGTTGGAAAACCATGAACAGCGTTTGTTTCTCGATAGCGATGCGTAGCCTTTGTTCTACTTTCATTTTGTAGAGGTGCGCGTCTTGCATTTCCGTTGTGAAAATACTGTACGAGTTTTGCTGTTGTTTCGCTTTGTACATCGAAATATCGGCAGAGCGTAATAGGCTATCCAGATCTTTTCCGTGTTCAGGGAAACGCGCTACGCCGATGCTGCAACCTAACAAAAACTGAGCGCTTTCAACTTCATAAGGTTGAGAAAGCACTTCAATAATGCGCTTGGCGAGTCGTTTAATTTCAGCTTCATTCGACAAGGGCGTTAAGAACAAAAACTCATCACTGGATTCACGTACCAATAGGCTGAGGCGAGATCGGAACCTCATCAAACGCAAAGCGATCTGTTTGAGAACCTTGTCTCCAAAGTCGTGCCCGTGGGTGTCATTGACGCATTTAAAGTTATCGATATCGATAAACAACAGCGAAAACGGCTCTGACTCATCGTCTATCCATTTGCTAATATTTTTACGCATGTACAAGCGGTTTGGCAGAGAGGTTAAAGGGTCATGGTTCGCCTGATAAATGAGTTGGCTACGAGTACGCTGTTCATTCTTGGCAATCGACTTAACCAAAAAGTAGAAACCGAACTGAAGAAAAATAAAGGCAACGAAAAGAATGCTGAACTCTTGTATGAATATACTATCGACGTGAGTTAGATCCGTACGTCCCACCACCCATAATTTGTAGTTAGGGATGTATTTTGCGCTCATTAAAGAGTGGTACTGTTCATCGTCGACGACAAAAGAGTAGGTTTCTTGCCCATTCATCGCTTCTTGTACGCTAATTCCGAAGTGGTCGGTAAAGGTGCGTGCAATACGTTGTATGACATCTTTGCCGACTGGAGAGGAATAGGCACTCTCAGATTCAATATCACTTGAATAAAACTGGCGATAGCTGTCTTTTCTGATCAGGCTTAGTGTATTGAAACTTCCGGCGTGAGCATTATTTTCAAATACGATCGTTGCGTCTAGTCGTAGCCCTGCGGTCATTACTGCATCGGTTTTCTTGCCATCGATTGAAATGGATTTTCTCAGCGGGATAACTAAGCTATTCAACGATTCTTGAAAATAGGTACGGCCAAGCACCATGCTACTGCTTGATAGGGCGTCTAGGAAGGAGCCTCTGGTTGGCGCGTATTGCAGCAAGTTCCTTTGATTCGCAAGTTCGAGATTTGAGCTGATCGAGAGGTAATCACCGTCGGTGTTCAACAAGCCAAACGCTGCAATCGCAGGGTGAGTTTCAAGTAGCTTGTCTAAAATTGGCCTAATCTGGATAGACGCAGTACGTGTGAAATCAGACTGTTGAGCCAGTTGATGGCCAACCACTTCTAACAAGGCTTCTTGACTGGTCAGCAGCGAGTTGACGGAGCTAGAAAAAAGCTCAACCTGAATGTGTTGCTGCTCTATGAAGTCGTCTCTGTTCGCTTTCCAGTTTGTTATTCCCAACGCGGCGAAAAGTATCAGGGTCAGTAGTACGATAAAAGCGTACAGCGACCAGATATTTTTCTTAAATAGAGCCATGAGATGCCTTTTGTTGGTTACTACTTTTAACAGACTGCAAATGACAAACTATTGGGTTGTCAGTGCGATTCATGCAACGAAAGATACAAACACAAATGGTGAAAGTATCAATGATTAAATAGTGTAACGACTATGAGCAGAGATTCTTGAGTGAAAAATTAGTATTCATAACGTCGATAACGATTAGTTTATGATTAATCACAAATTATCGTTAGCAACTTAATGTGGGCTATAAATCAAACGGCGTGAATCGAGTCTTGGTCTCAAACGAACATAGCGTTAACTGCGACATAAAGGCTTACTTCATGAGACGAGAGGCCATCATTATCAGTAAGCTCTTTATGCATGCGCAGTATATTCTAACAGTGGCAGTAAGCGAAGTTGAATTACTTTTTAGTCACGGCGATAGGCAGTTTGTCGTTAGCACCCCATTCCGTCCATGAACCATCGTAAACGCCCATGTCACCTTTATAGCCAGCGAGTTTAGCGGCTAATAATATGATGCAGGCTGTTACGCCAGAGCCACAGCTAAAGAACATAGGTTGAGAAGGCGTTAATTCTAACGTTGAAAAGATATCAACAAGCTCTTCTTGAGGCTTTAACTTGCCGTTATCGAGTACTTGGGCAAACGGTAGGCAAATCGAATTCGGTATATGGCCACTACGTAAGCCTTCACGAGGTTCAGGAACTTCTGAATCAAAGCGAGCTTGAGAACGCGCATCTACAATGTTTGCGCTCCTCTCAGTTGAGTAACCTTCAACCTGCTGAGCACTGACAAAGTAGTTGTCTTGAATATGGCCTTCAAAATTGCCCGCCTTTACTTCGGTGCGATAGTCAGTCTCGGTCGCGTAACCGGCTTCGATCCAAGCGGGCAAACCGCCATCTAAGATGAATACGTCGTTGTGTCCCATTGCCATAAACATCCACCACGCACGGGGAGAAGCGAAGGTTCCGGAGTTATCGTAAACCACAATCGTACTGTCTTGATTGATGCCAATTTCTTTTGCGCGAGTGTTGAAATGTTTTTCGGTCGGGAACATGTGAGGAAGCAGAGTATGCTTGTTACAAAAGTCTTTGTCGTAGTCAAAACGAATAGCACCAGGAATCATTTGTCCTTTGATCTTCCCTGACTCGCTTGGAATTTGAAACTCGATACTGGCGTCGAGGATGATGATGTTGTCTTCTGCTAGCAAACGTTGTTGAAGTTGTTCTGGTGAGATGAGTGGCTGATTCATTATTGTTATATCCATTCTTGTTGTTTTAGCGATTCTTGCTGTTATAGCAAATACAGTGTTAGAGCGATTACAGTTGCTTTGCGAATACAGTTGCTTTTACGAATACCGTTGTTGTATCGATGGCTACTGTGCAGCTCGACAGTGTATGAACTGATAACTGCTTTGTCCGGTTATTTGATTGTTTAATGTATCAAGCGCGACCACAGAATCAATAGGGCAGTCTGTGGTAGGAGCAATAGAGACCCGAAATACGTCATTATCTTTTGTCTGAACCGTAAGATAACGCCTTTGTCCATCTAAGGATTGAGTAAGCGTGTTCGAAATGACTTTGGCTTGAATGCGTTGCCCCGTCTCTGATGTTAGCGGGAAATAGGCAAGGGCAACTAACACGCCTACGCCACACATTAAGATAAATAGACCTATTTTTAACTGTTTCATGAGAGTAAGTCTTTGAAGGTTATGTTGAAAATATAAGTGAGATTGGTGGTAAAGTGAATGCTACTCGCTAAGAAAGCTGAATTAACCGCTCTTCGAAGAAAACAAAAGAAGTGAGCATTTCTGCTCACTTCTTACTTACAAACAATCAACTTTGAATCTATTTCGTCAGAGATCTCGCTAACGACAAGTTACCTGCTGCTAAACGACTTACTGCCAGACAATCTGAGAGTCACCACTGGAAACCACTTGTTGTAATGGAGGTTGACCATCGTAGAACCAAATCTCTATCAAGAGTGCTTCATGGTTTACCGGTGCTGCAAAGTTCGAGGCGAATACGCCATTATCTAATGGACCTGCAATGACCTTGCTGGAGTAATCCGGCTTCAAGGTTGAGTCATCTCTTGTGCTAAATCGGCTATAAACGGTCACAAAAGAACGGTCTGTCGAAATGCTGCTGATGTCGATGTCGAGATCAAACTGTTCAACAGAGTTGTAGTCAAACCCGTCAGGTACCACCAAATCACTCATCGTATAGCTTTGCGCTGCTACCGCACTTGTCGCGGGAGACGGCGAAGGCGTTGCTGTTACCGGAGTCGTTGCTGTTACGGGATTCGACGGTGTTGCAGGTGTCGAGGGGGTAGATGGTGATGCCGTAGATGTACTTCCGCCCCCACCGCCGCCGCCCCCACAACCGGCTAATACTAATGGCGCTGCAGCTAAAATAACGGCTAGTGACTTCTTCATATTCCAAGTGTTTTGTACAGACATACGTTTTTCCTCAAAGAGATTGCGACTTGAATTAACGCAATGATTGTCTCGATATTGTTTAGTGTGAATAGTCATAACGCCTCTCCTTATGGTTCGTAACGTTGGTTGTCTGCAGGTGATTGGTACCATGTTTGGTTCGTTTCACCGCCGGATTCTGCGTATTCTTTAAACTCTGGGTAAGCGGTAACAATATCGACGTACTCTAGAGGCCACTCCCATTCGTCATCCGAAGTCACTATTAGTGCCCAAGGGTGGTTTTCTACTGTTTTGAAGTATTTACCTGTTGATGGATTACTGTCATCAACGCCTAATCCAGCTTCAAAGAGGTTTGTAGTATCAAATGCTTCTGTTGGAGCTTGGTCTGGCAAGTGAACCTCCCAGCTGCGTCCTGGATGTAGAGGTAGGTTTTCACCATGATAATACCCAGGCGTTGCGAAGATGAACGGGTCGTAAGGCATATCGGTCCAGCTGCCAGTACTCACACCGTCTCCGGCTAAAGTAATACCAATTTGGAATGAGAACTGCTCATCCTCTTTACATCCATTACTGGTGCGGTAGAAGGTGCAGCCAGTGCTGATTTTTTCTGTCAGGTCATTGGCGATAACAAAGATTGCTTCGCTACGTCCATCTTCTAGGTCAAGGTCAGTGAATACACCGTTGTGTTTCATGTAAGAGCTGCCACTACTCACCAAGCTCGGGTCTAGGTTAGGAAGTCGAACAGCAAAACCATTTCTGTACGATGCTCCGACAGCAGCAAGGCGGCCGTCAATAGTGGACTTAACGACTTTTCCATCTTTAAGGATTTCGGTAATGCGATACATAAGAACAGCATCGTTCATGTCGTAGTCGGCTTTATATGGCCAGTTATCTTCGTATGCGAGCGTTGCGTAACCGGAAGCACTTGGGAAGTAACGAGCGGTGGCACCATCGTTAAGAACATCGACTTGAATATCGACCACCTCACCAGAGGTTGAACCGCCAAAGTAACTTAGGTTGGTTTGTTGACTGAATCTAAATCGAGCCCACGTTGTACCGGATAGTGCGTTGATATCAACATTAAGGAACAGATCGTTTTCACCCGCGTCTAACAGGTAATCGGTAAACACTTGCTCGTTGGCGCCATCGAAGCTGCCATCTTGGTTCCAGTCTATCCAAGCTGAAAGGTAACCGGTTGTTGAAGCTTCAATCACCACTTTTGAATCAAGACCAGCTTCAAGTGCGGTCACAAAACCGATACCACCGTTCGCCCACTCATCATCAATACCCACACTTTCATCCGATTGCGGAGTTACATAGCCGTCAAGGTCGGCGTCGGGCGCATCTGTACCTAACCAAGTCACGCCATCCAGTTCATGTCGAGGGCCGTTACTTGCTAATAACGTTAGGTAAGTATCTGGAGCGTCACCGAAGTCGATGTTGGAATCTTCATCCACAACAGGCGCATTCGCACAGCGAGCACCATCATTTTGATTAGAAGAAGGGCCATTGGATACAAACTCTACAGCAGGAACGACACCTGCAGCGATGTTTGCAGCGTTATCTGGGGACAGGTTGATACGGTAGATCTTACCGTCTTGATTTCGAGATACGTAATAGTAGCCGTTTACATCGAAATAACCTGCGCCGAATGTCCCCGTTTCTCCAGTGTCACCGATGTAGGTTTCTGCGCCTGTAGTTGGGTTGAATTGGTACAAGCCACCAGAGTTATTATCGATACCATATAAAGAGCCATCACTTGGGTGGAAGGCAAAGTCGGTCAACCTCACAGTTGCTGGACTACCAGCGATTTTGTTGACCGTGACGGTCGCATTCGGATCAGAGTCTAAAGGAGAGAGGTCTACGGTGAATAAGCCTTTCCCTGTGCGGTAAAGGTAATACACATGGTCATAGACGTCGCCGACATAGAAAGTGTGGTCAGTTGGTAAGCCACTGGTATTGATAACTTCTGCTTGGAAGTCTTGGCCAAGACGCACTAAGCGTTTGTTGGTGGTGTCATAGCCATAAATATAACGATCCTGGAAATCAAAACCAACACCATTGATATTGGCATTCATACCCGTATCGTCTTCTAACAGAGTGGTTGAGCCGGTTACTAGGTTCACGCCCCAAACTTGCACTGGGGTGGATTGAAAGAGATACGCCTTACTTGGACAGGTATCGAATGGCGCTGCGTTGGCGACTAGGGGGGCACTTAATAGCACACTTAACGTTGTAATTCTCATATCTACATCCTTGTGATGGAAGGTCTAGATACTTTTACAAGTTACGTGCCATTTTTAAGTTGTTGATTTTTATGGTTTATATTTTAAGGCGTTAGGTTTCTCATTATATTCTCAAAATGAGAATTCAAATGAAACTAATCACTCATAGAGTATTTCAAATTGATAAAGCGATTTGAGACGCTTATGTTGAGACCTAAAAAAGCCCTGATTTTTAGTCAAGGCTTAGGTTTTCGATAAGAGGGGATATGATTCAGTCTATCCACACACCGAACAATTAGGCATCTTCATTAAATTCATTTCACGCCAGCTGTGAGACATGGCATCGAGAATCAAAAGTTTGCCTTGCTTTGGTTGTCCAAACTTGGCAATAACCTTGATAGCTTCCAAAGCCTGAGCCGCGCCTACCATGCCAACAACAGGTGCCATCACACCGGCTTCAACACAGCTTAGTGCAGCGTTGCCGAATAGAGCGCTTAAACACTGGTAACAGGGTGCGTCAGCATCTTGATAAGTGAATACGCTAATCTGACCTTCCATGCGAATTGCAGCACCAGATACGAGTGGCGTTTTTGATGCGTAACATAAGCGGTTCAACTGATTGCGCGTTTCGACGTTGTCACTGGCATCAAGAACAAGAGAGTGCGCTTCAATCAACTTGCCAAGTGCCTCGTCGTCAAGCCTGTGATCGACGGTTTCAATCGTCAGATGAGGATTCAATACTTGCAAAGACTCAGCGGCAGAATCGACCTTCTTCTTACCAATATCAGCATCGGTATGAAGCACTTGTCGCTGCAAGTTTGAAAGCTCGACAACATCATCGTCGATCAGCGTTAGCTTACCAATGCCCGCCGTCGCAAGGTATTGAGCAGAGGCACAGCCTAAACCACCTGCACCTAACACTAAGATTGAACTCTGTTTCAGCGCTTCTTGGCCTTCAAAATCAAACTGTTTGAGAATGATCTGGCGATTGTAGCGAAGCATCTCTGCGTCAGACAGTATTTCCATCAGCAAGCCTCGTTAGTAAAGCGTCGAGTTAAACAGTTGAATCTGAACCGTTTCACCGACTTCAACACGGCCACGTTCGCGCTCTAGTACCACAAAGCAGTTTGCTAAGCTCATTGAGCGGAAAGCGCCTGAACTCTGGTTACCTGTTGTTTCTACTACAAACTGACCGTTTTCAATCGAGTAGATGCCACGTTGGTAATCAGTACGGCCTGGGCCTTTTTTGAATGCAGATTTAGTGATAGCAGGAATCGACTCTGGTGCTGTCCATGCTGTGTGACCAGCTAATTTAGCCAGCATAGGCTGAACTAACACATACATAGTCATCATTGCTGATACTGGGTTACCCGGTAGGCCACAGAACCAAGCGTTGTCTAGCTCACCAAATGCGAATGGTTTACCGGGTTTGATTGCTAGTTTCCAAAAGCCAATTTGACCGAGTTCTTCCAAAATATCTTTGGTGTAATCCGCTTCACCAACACTCACACCGCCAGAAGTCACAACAACATCTGCGAGTTCTTGAGCTTTCTCGAAGGTTTCTTTAAGCGTTGCAGGGCAATCAGGGATGATGCCTAGGTCAATCGCTTCACAACCAAATGCTTCAATCAGCGGTTTAATGCCATAGCGGTTGCTGTCGTAGATCTGACCATCTTCAAGAGGCTGACCTAGCGGTTTTAGCTCATCGCCAGTAGAGAAGAAAGCGACTTTCGGTTTGTGTGCCACAGTTACATGACTCACACCGAGCGAAGCAATCATTGGAATGTCACGAGGTGTTAAACGTTCGCCGCGGCTAAGAACGATATCGCCTTGCTTGATGTCGTCACCAGTAGGGCGAATATTATTGTTCAGCTTGATGTCATCTTGTTGAATCTCAATACCAGCGTCAGTTTCAGCCGTGTTTTCTTGCATGATTACGGCGTCACAACCTTCCGGGATCTTTGCGCCTGTCATAATGCGAATACAGGTGTTTGCTGGCCATTCACCTTCAAATGGTTGACCTGCAAAGGACTTACCCGCTAGAGGCAGCACTTTACCGTTCTCTAGGTCTGCTAAGCGCAGTGCATAGCCGTCCATTGCTGAGTTATCAAAAGGAGGAACGAAAATTGGGGATAGAATATCTTCAGCAAGTACGTAACCCAATGCCTCTGCCAATGGCAGTGATAAGGTCGTTTGAATAGGTTTAATTGGTGATAGCAGCTTATCTAGTGCTTCTTCAATTGGCATCAAGCCCGGAGCGTCGCAACAGCCCATAATTGAAATCCTTTGATAGTTATTATTTTGATTTGGTGGTTGGCAATAGGGATTCAATAATTATCAAATCATGATGGTTCGCCAACGAAATTGCAGCCACTTTATCATAGTTTAAGCCCCGTAAATAATGACCTCCCTTAAAATATGGGTGTATTTATTCAAAATTCCGAGTATCCTTGTTTGCCATCCAGAAGGGGTAATAAAAGAGGAAGTTCAATGTCAGGTCTTAGCGAATCAGCGAAGTTGGTTAAAGATGCGCTAGCAAGCCGCGGATTAGAGACACCAATGAGTCCTAACCAGGTTAGCCGAGAAGAGAAAAAGGAACGAATCGAACACCATATGCGTGAGATTCTCACTCTCCTTGAACTTGATCTTACGGACGATAGTCTGGAAGAAACACCGCAACGTATTGCTAAAATGTACGTGGATGAAATTTTCTCTGGTTTGGATTACGCTAATTTCCCTAAAATTACCGTAATCGAAAACAAGATGGGCGTTCGTGAGATGGTACGAGTAAAAGACATTACTGTGACCAGTACTTGTGAGCACCACTTAGTGACGATTGATGGTAAGACTGCGGTCGCTTATATCCCTCGTGGGAAAATTATCGGCCTTTCAAAGATTAACCGTATTGTTCGATTCTTTGCTCAGCGTCCACAAGTTCAAGAGCGTATGACTCAGCAGATCCTGGTGGCATTGCAAACGCTACTCGAAACTGATGACGTTGCTGTCACCATGGATGCGGTTCACTACTGCGTGAAGTCTCGTGGTGTGATGGATGCAACCAGCGAAACGACAACCACGGCTCTGGGCGGTATATTCAGATCAAACCCAGCAACGCGCCACGAATTCTTACACGGCCTGCGTTGATTCACTGCATTATTAGATGAATTCAATTTAGCCTCTGTAAATTGATGTTCATTGAAATATATTCTAAGCCTCGCTTTATGCGGGGCTTTTTTACGCCTGTAATGACTACGAATGTCGTAACTCCCTAAAGTAAGGAATGGACGTAATAGGGAATCTGTTTTGATTAGGCGTTTATTAGTGTGGTTGGTATGAGATCCGCGACTCAGTCGTTCCTTCTTCTTGAGGATGACGGCGAGAAGGAGGAATTGGCTCAATAGTATTTCACCTAAAGCGGTTTTTTGTTTCTGTCTAGGCAAACCGAAACGTTGAATCGAAGTAACACGAGTCCGTCATTCCCTAAAGTGAGGAACGAACGTAATAGGGAATCTCTGGCGGCTAAGCAGAAAAAGCACGCTCTATAAAAATATAGAGCGTAACTAGAATCAGTCGCTGGTGTAGTGCTTAAGAAAGGTTAAACAAACGCTTTAAGTGGTGAACAATACCTGATGGTTTGTTCTCAGCTTGATAGATGTTCAAGCCATCATAAAAACTCGCCATGAACTCTACGCGAATCTCATCATCACTGCTTCTCGATATGCGAGACAGTAGCGTAGCGGCTACAGCAGCATGATCATTGGCTAGGCTGTAATCCATTCCTAGTCGTCCTTGAATGAACAACCACAAATGCGTGACTAGTTTTAACTGTTGAGCGTTAGAGTTTTGAAACTTGTCGCTGTGTTCAGTGCCCACTGTATTATCGAATACATTTTGCATCGCCTCATTCGCTTCTTTATTGCTTTCAAAGCGATAGCTTGCATCGATATGTACCTTGGTTAACAGGCCAAGTAACGTCTGACGTGCAGAGTTGTCCGGCTTGTTCTCGCAGGCGTGTTTAAACAAAGCATGGTTTTCATCAATAAATGACGACAGCTCTTTCTCATAGCCTGTCGAAAGCGCTTTGACTGAGTCTAAACCTGCTTCTTTTAAACACTGGTGAAGCTTGGTTCTAGCTTGTTGTTTAGCTTTGATTTCTTGCTGCGTGTCTTCTTCTAGCAGGCTAGCTTCTGTTTGCGAACTATTCGGGGTTGGACGCTCAGTCATTACTCTGTAGCTCTTCCCACGTTACTTCTGCAGATTGAGTATCGCTGTTAATGAAAGCAGAGTTACCCGTCAGCATGACTGAAAGATCCATCGTGCGTTGTGTCATCGCTGCTAGCTGCTCAATACCATCGTTGTCTAGACGAACGATCTGAGCTTTTAGGTAACCGAATTTACCTTTGTTCTGCTCCCACCAAACGTTTGATTTAGTGTTGAAGCTGAAAACACGCACTGATTTAGATAGGCGAGTTGCCTTCTTAACACGCTCTGGATCAGGTTCGCCAACATCGACCCATTCTAGGATTTGATCGTCTAACGACTTCTGCCATAAATCGGGTTCTTCAATGCTAGACAACCCTTTAGTGAACTCAAGTTCAGGAGATGCATTGATACAGAAAGCCATGATTCGAGCCATCATTCGCTGTTCTGTTTCAGAAGGGTGTTGTGCAACCGTTAGATTAAAAGAGTCGTAATAGTCGCGATTCATATCAGTTAAAGAGATACGAAACTTATAGATTGTCGGTTTAAGAGCCATTGAGAGGGTGTCTTAGGTAGAAATAGTGAAGGGGAATATTACCTTAAATCTCTGAATAGCGGGTAAAAAAATAGCCAGCAGAGGCTGGCTATTTTTAGAAAGCTTTAAAATACTAAATTAAAGTACTTTGATGCTGTCAGCTTGTGGGCCTTTTTGACCTTGAGATACTACGAACTCAACTTTTTGGCCTTCAGCAAGAGTTTTGAAACCGTCGCCAGTGATAGCAGAGAAGTGTGCGAATACGTCTGGGCCGTTTTCTTGTTGAATGAAGCCGAAGCCTTTAGTTTCGTTGAACCATTTTACTGTACCAGTAACTGTGTTAGACATGATGATATCCTAAAATTAAATTTTTATTTTGAGCCAATTGTGGCACTGATAGCGCGGAAAAGTTTATTGCTATTGCGTACAACACAACGGGGTTACTAGTAATCCAACGAAATGTTTATATACAAAGAACTTTCTTTCTAGCCGGAGTGAAGTCTAAATCAAATCAGGGGATAGTCAATCGAATCCATAGTGAAAGGTTGCAGAAACTTGGGGGTAGTCAAACTTTGCATTCCTTAAATATCATGGAGTTACAGTTGTATGGTGATTTGTTGTAGTTTTTGTGAAAAAGGTGGTCGAAATTGATGACGAATTTGGAGTAATTGCACTGTTTTAGCGCATTCATTTTTGCAAATTTAAAGCCGCTAACCGGGCGTTGAGCACACTTTTAACGGCTTATATTTATAAATGTCGTTGTAAGGTAAATGCCTTTACTTGAACGAGGTCTCGGCTACTTTTTCAAGCGGTACAGGTTGCCATTATCGGTGCTGAAGAAGATGTCTCCGTTTGGTGAAGTTTCGATGTCTCTTATCCTTTCGCCCAAGTCCTCTAAAATGCGTTCTTCCTCGATTGCCTCACCTTGTTCATTGACTGTCACAATATTGATGTGAGTAAGTTTTAGTGCGCCAGCCAGCAGCTTGCCTTTTAATTCTGGGTATTTGTCTCCTTGGTAAACAATCAAACTGCCCGGAGCGATTGAAGGAACATAGACTTTTTTAGGCGCTTCAATACCATCTTTGGTTTCAGATTCGCCAACGCTGATAGGGCCCCAATACTCTTTTCCGTGTGAGGTGACTGGCCACCCATAGTTGGCACCTGCTTTTATTAGGTTGATTTCATCACCACCGCGAGGGCCGTGTTCAATTGACCAGAGTTTTTGAGTCGGGAAATCGTAATACAGACCTTGTGGGTTGCGATGGCCAAAGCTCCAAATTTCATTGAGCACCTTGCTGTTATCCGAGAATGGGTTATCGCTTGGTGTACTTCCATCGGCATTCAATCGTAATATTGAGCCAGCATGAGTCATGGTGTCTTGGCCGTTGTCTCGATCACCGCGGTCGCCGATTGAAAAATACAGGTGGCTATCATCAAAGGTGATACGGCTACCAAAGTGACGTCCGGTGTCCGTTCTGGATTTAGATACAAACACATCTGTCCAATTGGTGACTTCATTATTGCTGTAATTAGCAGAAGCCAGTGTCGTTACGCCTTCATCATCGATGTCTTTACTGTAAGTGACGTAGAACTTTCCGTTTTCAAAAGGAGATAGTGCGATATCTAATAATCCACCTTGGCCTTTCGCCCATACATTGGGCAACCTGAACAGTGTGTTTTGATCGCCTGTTTTTAAATCGACATGTTTAATGACGCCTGATTTTTCTGTGACTAGCATCGACTTATCGTTGACATAAGCCAGCCCCCAAGGGATCACGAGTCCGTCGGTGATCTTCTCTGCCTGCCACGCAAAGGCTGACGTTATAGGACCAGAGGCAAGCAGCGCCAAAGCACATGAAAAAATACGGTGATGAGTGTTCATTGAAGTCCCTTGATTATGAGCATCTAGTATTAGTCTAGCGCTTGTGGCCGATAGGCGAAAAGCCGAGGTTGCTGAAAAGTGACTATTCACATATTTAGTTGAACGACTATTGTATGATTATACAAGCTCACGTATGTTTACTGTGCCTTTCTCTATTTGATCCCGTCGGAGCATTATGAACAACTCGTCAGCAGCATTTTCGCTATTTTCTCAGTTTTTATGTTGTGAGTTAGATACGCACGATTTTTCTTCAAATGGACCTATTAAACGATGAGTCGTGGATTTGATTTTAAATCGATCTTACTTGCGTGTTTGGTCATCAGTATCGGCCAGCTCAGTATGGGCTTGGTGTTTCCTTCTTTACCTTGGATCGCAAAAGATTTTGATGTCTCGCTAGAGCAAGCTCAGCTTTTGGTGAGTGTGTATTTATTAGGCTTTGGCCCTTCCCAGTTTATTTATGGCCCTATCTCTGATGCCCTCGGGCGCAAAAAGGTACTGCTAAGCGGCTTGTTGATCGCCATGCTTGGCCTCTTAATGATCATCTTCTTCAGCCACTCGTTTACTAGTATGGTGATGGGGCGATTCCTGCAAGGTTTAGGAACCGGTTGTTGCGCGGTACTTGCTCGTGCTTCCACGCGAGATAGATTCAGTGGGGCAGATTTGCCGCTCGCGATGTCTTACATTGCTATGGTTGCATCTATTACACCTTTGATCGCGCCCGTTATTGGTGGGTTTATCAACTTCCACTTTGGGTGGAGCATGGTGTTTATCTCACTACTTGGCTATGTCTCATTAGCTTGGGTGGTATTGGCGTTCAAATTTAAGGAAACCGTCACTCAGGTTTCGGCGATCCCTTCGCCTAAGAAAATGGTTTCTCAATATAAAGAGCTACTCACTTCTCGTTATTTTATGAGCTTTGCGAGTATCGGTTGGCTTAACTTTAGCTTGATGATCACCACCGTATCAGTGATGCCGTTTATCATGCAAAACCAGATTGGTATGACGTCAGATGAATACGCGATGTGGGCGGTGATTCCTGCATTAGGCATGCTGGGCGGAACAAGCTTATGTAACCGTATTCGCCCTATGCTGGGCAACAAGAAAACTCTGTTATGCACGCCTGTATTACACGTTGCTGCGGCCTTGTGGCTTTTCTTCTGTCCACTCGAACCTTTGTATCTGATGCTTGGCCAGTTCTTGATGATTCTTGGTAATGGTATTGCATTACCTTGTGCTCAGGCGTTAGTGATGTTGCCATATAAGAAGAATGCAGGCGCGGCTGCTGCGATGTCTGGCGGCGGGCAGATGGTAGTCTCTTCAATGGTGAGTATGGGGCTGGTTCAGCTAGGGCTAGGGGAGGCGTGGCATTTATCGCTCGTCATTATGCTGTTCACATTGATTACCCTGTTTAACATTTTGCGTGGTTTCAGTAGCCAAGAAGCGAAAGAGTCTCAGCTTAGTTAGTTGTTTAGTTAATTAGCTAGCTGCCTGGCTAGTAGAAACGAAAAGGCCATTGAAGTTCTACGATTTCAATGGCCTTTTTATGCTTAGAGCTTAGAGCTTAGAGCTTAGAGCTTAGACTCAGATACCCGAACTATTCACAGACAACGGCGACCTTTTCGCTTGCTGCTGTCTTAGCGGGAACTGGATGATCGATCAATCGGATAGGGGACTCATACAAAGCCGATAGTGCTTGTTCATCAAGTAACTTATCGGCGCTGCCTTCAAACGCAATCTGACCTTTTTTGAGCGCGACAATATGCGTGGCGTAACGCAGCGCTAGGTTCAGATCGTGCAAAATAACGATCACCCCAACATCTTCCTTTTTGTTCAGTTCAGACAGTAAGCCCATTAGCTGAAATTGATGATGTACGTCTAGTGCAGAAGTCGGTTCATCAAGGATCAGTACCGGTGACTGTTGAGCCAGCAACATAGAGACCCACGCTCGTTGACGTTCACCGCCAGATAAGTCATCCGCTAATGCTTGTGAGAATTCAGTAACACCGGTTCTTTCCATTGCTTGCTGGATGATCGACTTATCTTCTGAATTCCAACGGCCTAGTGCGCCTCGCCATGGGAAACGCCCTAAACGAACCAGTTCTTCGACAGTTAAACCAGCAGAAGCGGGGAGCTTTTGCGGTAAATACGCAATCTTCTTGGCTAAGTCTTTGCTTTTTAATGTAGAAAGAGAAGTGCCGTCCAGTTCAACGCTGCCATGATCCGGTGACATCTGCCCTGATAGCAAATTAACGAGTGTAGATTTACCTGAACCATTATGGCCAAGAACGACGGTCAGTTCATTGGTCGGAATTGCAAGGTCTTCAATTGAGAGAATGGTTCGTTCATCACGAACAATTTTGATGTTTGAAAGCTGAAACATGTCAGTCCTGTGTCTAGACCAATAAAGCGACTTAATGAAATCAAACGAGCTTTATTGGCCTTTAAAAATAGAGGGTGTTATTGCGCTGCTTTTTTGTTGTCGGGATGTCTTGGACAATCGTCGCAATACTTTCCTGATTCGCATTTGTAAACTAAGCAGCAGCTGACTCTGATTAGCTTTAGCATGCCTGAGTTTGCATCAACCTTCAGGCTGTCCAAATGACTTTCCGACAATTGGCATGCCGCTAACCATAGCTTGGCTTGTTTAGTGATATAGTCGTTGGTCAGGCTTGGTTCGTGCTGCTGAAGCTTTATCAAACTGCCTAGCAGTAGATCAGCCAATAAATGATTGGTAAACCCTGGGCGAATGCGTGTCCACTCACTAATCTGGCTTCGATAAAACTCGGTCAGTGCAAGAATAGCTTCACCCGCATATGGAATCAGCTCTTCTGGTGAGCCGTGTTGATGGTCACCATTAAAGAAACGGTAGCCTGTGACAAACTCTTTATATCTAAACTGGCCGATGTTCTTAATATCCGGCAGTGAGTGAAGGCCATAAATGGAAATGAAGGTCACATAGATAGGTTGCCAGCATACTAGATCCCACGTTCGGGTTAACCAATAGGCTTTGCCCGCTTCAGGGTGGTTTTGTGCGAGGCCATCGTAAACGCGTTTGATCTCTTTGTGGCTATCGTCATTAGTTATTGCAATGCTCTTACTATGCAGAGCACCAAAGCTTCCGCTTAAATAAGGGGTAACTTGCTTTGAGTAAGCGAAAATTTTCTGATGTAGAGACGGCGCTCTCCTACGAGTGACAATATTGTGGAGCTGGGAAAGCATCTTAAACCATTAAATGAGAATCAGTTGCGTTATCATAGCGAACCTAATTAAGGATAACCATACAAAATGGAGCATCTACGTTGGGCTTTTGCTGTTTTGGTTAATTTATAAATTGTACGCGGCTTAGCCTTTTTTAAGTGATCAAAGCCTTTTTAAATGATAAAAGTATTGCTGAAACCAATATGTTTTAGATCGTGTTGAGCTTTATTCAACCCCGAAAGGTCAACACGCCTTAGCCACCACCGAGAATATGAAAGCTTGAATATGAACACACCTGCATTTGACCGTATCAGCCGCGTTTTGGCTTATATCCATGCGAACCTTAGTTCTGCGCTATCTCTAGAAGATATTGCAAAGCAAAGCTGTTGGTCTCGCTGGCAACTGCAAAGAGTGTTTCAAGCCGAAACTGGGCTTACTGTGGCTAACTATGTGAGAGAGCTAAAACTGAGTCAGGCAGCAGAAGAGCTACTTGATGGAAGAGAGCGTGTCATTGATGTTGCACTCGGGCTTGGATTCAACTCAGAAATTAGTTTTAGTCGTTCCTTTAAGCAGATGTTTGGGGCAAGCCCAAGCCAATATAGAAAAGCGGGTAAAAGAGTAGGGCTAAGGAAGCCGATACAAGTGTCTGAAACCGTCAGTGCAGAAGAGAAAGGCGCTCTGAGTTTTGTTGAAGTTCGAATCGACGAAAAAGAGTCGTTTCTTGTTAAAGGCATGACGTCAGAAATCAGCGGCTTGTTTTCACTGACCCAAGATTTTGCACAAAAAGTCCCTCAGTTATGGTCACGCTTGGAAAGTGAGGTGAGTTTACCCGATGACAACGCACTGCAGTTTATTGGCGTTGTCGATCTCACTCAGTCATGCTTTGACGGGACTAACATTCATTATTGGGCAGGGGTAGAGCTTCATGACGAAGTTTCAATTCCGCAACTACCGAGTCTAATTTCTGAAAAGTTAGAAGTGCTGACCATCCCCAAGCAAACCTATGCCGTGGTGAAGCACTGCGGGCCTATCGAGAACCTGCGACATACCTTGAGTTGGTTTGTTCTTAATTGGTTACCGAGTTCGGGTTATCGCGGTGTCGATGGCTATGAACTTGAAGTATACCCATTTGGCTATCAAGCTCACGCCTCTGACGCTGAGATGGAGTATTGGGTTCCTATTATTAAATCGTAGTCATATCCTCGTCATTCCCTTCCTAGTAAAGCCTTGCTACTGATGAGGTTAATTGTATTTTTAATCATCAATTGACCTAATTTCGTTATAAATAGGCCAAGTTCTTTTTGAACTTGCACCAAATTGTTAATTATCCCATTCATAGATACATACAATGCAAATGAGATTTATTATTATTTATGTTAAGCATTGGTACCGAGGGAATTATGACCACTCACACTCGTTTTAAGTATTCATCATTGGCAGTTGCTTTGTTGACTGCGTTCTCAACGCAAGCGTTGGCGGAAGAAACCGTTACTGCGGCAGATTCGAATGTAGAAACTGTCACAATCATGGGCAAAGCGTATCGTAATACAGCAACGAAATCGGCACTTGAGCCAGAAGAAACGCCTCAAGGTATTACGGTTATTGATGAAGAACAGTTAGAGCAACGAGGTGTGAAGTCCCTCAATCAAGCGCTGAGATACGCGCCGGGTGTGGTAACCGAGCAGAAGGGCGCATCAGTAACGATGTACGATACTTTCTCGATTCGTGGTTTTAGCAATAACCAAAGCTACTATGATGGCTTGGTACTTCCGTTCCTAACAGGTTGGAACCTACAACCTCAAATAGACCCTATTGCGATTCAGCAAGTAGAAGTATTTAAAGGTCCTACATCAGTGTTGTATGGAGCAATGCCACCGGGTGGTATGGTCAACATGATTGCGAAGACACCTCAAGAAGACGGGTCTACAAAAGTAGGTGTATCTACAGGTTCAAGAAACCTTATGGAAGCGTCAATTGATACTACAGGTCAATTAGGGGACAGTGACTTTTCTTACCGCTTGGTAGCACTTGCTCGTAAACAAGACAGCCAAGTAGATCACGCCGAAGAAGAACGCTATGTAATTGCTCCTTCATTAGATTGGCAGGTATCTGATAGAACACTTATTAACTTCAATCTTTACTATCAGAACGATCCATCAATGGGTACTAACTCTGCAATGCCGCTTGAAGTGCTGAAGGCAAGTGATCCATCTGTGTCGATGGGCGACAAGAACTGGAGTACATTTGAACGTGAAGTCCTGATGTTAGGCTATAAGATCAATCATCAGATCAACGATAATTGGACTTTCCTTCAGAACGCTCGCTATACCGATGCGTCTCTGTATCAGGAGAATACTTACCACACTGCGACTAATTTCAATCCTGCGACAGGCAGTTTAATTCGAAATGCTTACAGTACGGATGAAGAGTCCCAAAGCTTTGTTATTGATAACCAAGTTTCAGGTCGTGTGGAAATTAGTGGCTTAGAGCACAACTTACTATTCGGTGTCGACTACCTAAAGCTAACAGGTGATTCTCTGTACAAAGAATTCACTGCGAATGCAGGCTTCTATGGGTTTGATGCTTACAATCCGAACAATGACCTGTTGGATAAAAGCCAGCTTCAAGAGAACTACCGTGAATCTCACGACATTACGACCGAGCAGCTAGGATTATATTTCCAAGACCAAGTTCGATACGACGCGCTTGTTTTACTGGCTGGTGGTCGCTATGACATGTTCAAGGCAAGCGATGATAAAAATAGCTCTTATCCAACTTATGATGGAAAAGAAGAAGCCGATCATAATCAGTTCTCTTACCGTGTAGGCGCGTTGTATGAGTTAGATAATGGCATCTCTCCATTTGTAAGTTACGCGACGAGTTTCGAGCCAGCGGCAGGTACTGATATCAACGGTAACTCGTTGAAGCCTCAGTTGGGTGAGCAGGTCGAACTAGGTGTGAAATACCTGTCTGCTGATATGGCGCAGCAACTTACAGCATCATACTTTTACATTACTAAGAAAGACTCAATTGCTGCAGATCCATCAGATCCAACATATCGCTCTAAGATTCAGTTAGGTGAAGTACGTTCTCAAGGTGTCGAAGTCGAAGGCCGATGGTTTGTAACGGAAGATTGGGATGTTAATGCGAGCTATACGTATGTAGACATGGAAGTGACTGAAGATGCGAACCCAGATCTAGAAGGTACTACACCAATCTATGTACCGACACATGCCGCTAATCTATGGAGCAATTACTATGTCTATGGTGGTGCTTTATCAGGAACTCGCTTCAGTGCAGGTGCTCGTTACATGGGTGAAATGGAGATGGATGCAACGAATACTCAAGGAAAAGTACCATCATATACGGTTGTCGATTTATCCGTGGGTTATGACTTAGGAGAGGCGAGCGACACACTATCTGGCGCAACCGCTAACTTGCTAGTGAATAACCTATTCAATGAAGAGTACTACACCTGTTACGACCAATCGAACTGTTGGTTCGGTGCTGAGCAGTCTGTAGAGCTAAGCGTGAACTATGAATTCTAACTAGGTTAGGGTGATCAATTTTAAAGCAGCCTTCACTGGGCTGCTTTTGTCGTTTGAAGAAATATAGAATTTAGATTGAGTAGGCAACAGTATGAATTTACAACGAATAGCTTCCCATTTTTCTAAAGTAAAGAGCTTGAATACAAAGCTGGTGGTAACCGTATTAGCGAGCGCTTTATCGTTTAATGCGATGGCGGATTTTCAAGTTGAAGACAGTGAGGGCGTTAAAACCCTTAAAGCTCAGCCTGTTAGAGTGGCAGCGCTGAATTGGGACATAGCTGAACAAGTGATTGAACTCGGTGTCACGCCAGTAGCAGTACCTGATATTGCAGGTTATACCGATTGGGTTGTTCAACCTGCAATTCCAGAAGGCGTGGCGGACATTGGCACTCGAACTGAGCCTAATTTTTCTGCTTTGAAGAAGCTAAGCCCTGATGTGATTCTTATCGCTTCTCCTCAGAAAGATCTTCAGGAACGACTATCCGAAATCGCGCCCGTGCTTTACTACCAAACGTACAGTGATCAGCACAGCAATGCAGCGGTTGCTATCGAGAACTTCAAGAAGATAGGTCAGGTGCTTGGCAAAGAAGAACAAGCGAACCAAAAGCTGGCCGCAATGGATGAGCGTATCGCAGCTCTTAAAGCTGAATTAGATAAGGCGTACCCAGGCGACAAGCCGAAAGTGACCTCTTTCCGTTTTGCGAGCACCAATTCGGTATACATTTACGGCGATAACTCGATTCCACAATATGCACTTGAGCAACTAGGCTTTGATAATGCGATGGATCTGCCTGCAAGTCAGTGGGGTATCAGTCAAAAGCGTATGACCGAGCTTAAAAAGGTGAAAAAGGGGATTGCACTTTACTTTGAACCTTTCCCATATCAAGACAAGCTAGATCGTTCTCCGGTTTGGAAGAGCATGCCCTTTGTTCGCAATGGTCAATTTAGCCCAGTCTCGGCAAGTTGGAGCTACGGCGGTGCTATGTCGATCTTGTATAACGCAGAAGCCATGGCGCAATCGCTATTGACGTTAGCGGAGCAGTAATGAAATCCAGTGGTTTTATGATGGGGGCTGCGCTACTTTGTGCTGCCCTTGTTCATTTATGGTTAGGGCAGTCGGAATTTGGCCCTATTGGTGAGTTGCTTCAACAAGCCTCACATATCAGTGACATCGCTACATTCAACTCAATGGTTGATGATTCATTCGAGTTGATGGCGTTAGCCTATGTCAATTTACCTCGCTTGGTGATGGCAATCTTGGTTGGCGGGACACTTGGCACTATCGGCACCTTGTTTCAACAATTGACGCAGAACCGCATGATGTCCCCGTTAACTTTGGGTACATCATCAGGGGCGTGGCTTGGTCTGGTTATTCTGAATGTGGTCGCACCGATGTTGGTCGCTCAGTATTCAGTTTGGTTCGCGCTAATCGGTGCGCTGCTTGCGATGGGGCTGATTGTTTCGATTGTTGGCATCAAAAACATGAGCGGCTTACCAATTGTATTGGCGGGTATGGCGGTCAACTTGTTGCTAGGGGCATTTGCAACGGCGATTATTCTGCTTAACGACCAGTACGCACAGAATCTGTTTGTATGGGGAGCGGGCGACCTAGGGCAAAATGGCTGGGAACAAGTGCTGTGGCTGATGCCTAAGCTGTTGCCGATTTTTGCCATCTTCTTGTTGGCGCCACGAGTTCTAACTTTGCTTTCGATTGGTACTGAAGGGGCAGCAGCGCGTGGCCTTAACATCGGGGCAACCTTCTTTGTGTTAATGGCAATTGGCGTTTGGTTGGTCTCAGCGTCGATTACTTCGGTGGGCGTGATCAGCTTTATCGGCTTGATTGCTCCGAACATTGCTAGGCATCTCGGTTTTCTAAAGGCGAAATCTGAACTTATCGCAAGCTGCGTATTAGGTGCGCTATTACTTTGTGTCACTGACAGCTTGGCGATCTTCTTGGCACAATGGTCTTTGGACATGATTCCAACAGGAACGGCAACTGCGGTGATCGGTGCTCCTGCGTTGATTATTATTGCGAGAAAGCAGTTATCTGCTCAAGATAAGTTGTTTTTCTCGATGCCTAAAGGGCCAAAATTTATTTCACCTGTGGCTTACTTCTTATTGGGCACAATGATCTTCGGTTTGTTGGCGTTAAGCACGTTGTCACAGCCATCTTCTGATATGGGCTACTTTGTTATCCCAGACGCATTTGAATGGTCTATTCGTTGGCCGAGAATGTTAACCGCGATATTCGCTGGTGGCGGCTTAGCGGTGGCGGGTGTGATTTTACAAAGATTGGTCTACAACCCGCTCGCAAGCCCAGATATTCTTGGTGTGTCGGCGGGTGCGGTTCTGGCGTTGATTTTCAGTAGCCTGTTTATGGGGTACTCAATTCACTCGCTAAGTCCGTGGGTTGCATTTTTAGGTAGTGCGATTGCGCTTTGTTTATTGCTGTTCCTTGGCAAGAAGCATCAGTTTGCTCCGTCTATTCTAATTTTGACAGGTATCTCGCTGACCGCGGTATTGGAAGCTTTGGTGCAATTCTCTTTAACGCGAGTGGGTGAGGGGAAATACACATTATTGGCTTGGTTGGCAGGGTCTACCTATCGTGTTGAACCTGATTCAGCAATGATTATGGCCATAGTGATAACGGCTTGTATTGGTGTGGCTCTGCTGTTGAGCCGTTGGGTGACCTTGATTGCGACTGGCCGACAGTTCGCGAGTGCCAGAGGGTTGAATATCAATATCGCCTACGTGGTATTGTTGTGTATTGTTGCGATCTTATGTTCGGTCGTGACAACCACCATGGGGCCTGTTGCGTTTGTCGGCTTGTTAGCTCCTCATATCGCTGCAATGGTGGGGGCTCGTTTGGTTCGAGAGCAGATCATCTTGTCGTTTTTAATTGGTGCTGCACTCATGCTATTTGCAGACTGGTTAGGGCAAGTGGTGGTGTTCCCAGCGCAGCTTGCAGCAGGGACGTTAGTTTCCATTATTGGTGGCAGCTATTTCATCTTCTTGTTACTGAAATCGCGAAGAACATAGCTTCTGATCATGACCTAAAGCCATTGGTAATCGACGCTACTGGCAATCAAAGCTATTGGCAAAAAAGCTACGAATGAAAAGCAGTGAATGGAGCGATCCATCACTGCTTTTTTATTGATGTCACTTGTATAAGGGGGCGGCGTTAAGCAACACAGGTCTCGCTTCTTAATGTGCAAGTTTGGCATATGTTAATAAAATGTATAACCTAAAGGTCTGACCACTGATAAGGTAGCCACCATGCCAAACCTCGATCGTATTACTTGTTCTATCGATGAAAACCAAATTGCGACGGTTGTGTTGAATCGCCCCGATAAGCTCAATGCTATTGATATGGCAATGTTCCAAGGCGTGAGTAGCATGGTGACTCAGCTGAAAAAGAACACCGAGATTCGTGCCGTAATAGTGAGGGGCGAGGGAGCTGATTTTTGTTCAGGGCTTGATGTTAAGTCTCTTTTGACCAGTAAATCTGGGGCGATGAAGCTCTTGTTTAAATGGCTACCGATATTGCCTAACGCTGCACAACGCTTTTCATTGGGTTGGCGAGATATTCCATGCCCAGTCATTTTTGCAATTCATGGTCGTTGTTGGGGAGGTGGTCTGCAACTGGTCAGTGGTGGTGATTTTAGAATTGCTAGCCCGGATGCGAACTTCTCAATATTGGAAGCAAAGTGGGGTCTGATTCCAGACATGGGAGGCGCTATCGCCTTTAGAGAGCTGATGCGTAAAGATCACACCCTTGAAATGGCGATGACGGCCAAAGTGATCGACTGTGAAACCGCGAAAGAATATGGGTTGGTGACCAAGATTGCCGAAGATCCTTACGCTGAAGCCTATGCGTTGGCACTTGAGTGTGCGAATCGGTCGCCAGATGTCGTCGCTGCTAACAAGAAACTCTACAACAAGACCTGGTGGTCAAGCCCGGGCATGGCTGTGTTCTACGAGACTTGGTATCAGATAAAGGTTGGGTTAGGTAAGAACAGGGCGATTGCTGCTCAACGTGAAATTCATCAAGATAAACCACGCCCTTACGTTGCCAGAAAGTTTAAATAGCGTTTGTACAGGAATAATGGATATTCCCTTTGTTTATAGGGCTTTGCGGTAACCTTAGAGCAATTTAATGTCTAAGGCTAAATGAGCGCTCTGATGAACAAAACTTTTACTTACTCTCTAGCTGCCACTGCAATTTTTACTAGCTTAAATGCATTCGCAAGTGGCCTGTTTTTGCAAGAAGCTGTCGTTGCCAACGCGGGTACTACTGGCGCTGGTGACGGTGTTTACACTCGCTCTGCGGCGGCGATGTGGACTAACCCTGCCACTATGTCTCACATGGGTGAAAGCAAAACGACTATCAATACCATGGCGTTTGATCTTGAGATGCAATATCAAGACAACGGCGACAAGCAAGACGGTAAAGCACATACAGTCATGCCTTCATTTGGTGCCTTCCACGCTCATCAAGTCACAGACAAATTACACCTTGGTATTGCGCTTGGTGCTGTTGGTGGTTCAAGCCTTGATTACGGCAGTGAGTGGGCGGGTGCTGCACTTCTAGAAGATATCACTCTCACTGCAATGCAAGTGAACCCATCACTGAGTTATAAGCTGAATGACCAATGGTCAGTAGGCGCGGGTGTTCAATTCAGCTGGGCTGCATTTCAACAAACAACGTCAATGCTTACTGCTAAGCAAGATACTGACTGGGCATACGGTTATAACCTTGGCGTAATGTACACACCGACAGACAAACTCAAATTAGGTGCGAGCTACCGTTCTAAACTCGAGCATGAATTCAACAATGATGTAAACGGTAAGCTAGGTGCTGACGCTTTGAATTCGTTATCGACAGATATTGCTTTACCTGAAATTATCGATGTCAGTGCGAGCTATGCATTGAACTCTCAGTTAGATTTATTGGCAAGTGTTCAGCTACACCGTTGGAGCGAATGGGACACAACTGTTTTAGATTTTGGAACCCAAATTGGGGGGCTCCAGATCGATCGCGATTGGGATGATGTGTGGAAATTCGCGGTTGGCGCAGATTACCAACTTAACTCAGACTGGCGTTTGAAAGCGGGCTTCTCTTACGAAACTTCTCCACAAGACGATCCAACAATGCAGTATGTTGATCTACCTGTAGGTGAACAATATCGTTACTCAGTAGGTGCATCTACCTACTGGGATGACATCTTAATTGATGTGTTCTATGAGTACGCAGATTTGGGTTCAGTTGATATGGACCGATTTATGGTTGATGGTAGCTTCGATGGCCGTATCCACTTCGTTGGCGTTAGTGCTACTTTCTAATGACATTACGTAATCTATTACTTGTTGCAGTGGCAATGCTTGGTTCGATGGGTGCTTTTGCTGAAGAGAAGCACCCTGATGATCCGACTAAAATCGTAACCAAAGCTGGCGTTGCTTATAACGAAGATTTGCAGTTCTCTGGATCTATTGGTTTAGATGAAGCGCGAATGATCAATGCTCGTGTCAATGCAGACGGCGAAGAGTGGCGATTAGGCGGTTCATGGCTGTTGCCTATGGGTATCGTGAACTTCAACTTTAGCCGCTCTGAGTATGACAACGATGCTTATAAGAACAACTACAGTATTGGTACGTTTATCCCACTGAGTTATTTCGACATTGAGCCGTTCGGTTGGCAAATTTTCCCTATGGCTGGCTACAGTTATAATGATGGCGAAGTAGCGGTTTTCGATGATGATAACGTTGGCTCTGATTATGTATTGATGCCGAGTGCAACCCACGGTGGTTACATTGGCGCGTTTGGCTTAAAAACGATTACGGATGAATGGTCTATTATGGGGTTCGGTGGTGGTTCAATGGGCTCTGATGATTATTCAGGGTATTGGGCTGGCGTCGGTGCTAGCTACAAGTTGAGTGATGCTCAATCATTCAACTTCTTCACTATTTTTGCTGAGGACGATTTCGGTGAGAATAACAGTGTTGGTGCGTCTTACACCTATGAATTCAAATAGTTATTCTCATATATCGTCTTAGATAAAAAGAACTGAGTGTAGGCTCACTAATTTAGTGAATCTACACTCAAAACTTATCGCTTTTCTATGATCTTTCTAGTGTTGAGGCGGTGCTAGCAAGCCGCTTCGTAACGTTCAACATAGCTTTGCATTACCGCGTTCATCGCTTTAGTGATATTGGCGTATTGTGCTTCCTCTAGATTCGCGAGAGACACACGTAGAGACCACGTTGGCGCATCAAAACCCGCACCCGGCATCACAATCACGCCATGTTCTTCTGCAAGGCGAACCAAGAAATCCAGCGGCTCATACGTTTCTTCTAACCATGCGAAGAAATCGTTGCTGTGAATCGTTTGAGCAATCTCTTTTAGATCAATCTCCACGTAATAGAATGCACCGGTTTGATCGCCTTCAGCAACGATTGGCGCGGCTAAGTTCTTCTGCATCAGAGTGTGGTAGCGACGACGCACAATTTGTTTTGCGAGTCGTTTGTACTCTTCGCCATCCTTCATCAAAGACAGCAGCGAGAACATGGTCATTTGGATCTGCTGAGGTGTTGAAAGACCGGCAGTATGGTTCAATGCCACTGCACGGCTGTCTGCCACCAAACGATCAATGAACTTAATCTTACTTGGCTCAAGTGCAATGCCTTGGTATCGCTGGGTTAACGTGCTTCGAGTGTCTTCTGGAAGATCTCGAATCATGCGGTCGAAATTATTGTCTTCGTGTACGCCAATCACTCCTAAACGCCAGCCTGTAGCACCAAAGTACTTAGAGTACGAATACACCAAAATAGTGTTCTTCGGAGCCAGCATCGCTAGTGATGTAAAGTTATCAGCGAAAGTGCCATAAACATCATCTGTAAGAAGGATGAGGTCAGGGCGGCGGTTAGCAACCTCTGCAATCTTATAGAGTGTCTCATCGCTTAATCGAACCGAAGCAGGGTTGCTTGGGTTAACGAGGAAGAAAGCTTTAACACTTGGATCGTTCAGTTTTTCTAATTCAGAGTCTGGAATTTGCCACGCAGACGCTTCATCCGCCATGATTTCTACTTTGTTGAGCGCGTAATCTTCTAGCTCTGGCATTTCGATATACGGAGTGAAAATCGGCGCACCAATCGCGATGGTGTCTCCAGGGTTCAATAGTCGGTTGCTCTTTAGCGTGTTAAAGATGTAAACCATGGCCGCTGTGCCACCCTCAACGGCGAATAGGTCAAACTTCCCAGCAGGTAATGGCTGCGACCCCGCCATTTCTTGCTCAATGTATTTACGAGCAATGAGTTCCGAATATTTGAGCATGCGATCAGGCACTGGGTAGTTGTTACCTAGAATCCCCTCAACCCATTCATAAATAAGTGCATCACCGTCTACTTGATATTGATCCGTAATAAACTGGAAGGCTTCAATGAGGAATTGCACACCTTCTTGGTCTTCGTATTTTTCACAAAACTGAAGAAAGCGCAGGCTAATATCTTGTTGAACTCCCATCCCACCAAAGCCTTCATACCCTGAGAAATTCGATTTTGATTCTTCTAGTGCAAACATACCTAATTGGAAAAAGGCTTCACGTGGCGCTGTCGCGACCCAGTTTGGGTTACCACGACCAGCGTTGATCATGGTTTTTTCATGTGAATGCTGAGCAAGGTCGATCAGTGTGTTTTTTACTTCGAATGGGCTTAGTGTTTCTAGGCGTTTTTCATCTGTGCGTTTCATAGTCGTTTCTCTTTAAATTTGTTTAAGATCCAAGTTTGTTGGATAGATAAGTAAGTTAATTTCTTTGAGCAGCTAGCCTGCTTGGCTAGCTACTGTGTTAAATCGTTAATGAATAAGTTGAATCATCAATTGGCTGATTCGGTGTTGATTACGAAATTTTGGTAATTAGGTTGATGATGATCGGACCCCATAAGGTGAGGAAGATATTGGCAACCGCATAAGTCATCGTGAAACTCGGTACTGGTGTGCTGTTTTGTGTTTTTTCTAGTAGCGATGCGAATGCAGGGTTTGCACTGCGACTACCCGCGATAACCGCTAGCGCTTCTACTGGATTTTTGATTTTGAGTACGTAGTAGTTGAATAGGAACGTCAGTACTTGAGGAATTAGAGTGACCAACACACCTAGCAGTAAGAGCGTTACGCCATTCTCTTTGATTGCCGTCAGCGCTGGAGCGCCTGCATTAATACCAACAACCGCAACAAATACTGCAAGGCCGAATGTCTGCATAAAGTTGGCTGCGCCATGGTTAACACTGCCTAAACGAGGTGTGCGCATTCTTAAGTAGCCCACAAGTAAGCCGGAAACCAGACAACCTAAACCTGAACCTAGAGCGATATGAGAACCACCGATAGTGAAACCAATCTCGCCAATCAGATAGCCAAGCACCATGCCGAAAGACATTGTTACGAAGTCAGTTACGCTTGGAAGCGGGCTGTTGTAGCCAATTTTTTTGATGACTTTAGCTATGTCTTCTTTTTGTCCAACTAAGGTGATTTCGTCACCAATGTGCAGTTCAGTTTCTGGCAATGTCGAAATATCATGGCCCATGCGTGATAGCTGAGTGATATAAACACCACGACGAATACGTGCGTTCGTTTCATCGTGAAGCTTACGTAGCGTAATACCCGCTAGTTTCTTATTCGTGAGTACGACCTTCTGTTGTGTTTGGACAACATTGCTTTCTTCACTAAATTCACCGAGTTCGACACCCAGCGAGGTCACTTTAGGAAATGCCTGAGTCAGACCAGTAAGGTAAACTTTGTCATCCGCCGCTAAAATAGGGTTCTTTGCCAAATCTAACGTTGATTCTGTGTCTTGGTGTGAGCGGTAAATAGCTTCAATTGTGAGGTCGGCATCGAATGCTTCTTCTAACTCGACAACACTTTTACCAACAAACATAGAGTTCGCGGTCACTTGATAAGCACGAGAAGATACGCGGTTCAATGCCGAGAATTCACCCTCGTTTAGTTGCTTGCTGCCAGCGCCCATTTTTTCCGCAAGCTTCTTCGCTTCTTTGGTTATGTTCCAACCCATTACCATTGGAATGAGTGACATCATTAGAATCGGACCGAGAGAGCCAAAGATGTAGGTGATTGAATAACCCACAGCAACATTTGTTTTAAGTGTTGAGGTGACATCTGGTGCTAGGTTCAGCTGATCAATAGCATTACCTGCAGTACCTATGATTGCCGATTGTGTTAAGCCACCAGCCGCAAGGCCCGCCGCTAAACCTTTATCTAGTCCGGCCCATTTAGAGAGCAACACAACCGTGATTAATCCTACAAACGTCATCACAAACGAAGCAAATAAACGTGTGAGTGAAGAGAGACGGAATGACGAGAAAAACTGAGGACCGCCGTTGTAACCCACCATAAAAATAAATAAAGCAAAGAAGATGCTTTTCACTTCATTTGAAATCGCGATACCGCCGATCTGACCAAGTGCTACAGCAACAAGCAGTGAACCTGCGATTCCACCTAATTCAAACTTACCGATTTTAATTTTACCGATTAAGTAACCGAGACCGAGTGATAAAAAGAGCGCTATAAATGGATAGTCTCTAAGTTGTTCAATAATAAATGACATAGTAATCCTTGAATGAAATAGCAATCATTATTAACTCGCTATTTCATTTTTTAATTTGGTTTAACGTTTTTGATTAAGCATTAATCATATTTGAGTGATGAATTGATCTAATGCTTATTTTTAATGACCTGGAATTAACCCAGGATTCTATTTTTTATGATGTAGTCGCGATGACTTTTTGTGGTCATGCATTTTATCTTTGTGGTGTTTCTGATGATGTCCATCAGAATGGTGGTTGACTAAATGCTTATGACCTTCTGGGTCGCCACCATGTTGACCAGAATGAGAAGGTTGATGCTCTCTATATTCTAAATGGTCTTTATTATGCTTATGGGCAACATCTTCTCCATATATACGTTTCATCTTCTCTTTAATAGCGACTTTAGTGTGATTAATTTGATTCGACATAGTTAACTCGTTTAATTGTTTAAGGAACGATGAGAATTATATCGATCGAGAAAATAGATAAATCATTTTCAAATAAAATAGCAATAAAACAAAAATTGAGTGTCGATTGGTGGTTTGTGTGTAAGCTATTGATTTGTAGGGTTTGATTTTTATTTTATATAAGATTTTGTGGATGTTATATGAGTTTGATTTATTGGCAGTGTCGATAGATAGAATGACCAGACTTAAAAAACAAGGTGAACACATGAGTAAGTATAAAGGCGTTATCGTCGGGTCAGCTCTTTTTATATTACTGTCTTTTGTATTTGGCTTTCATTATGTAAAAGGTGAAATGATCAAAGAGAAGGTCGCTAATTTTAAAATGCCAGCCATATCTGTAACAACGGAAAAAGTAAATCAAGATACTTGGGATAAAAGTTTGAAAGTCATTGGTAACATTCACTCTAATCAATCTATTGATGTGACGAGCCAAATGTCAGGCCAAGTAAAAGAGATTCTCTTTACTTCAGGTCAACAAGTAAATAAAGGTGATATTCTTGTTAAATTGGATGATGCGTTATTGAAGTCCAACTATAAGAGCCAGCAATCCAAAGTTGAATTGGCAAGAGTCGAATTGATGAGGAATAAATTGCTCCTTAGAAATAACAGCGTTTCAAAAAACTCGGTTGATAAGCTACAAGCTCAATTTAATGCTGAAGGTGCAAAGCTGGAATATATTGCTACGCAAATTGACTACATGAAAGTGAAAGCGCCATTTTCTGGCAGTGTTGGGATTCGCAATATCGATGTAGGTGATTTTATTAATTCGAGCACTGCGATTGTCGAGCTGGAAGACAAATCAAAGCAGTATGTCGACTTCTCTATTCCAGAGCTTTATTTACACGATGTGAAGGTAGGGCAGGATTTACAGTTTTATTCAGAAGCAACCAACGACGAAGTCTTTCACGGCACTATTTCTGCTATTGAACCGAGCTCAGACAGCAACACGCACAATATCGAATTGAGAGCCATGGCTAACCAAGCTGTGCCGTTAGAAGCGGGTATGTATGTCGACGCTACGTTAATCACATCGGAATCGGACACCATCGTGGCGGTGCCTTCTGTTGCGATCAGTTACACCTTATACGGGAATACCGTGTTTGTGTTGGATACGTCGACCAAAAAGGCCAGCGAACACACAAGCAAAGATGCATCACCCTTCTATGAATACAAGGTTGTGCAACGCACTGTCGAAGTCGGCCCTAAACAAGGTGGCTATGTTGGTGTGGTTTCGGGCTTGAAAGCAGGAGATGTGGTTGTGACTTCAAACCAACACCAACTTAAGAATGGTGGATGGGTTCTGGTTAACAACCAACATCCGCTGATCACTGACAAAAGCACTAAGCAAAGTAACTAGGAAACTCCCATGACATTTACTGATGTATTTATCAAACGTCCAGTTTTGGCTACGGTATTAAGCCTTGTGCTATTGGTGTTAGGTCTTAAAGCCTTTACCTCACTGCAAGTGCGTCAATATCCAGAAATTGAAACGGGCGTTATTACCATTACAACGAGTTATCCAGGTGCCAGTGCATCCAGCGTTCAAGGGTATGTGACGCAACCACTGCAGGCAGAAATTGCCCAAACAGCGGGCATTGATTACATGACATCGGATAGTGCTCTGGGTAAGTCGGTTATTACGGTTTATTTGAAGCTAGGGTATCCATCGGACAGTGCTTTGACTGAGATTTTGTCTCTCGTGCAGCAAGTAAAATATAAGCTGCCATCGGGCGTATTGGATCCAAGTATTCTTAAGTCGACGTCTCAGTCTCCGATCTTATATGTTTCATTTTCGAGTGACACATTGAAGACGGAGCAAGTCTCAGACTATGTGAGCCGTGTGGTTAAGCCGACTTTCTCTACTGTTGAGGGGGTGGCAAAGGTCGACATGTTGGGGCAAGAAGATTTTGCAATGCGAATTTGGCTGAACCCTCAACGACTGGCTTCATATGGTTTGACGGCTGAAGATGTTCAAAACGCGCTTCGTGCAAATAACATTGTGAGTGCGGCGGGCAAGTTGCAAAACCCTTATATCGAAGTTGATATTAACGCTCATACCGATTCAAGTTCAGTAGACGATTTCAAGAACATGTCTTTGAAAGCGCACGACGGGCAACTGGTGCACTTGAAAGATGTGGCGACGGTTGAACTAGGCGCAGCAAACTATGACTCAGACGTTGAGTTTAATGGTGTGACTACCGTATCAACGGCGATCAGCAATACGGCAACATCGAATCCATTAACCGTTGTTGAAGGCATTTACGAATTGCTTCCGCAGATCCAAGCAGGCCTACCTGACGGTATTAAAGCGGACGTAATCTATGACTCAACTAAGTTTATCGAAACCTCAATTGATGAAGTAGCGAAAACCTTAATGGAAGCTGCGCTGATCGTTGTCATCGTTATCTTCGCCTTTTTGGGTTCAATGCGAGCGATGTTGATACCACTTGTAACGATTCCTTTGTCATTGATTGGCTCTATGTTCTTCATGTTGAGCATGGGTTTCAGTATTAACCTGTTGACGCTGCTTGCTATGGTACTGGCGATATCGCTGGTGGTTGATGATGCCATCGTTGTTGTAGAAAACACATTTCGTCACTTAGAAGATGGCACTAGCCCAATTAAGGCCGCAATAGACAGTGCACGTGAAATTGCAGGCTCGGTTATTGCGATGACCATTACATTGGCCGCAGTGTATGCGCCTATTGGTTTCATGGGAGGGCTCACCGGTAAGTTGTTTACGGAGTTCGCATTCACGTTGGCGGGGTCAGTATTAATTTCGGGTTTCATCGCCTTAACGCTAACGCCAATGATGTGTTCAAAACTGCTTAACAAATCGGTTCTCGATGGAAAGCTGGTTAAGAAAATCGATGCGGTAATTGAAGGCGTAACAGAGCGCTACCGTAAAGTGCTCGAACATGTGTTGAACAACCGTGTTTATATTTGGCCTGTGGTAGGAACGCTGCTGATCAGTTTGGTGTTCATGTTTATGAATACTTCATCTGAACTGGCACCTGAAGAAGATCAAGGCGTGATGATTGTGATGGGACAAGGTCCTGCACAAGCGAATACCGATTACATTCGCCACTTTACTCCGGCTCTGATTGACTCTATCAGCAAGAACGATGAAGTCGAAATGACCATGCTAGATAACGGTTACATGAACAACAATGCGTTCTTTGGCTTGGGTGTTTTGAAAGATTGGGATTCGCGTGAAGCAACGGCAAAAGAGGTAATGCAACGTTTCGAAAAAGAGAGTTCTGTATTACCGGGTTTGCAGGTGTATACCTTCTCTCCACCTGATTTGCCAGGCACACCGCAAGGCTTGCCATTCCAGATGGTTCTGAAAACGCCAACGGGTTCTTATCAGGATCTCTATCAGTACGCTGAAAAACTGAAAGAGTACGCGCAGAAGAGTGGCAAATTCATCTATGTACAAAACGACCTGAATTTTAATAAACCACAGGTAGAGATTCGTATCGACCGCGATAAAGCCGCTCAGATGAACGTGAACGCTCAAGACATTGGTACCGTGTTGTCTCGCTTTATCAGTGAAGGTTTCGTGAATTACTTCTCGATGGATCAGCGCAGCTACCAAGTTATCACTCAGGTACCTAACGAGAACCGTAACTCTTGGGATGATTTGAAGAACTACCACGTACGCTCTAACACCAATGAGATGGTACCGCTGGCGTCATTGATTGAAATTAGCCAATCAGTGCAGCCATCGAAAGTGGATCAGTTTCAACAGCTTAACAGCGCCATGATTGAAGCGAAAATGATGCCGGGAATCAGTATCGGTGAAGCCTATAAAGTGATGGAAGAAGGAGCAGCGAAGATATTGCCTAAGTCTTATACGACGGATACTTCAGGCCAATTGAGACAGTTCCTACAAGAAGGCTCTTCACTGGTTACGACGTTCTTCCTAGCGCTTGTGATTATCTACTTGGTGCTGGCGGCTCAGTTTGAAAGTTTGCGAGACCCGCTAGTGGTATTAACCAGTGTTCCATTGTCTATCTTTGGCGCCCTGATGCCACTGTATTTAGGCATTGATACGCTCAACATATACACCGAAGTGGGGCTGGTGACCTTGATAGGTTTAATCAGTAAGCACGGTATTTTGATTGTGGAGTTTGCCAACCAAATGCAACAGGAATTGAAATGCAGCCGACGCGAGGCCGCTATTCGTTCAGCGACTGTTCGAATGAGACCAGTATTGATGACCACAGCTGCGATGGTTGTCGGTGTCGTACCGCTGCTTATTGCAAGCGGAGCCGGTGCGCAAAGCCGTTTCTCTATTGGTTTGGTCATCACGGTGGGTATGTCAGTGGGCACATTATTCACTCTGTTCGTTGTACCAACGATATACACCTACTTGGCTGCGGATCACCGCGGGCAAGAACAAGAAGTTTAGTCCGTTATCTGGCTGGTTACTTTAGTCGGCCAATACACATAGAAGTTTAATCAACACGAATCCCAATTTATGAGCCTTATCGCTTAGGGGTTCGTGCACTCAAAATTTAGAAAATTAGAGGTTCACATGAAACTACATTACCTATTCCCATTGATCGTTTTATTCACTGCTGGCTGTTCAAGCAACATGCCAAATAAACAAGAAATCCAGAGCGTCGACTCAAACCACTACTTCATTGATAGCCAGTTTGATGACGACATGAAAGGGGTGTCATGGATAGCCAAAGACAGCCGTTCACTTCACTTTAATGAGTTTGAATTTACTACCGTTGGCATAAAAAGTTCGGGGATTGACAAGCGAGTATCAAAGCAGGTTCAGTCTCAATTCAAAACACAGCTCCACAAGAAAATGGACGAGAAGCTGGCGACTAAATTACAGGGCTACAAGAACGTATTGTTGGAGAATAAGGAACTCGATATAAGCGTGATGCTCTATGACATCAATGATATTCCAGAAGACATGCGTGTGACTGAGTTTATCCCTGTGGGCTCTGTTATCGGCGCCATTAAATATGCGGCAGGTACTCGTGACCGTTCGATTCGTATATTGGCGAGTGTGGATTTGAAAGATCATGATTCATCTCAGCTCATTGGTCGCCGTATTTTCGTTGTGAACGATAATGGCGTACTTGAGAATGAAAAATCAGAAATCACCATTGAGATGCTTGATAAAAACGTTGAGCAAATTACTCAGCAAGCGGTCGACTTTGCGTTTGAAGTGACTTACCAAGATAAAGACCAAGGGTAGAGTTATGCGAGATCGTAAACAGAACAGCGCGAGTAAACGCCTTGGGGTTGGTGAAAAGCTAGCTGGACACAAAAACATGCTTGCTCTACTGGCTATTGGCCTCGCTGTGAATGCTTCAGCGTATGCCAATACTATCGGTGTTGATGAACGAGCAAGCTATGAGCAATGTATTTTGTCTTCATTGGCCAAAGCAACCAATCAACAAAGTATTGAGTGGTTAAAGCAGCAATGCGCATCCCAAGAAGCCGTTACATCAAACAAAACACCCGAAAATAAGTTCTCGGGTGAAACCAGCGAAGTCGGTTTAGACTCAATCAGCGAAAGTGCACTTGAGTCTAAAGTCCCGCGATTGAAGATGGAGTACACAACTGAAGATAACCCGTTTGTTATAACGCCTTATCGTTTGAACTACATTTTGCCAGTGACTCACATGACTAACGTGAATACACAGCCATATGGGGATGAGCGATTCGAAGGTAAAGCGGATGACCTCAGTGATGAAGAGATCAAACTGCAATTAAGTTTAAAAATTCCGGTGGTCGATGATGGTGTGTTTAATCAAGCAGACAAAATCTATTTTGGTTTTACGCTCAAATCATTTTGGCAGGCGTACTCTTCTGATATCTCGGCACCGTTTAGAGAGACCAACTATCGCCCAGAACTCTTCTATGAAACGCCTTTGAATATCGAGTCAGCTGATGGTGTTTGGTTCTCGCGTTTGGGTTTAGAGCATGAATCTAACGGACGAACGGCAGAGCTTAGTCGTAGCTGGAACCGCGCTTATGTTGGGCTAGGGTATACCGAAGATGATTTTGCGGTTTACTTCCAGCCTTGGTACAGAATCCCAGAGTCGAGCAGTAGCGATGACAACCCTGATATTCAAGATTATCTCGGTCACTACGAATTGTCTGGCGCTTACAAATGGGATGGTTTCGAGGTTTCAGCATTGGGTCGTTATAACTTTCAAACCGGGTATGGCGGAATACAGACTTCACTCAGCTTTCCTCTGTATGGTCGGTTACAAGGGTATGTCCAGTACTACAAAGGCTATGGAGAAAGCTTGATTGATTATGACTACAACAGTGAAAGGATTGGTGTCGGTATTCTGCTAACCAATGCGTTGTAGCTGTTATCGCTTTTTTATCAAAGATTTAGCGATTAACGATTTCTGTGAGAACCATAAAACACACCGCTTGAGTAAGCGGTGTGTTTGCCTTATTAATCATTGGTTGATACCCAATTTGGATTCAATCTCGGTGACGTTACTTTTGAAAAACATGGTTTGGGCGACTTTCAAAACCACAGAGTGACCAGATTCCAATATCGCTTCATAGTAGTATTCTTCCGCCATTGAAGGGTTGCCTTGAGATTCTTCTATTTTTGCCAAGATAATCATAGACATCACACTGTACTCATTTCTCGGTATCAAGTTCAGGTAGTAATCGGCTTGGTCTGGATCATCTTCAGTGAGGAAGTAGGCTGCTAACGCGTCATAGACTCGGTAGGAGTTGGCGTTGTTCTGAGCGTTTAGTAACTGTTTTTTAAATTTCTTGTTGAGCGCTTCAACCTGCTTATTCTTATGTTTCGATCTCAATATAAAAATATCAGCAAGCTCATACATGTAGCGACTCGACATAACAAAATGGTTGTCGGGTTCTAGCTCATTGGCTTGGGCTATCTTAGATAAGGTGTCGGTTCTGTCTAACGTCATGAAGGTGAGCCCGAGCGCTTCAAGGGTAAGTTTTAAGGCTTCTTCTTGTTTGGGCAACTCAGAGATTTGCTGCTTCAATATCGATTTTTGAATATCCAAATTAAATGAATCCAACAGGTCATCAAGCATTGAACGCATGGTCGTGTGGAGTGAGGCTGGGTCAATCAGGTAATCTCGACCTAGGTGTCTGAAGTTAGAAATTCGGTTGAAGTAGGTGATATCAAGGTATTCTCTGTCGCCATCAATTTCGCTCTTGAAACTGATCACATTGGCTGAATTCGGCACCAAGGTTTCATCGACTACGACACGAAAATCGCGATAGGTGGTCAAGTAGCTCATTAATTTATGGATAATCCCACGCTTAAAGGCATCCGTCTTCAAGTTGTCATCGATACTTACGTAGATATATCTAGGTTCTAAAGATAAGTAGTGAACAGATTCGTGTGCTTTATGGGCATCTACATTTTGACTGCTTGCCGTCTGGTTAGAGCGACTTTGTTCCGTTAACTGATTTGAGCCAGCGAGTGGTTGGTTTGATTCATTAGCGGCGGTATTTAAACTGCTCAAATCGAAGGCGTCCGATGTAGGGCTGGTCGGCTTTAACATCCACCAAATTAGCCCAAGCGCGATAACTAAAACGCCGCCGAGCATTAATGCACGTGAAGGTGTTTTCTGAGGTTTATTTGCTGCGATAGGCGCTTGTTTGTCGCTAGCCGTTTTATTTACGGGTGAGTGTTGAACGGCCTTAACTGTACTCGAATCGGTATGGCTTGGTTCGACATAGCTGGAATCGCTAGGTTTCGAAGCGCTAGGTTGCGGATCAACAGGCTGAATAGGCTCTTGTGAAGCAGGTTTTTCTGAGGTTGCATCGATTGAACTCTCTTCAGATTCTTCGAGTACGGTTTTGGCCTCTGAGCCTTGATCGCTTATTAGGTTCTCACCAGTAACCGATTCTGCTTTTGGTTCAACTTGTTGTTTTTTATCCTCATCCAAAACTGGCGATGTATCTGGTGCGTCTGATTGAGTTGAAGGAAAGGAACCAAAAGCATTAGGTGCATGATTCATGTCTGCAACTGACACGGTATTTGTGGTGACACTTGCAGGCACCAAGATGGTTTTGTGAACATCAACATCCAATTTATAACCGCGTTTGGGCACGGTGATGATGTGTCCCATGGAGTGTCGTTCAGCCGCTTTGAGTATTTTGCGCAGTTCAAAAATGGCTTGCGTGATCACTTGATCCGTCAAGATTGAGCCATTCCAGACTTCATTAATCAGCTCATCTCGTGAGAATACGATCTTAGGATTTTGGCAGAAAAAGTTGAGCAGCTTAGACAAGCGATTGTCGATAATCACGTCTTCTTCGTTCATGATGAGTTTGTCTTCATCAGGAATAAATAACCACACGTCGAAAGAATATTGAATGCGTTCTTTTTTCATAACCACCGAGACTAAGTCATTGTATTAAAATTACTTTAGTAGACATGTTGGGGCAATTCAATTAACCAATGTTTAAATATGATACGTGGTCGTGCTTTTGAGTAGATTAGTGAGAACCAGCAAAAAATTAAAAATAATATTGAGACTTATTCTCATTTATTGATCTCGATAAAGGAACGGTTTAAATTGTCTGGTTAGTATCACTAGAACATGAATATTATGAGGTTTTTTATGAGTACGGTCGTTGTATGGGGAGCAGGAAGTGGTCTAGGTGCTGCAATTGTTGAGCATTTTCACAAACAAGATTATCAAGTGATAGCCGTTGCGAGAAACCCAGAGAAGAACACGCGTTTAGCTGAACTTGGTGTCACCACACTTCTCTGTGATGCTACCGATAAAGAACAAGTTGAATCTGTGGTCGCTCAGTTACCTAAATCTGCACTTATCGTTTCTAGCATGGGCAGTTTCAGAGCTGACATTCCTGTTGATTACATTGGACACCGACATCTAACAGATGCGCTTGAAGCCAATGGTATCGCTCGATTTGTACTGGTAACGTCGTTGGGTTGTGGTGACTCTTGGCAGTATTTGTCGGAGCGATCTAGAAAAGGGTTTGGCGCAGCGGTTCGTGAAAAGTCGTTAGCTGAAGCTTGGTTAGCCTCGAGTTCTCTAGATTACACCATCTTACGTCCGGGTGGCTTGTTAGACGGCGAGTTAACTGGCAATGGTGAACTTTCTCAGCAGGTAGAAGTTCATGGTGTGATTTACAGACAAGAAGTAGCGCGCCTTATCGAAGCCTTGTTAACCAATGAAGCGAGCATTGGGCAGATCTATCAGTGTGTTGATCCTACGGTTAAATATGGATAACGCTATTAAGTCTGATTTTTAGTAAAGCCTTCAGCTATAAGCTTATAGATCTGTGAAGCCGTTTAGCTAAACTAAGCGGCTTTTGTTTGCTTCCTTTGTTTTCTCTAGTTCCTGCCTTTCTGATCTTTTGCTGTCTCTTTCTGCCTTTTTCTCAGATGAGAGTGCCGCTCTCTTAATCTAGATTAAGTTATACATGCCTTATTCTCTGTAGTATCCGCCTGAATCAGTGCCCATGCTTGATGGGTAACTCGCGTAACACGATTTTGAGAGGAAGACACTTGAGCACTTTGTTTACAGAAACCCACATTGGCAAGATGACACTAAAGAACCGCTTCATGAGAAGTGCAACGTGGGAAAATATGGCCACCGAAGATGGGCATATGACAGATAAACTGTACGCTATCTACGAAGAGTTGGCTCAAGGTGAAGTCGGCCTGATCGTGACGGGTTACGCGAACATCGTGGAAGAAGAGAAGCCTAATGCAGGCATGATGGGCATGTATAACGACTCGTTTATCGAAGAGTATCAAAAGCTCACTCAATTGGTTCATGACAACGACTCTAAAATTGTCATGCAATTGGCTTATGGTGGCACCAAAACCACGCATGATCTTGGCGAACGAGTGATCTACGCACCAAGTGAGGTTCTAGAAAAAGGCACTCAAACACTAGGCAAAGCGATGACTAAAGACGAGATCGACTACATTGTTGATGCCTTTGCTCAAGCGTCTTTGAGAGCACAAAAATCAGGCTTTGATGGAGTTGAAATTCATGCCGCTCACACTTATCTGATTAACCAGTTCTTAAGCCCTTATTACAACCAACGTGAAGATGAGTACGGCGGTAGCTTAGAAAACCGCATGAGATTTTTGTTAGAGATCTATACAGCGACGCGCAAGCTGGTGGGCGACGACTTCCCAATTTTAGTTAAGCTCACGGCATCTGAATTTTTTGAAGGTGGCGTGACCTTCGACGAAACACGTATTGTGTGTAAGAAGCTTGAACAAGTGGGCGTGGATGGCATTGTCGTGTCAGGCAATATTCATGGCAAAGCAGACACTATGATTGGCGAGTCGCACGATGGTTTTACCATTCAAGCTGAAGGTTACTTCCATGAGTATGGTCACGCGATCAGCCAAGACGTTAATATCCCAGTGATCACGGTTGGTGGTCTAACGGATTTCGATGCCATTGAAGCCATCGCAAATAACACGGGCATTGAGTACTTCGCGCTTTCAAGACCGCTGCTTTCTGAACCCCATTTAGTTAAGCGATGGAAGGAAGGGGATAGAAGCCCTGTTGAATGCGAACGATGCTCTAAGTGTCGCACTAAGCGCGGCAACTTCTGCGTGGTGAATAAAGACAGAAAAGTACAGCTTGCTCGCATGTAGTCGCTGAACCCAGCTTCAAGCGAGAGCCGAAATTTATAGCCGAGTCTAAGTTTGAGCCTGTGTAATCGCGCAGGCTCTTGTTCATTCCGTATTCCACGAAACGAAATTTGAAACCTTATTAATCACATCTTCCTGTCAAATTGGCGCGACTAAACAGTTACACTACGCCTGTAAATTATCCAACCAAGTTATCGATAAAAACTGAGCAAACTTTGAAACTACTTCCTCTTCTTAAGCAACCTCGAATCCACTGACGCCTCTTTAGTTTTAGCGACATTGCTATGATTTAAGCGTGATACTCACTATTAGTCCCAGTGAACGCTGTGTTTATAGGGCGTTAGTTTGTGCACCTTGGATTTGCATCGTCGAACATTTTGATAGTTAACGAATAAAACTAAATAGATCATTCAGAGGTAAAAATGCAAAAGAAGCATTGGTCCAAATTCGAGTTGCTGCATGAAGTCGTAACCAACCCCAATATTCACGTAAAAGGTCAACACAGTTATTACAGCGATTGCTGGGACAACGGTTTTGAACAATCGGTAGTGCGTTATTTACACGGCGACGAAGTCAGCCGCCAGTGGGAGCCTCGATGGGAAATCGACGAACTCTATATCGGTGATTATGTCTGTATTGGCGCAGAGGTCGTGATTTTGATGGGTGGCAACCATACCCACAGAGTTGATTGGTTTTCACTGTATCCATTTATGGATGTCATCGACGACGCCTACATTGGCAAAGGCGATACTCACATTGAAGATGGGGTGTGGTTAGGCATGAGAGCGATGGTGATGCCCGGTGTGACGATTGGCGAAGGCGCTGTAGTTGCAGCGAATAGTGTGGTGACTAAAGACGTCGCTCCATACAGCATTGTCGGTGGCTCTCCAGCTAAAGTCGTCAAATACCGCTTTGATGAGTCTGTTATTGACGAGCTCATTTCATTCAAAATATACGAGTGGCCCTCAGATAAATTTGAAGCGCTGAAACCGTATTTATGTAACTCAGACTTTTCAAAGTTAAAGCAGGCGATAACGGATTACGACAATTGTTTGTAAGGAGCGTTTTTAAGGTACGGGTTTAGCCACAGATTTGTGTAAAAAGATCTGTGTCATATTTATATTGAAAAACACGTTAAATCAGTCCGTTACCTTGCAATACTGAACATGGTGTACCAATCTTATTTCATAAGCATGGATAAGGATTGTGTATGCCCGCAAGTTCAATGAAAAACAAAGGGGTGGTGGGGAAAGTCCTACTGCCTTCTTTACTCATAAATCTTCTCTCTCTCGCCGTTCCGTTAACGGTTTTACAAATTTACGATCGTATTTTACCTAACCAAAGTTACGGTACTGCCACTTTGTTGTTGGCGGGTGCAGCGTTGGCTGTTGCCATGGAAGCATTGATCCGGTTTGTGCGTACTTGGCTTTTGTCAGCCGCGGCCAGCAATACCGAGAAAGCGACCTATCAAACCTTGGTTGAAAGAGTAACAACGGCTTCATCAGGACATCTTCGCCACATTGGTGTTGGCGGCGTGGAAGAGGGGCTGGGCTCAGTATCAAAAGTCAAAGATTGGTATTCCGGTGGTGTGATTGCAGGCTTTATTGATTTGCCTTTTGCCTTGATCTTCTTGGGCTTGGTGGCTTACATCGGCGGTGAGCTGGTGGCGATACCTTTGGCAGTTTGGCTGATTACTCTTGGAATCGTTTGGTTATCTTCTATTCGTGTTAAAAGCTTAAGTGAAGAGGCTTCCCAAGATGAGCAGGAGCGAAAAGCGTTTTTGATTTTGCTAAGCCAAACCATTCAGGGAATCAAACGCCAGGCCGTTGAGTCTCGAATCTTTAATCAGTTTAAATCCCTCAATAATGTTCGCTCTCAGTCTAAAGCGAGAGAAGAAGAACAGAACGCCTTCGCCCAAGAATGTATTCAGCTTGCTGCACTAGCTACGTCAGTTTTACTGGTGATCACGGGCAGCTTATGGGTGTTGGATGGTCAGTTAACTACTGGTGGCTTGGCGGCATGTTCTATCTTATCTGGCAGAGCGGTTGCGCCTTTGAGTGCTCTGGTTGGGGTTAGAATCAAGCTTAATTCAATACACAGTGCCAATCAGGCAATAGAAAAATTGAGTGACTTATCATTATCGGAATCTTCAGATTCTGAGCAAGTTGAGAACCACTTATCTGACTTTGAGACGTTGGAAATCAAGCAAGCGACCGTTGAAAGATACGGTGAACTCTTTCATGCAGATGTCACACTGAATAAAGGTGAGTTGATATTGTTAGAGAGTGAGGATCGCCACACTAACAGTCATTTATTGTCGTCGATTGCAGGTATTGATGATCTAAAAGCAGGTGAGTGCTTCATTAACGGAGCTGCAGTTTCAATCGCATCCGTAACCAATATTGCGGCCTACTGTGGCGTTAAAGGGCAGTTGGTGTCGGGTACTATTCTCGACAACTTGTGCGGGTTTGACCCTGAGAAAACGCAAAGCGCCAGTGACTATGCAAAGCGTTTGGGTTTAACCAAAGAGATTACTCGATTACCCGATGGACTAGAGACACAAATTGGCCATACGAGTGCTTCTTTGTTGAGTATGGGTAACGTGAAAATGCTCAATATCGCGGCTCAATTGGCAAGTGATAAACCCATAATCATGCTGGAAAGGCCGGATTCTTCACTTGATTTAGACGCCCTTGGGAATCTAGCTAAGGTGTTGGAAGAAGAAGTAACGGCAGGACGCACGATACTGATGGTGAGCTACCATTCGAAGCTTCGCGAATTTGCTAATCGAATCATTACAGTGGAAAGTCGAGCTATTACGGTCGACAGCGAGAGCAATCAGGAGGCTGTCGTATGAATCGTTTAGATATTGGTAACCCTTCAGGTACGAACAACCGTGCAGATACCAGCGGTCGACAAGAGGTGATGAATCATTTAGAAACCGAGAGCCTTTCCGTTCTTAAGCAGCTGGAAGTTAATGCTAATATCCAGTTGTTCGCACATCAATGGGTCGATGAAAATGGCATTGAATCAATCGACGATATGTTTGCCTTGTTCGACAGGCTTGCACTGCCTTATCGCTTGGTTGCCAACCTAGATGAAGTTGGTGAACATAAATTGGTCTTACTGGTACTTGGTGAACATGAGCTGGTCTCTGGTCATTTAGAATCCAAGCAATTTGTTGCCTTTAATGCCAATGACGACATCACCGATATCCCTCAGTTTTGTATTGTTATCGAAGGGCCACCATTAGAGAAGGCCTCTCCTGATTGGGTTGGCGAAAGGTTACATGCGTTTCGTCCCATCATTCCTAAATTGTTATTGGTCAGCTTTATCACTAACTTATTTGCGCTTGCTGTTCCCTTCATCACTATGTCGATTTATGACCATGTGATTGGTGGTGATGCAGGGCATGAGTTGCAAGGTATCGCCATTGGCGCGGCGTTGTTGTTTGTGATGATGGGTTGGTTGAGAACATTACGTAGCCGAGTGTTTGCTTCAGTTTCCAACCGAGTAAGTCGTGAGATTTCTCAATCCCTCGTGCAGCGTCTGCTTCGTAATAGCTATGCTCAAAATCAGCAAACAGCTTCTTCTAGTCAGCAAAACCAAGTGATGTTGTCAGAGCGTATTTCAGGTGTGCTATCGGGGCCATTAGGAAATGCGTTATTTGACTTACCATTCATTCTTATTTTTGTACTTGCGATAGGTGTTTTAGGTGGATGGTTGGTACTGGTTCCAGTCGTCTCTTTAATCCTTTATTACTTGCTAGCAAAACGTTCAATACGCTCTAGCAGCAAGCGCTCGATGCAATCGACAGTGGCAGGTACGAATCGTCAAAACATGACTAATGAGCTGTCATCCAAGCTTGCCTTTATTCGCAGTGCTGGATTCTCAGAGCACTGGATTCAACGCTTCAAAAAGGCCAATCTTCTTGCTTCAACAGTGACCTTTAATCAATCGGTTCTCCAGAGTCGGTACACCTCGATTTACTATTTTATTGGTGTGGGATCGACACTCGCCGTGATGGGGTTAGGTATAGGACTTATTTTTGAACAAGTGATGACCCCTGGTGGTTTGATTGCTTCAATGATGTTGATATCTAAGGTGACGGGTCCTGCTCAGGTGTTGGCAAACAGTGCGATGCGTTTTAATAGCTTTAATCAATCCAAGCTGCAAGTGAACCGTATTTTGTCTCAGCCGTCTGAGCGTGAATTCAGTTACCAGCATCACCCGTTACCCGTGGTAGCGCCTAACTTGAAATTAGACCAAGTGACGCTGCGCTATCCCAAACAGAGTCGCCCGGCCTTGAATGGTGTGAGTTTTGATATTGAAGCCGGTGAAATTGTCGCGATTACCGGCCCTTCTGGGAGCGGTAAATCAACATTAATTGAAGTGCTGTCTGGCTTGCAGCCTATCCAAAACGGTATGGTCGAGCTTGAAGGCGTTAACCTCGTTCAATACGATCCGCAGCTTTATCGCCACTGGTGTTTCATTCGAGCCGCATATCCTGATTTGCTTACGCTGAGTATTCGAGAGTGGCTAAACGACGGTCACAAAGTCGAAGATCAGAAAATGATCTCTGCAATTGAAATGGTCGGCGGAAAGCGTTGGTTCGAGACATTATCAGGTGGGCTCGATACTTCCATCAGCAGTATTCAGCCGGACAGCCTTTTTGACATGTTGTCTGGCAGCGTCGCGCAGATCCTCATTGACGCGAAAGCGCTGGTTTATGACTACCCAATGTTCTTAATGGATAATCCTGTGCCTGATGCTCACCCAAATGCTAAACGTATATTTGGTGAGTTTGTGCAATCGAAAAAAGGAAAAGCAACGGTGATTTACACGTCCCACGATCCGGATTTAATCAAGCTTGCCGATAAAGTGGTGGTATTAAATGAAGGTGCAGTGGTTTATGCAGGCCCATTAGAGCCGGAACAGTCTTCGAAACAGGGACAGCCTTCAGAGCCTCAAGCTTCTCAAGAACCGCAGTTATCTGAGCAACCGTTATCTCAAGAGCTACAGCCGTCAACTCAAGAGGCTTCTGCTCAACAAAATGCAGCCCAACAAGAACAATCAGAGTCTAAGCAAGGAGTCGCTAATGACTAAACAATCTATCGAGAAGGGCAAGCGCTACGGTGAACTTGTTGAATCACAAAATACGGCTCGTACATTGGCGCTGGCCACATGGTCGGTTGCCTTATGTGTTATTGCTTTTGCCACTTGGTCTGTAGTCACTCAAGTTGATGAAATAGCCAAAGCCAAAGGTGCTGTGATTCCGGAAGGCGAGAAGCAAGTATTACAAAGCGCGATTGGCGGGAAGTTAAAGCAAATTCTCGTTAAAGAAGGGCAGTTGGTTGAGAAAGGCCAGCCGCTTGTTGAGTTTGATGCCACTTTCCAGCGTACCGCCCTTGAAGAGCTAAAGTCCCAACAAGTGACGCTTCTAGCCAGTGTGGAACGTATGAATGCGCTGCTTGAGCAACGTGAGCCTAACCTTGCTGAGTTTGAGGTCGATTACCCAGAGATCGTCAGCCAACAAAAAGCGCAGCTGAACGCGCAAAAAGCCCTCTACTTCCAAAAGCGTGTGGTGCTTGAGAAAGAGAGCGAGCAAATTGCGGAGCAACTTCGTAGCGTGGAAAAAGCCTTACCGAGTTACGAAAAAGAGTTGAATGCGACTAAGCAAGAGTTAAACATATTAGAAAAGGGCTATAAATCAGGCAATATTTCACGTTTACGCGTGCTTGAAATGCGCCAAAAGCTGGCCAGTATCGAACAGAAAATCGAAGAAGCTCGTGGTAAGAAAGCGGTGCTAATCAAACAAGCAGACAGTACTGAACAAAAAATTGAACAGCTTCTTGCTGAGGCAAAGGCGAAAGTGAGTGCTGATCGTTCCAAAGCCGTGTCAGATTTATCTGCATTGAATGCCAGAGTTCGTTCAAGCCAAGCGAAATTGACCAACACCATGTTAGTGTCGCCGCTACAAGGTTTGGTGCAAAGCCTGCCAAGCACGCAAAACGGTGGTGTTATTCAGCCGGGTGGGACAGTGGTTGAAATTGTTCCTGTTGGTGGGAAAGCCGACTTTAAAGCTCGTTTGTCGCCAAGAGATATTGGTTTTGTGAGTGTAGGGCAGCCGACTCGTATCAAAATTGATGCGTTTGATTACAGCCGCTTTGGGGCGCTAAAAGGGGAGGTTGAGAGTATTTCACCGACCACGAGTCAAAGCGAGCGTGGCGAGATCTATTATGAAGTCATCGTCTCGGTGGATGTTCCTTATTTCCGTGATAATCCTGAAAGTTTCTCTATTTTACCAGGTATGACGGGCGAGGTAGATATTACTACTGGTGAGAAATCTGTATTCCAGTACCTGTGGAAGCCAATTTACACCAATGTCAGTGTCGCATTTGGTGAAAGGTAGTCGTTATAAAGAGTCGCTGAGAGTAAACGAATAACAACAGAAGATAATAAAAAGGGAGCACATTATGTGCTCCCTTCTGTTTGGTCTCGTTATCGGTTAACTATTAGGATCAATGTCCGGCAGCCCGTCTACGTCGTTGTGATGATGGTGCTCATCATCTTGGTTATGGTTGATGTTCGCATCATGGTGTTCCAGCGCGTCTGACATATCCAAGTGCGCTTGGTCATGTGTTGCTACATCTGGTTGGTCGACTTGTGCAAGTATGATATCCATATCCGCAGGTTGATCGTGAACCGTTGTCGATGTTGCATCGGGTTTAATGCCCAATGCATCCAGATAAGCGGCTGCACCATGGTGGCTGGTTTTCTGATCGGGTTCTTGATGGGTCTGCAGGGTTAAATCTAGATTACTATCATCGCTTAGTGTGACCGTAAAGTCGGCTTGCGAAGCCATGTCTGGCTCGTCATGTTGTACAGGAGGCGGTGGTGGGGGAGCTGGGTGTGATGTATGGACCAAAGGTGTGATTGTCATATCAACCACTTCAGTTCCAACTGTCAGCTTTCCACTATGTCCAGGCCCATGACTGAGTATCTGGATATTCACATGGGCGACAACTTCATCTTGATTTGTCCCTTGCAATGCTACTTCAAATTTATCTTCATGTTGACCTATACCAGAAGCGCTGCCATGAGGGCCCGTGTGAACTTGGGCTTGCTCTTGATAATGTAAATGACCAGTCTGAGGGTCAATGGTTAATGTACCGTATTGGCCATGATGGCTAGTGACGTACTGTCCGTTAGGTAAATGGATTCGCCAACCGCTTTGTGCTGTTGGTACCGGAGTTAATGAAGGTAATAGTGGTGGAACCCCAAGCGTGCCAGATACTTGGTGGCTTCCGGATGGTGGTCTGACAATGATAGGTTCAGGAATAGCGCTTGCAGCGAAACCTTGGCTACCTGCGGTATTACCGTGTTCGTCAGTCATTGTTGCTTGTACATTAGAACCGGGATGAACTTCAATTTGTATTCCATGCTGAAGAGTATGAGCATCTATTACATGATCCTGACCGTTAACGACAAGATGCTCACCGATTTTTGCATCACCGGGAGGCGTAACGGTTGCTGTGATCGTGTTTGCCTGTCCTCGGGCGATTTCAGCTTTACTGTATAAGTTGTCTCCCCCTGCGTTTTCAAAAGTAATCGTAGGAACGCTAACCTGTGTATCGACTTGGTAAGTAACATCTGCAGTGGCATGAGCGCTATTACCTGCGGTATCTGTTACCGCTACTGATGCCTCTATTTTTTGGTCAGCATCAGCGATGAGTTCACTGCCAGGTATGGTAATTGAATAGTGTCCTTTTGTATCTACCGTGCCTGTATGTTGTGTCCCATTTACATTTAAAGTCACAATGTCGCCTGCATTATAATCGCCAGAAACGGATCCGGTGATGTCAATGGCGCTGTTGGATTCTTGAGCATTAATCACATTGTCGGCGGTAATCGGGTCTGTTTGAATACCGACGTGTACTTGCGTATCAATATGGACAGAAAGAAGCGAAGACGTAGCTGGTAGCACTGACGAAGGAGCCAGTGCTTTGGCTGATAGATTATGATCGCCGTCCGATAAGCTACTTACCGCAACACTATATTGCCCAGATGCATCAGACAGCGCGTGTCCAACGGGTGTTGAACCATCGTAAACGGTCACTTGCGAATACGGAATATCAGTGTGTCCGGTAATCGTTGGGGTAGTGTCGTTGGTAAGGTTGTCAGTGTTCGATGAACCTGAATCGCTTGTTGATGCAAGATCCAGAGTGACGGTGTTCGTTGGTGCGACAGTGTTGACCATCAGCAAGGTTGGTAGTGTCGTTGTAACTGTAGGTTGTTGAGGCACTGTGGTTGATGTGGTCAAGCCACCTGTTGGGGACATGGTGACATGTCCTGAGGCATCAAAGGTGATGAATTTCGAATCCTCAGTATGGCCGTCGCTGACTTTTACTTCGAACACATCAACACCATGATAGGTGTTGGTGGCAGAGTTATAACTCATCCCTGTGATAGACGTATTTGGTGTGTAGACGTAGTCACCAGTGTTTGGATCTACCGACAATGAACCGAATTGACCCGCAGAGCTGACGACAGAGAACGTATGAGTGTCATTAACGTCTACATCTGTCTCTGTTAATGTGCCTGTCGTTGATGATGTTTGGTTAACGCCGAGAATCGGTGCGTCATTGGTTCCGGTAATGGTAACCACGATATCATGGTGCGTGCCATCTGCAGATTGAACCGTGATGGTTTCAGTGTCTGTCTGACCTTCGCCAAGCTGTTGAACTATAGGATGGTTGTTATCAAGGTCGTAAGTCCAGTGACCATTTACATCGATATGAACGTGCCCATAGCCTTTGCTTCCGGCTATTCCAGCTCCACCCTGTACCGCGGTAAACCCTGCTGTTCCATCAGGATCACTCGCCGTCAACGTACCTGAAGCTTGAAGTGTTATGTCTTCTTTGGCCACTCCTGTGGAGTCTCCACTGAATGTTGCAGGGTCAGCGACACTCGCTATATTAATGAGTATTGACCCTTCTTTTGAATCAAGATGACCATCGTTTGCGGTAAATTGCACCCCTCCTAATCCGCTGACACCAGAACTAAAGTAGTTGTGAGTTGGGGTGAAGATGAGTGATGAAACGTCGGAGGCGCTGACGTCATCACCAACATTCACTGTGGTGCCATTCAGCGATAACACGCCATGGGCGACATTGGTAATCGTGATGTGGTTTAACGCATCTCCATCAATATCAGAATATTTAAAGTCTGCGGTGGTGAACGCATGAGGCTTATCTTCTAAAGAACTAATAAAACTCGATCCAACGATAGGTGCATCATTGACTGCACTAACATCCACTACCATCGTTGCGCTTGCCGAATTTTTATGGCCATCATTCGCAGTAAATGTAAATTGCGCATAGTTGGCGCCGTTTTCATTAGTGATCGGCGTAAAGGTTAAATGGCCTGCGTCTAAGTCAGCCTTGCTGATTTGCTGGTTGGCGGTTACGGCGTTACCGTTTAGAAGTAATAATCCATGGCTCGGTATGCTGCTAATAGTCACGAACTGTAACGTGTCGCCATCTTGATCACTGTAACCAAATTCACTGGTTGTAAAGGTTCTGGTGATGTCTTCATTTGTAGAAACGGTTTGCCCTGTCACCGTTGGCGCATGTTGTAGAGGAGGGGTGACTTCAATAGAGAGAGAATTTTGAGAAGAATCTCCTATTGGGTTACCACCATCATCGCCGACACGATAAACCATACTTGGCACTTTACCTGTAAAGCCAGCTTCCGGGGTGAAGGTATAATGACCATTCGCTTCGATCGCGAGTGTACCGATACCGGCCATAGTATGTGGTTGCCCCGGCCTTACCGCGACATAACCTGACACGGGATCTTTTATTTGAATATCTTGCAACACCAGGTGTGCGTTGGAATCGGTGTCTGTTGCTGCACCACTCAATCCTTGATCCGTCCCAGAGCCAGTAAGTAGATTCCCTTCAACTGGACCACTATGTTGAACACCAGAATCACTAAGGCTGTGAAGAACAGGATCATCGGTGGTCCCATTAATCGTGACGGTTATTGAATGCTTGGTACCGTCTTTTGATGTGACTTCAATGCTATCTGTGAGTGTTTGTCCATTGTCTAAGTCTTGAATAGGCACACTATTGTTGTCTGCTTTATAAACCCATCTCCCACTGCTAGTGATGTCGAAATGACCATAGGTTCCATCAAGAGATATTTTCTGTTGCCCCTTAAGATCTAATGCAGCTTCGCCATGACCATCAGCGTCAGAAACAATCAGGTGCCCATGACAAAAAAGGGCATCTGGAATGGTTGCTGACCCGGTGGTATGCAAGTTGTGGTGAATGTTTGTATCTTCTCTTATGCTGCCGGAGTCACCGGTAAATGTGGCGGCATCATTAACTGCTGCAAGGGTTGTGATTGCCCCTGTATGAGTCGTTCCGCCATGCGCATCTGTCACATCATAGCTAAAATGAATCTGACCGTTATAGTCTTTGGTTGGGGTAAAAGTGTATGTTCCGTCTTGATTATCTAGAATAGAACCATGATCAGCGTGAAGATTCGCAACGGTGAGTTTGCCTAGGTCGTTGCCATCCACGTCTATAGTGTTTGCTAAGAGTTCGGTGGCCGTGATGGTTTGCGCGAGGTCTTCTTTACCGCTGTTGAGCTGCACTTCTGAAGAGCAGTATGGACGGTCGTTGTCGCCATGAATGGTGATAACAATATCATGAGTAGTACCGTCTTTACTTTGTATCGTTATCGTATCAGTGAGTGTCTCATTTGCACCAAGTTGATCAATCGTCGATCCTACCTTTGTTGTTAATCCACCATTTACATCAGCAGTGCCGGTCGCAACACCATAAAACCATTTACCATCTGTATTAAGAATCAAATGGCCATATTTTCCATGATAGGTATAACCAATACCTTTAGAATCAAAACTATTCTCGCCGGTATCTGGATCGATGATTGTTAGTTGCCCCTCAACATGAATCATACTATTAGTTAAATGCGCCATACCTGACTGGGCAAAGTCTGGCGACATATCAGGGTTTCTGTTTTCATAAACATCGCCAGTATCCACACCTGATATAACGGCTTTATCTCCCACCGCATCAATATGAAGTGTGTTGGTAGCCTCTGCAGAGTCGGTATGCCCATCGTTAACAGTATATTTAAACTGAACATCGCCATTAAAATCTTGCGCAGGAACGAACTGAAGCTTACTGATGTCAGCTGTAGGGATCTGTTGTCCTGCTGTAACATCGTGTCCATCAAGTAAAAACTTACCTTGTGTTGCTGGCGGAAGATCTGTGATTGCTATGAAATGTAGCGTATCGCCGGAGTCGATATCATTGAATCCAAATTGGCTGGCTTGCATTTGGTAGTGCGTGTCTTCACTGCCATGTGCAAGTGTTGTCGCAATGATGGTCGGCTGATCATTGGTGCCTGTCACCGTTATTGTTATATCGTGGGCAGTGTGGTCTGCAGAATAAACACGATATACAACCTTTTCTACTTCACCTTCAGCTAATGATTGCAAGCGACTGTTTGAAACCTCATACCCCCAACTTCCAGCTGGAGTTATTCTTAGATCTCCACCAAAGGGGTCATGTATCGCTTTCTCACCAAATTGGTTAAACCGGAAATGATCTTCGCCTGTGTCAGGATCAGTTACAGACAAAGAGCCTGATATTGCAATCTTTTGAGCTGAGCTGTGCCCGACATTATGATCTTCAATAATCGTTCCTGCATCATTGCCAGAAATCACAGCAGAATCACGGGTGGGAGTGAGAGTTATTGAGGCTGATGTAGCGACACTTCCACCATGTGTATCCTGCACATCATAGGTAAAGGAGACTTTGCCGTTGTAATCTTGTGTAGGATGAAAGCTGAAGGTTCCGTCATGGTTATCGGTGATATTGCCATGGTCGGCGGTGAGATTGGCCACAGAGAGTTGCCCTGCATCATTATGATCAATATCTGTCGCATTGGCTAACAAATCAGACGCGTGTAGTACAACATCCGTATCTTCAGTTCCAGCCGTAAGTGTAACTGCGGAGCTAACAACTGGAGCATCATTGTCACCTTGGATAGTGACTTGAATTTGATGAGGCGTACCATCAGCAGAACGTACAGTAACAGTATCAATTAACGTTTCACTACTACCGAGAGATTGAATCTTTGCGAGGCTATTATCAATTTCATAGCGATATGAACCATTGGATTGAAGAATGAGTTTTCCACCTTCCTGTGTTGTATATCCGGTATCCCATGTGCCTGTTTGTTGGTTTTGATGAAGATTCCCATCAAAATGATCTTCTCCAGCATCGGCGTCAGTAATGGTCAATTGGCCGTTGTATATAATCGTATTACCTGAGTTTAGAGTAAGGTTATGATCTTCTTGAACAGTAAAGGTGTCTTGCCCGCCAATTGTTGCACTGTCATTCGTTCCGTGTACAACTAGCGTAAGAGTCTTCGTATCCGTACCACCATTATGATCATCCACTTTTACCTGAACATGTATAACTTGGTCATTGTTTGCTCCCAAGTTTTGATAACTTGCATGGGAGGGGTCAAAAGTGTAACTACCATCATTGTTAAAGGTTAAGCCATCTACAGCTTTGTCAATAGTGAAGGTATGCGTGTCTTTTGTATCCACATCCGTGGCATGCATCTGGCCAGATAAAAGGGTCCCCCCTTCTGTTATTGATTGCGTCTGAGCGGTGAGTACTGGTTTATCATTAGTACCTTCAACGGTAAACTCCACTTTGTGTTGAGTTCCATCAACGCTGTGAATGGTATACTCCTCTTTGAGTGTTTCTCCCTCTGAGAGATGTTGTACTAAATAATTACTTATATGATAGTAATAGTTACCATTACTATTCACCTGAAGATCTCCACCATGAGACCCTTGATAAATACCACCATAAAGGACATCTGGAAACTGTGACTGTGCGGGACCATCAGGGTCAACAACATGGAACACACCAGAAGCTCCAAGGAGATGCCCACTGGAGATATCCACATTGATATCCTCTTTAACCCCAGAACCGGAGCCTGTAATAACCGCCGCATCACTGGTTGGTGCTAACGTCATACTCGCTGAAGTCGCTGTACTGCCAGCATGTGCATCTTTTACATCATAGCTAAAAGAGACTTTCCCATTGTAATCTAGGGCAGGATGAAAGGTAAAAGTACCGTCATGATTATCGGTGATTTTGCCATGGTCGGCGGTGAGGTTGGCCACTGAGAGTTGCCCTGCATCATTGTGGTCGATGTCTGTAGCGTTGGCGAGTAAATCAGAAGCGTGTAGAACGACATCTGTATCTTCAGTTCCTGCAGGAAGAGTTGTTACCGAAGAAACCTTAGGGTCATCATTTGTACCGTGGATTGTGATCTGAATTTCATGACTTGTTCCATCGACACTGTGGATTGTCACCTTATCGACAAGAGTCTCTGTTGACCCAAGATTTTGAATTTCTGGTTTACGATTATCAATTGTATAAGTATAAGTACCATCTTGTTGTAAAAGTACCCACCCACCCATTTTTGTATCATAGCCAATTCCGTGATAGGTGTGGCCTCTTTGAATATCAAACTGAGCTTCACCTTGGTCGGGGTCAACAATATCTAATTTTCCATCAAAATGAAGATTATATTGTGTATCAATATAACCACGATCTTCTGTCACATTCCCTTGATCAATTCCAGTAATAGTCGCAGCATCGCCAGTTGCTTGTAAGTGTAAATTCGCGCCTGTTGCAGTGATACCACCATGCGCATCTGTCACGTCATAAGTGAAGTGCACTTGGCCGTTGTAGTCTTTGGTTGGTGTGAAAGTGAAGGTACCGTCTTGATTATCTAGAATAGATCCATGATCGGCATGAAGATTCGTAATCGTCAGTTTGCCTAGGTCATTGGTATCTACATCTATGGTGTTTGCCAATAGCTCAGTTGCAGTGAGGGTTTGGGCAAGATCTTCTTTTCCGCTGTTGAGCTGCACTTCTGAAGAACAGTATGGGCGGTCGTTATCGCCATGAATGGTGACAACGATATCGTGTGTGGTGCCATCTGCAGATCTAACGGTGACAGTATCGGTTAGTGATTCACCTTTACCCAGATGATCAATAGCTCTGCCGGTTGCATCTTGGCCGATGGAAGCATAGTAGGTCCAGTCCCCGTTAGTTTGAAGTATGACACGACCATGAGTGCCGTAATAAGTGCCTGTTTGGGCATAGCTTTCACCGGCATCAGCATCCACTACCGATAGGTGGCCATCGGTATGGATTTCATCGTTCCACAATTTCCCTATGTTTCCGTGCTGATGATCAGGTGAACGGTCATCAACATAACCGCCAGTCATACTGCCGTCTGGCGCGGTAAAAGTGTGTCCTTCATGGACATCGCCTGTCGATGTCCCCATTATCACCGCAGTATCATTGGTGCCATTCACTGTGATCGTTACTTGATGTGACGTCCCATCAGCAGAATGAACGGTAATAGTATCGGTGGCGGTTGCTCCTTTTCCTAACGCTTGAACTGTAGGATTTGTGTTATCGAGGTCGTAAGTCCAAGCACCAGAATCGGTCAGATGTAGAGTCCCTAAGCTGCCTGCAACATCTGTGTTTGAGAAGTGTGCTTCGCCAGTATCTACATCAGTGACAGTCAACGTACCGGATGTTTGCAATTGAGATTCTTCGGTTACCACGCCGGTACTTGTTCCGCTTATCACAGCTTTGTCATTGGTTCCGTTAATCGTGACCTTGATGGTCGAGGATGTGCCATCAACAGACGATACAGTGAAGGTTTCTTCGACTTTATCGCCGATGTTCAATTGATTAAATGCGCTGTTGGCAGTGAATACCCAGTGGCCACTGGCATCAACAGTTAGGTCACCGTTGGTGCCTGAAATAGAATCCGGCGTAAACGTGTTGTCTGGGTTATCCACATCGGTACTAGTCAATGTTCCTGATGTCGTTACCGCTTTATCAGTCTCATCCACACTGACTGTTGCGGTACTGACTGTCGCTGCATCGTTGGTGCCATTAATCGTCACTTTGATGGTCGAGGGTGTGCCATCGACCGACGATACCGTGAAGATTTCTTCTACTTTATCGCCGACGTTTAATTGGTTAAACGCACTGTTGGCGGTGAATACCCAGTGACCATTAGCGTCAATAGTCAGATTACCGTTGGTGCCTCCAATGGAATCCGGTGTAAATGCATTATCTGGATTATCAACATCGGTACTGGTCAACGTTCCTGAAGTCGTGACTGCTATGTCGGTTTCATCGATGGCAACGGTCGCACTGCTGACAATAGCTTTGTCATTAGTGCCATTTACTGTGATAGTCACTTGGTGCGGTGTACCGTCAGCAGAATGAATAGTAATGGTGTCGGTAGCGGTTGCTCCTTTGCCCAACGCTTGAACGTTAGGATTTGAATTATCAAGATCGTACGTCCAAGAACCAGTATCGGTCAGATGAAGCGTACCAAACGAGCCTACGATATCGGTGTTGGAGAAGTGTGCTTCGCCAGTATCTACGTCAGTGACAGTCAACGTACCGGATGTTTGCAATTGAGATTCTTCGGTGACAGATCCTGAGTTTGTTCCACCAATAATTGCTTTGTCGTTAGTGCCATTCACCGTGATCGTAACTTGATGCGGCGTGCCGTCAGCAGAATGGACAGCAATAGTATCAGTGGCTGTTTTATTCACGCCTAACGCTTGAACTGTAGGGTTAGTATTATCAAGGTCGTAAGTCCAAGCACCTGAGTCGGTCAGATGTAGAGTCCCCAAGTTGCCTACTATATCTGTGTTGGAGAAATGTGCCTCGCCAGTATCGATATCAGTGACAGTCAACGTACCGGATGTTTGCAATTGAGATTCTTCGGTGACAGCTCCTGAGCTTGTTCCACCAATAATTGCTTTGTCGTTAGTGCCGTTTATCGTAATCGTTACTTGATGGGTGGTGCCATCTGCAGAGTGAACGGTAATAGTATCGGTAGCTGTTTTATTCGCGCCTAACGCTTGAACGATAGGATTGGTGTTATCAAGATCGTACGTCCAAGCACCAGAATCGGTCAGATGTAGAGTACCTAAGTTGCCTACGATATCTGTGTTGGAGAAATGTGCTTCGCCAGTATCTACGTCAGTGACAGTCAACGTACCAGAGGTCTGAAGCTGAGATTCTTCAGTCACCGCACCTGAGTTTGTCCCACCGATTACCGCAGCATCATTGGTGCCATTTACTGTGATAGTCACTTGATGCGGCGTGCCATCAGCAGAATGAATGATGATGGTGTCGGTAGCGGTTACTCCTTTGCCCAATGCTTGAACGTTAGGACCTGTATTATCAAGATCGTACGTCCAAGCACCTGAATCGGTCAGATGTAGAGTACCTAAGTTGCCTACGATATCGGTGTTGGAGAAGTGTGCTTCGCCAGTATCTACGTCAGTGACAGTCAACGTACCAGAGGTTTGAAGCTGAGATTCTTCGGTGACAGATCCTGAGCTTGTTCCACCAATAATTGCTTTGTCGTTAGTGCCATTTATCGTAACCGTAACTTGATGCGCTGTGCCGTCGGCTGAGTGAACAGTGACGATGTCTGTCGCAGTTGAGCCTTGGCCAAGCCCTTGAACTACAGGGTTATTGTTATCTAAATCGTATGTCCATGCACCGTCTTTGGTGATGCTTAGCGTACCGAAACTACTAGTCACTTGTGAGGCTTGAAAGTGGTCTTCTCCAAGATCAGAGTCCGTTACTGAAAGCTGTCCTTGAACTTGTGTCGTTAAATCTTCAGTTACTGTGCCAGCATCCACGCCTGTGATAACAGCATTGTCATCGTTGCCACCTATCGTCATATCGATCGTTTGCGGTGTGCCATCTTTGGTGTGAATAGTGAAACTTTCGTGCAGTGAAGTGGCTGCGGTTAACGCTTGAACGTTAGAAAGAGAGTTATCAACTTGATACTGCCAGTGTCCATCAGCATCGATAGTTAATGAACCATACTTCCCAGAGATAACTTCCGGCTTCACCGAACTTTCATTTTGATCAGGGTCTATGACATCAATTTTACCGTTGGCATGTAACAAGCCTTGTGAATCAATATTATGATCTTCTGTTACAACACCAGTTAAGTCTCCAGAAATACTTGGCGTGTCTTGCTTACCTGTGACCGGAACTTGAACAATGATGCTCGAGCCATTAGATAGATGTAACGCAAAATGGTCAGTACCTGGTTGGTGCTGATTTAACAGTATGTATTGAGGAGAATTTGGATTCAATACGAATGTGTATTGACCATTTGCATCAACATGAAGCTCTCCGTACGTACCTTTTATGACTTCTGGCATAAAGGTGACGGGTAAAGCGGGCGTCGTAGGCGCATTCGAATGAGTCGGCTGACCGTTACTCCCTGAGGAGATAGTAGGCATCGATACCGAAGGAATGTAATGGACTTGCGGGTGAGAAAGCGTCGATAAATGATGAGAAGGAACCAAGTGAGAGCTCGAACCATGGGGAGTGTGGCTTGCACTTAAGGTTGAGTTTACGTCGTTGTCACTCGTCTGAGCTTCTTGGAGAGCAACCGCTGATGAGTCCGCCTTACTATGGTCATCGGTGACATCTTTTTCGGTCACGTTATTTGCGGTTACTTGATCTGCAGCGTCACTGGAATTGTCTATGCTCTCTGCAGCAGCGTGTTTAGCCAATGATGGCAAAATCATCATGAGTGACTGAAAAAGTGGGATATTCACTTTTAGATGTGAATGCAGTCTGCGCTTCTTTTTTTGTGTTGGTTTCTTTTGTTCTAGCTCGTTACTTTTCTTATTTTTGATTTCTGTATTTTTCTTGTTTGCTTCGACGTTTTTTTTGTTAGCCATTTTTCTCATCCGTGAATCGTGGTTGCACTATTTTAAGTAAAATACACAGATAGAGGTTTCGCTAGCTAATTGGATAATTTTTAAAGAAAAAACTGTAAAGTCGAAGAATTATCTCGTTTTGATGTAACGAGACGAAAGTGGGGAGGGCACTTAAGGAAAGATACAGTGAGAGGCAGGAACCAAACGTCCATGTTTGGTTTCAGTGTTTTAACTGAGTGGGACTAAATTACCAAGTACAACTAACTAAAAGCGTACAGCTAACTTAAAGCGCAAGATTATCTTAAAGCGTACGACCCACTTCAAAGCCATCCCAGATTGCGGCCATGATCGTTCTCGCTTTTTGGCTGTCACCGATATTGAATACTTCATCAACGTCCAGTTGATTCGCCAGCTCTTCATGCAAGTGATCTTCAGCCTTGTAGCCAAGCGCTAGCACAACGTGGTCGGAAAGCATTTCGACACTGCTGTTTTCAATGTTTAGACATACACCAGTATCAGTGATTCGCTCTAATCGTGTTGAAGTAAGAACGTTCACTTGTTCTTTCGCTAGAAGCTCTTTCAACATCTGGTAGTTAGCAAAACAGGTACCGTGAGGGCCGCCAATGATATCGTCTGATGCCTCAACTAAAGTGACCGCTTTACCTTGTTGAGCCATCCATAGAGCGGCTTCTGCGCCAACTAAACCCGCACCAATCACACAGACTTTGTCGCCTGTAATTAGTTCAGGGTTCATCAACATATTTTCGGCAACCAAAACGTGCGGCTTATCTTTTCCTTCCAACCAGTTAGGTTGAGTTGGGCGAGAGCCTGTAGCGAAAATAACACTGTCTGGCTTTTCGCTTTCAATTGATGCTTTGTCTGCCGCTGTGTTGAGTTTTACGTCTACCTTGTGTCGAGTCATTTCACCGCTGAACCACGCAATCAAGGCTTTATCATCATGCTTGAATGGAGGTTGGCTACCCGGGATAACATTGCCACCCAGTTGGCTTCCTTTTTCGAAAAGTACAACGTCATGTCCGCGCTCAGAAGCAATTCTAGCGGCTTCCATTCCCGCGACACCACCACCGACAACGACGACCTTTTTGGTTTTGTGCGTTGGTAGTAATCTGAACTCTTCTTCTCGTCCACAGCTTGGGTTAACCGCGCAAGATAGGTTACCCACTTCAGCCATACGACCTAGACAACCAAGGTGACAAGATAAGCAAGGACGAACTTCTTCAAAACGACCTCGTCGGATCTTATTCACCGTGTCTGGATCGGCGAGCAGAGGTCTACCCAGTGACACACCATCACAAATGCCATTTTGAACAGCATGCGAAGCGAGGTCTGGGTTTTCCATACGGCCAGCCATTAATACGGGAATATCGACCACTTCTGAAACGGCTTTGCAGTATGGTTTGTACATACCCGGTTGGAAGTAGTTTGGCGGGTGATTCCAGTACCATGAGTCATAGGTGCCGGCATCAACGTTCAAGGCATCGAACCCTGCGCTTTGCAGGTACTCAGCCGCTTTAAGGCCTTCTTCCATATCGCGACCCACTTCTTCAGCGCGCTCGCCCGGAAGGATACCTTGGCCGAAACCTTTCATGTTGCCTTTAACGGAGTAGCGCAGTGATACTGGGAAGTCTTTGCCACAAACGGCTTTGATACCTTCAACAATCTCTACAGCAAAGCGGTAACGATTTTCGAAGCTGCCACCGTATTGGTCTGTACGTTGGTTGAAAAACTCCATCGTGAATTGATCAAGTAAGTAGCCTTCATGAACCGCGTGTATTTCTACACCGTCAAAGCCTGCTTTTTGGGCAATAGCAGCCGACTCAACAAACTTAGAGATGAAGTATTTTACTTCTTCAGTGGTCAGTTCACGGTGTGTGATTGAAGGGTCGAAGCGGTTCGGCGCTTCAGAAGGCGCAATGGATTTGTCTTCAGGAGTGAAGCCCGGAATGCAAGAGCGTCCCCAACCAGCGGTAAGCTGTGCGAATATTTTAGTACCGTAGGTATGAACTCGCTCAGTCATCTCTTTGGCGCTGCGGATATAAGCGGTTGGATGGTTGGTTGGGCATGGAAGGGAAGGCATAGGGAACTGTTCAAGTTCATTTTCTACCATTTGCACACCGGTAATGATCAGGCCAACACCACCACGTGCACGAGCAACGTAATACTCAACGCCACGGCTGTTATACGCACCATCGCCATCGACACAACCTAAGGTACCCATCGGGGCCATAGAGTAGCGATTCTTTAGCTTTAAAGAGCCGATCTTCATCGGTTCAAAAAGCACGTTATGCTCTTGTTTTAACATAATCTAATCTCCAATAATTGAATGCATTGGGTGTTAACCAAAGCAAGTACTGGTGATATTAAAGCAAGGGACGAACGTGCTAACTTTGCATTTTAGGACAAAAGTTTTGCCGGATATGCCATCGAAAGTAACGTTGATTTAGATCAGTCTTTACCTAGGTGATATTCTGACTTCGCCTTAATTTTATAGGACTTAGCCCTGTCCATCTCTTAAAAGCACGTGAGAAAGTGCTCAAATCAGCAAAGCCGAGTTGGTAGGCAATCTCGGTCATGTTGATGTGTTGGTCTTCTAATAAGTGCAGTGCTTTTTCTAACTTGTATTTTTCGACTACGCCTCGATAGTTTGTGTTGAGTTCAGCAAGCCTTCTATTCAACGTTCGGATGTTCATGTTGAGCGACTGAGCAAGGCTCTCACCCGAAACATTCTCCAAGTTATTCGCTTGATTGAGCGCATTGTAGATCTGGAGAATTAGGTCGCCTTTCTTTAGGGACTCCGCGTCTTTTCTCAGCAGATTCAGTGCCGAAAAATAGATCCCCTCATCGTAATTATCTAAAGGCTTATGCAGATGCTTTTTGTCGATAGCGATCTTTCTTATTGGATGTCCGGCGGTAATTTTTACTCCAGTTAACTGCTCGAGTTGTTTGGTGCGCTCTGGAGAGAATTTGTGCTCAATCAGCTTGACACTCACATCGATGTCTTCGCTGAGGATCACATGCTTGATGATGTAAATGAGTGTGGCGATCAGCATCGTTACGCCAAGGTAGGTGACGTGGCTTTCTTGGCTGAAAGGCTCGCTGTTGAGTACCCATAACTCGGCGCTACCTTGTTTATTTTCTCGATATTGAAGCCGGATAGGTGACGCAATAATGAACGAGAATTCAGCCGCAGTTTTTAGCATCGCCTCGAGGTTTGGAGCGGTCCATAGTGCTAGGGAGTAACTGCCAAAGGTTAAGGGAGTAACGTGCTTCGCGGCTCTTACGGGGATAAGCTCATCATCGGTATATTCACACAGTTTTACTAATTCTTCACGAAGGTCGTGGAAATGCAATCGGCCATCTGAATTCTTACGCTTTGGCGGAAAAAATTGACTCTCCACTTTATGCTCTTTTGCTGTTAAAGCGAGCAAGGCTTGCCAGCCAGCGTGAACTGAAAGGGAGTTATGAAAGCGTTGTTCCAATGCCATTTGATGACCTTATAAATCGGAGATGTGATCAAAAACACAAAGTGATTAATTGTCCAGAATAGTGAATTTCTTGTCCTAAATTGCCAAGTTAAAGCCTAGGGAAATTGTATTCTGAATGCCGTGAAAAGGATATTTACCTGTACCCTACGTTCATGCATAACATACAAGTTTTGGTTTTAATGGAAAAGTAATATTCAAAATTTAGCCTGTTATGCAAAGTATAATGAGAACTACATAATGAATAATTGGCAAGAGATCCATAGCGAAAAACTACTCTCGTTAGAGTCTGCGGTAGGCAAACTCGCATCAGGTGACAAAATCTGGGCAGGTGGCTTACTGTCCATTCCAGTTGTTTTTCTAAAGGAATTGGATAAACACCTCGACCTATTCAGTGATTGTGAAATCTACACAGGTTTGATGACGACTCCCTTCGAGTTTTTGAAGCCTCAATATCGAGATAACTTCAAGCATATCAGTCTCTTCATGGGGCCAATTGAAAGAAAGCTGCAAAGCACAGGCAACGTAGAAGTGACGAACTTTCATTTCTCTAATTTCGAAAATATTTTTGAAAAACTGCAGCCGAATACGGTTGTCGTTGAAGTGACACCACCAAATGCAGACGGTTTTGTGAGCTTAGGCGCGTGCGGCGGCGTAGCAACGAAGGTGGCACTGAAACATGCTTCTAAAGTAATTTTTGTTGTTAATGAACAGCAACCTTTTATCGGCAATGAAGACAATATCGTGCATGTCGATTGTGCGGACGCATTAGTCGAAGGCCATCATAGTATCGCGTCACCTAAAGCTGGTCAGCCTTCAGAGCTAGAGACCGAAATTGCAAAACACGTTAGCCCATACATTAAAGATGGAATGACGGTGCAAATTGGTATTGGAACCATCTCAAATGCGATGGGTATGGCGCTTCGAGACCGTAAAGACCTAGGTGTTCATACAGAAATGTTTACGGAATCTCTCATGGAGATGTGTAAAGCCGGTGCGGTGTCTGGCACTAAAAAGAATCACATGCCAAACAAGATCGTCGCGGCGTTCGCGGCAGGCCCGCAAGAGGTCATGGACTTTCTGCACAATAACCCAGACATTGAGATGGGCTCAATGAGCGAAGTCGTTAACCCGTATGAAGTCGCTAAGAACGATAATTTTGTCTCCATTAATACGTGTTTGATGATCGACCTTGTGGGTCAAGTGGCATCTGAAGGAGCGGGTTTTAGCCAGATTTCAGGCTCTGGTGGTCAGTTAGATTTTGTACGAGCAGCTAACATGGCGAAAAACGGCGTCAGCATCTTAGCCTTGGCAGCAACGCGTGAAGGCAAAGACGGCTTAGAGTCGAATATTCGTTTGTCATTGCCAGTAGGCACGCCGATTACCACACCTCGTAACGATGTACATATCGTGGCGACGGAATACGGCTCAGTAAACCTGCGTGGTATGACGGTCTCTGAACGCGTTCATGCGTTAGCGAACATCGCACACCCAGATTTTCGTGAGTCGTTACTGGCGGAAGCAAAACAACATGGCTTAGTGAAGTAGGAGGTAATTATGTTTACAGGACAATTTTTCAAACTCGCATTTATCGAAGATTCTAATCGTATTGTTGAATTGGTTTTCAACGCAGAATCAGATTCGGTTAATACACTCACTAAGTCGGCGTTAATTGAACTTGAAAGCTGTGTCGAGCAACTTGAAAACAGTGATGCTGCCGGTCTGATCATCCGTTCAGGCAAAGCGTTATTTAGCGCGGGTGCGGATGTAAAAGCCTTTCGCTCTCTGTTTAGTGACGGTGATGCGGCCATTACCGATTACTTATCATGGGCGCACTCCATTTATAACCGAATCGAAGATCTTAACCTTCCTAAAGTCGCGATCGTTAATGGTGTCGCGGCTGGTGGTGGAGTCGAGCTTTCACTGCTTGCGGATTATCGTCTTGCGACGACTGATCTAAAAATGAGCCTGCCTGAAGTTAAGCTTGGCATTATGCCAGCATGGGGTGGGGTGACTCGATTACCGCGCATCACAGGTGTGGATACGGCTCTGCAATGGCTAACAACGGGTAAAACTTTTAAGGCGCAGCAAGCGTTAGAACATCACGTTGTTGACGGTGTGATCGATGCGAGTAAGACAAACCCAATCGAAAGCGCGTTAACCATGCTTGAATCGTGCATCTCTGGTGACTTTGATTGGCAGCAGCGTTATGCAGAAAAACAAGCGCCACTGACTCTGAATGACGCGGAACTGGCGATGTCGATTAATGTGGCTAAAGGCATGGTCGCGAAAGCAGCTGGTCCGCATTATCCGGCACCGGGCATTATTCTGAACACGATTTCTAAAAGCGCTCGTTGTTCTCGCGATGAAGCCTTAAAGCTTGAGCAAGCGGGAATCATCAAATGTGTCGCAAGTGGTGTAGCAGACGCATTGGTGAATGTTTTCCTGAGCGACATGGCAGTAAAAGCGACAGCAAAGAAACACGCTAAAGGCGGCAAGAAAACCGAAGAAGTGGGTGTGGTCGGCGCGGGTATTATGGGCGGTGGTATCGCTTATGTTACCGCGGATAAAAAGCTGGATGTGGTACTTAAAGACATCAACAAACAGGGCTTAGCGTTAGGGCTAAATGAAGCCAATCAACTGCTTTCAAAGCAAGTGATTCGCGGTCGTAAGAGCCCAGAGGCGATGGGTGAAGTGCTTAATCGTATCGTGCCGACTTTACACAATGCAGCGTTAGACAGCTGTGATTTGGTGATAGAAGCGGTCGTTGAGAATCCAATCGTTAAAGAAAAGGTGCTAGCTGAGCTTGAACAGGTTGCGCCAAATGCAATGATTGCCTCCAATACCTCTACTTTGATGATCAGTGGCTTAGCGCACTCATTAAAGAACCCAGAGAACTTCTGTGGCATTCACTTCTTTAACCCGGTGCATCGCATGCCGTTGGTTGAAGTGATTAAAGGTGAACAAACATCATCAGAAACCATTGCAACCGCAGTCAACTACGTTTTGGCACTTGGCAAGACGCCTATCGTGGTGAACGACTGTGCTGGCTTCTTGGTTAATCGCTGTTTAACGCCTTACTTCTTGGCGTTCAACCAACTGTTGGTTGCGGGCGGTGATATTGCTCAAATCGACAAAGTGATGAGCAAAGGGTTTGGTTGGCCAATGGGGCCAGCGCATCTGCTTGATGTGATTGGACTCGATACCGCGGATCACTGCATTGATGTGATGAGCGAAGCGTTCCCAACGCGTTTAGCCAAGCCTGAAGCTAATCTGATCGCGGAATCTGTGGCGAAAGGACGTTTAGGACAAAAAACAAAAGAGGGTTTCTATCTGTACAAAGCGGATCGCAAAGGTCGCTTGCAACCAGAAAACCATTTGGAAACCACTGCGCTAATTGACAGCCTTTGTGATGCACCAATCTCAATGGAGCCTCAAGACATCACAATGCGAATGATGTTACCGATGATGTATGAAGCGATTCGCTGTTTAGATGACGGCATTATTTCTTCTGCTGCCGAGGGTGATATTGCGTTTATCTACGGCACTGGATTCCCGGCATTCCGTGGCGGAATCTTCTACTACATGGATAGCATGGGTCTAGATAAGTTGCTAGAGATTGCCCAACAATATGAAGACTTAGGTTCTTTATATGCTATCCCTCAAGGTCTTCGTGACCGTGTTGAACTGAACCGTAATTTTTACGCGTAACTTGGAGCAAGAAATATGAAAAACGTAGTGATTGTAGATGCGATTCGAACTCCAATGGGGCGTTCAAAAAATGGTGTATTTCGACATGTTCGAGCCGATGATCTTTCGTCTCACTTAATGAGCGCGATGCTGAAGCGTCAGCCAAAGGTTGAATCCACTCTGATTGATGATGTGATCTGGGGTTGTGTACAGCAAACCGAAGAGCAGGGCGTTAACCTTGCGAAGGTAGCAGCACTGCAAGCTGGGCTGTCTGAAAAAGTACCAGCAACAACAGTGAACCGTTTGTGTGGATCGTCGATGGATGCTTTGCACATGGCAACGCGCTCGATCAAAGCAGGTGATGCTGATGTTGTCCTCGTTGGTGGTGTTGAGCATATGGGTCATATCCCGATGACAAAAGGCATCAACCTAAACCCATACAACCGCAATATGGCACAAGCTTCTGCCATGATGGGTTTAACGGCGGAAGCACTTGGGCAACTGCATAACGTTTCGCGTCAAGAGCAAGATGAACTGGGCGCTCGTTCACATCGACTCGCGCACGAAGCGACACTTGAAGGTCGCTTTGATAACGAGATTGTCCCAACCATGGGTCATGACGAAAGCGGTGCGCCAACCTTGGTTAAGCATGATGAGGTGATTCGTCCTGAAACCACCGCTGAATCTTTGTCTAAGCTTCGCCCTGCGTTTGACCCGCGAGGAACCGTAACGGCAGGTACGTCTTCGGCCTTGTCTGACGGCGCATCTTGTTTGCTGGTGATGAGTGAAGATAAAGCGATCGAGCTCGGCATTAAACCAAGAGCTAGAGTTATCTCTTCTGCCTCTGCGGGAGTCCCAGCGGCGCTTATGGGTTATGGACCCGTACCGGCAACCCAAAAAGCGTTAGCGAAGACTGATCTAACGATCGCAGATATCGATTTTGCTGAAGTGAATGAAGCCTTTGCAGCGCAAGCAATCCCGTGTTTAAAAGATTTAGGCTTGTGGGAGCAGCGTGAAGATAAAGTGAACCTGCATGGTGGAGCGATTTCACTGGGTCATCCTTTAGGATGTTCGGGTGCTCGCATCGTCGGTAGCCTTATCAATATTATGGAACAGCGTGGTGGTCAATACGGGCTAGCAACTATGTGTATTGGTATGGGGCAAGGTATTGCGACGATTATCGAAAGAGTGGAGTGAGTCACTTAATGGTTCGAGATGAGCTCGTCATCTAGGTGACCAAGACAATAAATTAGGGTAACGATTCAAGCCTTCAACCTGTGTTGAAGGCTTTTTTAGTGAGTTGCACTTTTTGCTTATCCAGAACTATCATTGAAGGACACACATGCCTTAAGTTCAAATAATCGACAAACCATGGTTATGAATGAATGTTTTTTCAACGGTCAGGCAAATATCGGCACAATGGCATTGACCTTACCCTAAGGGTAACGTTTATAGTTGCGGTGTAAATTCAAAGGTAAGCTATGACAAACACATTCCGAAAAACTTGGATTATTGTTTTCAGCATCATTGCGATGTTGATGTCTAGCTATGCCTCAAGCTCTTCAGCCATGATGGCTAATATCATGGCAACGCAGATGATGTCGAATAAGTCTATCTGCCAGCACAACGATTCGCCGAGCGATCCTGATGCCGCAAATCAATTTGCTGCCGGTTGCCATGTGACCGTTACCGATTCAGACATGAGCGATCATGTTCATGCAAGCACGCCGAATGGCGACCAGTCTGTTCATGGAGATCACTCTGCCCATGATGAGCACGCTATTTATGTTGAGCTGTCTGCTGATGACAAGATGGCTTCGCATCAAGAATCAATGGATGCTCACGGTGAGCATGTAATGGGCAACAACTGTTGTGGCGGTTCGGATTCTGCTCATATCTGTTGTTATTCTGTTTGTTCTACAGCATCACACACAATTCAGGCGCTCCAAGCCAACTACCAAATTTCCTCTTCATTCGCACCTCATCACTCTGTGACCATTGGTCAAAAAGTGACTCGTGCACAATCTTTGCTACGCCCACCTTCCGCATAAATCTATATCTAAAAATACAGCTCTATCAGTTAGAAAAAATCTGATAAGCCATTCTTTTTTATGCGCTAATTAGCGCTAGATATGGACATTCATTGTGAATATGAAACCAACAACCTCTGTGTTTGTCATGAACACGAGCTTAGTGGTTGCTGCTACCTTGCCTATGGCCTTGTTTTCAAGTGCTACGCTCGCGGCTACCACGGCGTCAGCTTCAAATGCTCAACACATTTCAGCACATGACCAAGCAAGCTCGACGCAGCAACTCAATACACTGATTGAGATCGCGTTAAGCGAAGATGGAAATCGCAAGCAGTACTTTGCTCAGTCTCAAGCGATGCGAGAAACGGGCATTGCCAGCTCGACTTTAATGGACCCGAAATTGAAAGTTGGATTTGGCGGTTTGCCTGTCGATAGCTTTCAATTTGACGAAGACCCGATGACCAATATATCGGTAGGGTTGATGCAGCAGTTTGAGCGTGGCGATACGCTTAACCTTCAACAGAAAAAGGCAAGCCAACAGGCAGATGCTTTAGCTTTGCAGGTGCAAGCAAGAGAATTGACGGTTGCGAATAGCATGACGCAGCTTTGGCTTGAGTTAGGTTATCAGCAAAAGGCTGAGTCGGTGATTCGTCAAAACCGTCGTTTGTTGGTTGAACTTGAAAACTATGTACAAACCAATTACTCAATTGGTAAAAGTGAAGCGCAAGATCTGCTTAATGCTCAGCTTCAAGTGAGCAAGCTTGATGAGAAACTTCAGGCAAACCAGCAAGTTCAGCGCCGCTTAATCTCTCAGCTTTCTGAATGGTTGGGATCTGATTGGTTAGGCTCTCAGGTTCTTGATTCTCAGGGCACACTGAATGCAACTAACCAAATTGATTGGTCGTTGTTGGAAAGCAAATTAGCGACCAACATCGATTCAACCAAGCACTACCAGCTACTGACTGACCATCCTTTGGTTAAGATCTCCGATGTCAGTATTTCCTCCAATCAAACTCAGGTTGAGTTAGCCGAGCAAGCTTATACCCCGCAGTTTGGGGTGGAAGTGATGTATGCACACCGTCAAGCCAATAACATGGCAGGTGAACCTGCTTCTGATCTGGTGAGTGCCTATCTGACTGTCGACATCCCGCTGTTTACGGGGAATCGACAAGATAAGAACTTATCGGCTGCTCAGTATCAAGTTGGTGCGGCTAAATCTCAAAAAGACACCTTACTTTCCCAAATGAACGCGCAAGTGAACGCATTGCTGGTGGACAGATCAAATCTGATCCAGCGATTAGATCGCTATCAAACGTCCTTGCTTCCTCAAACCGCAGCCCGAATCAGCGCGGTTGAGAGGGGCTATCAAAACAACACCGCCCAGTTTAACGATGTCATTTCAGCAACGACCGATGAGCTGGCGCTTCAGTTAGAGCAACAACGTTTGATCACCGATCTCAACATCGTTAATAGCAAACTGGCGGCGTTAGTCAGTGGCTTTGAATACCAAGTAAACCAACCACAACTTGCAACCACAGAGAATCAGTAAGGGATACATAATGAGTTCAGTAAAAGTAGCAACAATCGCTTTATTGGTCGGTGGTGCATTGGGTTTTGGGGTGAACCATTTTCTGATTAATCCAGCACACGACATGTCAGCAATGGCAACCAGCACAGAAGCCAGCGATGAGCCACTGTATTGGGTGGCTCCGATGGACCCAAATTATCAGCGTGATAAGCCGGGCCAGTCGCCAATGGGGATGGATCTTATCCCTGTGTATGCTGACGATGTGAACGGCGGAGCCAAAGATAAGCCCGGAACCGTGTTTATTGATTCTTCTGTGGAAAATAACCTTGGCGTGAAAACCGCACAAGTCACACGAGAACCGCTGTCACCGCGCATTGAAACGGTTGGCTACGTGGCATTTGATGAAAGTGCGTTATGGCAAACCAACGTCCGTGTTTCTGGTTGGGTGGAAAAACTCTCCATCAACGCAGTGGGTGAGAAGGTAAACAAAGGTGATGTGCTTTTCACACTCTATTCTCCAGAGCTTGTTAAAGCACAAGAAGAGTTGATCAGTGCTTATAAAACGGGTCGTAAAGGTTTGATCAAGGGTTCGACTGAACGCTTAATTACCTTGGGTGTTGATAAGACTCAAATCCGCGCTATTACGCGCAAAGGTAAAGCCTCGCAAACCATTGAAATCAAAGCGCCAGCCGATGGTGTTATAGCAAGTTTGAATATCCGAGAAGGTGGTTATCTTTCACCTGCACAAGCGGTGATCAGTGCTGGCCCATTAGGCGAAGTATGGGTTGATGCAGAGGTGTTTGAGCGCCAAGCGCACTGGATCTCGTCAGGCAGCAATGCAGTGATGACGCTAGATGCCATTCCCGGCAAAGAGTGGTTGGGGAATGTCGATTACGTATACCCAATCCTTGATCCAAAAACTCGAACCTTGCGCGTTCGTTTGAAGTTCTCCAATCCAAATGGCGAGCTTAAGCCAAATATGTTTGCCAATATTGCGTTGAAACCAATCAGTGATGAAGCCGTTCTTACTATCCCAAGATCTTCGGTGATTCACTCCGGTGGTATGACCCGAGTGGTGATGTCAGAAGGTTCTGGCAAGTATCGTTCTGCTCGTATTGAGGTTGGTCGTGAAGCTGGCGAAAAAATAGAGGTGCTTCAAGGGCTGGAGCAAGGCGAAAACATTGTCACTTCTGCGCACTTCATGTTGGATTCTGAATCGAGCCAATCTGCTGATCTGTCACGCATCAATGGTGTTGAGGAAGAAGCTGAAACCGTATGGGCGAACGGTGAAATTTCCGATGTTATGCAAGGCAGTCGCATGGTGACGATTAACCATCAACCTGTTCCAGAATGGGATTGGCCGGGCATGGTGATGAATTTCACCTTTGCGGAAGGCTTGGACATGAGTGACGTGCAGCGTGGTAAGGCAATTGACTTTGAGATGCGAAAGACAGAGTCAGGGCAGTACGAGGTTGTGGATTACAAGGTCAACAAACACAAGATCGCCGGCGAAGTTTGGGTAACGGGTGACATTACCATGTTGATGGCAGATTTTGGCATGATCACCGTAAAACATCAGCCAGTCCCTGAGTGGAATTGGAAAGCAGGTGAAATGAATTTCCAAGCCAGTGATGACCTTGATTTATCTGAGTTTGCCGAGGGTCAAACCATTCGGTTTCTAGTGGCGAAGCAGGGTTCTGATTATGTGCTCAAATCTTTAGAAGCGGGTGAGGGCGAACTATGATCAATGCAATCATTCGCTGGTCTATTAGCAACCGCTTCTTAGTGCTGGTTGCCACTGTAGCCATCGTATTTGGGGGCTTATACAGCGTTAAGAATACACCGGTCGATGCTATTCCTGATCTGTCTGATGTTCAGGTAATTATCAAAACCAGTTATCCGGGGCAAGCGCCACAAGTGGTTGAGGATCAGGTGACTTATCCATTGACCACCGCCATGTTAGCTGTACCGGGTGCTGAAACAGTTCGTGGTTACTCGTTCTTTGGTGATTCCTATGTCTATATCATCTTCAATGACGATACAGATATGTACTGGGCGCGTTCACGAGTGTTGGAGTACCTAAGCCAAGTTGCACCTAACTTGCCTTCGAGTGCTAAGCCAACACTAGGGCCAGATGCTACCGGTGTGGGCTGGGTTTACAGCTACGTGTTGCAAGATAAAACCGGTCAGCACGACTTAGCGGAACTTCGTAGTTTGCAAGATTGGTTCTTGAAGTATGAATTGCAAACCGTAGAAGGCGTGTCTGAAGTGGCGACTGTTGGCGGCATGGTGAAGCAGTATCAAGTACAGATTGATCCTGCCAAGTTACGTGCATATGACCTAACGCTTCAGCAAGTCAACAAGGCAATTCAAGATGGTAATCAAGAAACCGGTGCATCTGTTGTCGAGATTGCCGAAGCCGAGCACATGGTTCGTACGACGGGTTACCTGACAAGCATCGAAGATATTCAATCTCTGCCGTTAAAAGTGACAGACAAAGGTACACCGCTACTATTAGGTGACATTGCTGACATTAACCTCGGCCCGCAAATGCGTCGTGGTATCTCGGAGCTCAACGGTGAGGGTGAAGCGGTTGGCGGCGTTATCGTGATGCGCTTTGGTGAAAATGCCAGCGAAGTGATCGACTCGGTGAAATCCAAGCTCGCTGAGCTGCAAGCTGGCTTACCTGATGGTGTCGAGATTGTCGCGACTTATGACCGTTCTACTTTGATTGATTCAGCCGTTGAAAACCTTTGGAAGAAGCTGGCTGAAGAGTTCATCGTGGTCGCCGTGGTGTGTGCGCTGTTCTTGTTCCATATCCGCTCATCACTGGTTATCGCACTAAGCCTGCCAGTTGGTATCTTGGGTGCATTCATTGTGATGCATTGGCAGGGTATTAACGCCAACATTATGTCTCTTGGCGGTATAGCGATTGCGATTGGCGCCATGGTGGATGGTGCCATCGTGATGATCGAGAACGTTCATAAACACATTGAACGGACTCCGCTCACTGATAAAAACCGTTGGCAGGTGATTGGTAAGGCAGCAGAAGAAGTCGGCGCACCGCTGTTCTTCTCTCTGATTATCATTACCTTGAGTTTTGTGCCTGTGTTCGCGCTAGAAGGGCAAGAGGGCAAGATGTTCTCGCCACTTGCGTTTACCAAGACGTATGCGATGGCCGCTGCCGCTGGTTTGGCTATCACGCTTGTGCCTGTGCTAATGGGTTACTTCATTCGCGGCAACGTGCTACCTGAACATAAAAACCCAGTCAACCGCAGCCTAGTGGCGATGTACAAACCGCTTCTGAACCTCAGCCTAAAATATCCAAAGGTGATGATTGTTATCGCACTTGGCTTAATGGCGTCTGCTTATTACCCAACCAGTAAGCTTGGCAGCGAGTTCATCCCTCCTTTGGATGAAGGGGATTTGATGTACATGCCAACCACGTATCCGGGCATCTCAATAGGTAAGGCTCGTGAGTTGTTGCAACAAACCAACAAGCTCATCAAAACCATTCCAGAAGTCGAAACCACGTGGGGCAAAATTGGCCGAGCAGAGACGGCAACCGATCCTGCACCGTTAACCATGATTGAAACCGTGATTCAGCTTAAACCGCGAGACGAGTGGCGTGACGGTGTCACCACTGAGTCTCTGCGTAAAGAGTTTGATGATCTGATTCAATTCCCAGGTTTAACCAATGCGTGGGTTATGCCAATCAAAACCCGTATCGACATGTTAGCGACCGGAATCAAAACCCCAATCGGCATCAAAATCGCTGGCCCAGAGCTGAGCGTAATTGAAGATATTGGTTCGCAACTTGAACCCATCCTCAACAGCGTGAGTGGCACGGCTTCTGTCTACGCAGAGCGTGTTGCGGGCGGTCGTTACGTCACAATAGACATTAAACGTCGCTCGGCTGCGCGATATGGCTTGAGCATTAAAGAAGTGCAACAGGTTATCTCGACTGCGGTTGGTGGCATGAACGTGGGCGAAACCGTTGAGGGGCTAGAGCGTTACCCAATCAATGTCCGTTACCCACAAAGCTATCGTGATTCTGTCGTTAAGCTGCAGAACCTGCCGTTAGTGACACCAAATGGAGCGCGAATTGCTTTGTCTGATGTTGCAGACATTCGCTATGAAGATGGACCACCAATGATTAAGACGGAGAACGCGCGTCCTAATGGTTGGGTGTTTGTTGATATCGAAGGTCGCGACCTTGGTTCTTATGTGGCAGAGGCGCAAAAAGTCGTTACCGATCAAATCGTCTTACCTGCGGGTTATTCACTGGCGTGGTCTGGTCAATACGAATACATGGAGCGTGCAAAGGAGCGTTTGAGTGTCGTTGTGCCAATCACAATCGCCATCATCATGTTGTTGCTCTACCTCAGCTTCCGCCGTGTCGGTGAGGTGATGATGATCATGCTGACATTGCCACTCGCGATGGTTGGTGGCCTATGGCTGATGCATGTCCTCAATTACAACTTCTCGATTGCGGTGGGTGTGGGCTTTATCGCCCTTGCCGGGGTTGCTGTTGAGATAGGTGTGATCATGTTGGTCTACCTAAACCAAGCATGGCACTACAAGAAATTGGATGCGGAGCAGAACCAGCAAGCACTTCAGAGTGAAGACTTAACGGATGCGATTCGTGAGGGCGCAGGACTGCGTGTTCGCCCAGTGATGATGACGGTACTTACGGTGATTATTGGCCTCATTCCAATTATGTATGGCGAGGGAACGGGCTCTGAAGTGATGCAGCGAATTGCAGCGCCGATGATAGGCGGAATGGCTTCTGCACTATTGCTTACGCTACTGGTGTTGCCTGCAATCTTTAAGCTCTGGAAACAGCGTGAGATTACGGGTAGCCAAAACGAGACAAACAAATAACGTATTGATTATTAGCCCTTACTGACCAAAAACAGAGTGAGTACGGGCGTATCACATGAACATGTGAAACTAACAAATAAATAACTGAATTAATCTAAGGAACGATCATGAAAAAGACACTTATTGCGATTGCACTGACGTTAACTACTGCAACGGCTTTTGCTGAAATGGACCATTCGAATATGGACCACTCAAATATGGATCACTCGATGATGAAGAGTGGAGAGATGGATCATTCAAAAATGGATCACAGCATGATGAAGGATGGAAAGATGGACCATTCGATGATGAATATGGAAGGCATGTCTGAAGTGGGTATGCCTGCGACAGGCGCAAAGCCGGATAAAGTGGTTCATGTTCTGCTAAGTGACGATATGAAAATCACATTTAAGAACAAGGTTGATATTGAGCCAAACGACGTGGTGCAGTTCGTTGTGATGAACACGGGCAAGATTGATCACGAATTCTCGATTGGTTCTGCTTCAGAGCAATTAGAGCACCGTGAAATGATGAAAAACATGGGTAATCACGCTCATGACTCGGGCAGCACAGTGACAGTTAAGCCGGGCAAAGCGAAACAGATGCTTTGGCATTTCCATGGTGATAATAACGTAGAGTTCGCGTGCAATATTCCTGGTCACGCTGAAGCGGGTATGGTGAAGTCGTTAACGCTATAAGGTGATACACAAGCCATATCTAGTTCAAAGGGATGAGTGCTAGGTATGGCTACCTTGTTTTAGTGCTATTTAGGTATTAGCTTTGAAAGACTATAGGAATAGGAGTTTAAGGATGAATAAGACAGTTCTAGTACTTGCAGTAACGGGTGCTTTAATAACGTGGTCGACCCACAGTATTGCTGCTAAACCTGAGTGGGCTGGTAAAGGTAAGCCCGATTTAGAAGAAGTAAAAACGCTCGCTGAGGCTAAAAAAGTTGAAGGCGAAATTGATGATCGTGAGAAGCAGCTTGATTCAATGATCGAAGAGAAAAATAAGAAAGCGAAAAAAAGTAAGAACAAAAAAGATAAGCAGAAACTAGATAAAGAACTCGACGATTTGGAAGACGAGAAAGAAGCCCTCGAAGAGAGTAAAGAGAAGCTCAAAGATAAGAAAGAAAAGCTTGAAGATGATATGGATAATGACGAAGAAAAGTCGGGATTAGAAAAGCAGAAAGACAAGAAAGCGGAACAAGAGCGTAAAGAAGAAGGAAAAGGGTCAGAGAAAGGCCAACAGCAGCGTGAAGAAAACAGCAAAAAGTGGTGGAACTTCTGGGAGTAATGCGAGGGCCTAACATCACCAATTCATTTCAACCTATCAGCACAGCTTTGTGTGACCGCTAAGTCATTGGTTAAACATTATGACCAGTTAAAGATAAGTCTCAACCTGTTCAGGAATACATGAACTAACTTGTATTGGCTGAGGCTTATCTGTAGTTAGAATCACTGTAGCAAGATAGAAGTTTCAAGCAGGTGGTGTGCTTCGCCGCTTAGGTGCGGTAGCTCTGTCATGATCTTTTTAAACTTGTCGTCGATTGATTCTGCTTCATTCAGCGATCGAAAAGCCAGTACAGCCTGTTCAGGCTCGCTGTTCACATAACCTTTCAATGTATCTAGCTGAATTTTATTGGCATTTTCTACTTTTGCTAGCGCGACATTAATTGCTTCGATGCTAATTGTTAACTCATTGTTTTTAAACATTTTTTATTATTTATGGGTTGTTGCTAATGCGCGCACATTACCACAACTGTTTTTCCAGATATTGACCAAGATTATTAAATTGGAACAATTTTGAAAATCATTAAAAGCTGAACTGCATGTGTGATTTGGATAGGTGTCAGAAATACGAAGCGATTTAAGGAGTTAATAGCTTTGGTTGGTCACTTAGCGTTGATTGGTCAATCTAAACTTAAACAAAATAAGTTTAATCAGTATAGATTTAATGACTATGGATTTAACTAACGGAGAAAGGTTTTGAATAGTGTGTCGCTGGAACAAAGTACATCATGGATCTTAAGGAGAAGTTGGAGCGTGCAGCGGGAATCGAACCCGCATCATCAGCTTGGAAGGCTGAGGTAATAGCCATTATACGATGCACGCACACTGTCTTATGAGTAAGACTGAGGCGTTAAGAGACTTGGAGCGTGCAGCGGGAATCGAACCCGCATCATCAGCTTGGAAGGCTGAGGTAATAGCCATTATACGATGCACGCACATCGTCTTAACGAGTTTGATAATGCCACATCTAACTGAAAACGAAACCTTTTTCTTTCATTTTTATTCTAAGTGCTCGCATAACCACCACTCCGCTAGTTTTTCCATCATGTTCGGCGTTTTCAGAGTGAATAAAATGTGACTAAAATCTCTAAAAAAGGAGGGCGAGAAATAATAGTAAATGTCATGCTGTTTTTTGCGATAAATCCGCCTTAATTTATAAACCTGTTTTAGTGGTACTTGGCTGTCATAAATCTCATGAAAATTAAGGAATTTGGAGTGTTAACATAAACTGATTTTTATTTGTGTTTTGGCGTCCACTAATAACAATCTGAATGCATAAATTTAACTTATCAGCCTGTCAAAACATTCAGTAAACTAATCCCAAATGAGTAGAGTTATAGGCACTTCTAAGGCTTTGCAGAAAAAAGTAACGAGTTCAGTTGATAATTCACGCAAAAGTCTCGTCATTCCGTCTATCGTTTGGTACATTTGCCGCACATTTTGTCTCCCCTAAAATACCCATGCCTTCTCAGTTCCGAATTAACAAAATTGTTGAAATTGGTGACACTCTTCACCGCAGTGGCTGTGCCCCTTACAAGCTAGAGAAATACACTCAATTCTATGCAAAAAAGCATGGTGTTGATGTGATGATCCAAGCTACGCCAACTGCGATTAACTATCAATTTCCAGACGATAACAACGCCGTGATTCTTAAGCGTCTAAAGCCTGCGTCAATTAACCTGAGTTTGTTGGCCAATACGATCATTCGTATTAACCAGCCAAGCAGTGAGCCTGTACCAGAACCTGTCGGTTACTCTAAATTCGTGACGGCACTTGCCAATATGGGTATTCCGCCTGCTTATTTGATGCTGGTGGGCAGTACGTTGGAAGCGGTGGGCTTTTCTGCGTTATTGGGTTTGATGGTTTGGGTATGTCAGCAAGTTCTTCATTCACGTCGCGCTATCGCGGTTGAATTCATCTCGGCACTGTTAACGGGTATCTTTGTGGCGTTTCTGGCGAGTACAGGGTTGCCGATTCCGGTGTGGGCGTTGTGTATCGCCTCGATTGTCTTGTTTGTCCCCGGGTTATCCATAGCCAACGCATTAGAATGTTTGGCCTTTAATGACTTGGTTTCTGGTACCAGCTTGCTAGGGCAGAGTGCCTTAACGCTGATTAAGCTGTTTGTCGGGATTATCATGGGGCTTAATATTGGCGAAGCGATATGGGGACAAGCGGTCTCCATCGACTATACCAATGCGGTACCGATGTGGATGCATATATCTGGCTTGGTGCTGATCTCGGTGTCTATCGGTGTGATGTTCAATGCACGTCCTAAAGATATCTTGCTTGGCTTGCCAGTTGCCGTTCTCGGTATGTGGGGCCCATTCTATCTTGGTTTTGATAGTGGTTGGGTTGTCGGCACTTGGGTGACGACGGTTCTTATTACTTTGTACGGAACTTGGATCGCCAAGAAGATGGAACTCACGGGCTCTATTTATATCGTGCAAGGGATCATCATCTTGGTTCCGGGTAGCCGAGTATTAGTGAGTGCCAGCCAGTCGGTGTTTGAACAATCGATTTTGCCTATCCCGAGTATCGGTTTGTCGGCGTTATTCATGTTCTCGGCAATCGTGGCAGGGCAAATCACCGCTTACTCGATTTACTCACCAAAAGTCGAACGTTAAACCTTTCCGCTTCTCAAGTTTTTAAACAAACACAGCTTAGCGGCTGTGTTTGTTCGTTTTAGGAATGGCTCTTTTTTTAAAGACAATTAGCTCTCCGTAAAACTTGTTAGATTTATGCTCGCTAAGCCTGACAAGAGTCATTAAAATGGAACAAATTCTATTTAAATGAAGTATTAACGTATGTCTCTACCTCCTTGTCCGCAATGCCAATCTGAATATGTCTACCCAGACCAAAACAACCTAATCTGCCCTGAGTGCGCCTACGAATGGAACCCAGAAGAAGAGCGTTTAGAAAGAGAAGCCGCGCGTGTTAAGGACGTGAATGGCGTTGTATTGGAAAGTGGCGATAAAGTTACCTTCATTAAAGATCTAAAAATTAAAGGCAGTTCTAGCGTATTGAAAATCGGCACTAAAGCCGTGATTCGACGTATAAACGAAGGCAAAGATCACCAACTAGATTGCAAGTTGGATGGTGGCGGTGAAATGCTGGTTACGGCGAAGTACGTTAAGAAGCAATAGTCGATAATGGGTCAAAATTGCGAGTCGCTCCTGAACTAAATAGTGTAGAAGCCGTAGGAGAATCAACATCATATGGACATGGTTAAAGCTGCTCTTTCGCATTCAACTGCCTTTCATCACTATGTGAACGCCTGTGTTGAAGATGGGTTAGATATTTACACGGGTATTTCTGATGGCAGTGATGCCTATTTAGAAAGACGAATTGCTTATTCAAAAGGTGAGGGTTTGCCAGAAGGGTGGACGCCTGCTTCTACTTATTTTTGTTTCGAGTCTGGGCGTATTCTTGGAGTGATAAGAGTTCGTCATGGTACCAGTCCGTACATCCACGATGTCATTGGACATATCGGATATGAGACGCTGCCGCAAGCCAGAAGGCGGGGTATCGCAAGTCATATGTTGTCTTGGGTTCAACGACACGTATTGACCGAAAGCGCTATCATTACCTGTGAGAGGGGCAATATTGCTTCGCAAAAGGTGATAGAGAAGTGCGGTGGAAAATTCCTGAATACCTTTTATTCAGAGCAAGATAAACACGAAGTCTTACGTTACCAACTAGAACCAAAATGAACATTTAGCGTGGCATTTAGTTTTATCGGGGTGGTCGAGTTCCGGGTTAAACGAAAATGAAACCATAGCCAATTATTGTTGGAGGTATTTTGAAGTATTCAACAAGATCTGCTCAGTCATCAGATTATGAATTTCTGTTTGAGCTTAAGAAGGCTGCTGAGTTTGAACCTATCAAGGCCGTATTTGGTTGGGATGAACAAATTCAACGAGATATACACGCCGAAGAGTGGGCAGAAGAACGGCCTGAAATCATTGAATATCAAGGTAAAGCGATTGGCAGTGTGTTGTTGCAAGACAAAGGTGAGCACTTCTATTTTTGCCGATTCTTCTTACTGCCTGAGTATCATGGAAAGGGCATTGGCAGCCAAGTATTGAAAGATTGCTTAGTTAAGGCTGACAGCCTCAATAAACGCGTCGAACTTTGTTACCTACAAGGTAATCGAGTTGGGGGGTTGTACTTGAGGTTTGGCTTTGAAATCACCTCGCAAAACGACCAGTTTGTCTATATGTGGCGTAAATAGACATTCATTCAAAATAATCACACCGTGTCGGTAACTTGATAGGTACCTGACACTCATCTAACGTAAAATCTTTTAAAGCTCCCTATGCTTGATGACTAAGCGATTACACTTAGAAAAGATCGAGCGTAAGGGAGTGTGCAATGAATTATTACCCGACTTCAAAAATCGTGGGTGAACAAAGGTTTGGTTTAGGGCCTAGATTAGGTCAAACAACCTATTATTCTCCTTTAGAACAGTTGGATAAAAAGCCATTCGTTCACCAAGCTATACAAGATTTACCGAGTACCGAATCTACTCTGATTAAAGTAGGTGAGAATCGTGTACAACGAATGAAGGCCAAGGGTGACGAACAACAGATGCAAGCCACGAAGAAAGAAGCGCAGTCTTTTCTTCGAACGCAGTATCGACAACAAGCTCAAGCTCGCCACCTACAAAGTGTTGAAACGCCTTATGGTTTTCAAGAGCGCATCATTCAGTTTTGGAGCAATCACTTCGCCATCTCGGTCGATAATCGAAAACTGATGCCTTTGGCCGCTAGCATTGAAAACGATGTGGTTCGCCAGCATTGGAATGGTAACTTTGGCGACATGCTGATGGCTTCTTCTAAACATCCTGCGATGCTTCTGTATCTCGACAATCAACTCTCGATTGGTCCTAATTAAAAAGTCGGAAAGCGCCGTAATAAGGGACTCAATGAAAATCTCGCTCGTGAGATCTTAGAACTCCACACTCTTGGCGTTGATGGTTCTTACACTCAGCAAGATGTTATTGCTTTAGCAAAAGCCATCTCAGGTTGGGGCATTAAATTCAAATCTCCTGATGCTGGGTTTCGATTTGCTAATAACCTGCATGAGCCAGGAAGTATCACACTACTTGGCAAGTCTTATTCTCAATCCGGCGTCTCGCAAGGAGAGTCTTGTTTACAAACCTTAGCGACCCACAAAGACACTGCTACGCACTTGGTTGGTAAGCTATGCCAGCATTTCATTGGCGACACGCCTAAAGAACTCTCAGAGCAAATGGTTGCTGAATATCTGAAAGGCGAGGGAGATTTACTGCCTATTTATCGACTGTTATTGAACAGCGCTGAGGCGAATAAACCTAACCCCAATCGTTTTAGACCGCCGAAGGAGTGGTTGTTTGCCGTCCTTCGTAGTGCCGATATTTCTTTAAATGAGAAACAGGCATTCAATGCACTCAACAATTTAGGGCAGCCTCCTTTTAAACCGGGTTCACCAGCAGGATGGTCGGATCAAGACAGAGACTACAATAGCCCTTCGGCGTTAACTCAACGTATGCAAGTTGCGAATAGGCTTGCGTCTGCTGCAATAAAATCGGCTAAAGCGTCAGGAGTTAAGCCGAAAGCGGTAGTGGATAAAGTGATCGCGGGTTTATATGGCGATGCTATTAATGAACACACCCAAATTGTATTGAACAAAGCCGACAGTGCTGCAATGCAACTTTCCTTGTTGTGGCTAAGCCCGCAGTTTCAATATCGTTAGGAGTGGGTATGAAAAAGCCAGATTGTTCTCAGAATAAAGTGCCACATAGCATTAACCGCCGTCAGTTCATGGGCATTGCGGCGGCTGTTGGCGTCAGTGCGATGGTGCCATTTCCAAGCTTTGCCAAAACAGCTTCAGACAATATCTTCATTTGGGTATCACTGCGTGGCGCGATGGATGGTTTAAATGTTGTAGTGCCGCATGCCGATCCGGATTACTCTAATTTGAGACCCTACATCGGATTAAAACCAGAGCAGCTATTGAAGTTGGATGATTTCTTTGGGCTTCACCCATCCCTAAAGCAATGCCATCAGTGGTATGAGAGTAACGAACTCAGCTTTGTACACGCTTGTTCAACCGCTTATCGCGAGCGCTCACATTTCGATGGACAGAAGATATTAGAGAATGGCACTTCCGACCCGTTTAACACCGTAGGGTGGATTAACCGTTTACTCACGTTGAGTTCAGAAAAATACGATGGAATCGCAATTGATTCGGGTTTACCACTCATCATGCAGGGCGAATCGACCGTGGCAAGTTGGTACCCAAACCGCTTGAAAACACGTGATAAACAAACAGAACTGCTGGAAGAGTTGTTTCAAAGTGACCAAATGCTGTCTTCAAACTTCGAAAGTGTCATGAAGATAGATCAACTTGTGGGAGACCAAGGTGTTGGCAAACAGTTTAAATCATTGATGGGTAAAACAGGCGATATCTTATCGGCTGATAACGGACCAAATATCGCAGCGTTAGAATTGGGTGGATGGGACACTCATGCCAATCAAGGTAGCGTAAATGGGCGGTTGAGTAATCAACTTAAAACTTTGGATGTTGGGTTAGCGGCTCTCAAGGCGTCACTAGGTGATCGTTGGCAGAAGACCGTGATCATCGCGGCCAGTGAATTTGGTCGAACAGCAAAAGAAAATGGCACTAAAGGCACCGATCATGGCACCGGCAACGTCATGTTTGTTGAGGGTGGTGCGCTGCCATCGTTGAAAGGAGCGGGTGGTAAGGTTATTGCCAATTGGCCGGGCTTGAGCCAAAGCCAACTATATGAAGGCCGAGACCTTAATCCAACGACTGATATGCGTTCGGTTATCAAGGGCGTGCTCAACCAACATTTATCGATAGAAGTGAAACAACTCAACACTATCTTCCCTGATAGTGCCGATATTAAACCGATGAATCTTGTTTAGAGGTTTACCAAGACCCAGTTAGATGCGATTCAGTCGTTTTGAATCGCTTTCTATTTCTGACTCGCTTGTTTACGATTTGATCGCCAACAGTGCTCCGAACGTCAGTAAGCCAAATCCACACGCTTGATTAAGCCTTTTCTTTGCTCTCAATAGATGCTTTTGCAATGTATTCGAAGTAAACAGCATAGCGACAATTCCAAACCATAAGCCGTGAAGAACGATCATATAAAGCCCATAGCCGAGTGCGACATGCTGGTTTTCTGCATCAGGTGAGATAACTTGGCTGAAGATGCTCAAGAAGAACAACATGGTTTTTGGGTTGAGCACGTTACATAAAAAGCCTTGGGCTAAATAGCGCCAAACACTGGTGCTTTGCTTTGCATCTTCCATAGGTGCAAGCTTGTTGTCCGCACTCAAGATACCTTTTAGCCCTAGATAAATAAGGTAGGCTGCGCCTGCGTACCTGATCATATCAAACAGCTGCTCATTCTGTGAGATTAAGTAACTGATCCCAAGCATTGAGTAACTGATGTGAACACAAATGGCTAAACTCACACCTATTGCAGTCCAAATCCCTGCTTGTCTTCCTTGATTGACACTGTTTTTCAAAACTAAAACGAAATCAGCTCCTGGGCTGATAACAATCAATAGTCCCAATACTGCTAGGCTTAACCACTCCATAATGACTCCAACTCTTTATATTTGATGAGCCAGCATTGTATGGTTTTTTATTGCTGTCTATAATCGAAATGAATTCCACCTATCTGTGAGGAAAAGTCACACATGAGACATTTGAAAGCATTTCATATTTTCCACGTAGCAGCGCATTCGAGCAGTTACAGTGAAGCGGCGGATAAACTCAATATCACACATGGCGCAGTGAGTAAGCAGATCAAGGTATTGGAAAATCACTTATCCCAAGTTTTATTCTACAAACAGGGCAGGAATGTGTGTCTCACCAAAGAGGGGAAATTACTCAAAAGTTACACAGAGCAAGCGTTCCAAGCATTGGATACTGGAGTCCACAAGCTTAATCAGCTGAATCATCAAGCGTTGGAAGTTTCATGCGAACCCACATTGACCATGCGTTGGTTAATGCCTCGACTCGGTGATTTCTATAACGAATCGGGAATTGATGTTCGATTGTCTACCGCAGGTGGACCTGTGACATTAGGCGCAACTGGATTAGATATGGCCATTCGCCGAGACGACTTCAACGTAACCGAGCATTACAAACAGATTCCGTTAGTCGAAGAATGGGTTGGCCCGGTGTTCTCGCCTGATTACTGGCAACAGGTCAAAGACAAGCTAGCCGATGTGAAATTACTGCACAGCAGCACGCGACCAAACGCTTGGAGCCACTGGACATCTATCACCAAAGGTAGTGAATTTGATCGCCGAATGGTGCCGCAAGCTATTTCAAACCAGACCTTTGCACACTTCTATTTCTGCTTTCAAGCGGCCGTTGATGGGCTAGGAGCGGCTCTTGGATCTTATCCATTGGTGGTTGATGATTTGAATAGGGGCAACTTAATCGCACCGTTTGGCTTTGTACCTTCCGGTCATCAGTACATATTGCTCACACAAGATAGCAACCATGATGAGCCTGAAAGCCCGTTTGTGGTTTGGCTGAAGAATGAGTTGTCACAGTGTGTTCCAACCTTATAGGAACGACAGCCTCCGACCTAGAAGTGTGCTTGTCTTATGTCAGACTTTAGTTCGTTATTGTGGAAATCACTCAATAGGCAAAGACAGCACGCCACCATTGAATTCAACTTGTTTTAGCCATTCGGTTGGAATTTCGCCATCTCCTTCGTAGAAACACGCCGCTAATACCGCGCCAATTACAATCGCACGCCCGCAGCTGTCACCACCACATAAGATATTGTCGCGAATGCCTTGTTGATAACTCTGAGCACCCGCAATGATGCGTATCAGCAAGGGGAACGCAGCACTCAGTTCGCAATGTAATCCGAACTTCTTCGCGGCATCTGTAATCGAAAGCTCAGGATCAGCCAGAGCTTCGTCGATTTGATCGTGTATGAACTTGCTACAAGTTTGTCGTACCATTTCTACCGATTGCAGTGGCGAGTTGCCTTGAATTGCCGCTTGAATCAGTAGGGTGATAGCTTGTGCCCATTCCACGGCTTTGTCGTTGTTGTTGGTCACTCGTACCGCGCTCTCTACCATCGCTGGCAAAGTGTGAGAGGTATAAGTACACGCCACTAATGGAATGATCTTTGAGACTGCGGGGAGCTGTGTATCATCCGCGCCACAGGCTGTAATTGGGGCGTTTGCCAATTCTAATTGATGGATGTTCAACAAGCTCATACGAGTCGCTTTATCAATATAGCCTCGCCAACTACCACCGAAATCAAACCAGAAGCGGAAGTGCTTGATGTAGCTCGCTTCATCGTACTGTTGGTTGTCGACTAAGCTATCGACCATCGCCAATAGCTGAGCACCATATTGCGATTGCTCGCCTGCGGTTTTACCTTGGTGCGCAAAGTAGCCCTTGTCTTGGTAATCGAACTGATTCGGTGAACGAAATTCTGGCTCAAAACCCGCTACGTGTAAGATCCTCTCTTGGTCATACAGCCAGTGTAGCCCCATTGAAGCGGCGTCTCCAACCAATGCGCCAACAACGGCGTAAAAAGCTCTTTCTTTATGATTGTCCATGTTGAGTGATGTCCTTGAGAAGAATCAACGTAGTTCGATACTTTAAGTATAGTGATTAGGCGAGCATTTTGCTGTGTTTCTGAGAAGAAATATGAAGGGATAAATCCTGATTGGTCAATAGCTTAAACCAATCAGGTGAAATTGATAAGGGCGATGAATAGTCTGGTGAATTCGTATTTTTGATTGGTGGTGTTATTGATGGTTGAGATAGGCACTAGAGCGTTGCTCAATCATTTTGAACAGACGTGAAAGCGCAAAGCACAAAGCAAAATATACGAAGCCTACAATTAACCAGATCTCGAAGATCAAACCTGAAGAGTTTGCCATTTCAGTACCAACAAACGTCATCTCTTGGATCGAAATCAGAGACACAATCGACGTGTCTTTAACCAAAGAGATGGCTTGGCCAGCCAAAGGTGGTGTGATGGCCGTTAATACTTGCGGGCCAACCACAAATCGATACTTAGACAATGCCGATAAGCCGAGTGAATCGGCCGCTTCCCATTGCCCTTTAGGAATACTTTCTAAGCCAGCTCGAATCACTTCAGCAATGTAAGCAGAAGAAAGCAAACCAATACAGATAACGCCAGACGCTAAGTTTTCCCAAAGGTTAGCAGGACCAAACAGAAAGGCTTGAACAGCGTTAATATCGCCGTTGTGTTCACGCAAGATACTTTCTAAACCAAGTAATGGAATCAGTTGGTTAGAAACGAAAAAATAGAATATGAAGACAAAAACCAGTGGTGGAATATTTCGAACCAGCTGGATAAAAATCAGAGCAGGGGTACGAAAGAAAGTGATTTTAGAGTGCCTAGCAACGCCAAGTAATGTGCCAAAAGAAAGTGCTAATACCATGCTCCAAACACTCAAGCGCAGCGTTGCGATCAAGCCTTGGAAAAAGTAAGGAATATTACCTTGAGAAGGTGGAATGAAAATCAGGGTAAACGCATCTTCCCAACGCCACTGGTAGTTAATACCAACAGCGGAACGATAATAAAGCCAGCCTGCAAATACACAAATGACAGCGAGTAACACGCCATCTAAAAGGTTAAGGCGTTGATACCAAGGCTTCATATGAACGTTGGGCTTAGGTGTTGTTAATGCGCTAGTACTACTCACGTCATTCCTGTTTAAACGATAATAATTGATGTGTTGTGAGAGGTGGCTATGAGGTTATAGCTTTCTCGTTGTGTTTAACAAGGCAGCGCAAACACTGCACTGCCTCGATTCACTAGCAATAGTTTTGATTACTGACCTTGAGCAATCTGGTCTTGCCAATCTAGAGTAGAGAACCAGTACTCGTAACGCTCTTTCAACCAACCGTCTTCAGTACGTGCTTTGATCCACTCGTTGAAGAATTCGGTCTTGTCAGTTTCACCTAGGCGAACTGCAAATGCTTCATTACCTTTTGATAGGCGTTCTTCGAATGGAATAAATAGCGTGTCTGCGTTTTTAATCGTTTCATGTTCTGGTTTCGGGCTAGACGCGATCACCGCGTGCGCGTTGCCGTTTAATACTTCTTGGAATGCTTGAGCATCGTCATCGAACTGTAAAACTTTCGCTTTAGGGAAGGTTTCACGAGCTACTTGAACCGTGAATGCACCACGACGAGCGGCAATTTTCACACGGCGAGAATCAAAATCAGAGATTTGTGTAAAACCTTCTGCTAGCTCTTTATTCGCCGCCAGTTGAACGCCAGAATGCGAGTAAGGTTCAGTGAACAATACGCTTTTAGCGCGAGCTTCAGTGATAGACATACCGCCGATGATCACATCAAACTTGTTCGAAAGTAGAGAAGGGATGATGCCGTCCCATGCCGTGGGAACGAACTCGACTTTCCAGCCCGAATCTTCGGCAAGGCGTTTCGCCACGTCGATTTCGAAGCCTACAAGATCGCCTTGCTTGTTACGCATCGCCCAAGGAACAAACGTCGACATGCCAACGCGTAGAGAGCCACGTTCGTTGATTTTGTCTAGGTTAGGCGTTTCAGAAGCAAGTGCAGGCAAACTGACGGCAAGCGCAAGTAGGGCTGTAATTGCGGTTTTAAATAGCTTCATGCTGATAAATCCTTATTGTGTTCGCCAGTTAGCTCCGAGCTTATGCTCGAGCCAAGCTGCAACGGCAGAAAGTGAAAGTGTAAGTGCAAGGTAAATGATCGCCACAGAGAACCAAATCTCAAATGGCATCGCGGTTTCAGAAACGATGTTTCTGGCTTCGGTTGTTAGGTCAAAGATAGCCATGACACTGACAATCGAAGAGTTTTTGATAAGAGAGATCACTTCGTTAGTCAAAGGTGGCAAGGTGCGTTGCACCACCTGAGGAAGAATCACATCCCAGTAAGTATAGGTCTTTGATAAGCCCAAAGATTGAGCTGCTTCAAATTGTCCTCTTGCAATACCGTTTAAACCAGCACGGAAGATTTCGGCGGTGTAAGCACCTTGGAAAAGTGCCAAGGCTAAAACGGCAGTGCTAAAACGATCGAGCCCTAATACGGGGCCAAACACAAAATAGAGCAAATAGATTTGTACTAATAACGGCGTGTTACGAATCAACTCAACATAGCTGGTGGCTAAGGTGCGTCCAACTACAGAATTTGAGTTTCTCAATAGCGCCGTCGTTAAGCCGATGATCAGTGTCGCGACCAAAGAAATCAGAGAGATATTGATGGTCACCAGTAGCCCTTCAACTAATTCAGCAGGCCACCATTCGCCATCTTCATAGAAAGCAATATAGTCCGGCACGCGCTCCCATTGCCAGCTGTATCCCATTGTTTGTGCGCCAGAATCGAGAATCCAAACAACAGCAGCCACCAGTACAACAATTTGTACTAGAGCGGAAAGGGCGGGTTTAATAAATCGAATCAACATCAATAAGTCAGGATCTGATTTAGGAACGCTTGAGTACGTTCATGTTGAGGGTTTTCAAAGAGCGCTTGTGGAGTATTCGATTCCACAATTTGTCCTTCATCCATGAAGATAACGCGGTCGGCCACTTGTTTTGCAAAGCCCATTTCATGGGTGACACACACCATCGTGATGCCTTCGCTCGCCAGTTCAACCATCACATCGAGCACTTCGTTGATCATCTCCGGATCAAGCGCTGAAGTGGGTTCGTCAAACAAGAGTAATTCCGGCTTCATGCACAGAGAACGGGCGATAGCCACGCGTTGTTGCTGGCCGCCAGAAAGTTGCACTGGGTATTTGTTGGCTTGTTCTGCAATGTGCACACGCTCGAGATAGTGCATTGCTATCTTTTCGGCTTCTTGTTTGCTTTTTTTAAGCGTACGAATTGGAGAAAGAGTAAGGTTCTCAAGCACGGTAAGATGGGGGAATAAATGAAAGTGCTGAAACACCATTCCGACTTGGCCCGGTGTGTTGAACTTACTCGGGAGTACTTGCTCTAGCACGGAAAGTTCGCCACTTTCGAAAGGTTCTAGCTGATTGATGCAACGGATCAAGGTTGATTTACCCGAACCAGACGGCCCGCAAATCACCACTATCTCTCCTTGTTCAATATTTAAATCGATATCCTTTAGGGCATGAAAATCACCATACCACTTGTTAAGTGACTTAAACTTAACCATTTCCTTGAGATTGTTCAAATCGTTGTTCATACCTAGTAAAGAGACAGGTTTACCTTAACAATATAGAAATATGATTGCACATAAAATTAGGGACTTATGAGAATTTAATAGCATCTTGTAGGGCAAATTAAAAAGCAGCGCTCAAAATGAACGCTGCTTCTGTTGTACGAAAGAAAAAAGTAATGGGTTCAGTCAGATGTGAAAATTCATCGTTGTATGACCACTATCTTTGTTTTCATTCTTTTTCCCGATTTTTAGTGAATCGCAGACTCTAGAATTTCACGTGTTTTCTCAGGTGTGATTGCTTGGTTTTCGCCAAGTTGCAGGTAACCGTGTGATTCAAGTTGAGCGACAACGTTGTTAATCGCCGTTGCTTTGTTTGTTTCGTAGCCGTCGAACATGGTTGCTACGTCTAGGCTGTGGTAGAAGGCTTCGATTGCAGCGATTGTGCGTTCTGCTAAATCAGTACCCGCTTCTAGGCCAAATACGTTACGACCCATTTGCTCTAGCTTGCCACGTTTCGCTTCGATTTGGTTACGAAGTAGTGAAGGTTGAACAATCGCAAGTGAGCGCGCGTGGTCTACGTGCCATAGTGCAGTGAATTCGTGACCAATCATGTGAGTTGCCCAATCTTGAGGAACACCCGTACCAATCAGGCCGTTAAGCGCTTGGTTTGCTGTCCACATTAGGTTTGCGCGCCATGCGTCGTTGTCACGCTCGTCGTATTGCTTACCCAGTACAAGCAGGTTCTTAAGCAGTGTTTCTGCGTAACCGTCCTGAACCATCGCGTCTGTTGGCATCGTGATATATTGCTCACATACGTGAACCCACGCATCAACTAAACCGTTGATCAGTTGGCGCTCAGGTAGAGACTTCATTACATCTGGGTCCATAACCGCAAACTTAGGCTGTACTGCAGGGTTAAGGAAAGCAAGCTTCTCTTGAGTCGCTTTACGCGTGATTACCGCGCCCATGTTAGATTCAGAACCTGTCGCAGGAAGTGTCAGTACCGCACCGATAGGCGTCGCTTCAGTTACTTGGTGTTTGCCCGTTAGAATGTCCCAACCGTCGCCGTCATATTTAGCCGCTGCAGCAACGTACTTAGAGCCGTCGATTACTGAACCACCGCCAACAGCGATAATGAACTCTACGTTTTCTTCTTTAACAAGAGCGACTGCTTTGTCTAGCGTCTCTTTGGTTGGGTTTGCTTCAACGCCAGAGAACTCAATCCAAGAGTGATCTTTTAAAGATTCTACAACTTGGTCGTAAACACCATTGCTCTTGATTGAACCGCCACCATAGATGACTAGTACTTTCTTTGAAGTATCAACCGCTTGGCTGATAGCATTGATTTGGCCTTGACCGAAATGGATAACAGTAGGGTTAACGTAAGTAAATTGCATCAGAGATTCCTTGTGTAAAGCGAAATTTGTTATTTTGGTTTATTGCTCAATTTCTATATTTGCATATTAGTACAGTAATCTAGGTCACTGAAGAGCTGTTCCTCCAAATAAATTGCCTATTTCTACAAACTTGATATTCTTCCTCTGCTTTAGCTTACTTACTCTTAGCACTTGGAATGGAAAGTCGCCACTTATGAAAACACTCGCTCAGTTATTACAGTCTTATGTAGAACACAAAGGTTGGGATGATCTCGAAGGGATCAGAGAAACTGAAATTAGCGGCGTGTGGTTGTATAGAAGCAGTGGCGGGAATCAGCGTCAGCCATTTACTTACCAGTCTGGCATTATCATGCTCGGACAGGGTAAAAAGAACATCTACATTGGCGAAAGGCCAGTGACTTACGCTGCAGGTGATTATCTTGTGGTGGGTGTGCCAATGCCGTTGGAGTGTGAAGCCTTACCTGTTAATGGCGAGCCATTGCTTGGCTTGTCGATTAGCATTGATTCTCAACGCTTGCATAGCTTAGTAAAAAAGCTCGAAGACCAGGGCTTTTTAGAGAGCTACTGCAACAAGCACAAACAGAACTCGAGTGGCTTAGAATCGACGCCAATGGAAGAGCAAATGCTAGAGAGCTTTACTCGATTGGTCAAAACGCTACATTGCGACATTGAAGCCAACATCTTGGGCGATGCTATGGTGACAGAGATTGTCTACCGCGCATTAACCGGTTCAGAAGGGCGTGTGCTGTTTGATTTAGCTCATCATGATGGCCATTACGCACGTGTCGCCAAAGCGCTGTCTAAAGTGCATGAAGAGTACGACCAAACCATCACCGTTCAATCGCTTGCTGACGAAGCCAACATGAGCGTGTCTGCCTTCCACAATGCATTCCGTAATGTCACGTTTGAATCACCTCTTCAATACTTGAAGAAGGTCAGGCTCAACAAAGCCAAAGAGCTGATTCAACTAGAAGGCCTGCGAATTAGCGATGCTGCTCGTCGAGTCGGTTATTCTAGCCCATCCCAATTCAGTCGCGAATTTAAGCGCCACTTCAATACTACTCCAAGAGCGGTGTAGTTCTTTATATTGTTGACTGGCGGGAGAGGAAGTAGAAGGCTTCACTGCTCTAACGAGTTTGTTTAGCCCCATAAAATCAATCGCTAGAATGCCATGCCAATAGACACGTTAAACGTATCCTCATCAATGTCATAAGGTAGATCCTCACCCTCTGACTCGCCGCTGTCCACTTGGTAGTTTCTCCATTCCATTTTTAGCTCTGCAAACTTCCATTTAGTCGATACACCGAGGGCGTTGAAATAGGTTGCGTCAGGGTTGGCCGCGTCATCAACCTCGTCGCTGAGCTGAGCGCCACCTATGCCGAAATTATAATAAGGGCGAACCGTGATGCGTTTAAGCGGGAAGCTGTAACCTGCGCCTACCTTTAAAAACGCCATGCCTTCACTGATCGCGTCTTGGTCGTAGTCTTCTAGTTGGTCATCACGCTTTCTGTTCTGGTACTCACCGCCAATCTCAAGTAGGTCACCACGAAACATCAGGTCGACGTATTGAGATGAGAGTTTATCACCCTCCTGATACCCCAAGCCGAACGCAATATCAGCCATAGAGGGAGCTGAAAACCCTGCCAATAGAGCCGCTAACACTCTTGTTTTAATGAGTTTTGTCATTGCCGAATCTCCTTAGTTCAGGGCGTTATATTTCTTATCAGTCATGCAGTTTCTCAACACCGTCGCATACATGGCTTTGTTATCTTCTTCAGCCTGAGCCCCTGATCGTCGGCCGCTAACTCTACCGGATACAACACCAATCGCCGCACCAGTCTTGGCTGCGTCAGATCCAGAGCCACCAGAGATCGCGCCAACAGCAGCGCCAGCGGCCGCCCCTTTCGCTGCGCCTTTTACGCCGCTTCCTTTTTTGGTGTCTGTAGGTGCTGTCAGCGTTGACTCAGCAACACCTTGGCATGTCGCAAGCTCTTGCTGAGCAACCTCAAGGGTCACGTTGTCGTAATTGAATGAAATGTGAGTGGTTGGGTCTGTGATGTAGCCACCACCAGCAAGAGCAGAGAGGGAGGTCATAACTAGGCTCAGGCCTAACAGTTTCGTTCTTTTGTTCACTTTCTAATCCTCAAGTTGACCAAACAAATTCGTTTAATCATTGATATTGAACTCTCTTCGAGGTCGACAAATAGCTTTAAACGTAATGAAGCGATAAGTGATCTTCATGTTTCGTGCATACTATCTTGGCGTGCATATGTTGGATAATGACCTTGAAACATAAGAGTTATTTGTCTGATGCATAACATGTTTCAGCTATGAGCTATTTACTCAGGCTGTTGTGAGAGAGCAGGCTTAGAAAAGGGACAACTTATGAGAACATCACTCCCTTGTTAATCAAGATGAGCAAATGTATTGAATTGTAGGTAATTTCAGTATGTTGGTATTTGAATTTCTAATTTATTATTAATGTATTTATATAGTAAAAGCGCTCTAAAATAATTAGTTATTTAGGTTAAGACTTTATGCACGTATATAAGAATGAAAATCAAACAATACAGTCAGTAAGCGGTTTTTAAGAACTTTAGTGTGAACGATCTATCAAATTCTTTCTAAATTACTAAAATTATTCTTCACTCTATCTGAGAGAGTATTCATGATTGTTGAATATATTCAAAAATAAAAAGAATTTATTACTCGGTTAGCGACCGTATTGCGGATAATTAGTCGTGTTGTGACTAATTATTCTGTAACGTGCTGATTTATAGTAAAGTGATAGCCTGACGGTTATCACGTTTCTCCTAAAACAATTAAACTAACATGGCGCTACTTTAATCATTCTTCCAAATACGATTGTTAAATATAAATACGTATACCTATTTTATTAAAAGGATAATACCGATGAGTAGCGATATCATTAAAATTTCAAGAAACACTGAAAACGCACCAATAAATTCTGTATCTACACAAACGGTCGCTTTTTCTCATTATAATAACTTTTCTGCGCAACTTCCGATTGATCCTAAAACGGGTGAAATAGTCATCGGTGATATTAAAGATCAAGCAGCACAATGTTTGAATAATATTAAAGCGATTGTTGAAAGCATCGACCATGTTATGGATGATGTCGTGAAGATTAATGTTTTCGTTAAGAATATTTCTGATATCGATGCTATTGATGAAGTTTACAAAAGCTTCTTCCACAACAGCCTGCCAACACGTACTGTCGTGGGTGTCGCTGCACTGCCAAACAGCGATGCGCTAGTTCAAATGGATGCTCTCATTTCTAACGGTGAAGGCACTAAACCACAAGCACCTTGCGCGCTAATTAAGGTATCAAGAAATACGGATAATGCGCCTCAAAGTGCTGTGTCCACACAGACTGCCGCCTTTTCTCACTACAACAATCTTTCAGCTCAGTTGCCTATAGATGTAGCCACAGGTGAGTTAGTTGATGGTGATATCGAAGCACAAACAGCACAATGTCTATCAAACATTAAAGCTATTCTAGAAAGTATCGGTCATGTCATGAATGATGTGGTTAAAACGACTATCTACCTAAAAAATATCGCAGACGCGGAAGTGGTAAATGAAGTATGTGCTAAATTCTTCCCAAGCTATGTCCCTGCTCGTACCGTTGTTAACGCAGCTGAATTACCAATGGGTGCTTTAGTGCAAATCGATACATCAATTTCACATGGCGACGGTACACCGCCACAATTACCTGAAGACACTCGTTTACTGGTAATAGAAGCCAATAATACCGATGCTGCACCATTTATGCCTTATTCGCACACAGTGGCTTTCTCTCACTACAATCATATTTCAGGACAATTACCTTTAGATCCGAAAACAAATGAAATTGTTGCTGGTGGGGTAAAAGAACAAGCTGAACAATGTTTAAACAATATTAAGACGATAATTGAAAGCGTTGACCATAGCATGGACGATACGGTGAAAATTAATATTCAACTTAAGGATATTTCAGATATTGATGCGGTAAACGAAATCTACACCACATTCTTTAGCGCTGAGCTGCCTGCAAGAACGGTAGTCGGGGTTTCAGAAATCCCAATGAATGCTTTAGTACAAATTGATGCTGTCGTTTCTAACTGTGAAGGGACACCTCCACAAGACGTTGTTGCTTAAATCAATTGAACCCTTCTCGATAATATCGATCAGATCTCGGCTTTAGTTTCCAAACAGGGAGCAAATTCAACAGGCCGTGATCTGATCCGTTCACCTCATTACTCAAATCCATCGAAGCGACACACCTAAGCTTATCCCGTAAATATGGTATTTATAAGGTTGAAGTGTTTTAATAAGAAAAACAGACGCTTGACGTAATAAAGAAAACCAGCTTATGCAATTTCGAGTCATTTTACTGCTATGCCTTACCTTAATAGGGTGTTCGTCCAATCAAGAATTGGTACCCGACCCAACAACCATTACGCTATTTTATGGTGATACATCCATCTCCGCAGGTGTTTTAGAGGATAAAACATTCAATTCAGTCCTTGCCGATAGGGTTGAAAGCGTTACGTTTTCGGGCTCAATATCAAAGCAAGACTCAGGTTATTTTGTCGATATGTTAGTGATTCGAGAAACAAAAGAGCCACGTTCAACACGACAGCTGAACACCTCGCTTCTAATGAAACCGGGAGAGTTAGTAGATGTTGGCGGCGTGAATAACGATGTGTTCAGGGTAATCCTTGAGTAACAAAAATAAAGTGTTCAATTAATCTGATTTTTTGCTTTACCTCAACCTAACTTCAAGTCTTAAGCTTCTCTTACTGATTAAGAAGGAGCTTATTATGCAAAATAATTACGTAAAAGAACTCGCCGTTAAAACTTACCAAGAAGACCTTCAGAAAGAGTACATTAAATCTCGGGCTCGGCCATTCCACGCCCCGAGTTTTATTAGCGGGGTGTTGTTGTCAGTTGTGCTGGTGGGACTGTTTTAATTTATGCAGAATCTTTGATCCATTACCAACTCTCAACACATCTATTTGATGCACTTTAATGCATACGGCACAATCGCTTAGGTTGAATTTTGACGCTAATGTCGAGAGGAAGTGAAGTATGGCAAGTCCAAGAATATTAAAGTCACGGATTACTGATATTACCTGTGGCGAGAATGTCACTATTATCGAACCAAGTAACGTTTATGGCTGTGAGCTTAAAGATGATGTGTTCGTTGGCCCCTTTGTTGAGATTCAAAGGAACACCGTGATAGGTGCGAGAAGTAAGATTCAATCTCACACCTTTATTTGCGAGTATGTGACCATTGGAAGTGACTGCTTTGTTGGTCACGGGGTCATGTTTGCCAACGACTTATTCAGAGAGGGCAAGCCAGATCCTAATCCTGAAAGCTGGGGTCGTACCTTGATAGCTGACAACGTCACGATTGGTTCTAATGCCACGGTTCTGTCTGTGAGCATTTGTGAAGGTGCAGTAATCGGCGCGGGCAGTGTGGTAACGAAAGACATCACTGAGAAAGGTATCTACGCCGGCAACCCAGCCAAGAAATTAAGAGACTTACCGTAAATTAATAAGCCGTGGTTCATGAATCATAAGGTGCGGCTTTTTAGGGAAACATTAGAGTATTTGTCATGGATGTATTTTTACACTTACTTCAACCGAATGACGCAAGTGCGCTCTTGGATTTTGAGGTCGAAAATAGAGAGTGGTTTGAGCAATTTGTTCCAGCTAGGGAAGACCGTTTCTATTCAAATGCAGGTGTGGCCGAGCAAATCACCGACTTTCTGGCTGAATATGAAAACGGCGAGATGATTCCTATGTTGATCAAAGACGCTAATGGCACTATTTGTGGGCGAATCAACGTTCGTGATATCGACCAGAACGCTGAAAGTGGAGAACTGGGTTATCGAGTAGGTCACTCCTTTGCCTCAAAAGGCATTGCGTCTAACGCAGTAAAGCAGTTTCTAGACTATTTGACGCAGCAGACCAACCTTAAATATGTTGATGCTTATGCGCTAGTGGGTAATGTTGGATCAAATAAAATCTTATCCAACACAGATTTTGAATTGGTCGAGCATATCGAAAGCTACGCGGTGTTCAAAGGAGAACATCAAGATGCTAATTATTATCGTAAGGTTTTACCTGACTAGGTGACTATCAGTGCCTTATACATTAGAAGCTGGCAGCGTCCTTCTAGCCAGCTTCGAGCCTTTTTATTTCAAGGTTTAAGGTTACTTCTAGGTTTTGGCCACTTCTAGATTTACAGTTATTTCTGAGGTTTATTCCGTTCGATTACGCTAATTGCGATCGCTAAAAACAGGATGTCTTTCACTAAAAAGAAGTTAGTGACTAAGATGCCATCCGATACTTTCCAAGCGTTTGGCGTTGTAATCAGGAAGCTAAGTGTCACAACAAAGATAGCCGCTGCCGCAATGCCTGAATAGAAAGCTACTGTCGGTTTCTTAAATCCAACGATCAGTCCAACCGCGACAATGATCTCCGCGCCACCCACCATGTTAGACACAGCTTGCACTGAGAACAGATTGTAAAGCCAGTTCATTGCTGGATGATTTGCGATTAGCGGTTCAATGAGCATCGCTTCGGTTGGCGTAAACTTATAAATACCAATCCAAGCTAACACCAATGCTACGCCAATCACGCCTAGGTTGTATCCGACGTTACTCTGTTTTAAATCATAGGTTTGAACATGCATAAAAGTACTCCATTTAATAAAATCCCTGAATATGACCGCAATAGCTCAGATTAAATTTCGCGCTGTGAATAATACTTAATATATTTATCTAAAAACTTAATAGGTAACGACTTATTGTCTCGATAGGAACTTAAAGGCTAGTGACGTTGAGAACCTAAAGAGTGTGTAGGCGATAGTGCTGTTCAAAAGGTGCCGCGAGTTTTCCAATTTTTGTTTTCAATATTCATGATTTGGATTAGATTACGCTGATGTTCACCCTAATTATAAGAAGAGTATAACCAGTGAAAATCCATAGAATTAACCCGACCAAGCGTTGGTCTGATGTGACTGTTTTTAACGGTATCGCAAGCTTTGTGGAAGTGGCAGAGACGGATACAACAGCAGGAATTAAGAGTCAGGTTCAGCAAATCTTCGAACAAGCTGAAGAAATGATGAGTTTGGTAGACAGTGATAAATCTCGCGTATTGTCGGTGACTATTTACCTAACGGATTTCGCTAACTTTGATGCACTGAATGAAGTTTGGGAAGCGTGGTTCCCTGAAGGTTGTGCGCCAAGCCGTGCATGCGTGAAAGCAGAACTTGCTAATCCTGAACTATTGGTCGAGATGTCATTCATGGTTGCTGCGGGTGAAAAGTTTCAATAAGCTGAATTATCGGTAGAAATAAGCATTCGTCGATACAAGTAACGAACAGATAAAACAAAGCCACTCAGGTGAATCACTTGAGTGGCTTTTTAGTGTTCTAGATTATCCGAAACTAAATCGGATTAGGTATTAAGCGAGACCTTGATCTCTTGCCATCTGTTTCGCGATCTTCGGAGCGTGCCATAAGCATGGCAGTAAGATGAACGAAACAGGAACCGCAGTGATTACAATGAACGACTGTAGAGCGGAGATGCCGCCAGAGCCCATTGAGATGAGTGCGATCGCTACCGCACCCATGATGATACCCCAGAAGGTACGTACGGCTGCGTTTGGCTCTGTTGTTCCTGTCATTACCACACTGATTGTGTAAGTCATTGAGTCACCTGTTGTCACGATGAACGTGGTCGTCAGGATCAAGAACAAAATCGCAATCAAAGTAGGAAACGGCAGTTGTGCTGTAATTGCTAGAAGAACAGCTGGAAGGTTAAAGCCTTCGAACGCGCTAGAAATCACACCTGGGTTCTCTAATTCAAACGCTAGACCACTACCACCAACGATGCTGAACCAGAAACACGTTACAAGCGGTGCAACGATGCTGATAGAAACGATCATTTGGCGAATAGTACGGCCACGTGAGATGCGAGCAATGAAGATAGCCATCATTGGGCCATAACCTAAGAACCACCCCCAGAAGAATACCGTCCAGCCGCCTAGCCATGCTGTATCTTGGCGGTATAGCGCCATTGGGATGAAGTTATCAACCATTTCGCCCATACCTTGCAGGTAGCCATCAACGATGAAGCTCGTTGGGCCTACTAGCAGAATGTAGCCGATTAGGCACACTGATAAGATGATGTTGTAACGGCTGACCAGTTGGATACCTTTGTTCACGCCACTCAATGCAGACAGTGTGTACATTGCGATAGCAAAGATAATAACAACACTCTGAGTTGCAAAGCTGTCTGAAATGCCAAACAGTTCGCTTAGCGCGTAGCTGATTTGTAGGCCAAGGAAGCCGATAGGGCCGATAGTACCTGCGGCTACAGCCACGATGCTGCATGCGTCGACAACGTTACCAACCCAGCTGTTAATCGCTTTGTCGCCAAGTACTGGGTAAAGCAGAGTGCGAGGCTTAAGAGGAAGGCCTTTGTCGTAATGCAGGTGCATTAACACGATGGAAGACAAGCCACCTAAGATTGCCCATGCAAGGAAACCCCAGTGCATGAAAGATTGTGATAGAGCATTGAACGCCATCGCTTGAGGATCTGCGTTGCCATACAGTGGCGGAGCTGAAACAAAGTGAGCAATAGGCTCTGCGGCTGCCCAGAACACACCACCGCCGGCTAGCAGCGTACATAGGACGATAGACATCCATTTAAAGGTGGTCATTTCAGGTAGGGCAAGCGTTCCTAAGCGAACGTGGCCGGTGCGACCTAGTGCAAGCACTAAACCGATAATGAAGTTGAGAAGTAGTAGGACTTGCCAGAAAGCACCGAACCATTTAGTTGAATAACTAAAGCCGATGTTTACAAGTTCGGACAACACGGAGGTGTTGGTGAAGGCTAGGATGACAAAGAGGGTTAAAAAACTGCCACTAAGCCAAAAGACTGGGTTTCCGAGTTCCAGTTTTTCACCCAAAGATTGAGCTTTATTGAAATCGATAGAAGTAGATTCTGCGTTGATGTTTTCGTTGGCGACTTGCGTCAAGTTGGACATTATTTCTTCGCTATATTTGGCTCTTTCAAGCCTATGTATTTCTCCCACACTTGCATAGAAATGTGAGGTTCGTCAAAAAAGCCGCCGATACTAACACATTTGTTATCAAAAAGTGGGCGAATTCCCAAAAGAATCCCAAATCGCCTTTAAATCACTACTTTTTGGCTAGTTTTGATACGAATTTTTTTCTCGAATCCAAATCACATTTCTGATTTTTGAGACGTTATTTTTTAGCTTTCCGAAATAAATTAATATTAGTTGTTGGTGCAAAATAAGTGTCGACTCATTGCATGCTATAAACAAATTAATGCGAGTCATTTTATAAATACTGAATATTTTAGGTGTTAAATTGGCGCTGTTACCTACAGTTGTTTTGCGAAGAGATTTAAGTGGCGAGGAAAGTCCCATTTAAATTAAACATCTTGAAACAACAACTTAAGGGATAGCTAACATGCACCTAAATCAAGGAAGAGTGGCCAAGAAGGTTTTTACACTCAGTACGCTCACCGCGTCATGCTTAATGGCGTTCAACAGCTATGCGGCTGTGGATTGCTCAACGTTAGAAACGTGGGACTCTGCCACTGTATACACAGGTGGTGATCAGGTTTCACATGACGGCAGTGCTTATACGGCAAATTACTGGAATCAAAATAACAACCCAAGCCAATTTGAAGGCGACTACGCACAATGGAAGAAAGTCGATGTGTGTAGCGGCGACGGAGGTGGCGGTACGCCGAATGAAGTGCCAACAGCTTCATTAACGGCACCCTCTGCTTCTGACGTGATCACTGAAGGCGATAATGTTGTATTGAGTGCAACAGCATTAGATTCTGATGGCAGTGTGGCTTCGGTTGAGTTCTTTGTTGATGGCGCATCTGTTGCGTTAGTCACAGCGGCACCTTTCGAAGCGACTTGGGCTGCAACGTCGGGTAATCATCAGGTTTCTGTTGTTGCAACGGATAATGAAGGCGCAGCAAGTGTTGCAAGTGCGGTTTCTGTCTCTGTTGATTCAGCACAACCAGGGAATGAAGCGCCGACAGTTTCAGTTGCACTTTCAGTGACATCTGTTGATGTTGGTGGTGTAGTCACACTGACAGCAACGGCAGCAGATAGCGATGGCACGGTTGATAAGGTTGATTTCTACGTAGCGGGTGCTCTTGTGGGTACAGCAGCAACGAGCCCTTACACGTTAGATTACACAACGACTCAAGCGGGTTCTTTAGCGGTTTACGCAAAAGCAACAGACGACCAAGGTGCGACTGCAGATTCTGCGTTGGCATCGTTGACTGTGAATGGCGCTCCAACAGTGAGCACATGTCGCCCTGATGGCTTATATCAAACTCAAGGTGTCGATGTTCCTTACTGTACGATTTACGATGATGAAGGTCGTGAGAAAATGGGCGCGGATCACCCACGTCGTGTTATTGGTTACTTCACAAGTTGGCGTGCAGGGGATGACCCACAAGCGGCTTACTTAGTAAATGACATCCCTTGGGAACAACTCACACACATTAACTACGCTTTTGTGAGCATCGGCTCAGATGGCAAAGTAAACGTCGGTGATGTGAATGATCCTGAAAACGCAGCGGTTGGCAAAGAGTGGCCGGGTGTGGAAGTTGATCCTGCATTAGGCTTCAAAGGTCACTTTGGTGCATTAGCGACAGCGAAGAAAAAACATGGCGTGAAAACGCTAATCTCAATCGGTGGTTGGGCAGAAACCGGTGGTCACTTCGCGACTGACGGCAGTCGAGTGGCTGATGGTGGTTTTTACACAATGACAACCAATGCCGATGGCTCTATCAATCATCAAGGTATCGAAACATTCGCCACTTCCGCGGTTGAAATGTTGCGTAAATACCAGTTCGATGGTCTGGATATCGATTACGAATACCCAACCTCAATGGCAGGTGCCGGTAATCCATACGACAAAGACTTCATGGAGCCGCGTCGTCAATACCTATGGGCTTCGTACCAAGTGTTGATGAAAGTGCTACGTGAGAAGCTTGATGCAGCCTCTGCGCAAGATGGCAATCACTACATGTTAACGATCGCGGCGCCTTCTTCTGGTTACCTGTTACGCGGTATGGAAACATTCGATGTAACCAAGTACCTCGATTACGTGAACATCATGTCTTACGACCTTCACGGTGCGTGGAACGATCATGTTGGTCATAACGCAGCCTTGTTTGATACAGGTAAAGATTCAGAGCTAGCGCAGTGGAACGTATACGGTACTGCGGCTTACGGTGGTATTGGTTATCTGAACACGGATTGGGCTTACCATTACTTCCGTGGTTCTATGCCAGCAGGCCGTATTAACATCGGTGTGCCTTACTACACGCGTGGTTGGCAAGGCGTAACGGGTGGTGAGAATGGTCTTTGGGGCCGAGCAGCACTGCCAAACCAATCTGAATGTTCAGCAGGTACAGGTGAAGGTGAGAAGAATAACTGTGGCCATGGCGCTATTGGTATCGACAACATGTGGCACGATACCGATCCAAAAGGTAACGAAATGGGCGCGGGTTCTAACCCAATGTGGCACGCGAAGAACCTAGAGAAAGGTATTTGGGGTTCTTATGCTGACGCTTACAAGCTTGATCCAGTGAATGATCCTTCAGATGTTCTAACGGGCACTTACACGAGAAACTACGACAGCGTGGCGGTTGCGCCTTGGTTGTGGAACGCAGAGAAGGGCGTATTCCTTTCAACAGAAGATAAACAGTCTATCGACGTGAAAGCGGACTACGTTATCGACAAAGAGATTGGCGGCATCATGTTCTGGGAACTAGCAGGGGATTATAACTGTTATGTACTCGATGCGAATGGCAACCGAACCTCTATCGATACGACTGAGCAAGCGTGTAATAGTGGTAACGGTGAGTTCCACATGGGTAACACCATGACTAAAGCTATCTACGATAAGTTTAAGTCTGCGACTCCATACGGAAACAAGGTAGCGACGGGTGCTATCCCAACAGAAGCGCTAGATATCGCGGTATCGGTTGGTGGCTTCAAAGTCGGTGACCAAAACTACCCAATCAACCCTAAGATCACGTTCACGAACAACACAGGGCAAGCTCTTCCGGGTGGAACTGAGTTCCAATTCGATATTCCTGTGTCTGCGCCTGATAACGCGAAAGATCAATCGGGTGGTGGTTTGACCGTGATTGCTTCAGGTCATACTCGTGCGGATAACATCGGTGGGTTAGATGGAACCATGCACCGAGTGGCATTTACTTTACCTACATGGGAAGAGCTTCCAGCTGGTGGTGTGTATGAGCTAGACATGGTGTATTACTTGCCAATTTCTGGCCCTGCTAACTACGCGGTGAATGTCGGTGGCGTTGATTACGCGTTTAGCTTTGAGCAGCCAGATCTACCATTAGGTGATATCAGTTCAGGTGGCGGTAACCCTGGCGATGGTGGCACCAACCCAGGTACATGTGATACAGCAGGTTTAGCGGTTTACCCAGACTTACCTCAGAAAGATTGGGCGGGTAACCCAAGCCACGCAAACACAGGCGACCAAGTGGTTCATAACGGTAGTGTTTATCAAGCAAACTGGTGGACAAGTTCTGAACCGGGTAGCGACGGTAGCTGGACTCAAGTTTGTTCTTAATTTAATGCTAAGTAATCTCTTTATAGACAATAGAGCGTAGTAATAGGTAATAAATGCGAATGCTTTTAGGTCTATTTATCAGGATGTTAGTATAAATTAAGTCATCAATTTAAACGTAAAATTAAAACGCCGAACTGAATCCAGTTCGGCGTTTTTGTCATAAGTCACAGATTGCGTATAGAAACCCTTGAAAATATCGACACTCGTTCAGTAAAAAATAAAAACATGATATAAAACAGTCTGTATATAAGAGAAGTCACAGCGTTACCTGAAATTATAAATCTACGGGGTAATCTTGAAAGTCAGACGTAAATACATTCTTAATTTTTCAATTGCGCTCGCCGTCGTGTCGATGATTCTTTCTGCCTTTCAATTTAATCGAACTGAAAGGTCATTGTTGGAATCTAACCAACTGTTTTTTCGTACGATTGTGAACGCGAGTTACGATATTGTCGACACCACAGTGAATGAGGCGATAAAGACATATCTTAAAGGAATTACGGATACCGTTGCGTCTCATGTATGGCATACCACGCCAGAACAAGAAGTTGAACAGGTAAGCCAAATTGCCCGTGAATTGCATATTGGACAATCGGGTTATATCTATTTGATGTCACCCCAAGGCGTCCACCTTTATCATCCATTCTTGCAAGGTCAGAAGCGCGGACATCTTACTCATATCCAAAAACAGCTCACTATTGACTCTGGCATGATCGAGTACTTTCACGCTAATCCTCATGAAATAAGCCGTAGAGCCAAAGTCGCTTATTCGATGAGGCTCCCGAGTGGCAACACTTTGGTTGCGACGACCTATAAAGAAGAACTGATGTATTTGGTCGATCTTGAAGGTTTAAAAAACAAACTTAGAAAGTACGCGTTTGGTGATAGCGGATATGTATACATTGTCGATCTGCAAGGTAACTTAGTGCTTCATCCGGATTATGAACATAAATCATTGAAATCCTTAATAGGCTACTCGTCTGAACTGCTTATTGATCGAATCGCCACCAAACCAGAAGGTCAATTCAGTTACTCGATTTCCAGTGATAGTGGCACGACCAACAAAAAAATCTTCTATAAGTTTTACCCTTATCTTAATTGGGTCATTTCTGCAGGTATCTTAGAGCAAGAGCTTAATCGAAACCATAGCCTGTTGTTTATTAGTTTGATGGCTTTGGTTGTAAGTTTGTTGAGCATTATTGTCGTGTTGGTTCTTTACCTGCGGCATCGTCATCTCAAAATCTTGGATGTGGCAAGCCTAGATTACCTTACTGGGCTTCCTAGTCGACGGAGTTTTATCGAGCAGCTAAAACTGAAAATTACTCAGAATTCACCTTATCCGATAACGAATGTCGGCGTCATCTTGCTTGATATTGACCATTTCAAACGGGTCAACGATCAATATGGTCACGCTCAAGGCGATCGAGTTATCTGTGCGGTCGCAAAGTCACTTAAGAGATTTGTTAACCGTCGTCGTTTGATTGCACGCTATGGCGGTGAAGAGTTTATTTTGGTGACGTTTGATTGTGATGAACATGAGTTATTCGAATTATCAGAGGCGTTACGGCTATGTGTTGAGCAACTTCAAGGCTTAGTGTCGCCAGTAACAATCAGCGCTGGTTGTTGCCATGCTCAAGCACTGACTGACATTGAAACCGCTATCGATAAAGCCGACAAAGCGCTTTATCAAGCAAAAGAAAGCGGACGTAACAACACTCAAGCGTATCGAGAGAACGAATATCACGTTGCTTACATGTGATCGGTTGAAAGCCTCATTGAATTGAAAAGTTTTGTTCACACAAATCGAGCTCTTGAGAACGACAAACACAAAAAAGCCCAAATAGATCGCTCTATTTGGGCTTTTTCAGAATTATTTGAAAGGCTAATCGCTAATTTAAGCTTTCGCTGCTTTCATCGCTTCCGTTTTTTTTTCCTTTTGCATTTTTGCAAGGAAGTAGATGTTTACACAAGCGATAAAGCCGTTGGTGGCTGCAACTGGCCATGCGTCAATCATGATGCCGTATGCTGTGAAGAGTGCACAGCCAATAAAGTTAAGGACACGCAGACGAACGATATCTTTCATTGTTAATGAAATTGCGACCATAATAGACGCAGCGTAACCTAAAATTTCAACCATATTGAATTCCATTGTTTGACCCTCTTAAATTTGCCGATACTTTGTCGGTACCAATTCTTCTCTTCATGAGATGATTGAGGAAGCTCCGTGCCTCGAATGGTCTGGTTTTGTTTAACGGGGTGAACTATACCAACTCTGTTTTTGTGATTAAACCCCCAAAACGGACAGAAGTGAAGGTTAGCGATTACGCAAACGTTTAATGACCTTTCTATTAACATAATTACTATTTATGTTGGAGGTTGAATTGATAGTTATTCTTATATAGGTAAGGAAGCCTCGAATGATAAAACGATCCATTTGTGCAACAAAAAGCATAAAAAAAGTAGTACTGTTGGCTTTGATGGCTATTGGGGTGATTGCATGCACTTCGCAAGAAATACCACCCACACACAATTATGGTGTGGTCACTAGCGGTGACTTTGATTTCATGAAACACGGCGTGATGACGTACTCCTGGCACCCTGAGTCAGAAAAGGTTTACCTTTCTCAAAAATATGATGAAACCGTGGTGACCGACTTAGTGCGGGACTCGATTCAAGAACAACTCTCAAGTAAAGGTTACCAGTTAAAGCAGAATGGTGTCGGCGATGTTGTTGTAGGCTTTGGATTAGCGGAAGAATCGGAACTGAACGATGAGTCTATCTTCGATGCGATTAAGCTATCTACTGGTGTGCCATTTTACGATGGTGAAGGTAAAGTCGCGGAGAAAGGATCGTTGTACATTGCGTTTTTCGTACCTAACTCAGAGGTCGTACAATGGCAAGCATTAGCACAATCTGGCATCCAACCTGATTTAGATCCAAGCGAGAGCAAACAGCGCATTACCGGCTTTGTTGAAATGTTATTTAGACGCATTCCTGAGCGATAGCATTAGGCGTTGAATGCATTCGTGGAGTAAATATTAGTTGTTGAAAATATGGTCAGATCGCAGATTATACTTTTTTATTTGTAACGAATGGTACAAATACGTAAAGCAACGTAAAGTTCGCGCTTCTTTTGCTAGCATTTGTCTATACTGCTCAAAACGTTAACTTAGGTTTGATTCAATGAAACTGTTTTCCAAATACTCTCTCCCTCTATTAAGTATATTCATTGTAAGTAACGCCGCGATGGTAAGTAATGCAGCTATCGCAGCACCTTCTATAGTACCAAGCCCACCTAGCCTAGGCGCAAAAGGGTATGTGTTAATTGATTTTAATTCTGGTGATGTGCTGGTAGAAAAAAACGCACACACGAAGTTAAACCCAGCGAGCTTGACCAAACTGATGACCAGCTATGTGGCAGGTCAAGAGATGAAGCGAGGCAACATCTCTGCTGATGATCAGGTACGAATCAGCGAAAATGCGTGGGCGAAGAACTTCCCAGACTCTTCAAAAATGTTCATCGAAGTAAATACCGATGTAGCAATGATGGACCTTTATCGTGGTTTGATTATTCAATCCGGTAATGATGCTAGTGTTGCGATTGCAGAGCATGTTGCAGGCTCACAAGATGCATTCGTTGACCTGATGAACTCTTGGGCGACCTCTCTGAAGCTAGAAAATACCCATTTTGCCAATGCACATGGTCTAGATGCTGACGATCTCTATTCGACTCCTTATGATATCGCGTTACTCGGTCGTGCCATTATTCGTGATTTACCGGATGTGTATGGCTTATACAGCGAGCGCTCTTTCAGTTACAACGGAATCACACAGCATAACCGTAATGGCTTGTTGCGTGATAGAAGCTTAACCGTTGATGGCATGAAAACGGGTTACACCTCTGGTGCTGGCTACAGTTTGGCGAGTTCAGCGACACAAGGTGAGATGAGACTTATCGCGGTTGTGATGGGCGCATCAAGCGTTAAGAGCCGTGAATCAGACAGCAAACAGCTGTTGAGCTACGGTTTCCGTTTCTTCGATACACTAAACCCGCACAAAGGCGGCGATCAAGTAGCTGAAGAGAAGGTATGGTTTGGTGAACAAGACACATTAAAACTAGGTGTTGCAGAAGATACGTTCATCACGTTGCCTAAGTCGGACAGTAAAAAGCTGACTGCATCTATCGAGCTTAACTCTGAACTGAAAGCGCCAATTGCAGAAGGTCAAACTCTAGGTGTGGTTCATTACACTGTTGATGGTGAAGATGTTCAAACTCAGCCTTTGATCGCGCTTGAAGCGGTTGAACAGGGCGGTTTGTTCAAACGTTTAATGGACTACGTTAAGCTGTTCTTCGCGAGCCTATTCTAGACAGAGCTTGTGGCGATAAGCCGCGCTGAAAAGTCGAAATATTATGGGCGTTGTGAGTGAATCACAGCGCCCATTGTTATTTCTACATCAATGAAAACCCCGCGCCGCACTATCTTTATTAGCCGTAGCGGGCTGTTTCGATTACTATACGCAAAATTTAGCAGTGTAGTCACTTATGACGATAGAGATAAAGAACGTAACCGAACCCGAAGTAACCTGTGCCAATTGTCAGGCATGCTGTTGTCGTTTAGAAGTTATGATCATCACAGATACGGGCGTACCTGAAGAGCACATCGCTTATGATGAATGGGGCGGTGAAACCATGAAGCGCTTAGATGACGGTTGGTGCTCTGCGGTAGATAGAGAAACACTGATGTGTACTATCTACGAAAACCGACCATGGATTTGTCGTGAGTTCGAAATGGGCTCTTATGAATGCGTTGATCAGCGCAAGGATGTAATGGGCTAAGAATTTATTTTAGCTATCGATCTCAGTTGAGCTCTAGCTGTTCTTAGAGCTTTAACTATTTCTTGAACTCAAATAATCCGCAAGAAAATCGATAAACACTCGGATTCTTTGGGGCAAATAGTCGCTCGCATGATACACCGCGTACATTGGTAGCTGGTCGTTACTCCAATCTGCCAATAACCGTGTTAATTCCCCTTTCTCAACAAATTCCTTACCCATCCAATTCGGCAAAGCAACAATACCTAAACCTTGACGAGACATCTTAAGCAGCATTTCTGGGCTGTCTGAAGTGAATATTTGATTTACTCTGATACTGCTGGCTTTGTGGCTCTTGTCGGTAAAACGCCACTCATTCGTAGGCGTCATCAGTGAGTAGGTTAAGCAGTGGTGTTTGCTCAGTTGTTGTGGCTGTTGCGGTGCTCCGTGTTTCTCTAGGTATGCGGGTGATGCGAAGTAGTGAACTTTGTTATTAAACAGCAAGCGCGCTTTTAGGCCTGAGTCTTTCAGCTGTGATGCGCGGATGGCGACATCAATATTGTGTTCATTGAGATTAACGATACGGTCGTCAACACTGAGATTAATCCGTATCCCCGGGTGTTGTTCAATGAATGCTTGAAGCGGTTCACTGAGTAACATGGTTGAAAAGGCACTAGGAGCGGATATTTTCAATTCACCTTCTACAGACTCGGTTTCTCGCTTGAGCTGACTTTCTATTGCGGACATTTCTTCTAGGAAGCGGACACAATAAGTGAGGTAGTCTTTACCTGCATGGGTTAGGGATATTTTGCGACTGTTTCGCTGAAACAACGTCATTCCTAAATCACTTTCTAACCACGCAATCTTTTTACTGACGGCACTTTGTGTCATGTCGAGTTTATTGGCAGTAGCAGTAAAACTGTTCAGCTGTGCAGTTTCCACGAAGATACGAATACACTCAATTTTATCCATTCTACTTGCCTTATGTCTGCTATCTAAACTCAATCATTCCAAATTGGAATCTTAACTATCATAAAATTAGCATTTATCGTTCGATTTATGAATGATTAAATAATCCCATTGACGTTAATAACTCTTAAGAAAGGTGACAATATGATTTCAGTGGTGAGTGTATTACTGGTGGTGTTCTTTTTATTGGCAAGCTCAATTAAGACACTTGCTTGGCAGAGTAAAGTGTTTGAAATCCAACTTAGTTTTTTTAAAAGCTATGGATTAAACCGAGTGATCATGTTTCTAGTTGGCATGGTTGAGTTTTCGGGAGCCGTATTGTTGCTCTGTGCTTTGGTTGGTTTAGCACCTGAACATACGCAACTGATGGGAGGTTTGATATTAGCGAGTACTTCACTAGGGGCGATTTACTTTCATTTGAGATTCGATACGTGGAAGGATGGTATTCCCGCTATGGTGACTCTGTTGGGTTCTGGTTTCTTGGTCATTGCATCGTACTAAGTGTATTCGACATGTAGCGATAGCAATGGGGGCAAAGGAAATAAGAGTAGGGCACGAAGCCCTACCAAATGGAAACGGTTTAGAACTCAGAAGGCACTTCAAACTCAATCCATTCACCGGTTGTCGGGTGAATCAACTTTAAGTAGCCAGCGTGCAGGTGTAAGCGCTCGCGTTTGTATCCGTATAAGTCGTCACCACGAATAGGCACGCCAAGCCCTAATGGAGAAGCACAGTGCACTCGCAGCTGGTGGGTTCGCCCTGTTTTAGGGTACAAGTGAACCTTGGTTTTGCCATTATTAGTGCTCACCGCCTGCCAGTAGGTTTCTGCATTTCGGCCGTGTTGGTGACAAACCAGTTGTCTTGGTCGGTCTGTGATGTCGCCGCGTAAAGGAAGGCTGATATCGCCAGATTCGCCCGTTATCTCACCATCTAACAAAGCGGTGTAGCGCTTCTCTACGGTTCTATCAATGAACTGCTTCTGAATGTGCTTGTTTGACTCTGCCGTGAGCGCCAAGATCAACAAACCTGACGTCGACATATCCAATCTATGAATAATCAAAGGGCCGGTCGCATCTGGGTAACGCGCTTTTATGCGAGTATAAACAGAATCTTCAATGAACTTACCGGGAACCGACAAGAACTCTTCAGGCTTATTGACGACCACGATCTCGTCGTCTTCATAAACAATATCAAAAGACTTGCCTACAGCAGGGTTCACGATAAGTGGGTTATCTTCTAGTTCAATACCACTCAGCTGGTGGTCGAGGATCTCAAAGCTTTTACTCTGACAAACCGGGTAGAGGTTTCCGTGTTGTCGAATGATATCTGTAGGCGGTAATCCCCACCAAAACTCAGATAATGCTAGCGGCTTAAACCCGTGTTCAAAGGCGAAGTTAAGCAGCTTAGGTAGGCAGCAGTCACCAGAGCCTTCAAGTGCGTCTTTACCATCGAGCAACTCCAGTAAACTCTTAGATTGCTTGGCTTGATTGATAAAGCGATAGTGAGAGAGGCGTTGAGTTTCCAACTGTTCTGATATTGCTTGGTGATCTTGCTTACGGTTTTTCAGTTCGCTTTCAATCAAATCAACGTGTGATTGGCGCTCTGCGATCTTCTGTTTCCACTCAATACGAAGTGCTTTTAGGTCACGTTTCTCTTGGCTACTTTGATTACCCAGTTGTTTGAGCAAGTTTGCCGCTGACTCTAGATTCCCTAATGCTTTTTCTTGGTTTGCTTGCTCTCTGAGTTCGCTACGTTGGGCTTTGTTCGCGGCCATTGCTAACTGAAAGGCTTCGATAGCTTGTGCTGATTCGACTTTTAACCCTTCAAGCTCGGCCAATAATGCGTCTAGATTGTGCGACTGTTGCAGCTTTTCAATGTCGTCCGCGAGTTGCAACTGTCGAGCAAGGTTCGCACTGTTCTGAGATTGAAACTTTTCTGAATCGAAGGCTGGTGGAACAAAGTGAATGTTGTTTAACTGAGAGACCAAAGCCGGATCTAACTGCAAGCCTGAAAACGCAGAAAGGTAGCCTAACTCTTGTGTTGTTGGATTCTGCACAAGAAGCACAGCGTAGAGATTACCTTGCGAGGTTTCATTCACACCACCGTCGATAAGTGACTGTTGAAGCTGCAACATAGCGAGTTCACACACAGGGTGCGGCGTATAGTAATACGGGAACGTAAAGCGTGTCGGTAGCTCTAAATCGACATTCGTGTTTGTTAGGTGCAGAGGTGTGTATTGAGCGAGGTTTGCTGGCATTAAAATCAAACTCTATGGCTGTTCAGTTAGAGTTCGGTATTGTTGTCGAAATGAAGACAAATGAGAAGCCAAAGCAGAAGATAAATCGGCTTTGGCTTCATTTAGTTTCTTGTGTTTACCCTAGCAAGCACGTGTTTGAGTGAAACTCGATCAGTTCGAGTGTTCTAGCTCTACTTGCTCAGCTTTTTTGTAAGCAGGGTGGCTTGTTAAAAGTTCACCGTATTTAGCGATGTTTGGGTAGAGCGCAGTTGCACCAAAGTTCCCAACGATTTCTACGATGAAAGACATCATAAAATCTGCACCTGTTAGTGTGTCTGCAACCAAGTAGGTTTTACCTTCAAGTGCATCATTCACGTAAGTTAAGATCTTTTGGTTTTCATCGTCTGCATAACCGCCTAGGAAGTTAGTTTCACAGCCGTCTTTCATCACAAAGATCTTAAGCAACATTGGTAAAATACCTGAACTCTCAGCGAAGTGAAGCCATTGCGAATACTCGACGTAGTCTGCGGTGCCGCGTGTAGGTGCGAACTTACCCTGACCGTATTTGTCGATTAGGTATTCCGTGATAGCACCAGATTCAGTGATCACGACGCCATCGTCTTCAATGACAGGAGATTTACCCAATGGGTGAATGGATTTGAGTTCTGGTGGTGCAAGAAAAGTGACACTGTCTCGTTGGTAGGGTTTGATTTGGTAATCTACCCCAAGCTCTTCCAATAGCCAGATGATGCGCTTTGAGCGCGACTTGTTCAGGTGATGCAAAGTAATCATGATTCTACCTAGTTAACGGGTTCAGTTTATTGAATTTATTTAACTTAGTTCGTTTTGATAACAAGCTTACCGAAGTTCTGACCTTCCAATAGGCCCATGAATGCTTGTGGCGCATTCTCTAGACCTTCAACCAGGTGCTCACGATAGTGCATCTTGCCTTGAGATAGCCATTCTGTCATTTGAACAGCAAACTCGTTGTAGCGGTGTGCGTAGTCATCAAAGATGATGAAACCTTGCATCTTAATTCGTTTAACCAACAGCATACCCATCAGGCTAGACATACGATCTGGTCCTTCAGGCAGTGAAGTCGCATTGTATTGAGAGATAAGGCCACACACAGGAATACGAGCACCTGTGTTAAGCAGAGGCATTACTGCATCGAATACTTTGCCACCAACGTTTTCAAAGTAAACGTCGATGCCGTTGTCACACGCTTTAGCCAATTGCTCCGCGAAGTCGTCAGCTTTGTGGTCGATACATTCATCAAAGCCAAGAACCTCTTTTGCGTATTGGCACTTCTCTTGACCGCCTGCAACGCCGATAACACGACAGCCTTTTAGTTTGCCGATTTGTCCAACGGTTGCGCCTACAGCACCTGTTGCTGCTGCAACGACTAGCGTGTCACCTTCTTTAGGTTGGCCGATATCAAGCAAGCCCATGTAAGCGGTAAAACCAGGCATACCCATGATGCCAAGCGCGTAAGAAGGGTGTGTTGGTTCTTTACCTAGTTTGATTAGGCCTTCACCGTTAGACACACCAAGATCTTGCCAACCTGTGTAAGCCAGTACCCATTCGCCAACTTCGTAATCAGTGTGGTTTGATTCTTCAACCTGACATACGGTTGCTCCTACCATCACTTCATCAATTGCAACAGGGTCTGCGTAAGATTTAGCATCGCTCATACGACCACGCATGTATGGGTCTAGAGAAAGGTAAACTGAGCGAAGTAACATCTCGCCGTCTTTGATGCTTGGCGCAGCTACTGTCTCTAAACGGAAGTTGTCTTGAGTCGGTGCGCCAACTGGGCGAGAAGCCAATACGATGCGGCGATTGTCTTGTTGAGTCATTGGATATCCTTAATTTATGTTTTATATATTTAGAATTAGACCAGTCGTCTAGTCTTGCTATCTAAAAATCCCGCCGTCATCAAATTGATAAGAGGGCGGGTGATTTCTTTTAAGTTAAAGCCAATAAAGCGCGCTGCGCGTTACTAGCTTTCACCTTTTAAAATGCGTTCGGTAAGGCTCAAAGCCGACTGTAAGCTATGAGAACTTTGGCTCAGCTTGCTCAATAAGCTCGCGCCTAACCACATTGAGTATAGGTTCTGAGCGGCTTCTTGGCTGTCTTCAACCTTTATAGATCCATCTTCGATACCGCCGACAATGCACTGTTCGATGGTATTCGTCACTTTTTCTGCACCCTTTAATAGCGCTTGGCGCATAGGATCAGAAAGATCAGAAACTTCCGCACTGAGTTTAACAACCAAGCATTTATGAGCATTACAGGTGCCGTTTTCGGTCTTCGCCCATAGCGAGAAATAGCTCAAGATTCGCTGATAATGATTACCTTCACCGTGTACTAAAATTGCTTCAATCTTAGTGATGTAGTTTTCAAAATAGTGCTGAATTAACGCCTCGCCAAATTGCTCTTTAGATTTAAAGTAGTGGTAAAACGACCCTTTCGGCACGTCCGCTTCTTTAAGCAATTGCGATAGGCCAACGCCGTTAAAGCCGTTGTTTACTATTAGTTGATAGCCAACATCTAAAACATGCAGGCGTGTGTCATTCGTTTTTTCGTTCATGGGCGGTACTATAAGTTAAATTAGACCAGTCGTCTAGTGGTCGGTTTTCGAGGTTATATTTGGTCGTTGTTAAAGTAGCTAAGTAGCTAAGTAGCTAAATAGCCAAAGTGCTTTCAAATGTTCAGATATAAAAAAGCCCCAACATGGTGTGCATATTGGGGCTTAAATCAGAAGCTTATTTATAGCGATTCGATTATTGGATAGAGATTAACTCAACATCAAAAATTAGAGTCGATGATGGTGGGATAGGGCCTGAACCGCCTTTACCATAAGCTAGAGTGCTTGGAATGAATAGACGAACTTTTTGGCCTTCAACCATGTAAGTCAAACCTTCTTGCCAGCCTTTGATTACTTGCTTAAGAGCAAATGAGATTGGCTCGCCACGCTCAACAGAGCTGTCGAAAACAGTGCCGTCGATCAGCGTACCGTGGTAGTGAACTGTTACTTTGCTGTTCTTTGTTGGGTGCTCTGTGCCTGTACCTTCTTCAAGAACAAGGTATTGAAGACCGCTTTCAGTCGTAATCACGCCTTCTTTAGTGCCGTTTTCAATTAGAAATTGTTGGCCTTGTTCGAAGTTTTCTCCGCCAGACTTATGATTCGTCCAAGTACGGTAAATCATGAAACCCGCCAAAAGAAAGACAATGACCGGGATGACAAATTTAGACATAGTAAAACCTATTTATATTGAGTGCTGAATTTCGTAGTTAATACAAAATGTGTTAATCAGTTGACTAAAGCCGTGATTATGGTTGAGTCAAAAGGTAGTTGATCGTTTTTGCAATGCCAGCAACGTCTTGGTGACCTGCTGTTAGTACTTGGTATTTACCGTTGATGATAAAAGTTGGTACTGAGTTGATCTGACCTTTTACTGAGATCTCTTCTGCTTTTTTAACGTAGTCAAAAAGAGCGACTTGCTGTTCTTTGTTCAGCTGGTATGGGCTAACCAAACCACGAGAAGTAAACGCTGTCTCTAGTGCTTGTTGACGCTGCTCTGGTGTTGCATCTGCACCCATTTGAACCGCACCAAATAGGTCATCCATGAACGCGTGGTCAGGCGTCGCATCAAGCTGCATCACTGCTGTGTAGTAGATCATTGCGCTGATTTGAGCGCTTTCGTTGAACGTCACGTGCATCTTGCCAATCGTTTGGTCTGTTAGAGATTCAATCTCTGGGATGGCACTTTCCATTTGACGGCAGTGACCACAGTTAAGAGAGAAGATTTCAGTGATCGGAGACAAGTTAAATTCTGTTAGAGCAGTTGGAAGCGCTTCGTATTGAACGCCTTTTTGTGGCTCGTCTGTTTCACTACAACCCGCGATAATAAGTACGGCAGCAAGTGCTGTGATGAATTTAGTAAATGGTTTAAACATAATGTTTGCTCTAGCGTTGAGAAGTCGTGAGATTCTAACTATTTAGTACGAATTGGAAAACAATTATAAGGTAAATAAATGCAAACAGTTCGAACTAGCGGCTGAAGACAGGCTAGTAGACGGTTAACTGTGATCAACAGCACTTTTTTGGGTTCTGCTTTCTTTTCGTCTAAAGTTTTTCCCTCGGTGCCGATATAGACATTAGTGAATGGTTTATCTGCATGAGTGGTTGGTGAAGTAATGAGATATTTAGCGATAATGTTGAGCATAGCTTTGGCTGGGTGTGAAGCCACGTCACCAACTGACTTACTTGGCGGTGACATGCTAGAAACTGCACCACAAACCGATTACGACTTGATGCATCCTGAATGGGGTGTAGTTCAAACGACTCATGTAGCAAGCAATCGTGGCTACTCGATTCAGAGTAGCACTCATCAACAAAGAACCATCACGACTAACTACGGACGTGGCGTGTCGACTAACGATCCACTGGAAGTCTTTTTAAGACAAAACCGTATCGATTTTGAAGTGTTGCCGGGCAACCATGTGATGGTAAAGCTTGAGCAGCACGTGAACTTTAAAACAGGTTCAGCATTCCCTGAGCCAGCGTATAATCAATGGCTAGATACACTAGGCAGCTACCTTGCTCAACGCCAAGATATTGATGTGGTGATTGAAGGGCATACCGATAACACGGGCACAGATCGAATTAATGATCCGCTTTCAGAGCAGCGAGCAAAAGAAGTGAAGGCTCGATTAGAGAGTAACTATGTGTCGAGTCGTTCTATTTATACTCGTGGATTTGGCGAATACGTACCAGCTTGCACCAACGCTTCAGCCCAAGGCAAGGCGTGTAACCGCCGTGTTGAATTGATGCTGATTGTAGCGAAGTAGTGGTTTGAACTTTCGCTCCCAATTTGAAGCGATTAACGCCAAATAACAGACATAAAAAATCCCTCACATTAGAGGGATTTTTTGTATCTAGATTTTGTCGCTTTATTGCTTATGCAAACTGCTTTTCTAAGTAAGTTACGATATCTGAAGATTCGTACATCCACTCAGTTTTGCCGTCTTTTTCGATACGTAGACAAGGCACTTTCACACGACCGCCGCCAGCTTCAAGCTCAGCACGGTGTTGTTCGTTGTTTTTTGCATCACGAAGTTCAAATTGAACCGACTGACGTTTCATCGCGCGGCGCACTTTCACACAAAATGGGCACGCTTCGAATTGGTATAACGTGTGCGTTTTTGCCTGCTCATTCACTTTGCTTTGTTCTTCTTGAGAACGCTTCACACCACGTGGGCTGAAAACAAAATTCAATAACAAGATGACACGACCTAAGAACCAACGGATAAACTTCATAACTCTCTCTACATATTTAAAATTAGCGTTACAATTTGCAGCATTATATACACAAGTTTTGTCAGATGCTCGCAACAAACCGCTAATATCTATTTTGTCCGTTCGATCGTGTGAGACTTAGCCACATTTAGCCCTAAACGCTTAGACAGTCGAGTCAGATTTGCTCGGTCTGTTTTCAGAACTCGCCCTGCCTGTGCCCAGTTAAAGTTGGCATCTTCCAACACCTCAGTAATGATACTGCGTTGAAAATCGTCCGTTGCACCACGTAGCCCTGCAGAAAGGTCGATCGTTGGTGTCGATAACGGTGTGTTCTTCACCTGTGTCGTCGCAATAGGTTGATCTTGGTCTAGAGGACCACAATCTTCTTTGGTGATTGTCACCAGGTTTTTATTGGTGCTACGCGCTAACGCTTTCAATGCGGAACGACTGATCACGTGCTCAAGTTCACGCACGTTACCCGGCCAACCATAACGGTTTAGGAAAGAAAGAACGTCGGAGCGGAACTTAACTTGGTTGATACCAAGCTTACGACGCGCTTGTTCTAAGAAGAAACCCGCCAATAAGCTGATGTCGTCACCACGATCTTTCAGTGCAGGCACCGCGATAGGATACACACTCAGTCGGTGATACAAATCGGCTCTGAATCGACCGTCTTCAACTTCTTGTTTTAGATCTCGGTTTGTCGCTGCCAATACTCGCACATCAATAGTTTGAATGTTGTCTTGACCAACAGGTTGAATTTCGTTGTTTTGTAGGGCGCGTAGAAGTTTACTTTGCGCAGCTAAAGGCAATTCACCAATCTCATCAAGGAACAATGTGCCACCATCGGCTAAAGCAAATTTACCTAAGCGGTTTTTGTCTGCGCCAGTGAACGCGCCACGAACGTGACCAAACAGTTCACTCTCTACTAAGTTTTCAGGAATTGCAGCACAGTTTACGTAGACGAGTGGGTTACGTTTACGTTGAGATTGGTGGTGCAGGGTACGAGCCACAAGCTCTTTACCAACCCCGGTGTCACCATGAATCAGGATGTTGAATTCAGACGGCGCGACAACGGCGATGTCGTTCTTAAGCGCGACCATGGTGTCACTGTTACCAATCAACTCACCGCCGTCACGTTCCCACGCTTCTACGTTCAACTCTTCGAGTAATTGCTTTGACTGTTTTGCTTGATGTTCAAGTTGCGAGAAGGTCAGTGCCATCTGCATGGTTGAGGCTGCAATAGCCGCCAGCACTTCAAGGTTACGCGCCGGAATATTCGCGAAGACATCAGGTTTCAAGCTGTCTAGAGTCAGAATGCCTAAGAGCTTATCGCCAAATAGCAAAGGCAAGCCCATACAAGCATGCATTGGTAAATCGCCATCATGGTCAATAAGCAAACCATCGAAAGGATCGGGTAGGGAGCTGTCAGCATCGAAACGAACAGGAGAGCGAGACGCGCAGATCTCTTCAAATCGTGGGTGTTCTGAAATGATAAAGCGACGACCGAATGTATCTCGGCTGAGCCCTTGCATTGCGATAGGTACTAGCGTGTCGCCTTGAAGACTTAAAAGCGCGACACAATCACACGTTATGGTTTTGCGAATGGCATCGATCAGGCGATTGAAACGATCTTGATCGTTGACACCACTTGCGAGGCCAATGGTCATTTCCATGAGGGTAGATGCGGAGATATCTTGCATAAAAAACTCTAACTGTGTGTGTTTATAAACATAATAGAGTCTTATTGACTTAAAAAAAAGGTCTTTTTGACATTTTTATAAGATGAGTTTTGAGAAGAAAACCAGTAATGACGGGGATTGATAAAGTTGGCACTGATTGTGCAAAAGATACAGCGAAGCCCAATTATAGCGCTGATTAAACAGACTATTCTTGATCTCAATCAATCAGGTGGCATTAATCAGGTTTCGCGATTTTTTGAAATGAAAACGAGTCAAAATAACTCAGTTTCTAAAAATAACTAAGATTTCAGAAAATCGATAAGTCATTCTTATTTTTAAGTAGTCAAAATGACATATAGGTCATAAGGCTCAGTGTTCGGAGTAAATTCATGCTTAACAATGCACATATCGAAATCATCAAATCTACTATCCCTCTACTTGAGAGCGCAGGCCCAGCTTTAACTCAGCATTTTTATCAACGTATGTTCACGCATAACCCTGAGTTGAAAGATATCTTCAATATGACTCACCAAAGAACAGGTCGCCAAGGCGTAGCACTGTTTGAAGCTATCGCAGCATATGCAAAGAACATTGAAAATCTAGCAGCGTTAACAACAGCTGTTGAACGTATTGCTCAGAAACACACAAGCTTTAACATTCAACCAGAGCACTACCAAATTGTTGGTTTGCACCTGATTGAAACATTACGTGAACTAGCTGCTGACGCGTTTACTCCAGAAGTGGAAGAAGCATGGACAGCCGCTTACCTATTCTTAGCGCAAGTATTCATCGATCGTGAAGCTGAACTTTACCTACAGCGTAAGCAAGCTGTTGGTGGTTGGGAAGCGGCACGTGCGTTTGTGATTGCAGACAAGATCGAAGAGTCAGCGCTAGTAACTAGCTTTATCCTTCAGCCAAAAGACGGCGGTGAAGTTCTGGATTACACACCAGGTCAATACATTGGTATCGAAGTGAAACCGGAAGGCTCTCAATACAGCGAGATTCGTCAATACTCACTGTCTGATAAGCCAAACGGCAAGCAATACCGTATTTCTGTTAAACGTGAAGGGCAAGGTCAAGAGACACAAGGCGTTGTATCTAATCACCTACACGATACGGTTGCTGTTGGTGATGAGGTTAGCCTATACGCACCAGCAGGTGACTTCATGTATCAAGAGCGCAGTAAGCCAGTAACGCTTATCTCTGCTGGTGTTGGTGTAACGCCAATGCAGTCTATGCTTGAGTTCCTAAACACGGAAGATAAAAACGAGCCAGTACTTTACCTTCACGCTTGTGAGAACGTAGGCCAACACTCTTTCACGACTCGTGTTAAAGATATTGTTGCCGACAAAGGTTGGGAAGCGAAAACGTGGTACATGAACAAAGACGAATCTGCATGTGAAAACACGCATCAAGGCCAAATGGATCTAGCGTCTATCTCTGATACTAAAGGCTTTGAAGAGAGCGATTTCTACATCTGTGGTCCTGTTGGTTTCATGAAGAACATCGTGGAACAACTAGACGCACTTAAAGTTGATCGTTCACGTGTACACTACGAAGTATTCGGCCCTCACGCTAACTTCTAATAGTACTCGAGAGTTCTATTAACACTCGCCTGAACTATTAATACCTTGCCTATTCAAAGGCCTCACAGTGTGAGGCCTTTTTTGGTTTGTTAGTTAGTGTGACATCATCGACTACTACAGATCAGGATGGTTGAAGCTAGGATCTTTTAGCTTTTATCTAAGAACGTTTAACCTTCTTAGACATGTAATCAGAATCGAAAAACTCAGGCCAGTACATTTTCACGTAACCGCCTGCCACCCAAATCACTAGAATGGTGGCGATGGTTAGCTCAAAGAACCCGAACTTGTGCAGCCAGTACCATTGTGGGTATTCCGCGCCGAAAAATGTGGTTAGACGATGCATGGCAATAGCGCTGATCACAGATGGGAAGGTGACGGCAGCAATCGAAGGTTGGAACTTCAAACGCATTAGGCGGATGTAACACAAGTAAATCAACAAAGTCATGGTGATGGCAATGCCCGCCAATGCACCTGTTAGAATCGGATCTGGGTTATCGAAGTTAACCAAGTAAGCAGCTAAAGATAAGTTAACCGGAGCGGCCATGATAGCGAGTGTTGGTCTTGCTCGGCGAGGAAGATTGCCTTCGAACACCAAGCGGTACAACACCACTGGCAACATAAGGAAATAGATACCAATACAAGTGACCGCAAGTGTTTCTGAAAATACGGTGTGCCCGAACTGTGTGCCAGCTAAGGAACTGCTGATCAAACCGACTGGATACAGAAACCAACTCGGTACAATGTTAGACATTTTGAAGTTGATGATCTGAAAACTGAAGAACAACACCATCATGGTAAAGTGCAGCAATAACGCGCAGAACCAAACTGGGTAAGCTATGGCGGGCGATATCTCGGCTAAATAGTCGCACAGAATCAGTAAAGCCATGCTCATTGGCGCCATCAAGCTTCCACTTAACGGGTGACGAATGTCATTAAGGAAGGTATTAAAGCTCGTTAAATAGCGCAGTAAAACAGGCAGCAATAATAGTGCGCCGAATGAAGCGAGGTAGGGACGAATGATCTCACCAATGCCCGGGATATATAACGCCCAAGCTTGTCCTAATCCAATAACGCCAAGTGCTAAAGACGCCTGAGATGGCGGCACATTTTTTACTTGGGTTAATCTTCTCCAGTTCAACGACTTGCTCCGACTTAGTTAATTACAGAATATTGGACTATTTGCTTTAGTTAGAGCGTGTAGGTCATCCTTCAATAGATTTTGAGGGCACTCAACTAATTTTGAGTGAATGATACCAAGTTTAACGTTTGCTTTTTTGATTTTGATACGGAATCGGGAGATTAAGCACGTTGAATGTGTGCTTTTGTTTCATGAGTCATTTGTAATTAACGTACTTCCTCTTGCTGAGGGAGATCTTGTTGTCTTAGTTTTTCGTTTTTCAGCGTACGGTTAAGCAGTTGACTGTAAATTGGCTGCCCACCTAACATTTGAGCAATGATTACCGCACCTAAGCAGGTGATGATTAACGGCAGGATAAGGTAGTAGTTATTGGTCATTTCAATAACCAACAGTATGCCAGTGATAGGCGCTCGAACAGTGGCAGCAAATAAGGCTCCCATGCCAGCAATGGCAAACATACCCGGTTCAATATTCAGTTCCGGAAAGAATGCCGCCGCGATAAGCCCGAACGCATAACCAAAGAGTGTTCCTAGCGCAAGCATTGGTGCAAAGATACCGCCTGGCGCACCAGAGCCGAAACAAAGCAGGGTAGTGAGGACTCGGCCTAAGAAAATCAACAGCAACACATTGGCGCTGTAGCTGCCATTCGTGATGTTCGGGATGATACCAATACCACCACCAGTTAATTCAGGTATATAGAGCAGCAACAAGCCAAAGCAACCACCAAGTAGGGTACCTGTCATCAAGTAGCGTTTACGGTCATTCTTGTGGATCGCCACAAACAGGTCTTGGGAAAGTGTAATCAGTTTATTGAAAATCACACCAAATAGGCCGAACAACACACCTAACAACAAGAACAACCAAAGTGCGTTGAGTTCAGGTGGCTGGTACTGAGGCATTGTGATAACGGCAGATTGTCCATTGATAGAACGAAACACAATGTTGGCTGAAATCGCTGAGATGATGACGGCTTTGATTGATATGAGTGAGTAGCGAAACTGCGGTCTCATCTCCTCGACCACAAACATGATTCCTGCCAGTGGTGCATTGAATGCGGCGGCTAAACCACCTGCGGCACCCGAAGCTAATAGTGAATGACGAGTGTCGTCATCTTTGACTCGAAAGATATCAGTGACCATACGACCGATACTGCCGCCCATTTGAACAGTTGGCCCTTCACGGCCTAAAACCATACCAGAGCCTAACGCGCCCATGCCGCCAAAGAATTTTACGGGTAATACTCTCCACCATCGAACAGGACGCATTCCGTCCATTGCGCCTTCGATTTCAGGGATACCTGAGCCTGCAGCTTCTGGAGCAAATCGGTGAACGAGGAAATAGCCAATAAAGGCGAATGCCGCACTGATAAGGAAAGCAGCAAGCCACAGTGGTAAATGGCTACCGATTTCATCTTTCAGCCAATCGGTACGAGTTTCTGTTATGAAATGAACCGCAACTTCGAAATAGGTACCCACTACACCCGCAAGTACACCCACAATACAAGAAAGGAAGAGAACCGAAGCTGGGGTCTTATCTCTTGAGAGAAATTGATTAATAGCATCCCTTGGCATTTTGGCTAGTAAGGACTGCTTAATTTTCTCTCTTCTGGTCATAGAGATAAGTTTCCTGAATGAGTTAAGGCGAGGTTGCATTAAATTATACGCTTCCTCTGCATATCCTATAGCAACAAAGATGAAAAGTTGAATTTCATTTATGGAATGTACGTGTTACATAAATGGAATCTATGGTCAATAGTGGAATCACCGTCACAATTTTGATCGATTCTCTGGCGGCGGCTTGAATATCCCCAAAAATGAACCATAGTTAAATCGTAAAGCAACATAACGAACCGCAAGGAGAAGTGAGGTTTTACACACAATTTGGATGGATTCAGAACAAAGTTTTAGTTCCTCGTTAAATGTTCAGGTCGATATTTAAGGCTTCCTGATTCGCGAACTCACGATTGAGTAACGAGGGTGAGGCGTACTGAGTAAGTACGCCTTTAGTTCGTCTGGAGCATCCCATTTCCACATTCCGCTTCTACTGCTTTATCTCTTCTGATTATTTTCGTGCCAACCTCTATTAATGAATCTCAGTATAAACAATCGATTGGGGTCAACTTTTTGGTGATTGAGTATATACTCCCTTAAAAAGGAGAACTGATATGACTAAAAAAGTTCCTACAAACATCATTACGGGTTTCTTGGGTGTTGGTAAAACGACAGCCATCTTGAACCTGCTAAAAAATAAACCTGAGAATGAAAACTGGGCTGTTCTGGTTAACGAGTTCGGGGAAATCGGTATTGATGGTGCATTGATGACAGATCAAGGCGCTTTGATTAAAGAAGTGCCGGGTGGCTGCATGTGTTGTACTGCGGGCGTGCCGATGTCGGTAGGTATTAATGCCTTACTTCGCCAAAAACCAGACCGTTTATTGATTGAGCCGACAGGGCTTGGTCACCCTAAACAAGTGATTGCGACACTGACTTCAGATCAGTACACACCATATGTCGATTTAAAAGCGACGCTTGGTTTGGTTGACCCACGAAATCTATCTAATGAAAAGTACACCTCGAATCAGAATTTTAATGATCAACTAAACAGTGCAGATGTGATTCTTGGTACTAAGGTTGACCTTGTTCATTCTGAAGACATCGATGTGTTTAACGATTGGGTGACGGATCAAACGCCAGCAAAAGTCTTCCACAAGCTAATCCATGACGGTGAAGTACCATTGGAAGTGTTAGATATTGAAAGAGTATACGGCAGTGCTTCATCTCATATTGAAGCGCATCATCACGATCACGCTGAACAAGAGCCTCAATTCCAACTTCCTCCTGGTGAAGCTTTCATCCGTAAAGAGAATAAAGGACAGGGCTATTTCAGTTGTGGTTGGTTGTTTGGCGCAGAGCATAAGTTCGACTTCGATGCGCTATTCTCAATGTTGTCGTATCTAACGGCTGAACGTGTAAAAGCCGTCGTGAACACCGACCAAGGTTGCTACGCATTCAATGTGGCGAATCAAGTCGTGTCTGTGAACGAAATTACGCTTGATGGTTTTGAATCTCGATTGGAAGTGATCGACTCGCAGCTCATGCCATGGGGTGATCTCGAGCAGATTCTACTCAAGCTGTGTGGTATCAAATAGCCCAGTTTTTGCTGTTTGAACCAAGGATCTTGGTGTTTACCTCGTTGAAGGCGGGATAAACACCAGATTAAATGAGAAAGTTTGCGTTATATCACGATAAATGTGAGATAAATCACTCTAATTACTTTATAGTGCTCGGCTGAAATAAGAATGTAGGCTGTCTGCTTAAGGAACCCGTAACAATGTCATTTTCCTCTCAAGGTTTTGCTCCTGAATTAGTCAAAGCGTTGACTGAGTGTGGTTATGAAAAACTCACTCCAATTCAACAAAAAGCGATTCCAATGGCTCGTAAAGGCCATGATATTTTTGCTACTGCTCAAACCGGTACGGGTAAAACAGCGGCATTTTCATTGCCTGTAATCCAACACCTTTTGAACAGCGGTAAAAAAGCGTCTAGAGGAACGGCTCGCGGCCTTATTCTTGCTCCAACTCGTGAGCTTGCTGCGCAGATCGCTCAAAACATTAAAGACTACGTTAAATACACGGATCTAAGCGTTTCTGCGGTTTACGGTGGTAACAAGATGTCTTCACAAGTTCGTCAACTAGAACTGGGTGTGGATATTTTGGTTGCAACACCTGGCCGTTTAGAAGAGCACTTAGAAGCGGGTAACGTGTCTATTGCTAACCTAGAATTCCTAGTATTTGATGAAGCTGACCGTATCCTTGATATGGGCTTTATCAATGCCGTTCGTAAGATCATGTTGGATGTAGAAACATCACCGCAAATCATGATGTTCTCTGCAACGACTTCTACTCAGTTAAACCAACTGTCTGTTGATATTCTGCGTAAACCAAAACGTATTAGTGTTGAGCGCGAAAACTCAACGGCTGCTACTGTCGGTCACGTGGTTTACCCAGTGGATCAAGAACGTAAAACTGAACTGCTTTCTGAGCTTATCGGCCGTAAAAACTGGCGCCAAGTGCTTGTGTTCGTGAACTATAAAGAAACAGCGAATGATGTAGTTAAAGAGCTTAAGCTTGATGGTATTAAAGCGGTACTTTGCCACGGTGATAAAGCACAAAGTGCTCGTCGTCGTGCTTTGGATGACTTCAAAGAAGGTAGAGCACGTGTGATGGTAGCAACCGACGTTGCGGCTCGTGGTCTTGATATTGAAGACTTACCACACGTAATTAACTACGACATGCCTTTCCTAGCGGAAGATTACGTTCACCGCATTGGTCGTACAGGCCGTGCTGGTAAACAAGGTCACGCAATCTCTTTCGTTAACCGCGAAGAAGAGCTGACTGTTGTACAAGTTGAAAAACTGATTCAACAACGTATTCGCCGTGTTGAACAACCGGGTTATGAACCGAAAAAACGTGATGCTTACATCGAGAAGCTGAACACTAAATCGGCTTACAAAAACCGTCAGGGTCGTAAGAACAACGCGAACGAAGAGCCACAAGATCAAGCAAGCGCTGAACGTCGTTTGACTATGATGAAGCGAATTAAAAACCGTCGTAAGTAAAATTACGGTTGGTGATTGAAAAGAGCCACTGTTATGTGGCTCTTTTTGTTTGTATTGATCGCAATATTGTTTATTGTCATCACTGCTTCGTTTCAACCTCGCTTCATTTCAAGCCCGATCAAGAAACAAGAACTATTAAATAAAAATAAGTCGATAAGGTAATAATATGGATAGCGCACTACTTTGGGCTTTTATTCCCACGTTTTTCTTTGTGTCAATCACGCCCGGTATGTGTATGACTTTAGCTCTGACACTGGGGATGAGTGTTGGATACAAGCGTACATTATGGATGATGATCGGTGAGTTGGCTGGTGTCGCTGTGGTTTCTATTGCTGCGGTATTGGGTATCGCTTCGATCATGTTGAATTACCCATGGCTATTTACGGGCTTTAAATTTGTTGGTGCGGGTTACCTATTTTATTTAGGCGTTCAGATGTGGCGTTCGAGAGGCAAACTGGCGATCAGTACTGACAACCAAACAACAAAAGTCAGCAATGATTGGGACTTGGTGGTTCAGGGTTTTGTCACTGCAATTGCGAATCCAAAAGGCTGGGCGTTTATGATTTCGTTATTGCCTCCTTTTATTAACAGCAATAAAGACTTAGTACCGCAGTTACTCATTCTCGTGTCGATCATTCTGGTTTCTGAGTTTGTTTGCATGACCTTATACGCGACCGGCGGAAAGAGCTTAAAGCATATGCTGGGCAAAGCCGATAACGTTAAGTTGATGAACCGTATTGCAGGTACGTTGATGATGGGCGTTGGTGTTTGGTTGTTCGTGAGCTAATTCTGGTTAGACTACAACGAGCAGAGATCCCCGACTCAGTCGTTCCTCTTTCTCGAGGATGACGCGTACTTGGGATGATGACTATTTAGGATTACGGTGAGTTTTGAAAATTCGGATTCTTACTTAAACCGAAGAATGCATAGAATATAAAAAGAGCGATAGGGCATTTGGCCTTATCGCTATTTTTGATTTTACTTAGCTAGCGAACAGAAACTAGATAACAGAAATGTTTCTGCGCTTAGCCTGCGTTGTATATTTAAACCGCGATTTCACCGCCGTCTTCACGACGAATCACAACCGTTGCTGCTCGAGGGCGAACTGACATTCCTGATGGAGTCTCTTCTGCTGCGTTGTCGCTGTATGGCCAATTACCGGGGTGCTGAATGTTTACAAACAGTGACTTGTAATCAGGGCTAATGGTAAAACCAGTTACCTCACATCCGTTTGGACCAACAAAGAAACGCTTAAGTTGCGCTTGGTTGCCTTCATCAATCACCGCACTGTTACCATTGTCGTCTATTAGCTTAGAAGGAACGACTGCTAACATTTGGTCGTTGGTGTAACTTGTCAATTCATCTGCACCGTTGTCCGTCTGAATCCATAATATGCCACGTGCATCGAATGCTAATCCATCCGGGCTTGCGAACTGGTTCATATCAGAAAGGCTAGAACGGTTAGTGTCTGCATCGCCGTTGGCAGGTGAACCGAATACGAAAATATCCCAAGTAAAGTCAGTTGCACTTTGACCTTCATCCCAGCGAATTACATGACCAAACTTGTTGTTCAAACGTGGATTTGCCGCGTTCGTTTCATCGGTGCGTGCAGTGTTATTGGTGAGTGTTAGATATACAGAACCTGTGTATGGATCCACCGAACACCACTCTGGACGATCCATCGGTGTTGCACCAACAAGGTCGGCTGCACCTGCTGTATTTAATATTATTTCAGCTAAAGAGTTGAAATGGTCTGCCAGAACGCCACCTGATAACGTTACACTCTCTAGTGTCAATGGTAGCCACGTGCCAGAGTTGTCTTCATTGAAGCGTGCTACGTAAAGAGTGCCTTCATCCATATACTTATCGCCTGTTGCTAAGCGGTTTGATGGGCTGGCATCTGCTGGATCCCAACCAGCAGCCGATTCGAATTTGTACAAGTACTCAAAGCGAGAATCGTGACCTGAGTAGAAGACAACCGGCTGACCTTCCTCTAGCTTGCCAAAAGTACAGCCTTCGTGACGGAAACGACCAAGCGCAGTGCGCTTTTTCGCTCGAGCATTCTCCGTGTACGGGTCGATTTCAACAATATAACCATGGCCATTTGCTTCGTTACGATAATCGTCTATTGAGCTTGCGCCAGTGGGCTCTATGTTAAAGCGAGTAAATTCATCTAAACGTTCTTCAGCATTACCAGCCAATGTTTCCCACAAGTAACGCGTGCTGCTATCGTCGATACCAATGCGGTCTTGTTCTTCCGTTCGAACGCCCGCATTAACGAAATAACCCGGCCAGTTTTCTTCACACGTTAGGTAAGTGCCCCATGGCGTGTAGCCATTACCACAGTTGTTCAACGTGCCACGAGCTTGGCTGCCGTCAGGGGAGAAGCGAGTTACAGTAAGATAGGTATGTGCTAAAGGGCCAGACAAGTCCATTGCAGTCGCGCCTGTATAGCGGCGGTTAAGTGGATCGGTATCAACCAATTTCCACATGTTGTTTTCCAATTGAATACGGACAACCGACACACCATGAGCATTAATTTCTTTTCGTACTTCATCAACAACAGTACGAACACCACCTACTATGGTCTGACCGCTAGGGTGTAGAGCATTCGTATCAATGTACTCATGGTTAATACACAATAAACCGTCTACGTTGCTGTCATTTAATGGGAAAAAGTGCATCCCGTCGTGGTGCATCCCCAACGCATTCAACTGTTCTTCGCTTGTGTTACTGCCGTCATCTTTCCATGCACTACCATGAGCATTAAGCGGTGTCCCCCATGGCACCAAAACTTGTGCCATGTAACCTTGTGGAACAGAGACTGCATCGGTTAGTGAGCCCGGAATTGAATCAAAATTTAGTACCGCACTAGAGACACCTGACCCATTACCGACTGAAGTATCTGGACTAGAAGAATTACATCCAGAGAGTCCAAATGCTCCAAATGCAGTCATTGCACTGATGCCTAAACCGCCTTTGAGAACATTTCTTCTTGAAAGGTTCGCATCTAAAACTTCTTCGAAGGGTTTGTTTTTGCTCTTGTTAAAACGAGTGCTATCAAATGTTTCCTTGCTCATCTCGACTGCTTCCTATTGGCTGATTTTATTATTCGTTATTCATGACTAACCCACTTATTAACCAATGGGTTAATAAGTTGGGTCAATGTGTGACTAATCGTGAAGCAGTTAAGTGACAGATTTTTATAGATTTGATTAAAGTTTTGTTTCTGTAGCACGAATTTTGCCATTAACACTCTCGTGCAAGACAAAACTCTTGGGGATTAGGGTAGAACTGTGTATAAATGCTTTATCAAACGAAAAGAGAGACAGTTATGAAATTAGATAAAATCGAAAACAAAAATCGCCGCCTACGCAAAAAGCTATACCTAGGTGAATTCGCGATTCTGGGTTTTGAAGTAAGCTGCAAGACTTCGATTGCTGATTTTGACCAATACGATGTGTTCATTGACGAGTTCATTGATTTCATCGACAGCATCGGTCTGTGCTTTGGTGGCGGCGGCCTTGAGCTGTTTGAAGGTTTCTTATGCTCAATTGAGCGCTACCGTTCAGTAACAGAAGCAGAGCAACTGCAAGTCGCACAATGGCTTGAAGCTCGTGCTGAAGTAAGCAAAGTGGAAGTTAGCGAGCTGATTGACGCAAATTACGCGTTCTAATTTGATGTTGTGTTGTTAGCTCGATTGAAAGGCCAAATACGGCTTAGGAAAGAGTAACAACAGTACGCCAGAATAAAGGCCGAATCGTTAAATCGATTCGGCCTTTTTGCGTTTAATTCGCTCCATTTCTATTCTTTACCTTCTTTTCTATCCATTCCACGTAAATGATTAATCAATAACTTTCTTCTAGATATGAGTACCTTATCGCTACTTTTATTGGCAGTAATAAGTTTGGATAAACTTGTGAGAGTTTTATGAGAATTCAATGAAGTTGCTGATAGATTTGAACGCCATTCTTAGAGTCAACAACACCACAGTTCGTTCTGGCAAAGGTAACGGTATATCGCTGTTATTCGTGTTGTCGGTAACGATAGGACTCGATAAAGGATGGAATCAAAATGAATAAACGTACTCAAATCAGCTTAGTGATCAGCTCGGCTATGTTGACCTTCGGAGCGGCTCAAGTTCAGGCTGCTGAGCTTGAAGTCACTGTCACTAATGCAACGAAAGGGATCTACTTTACGCCTATCTTAGCGGCGGCTCATGACTCAAGCCTGTTCATGTTTAGAACGGGTGAAACGGCTTCTGCGGAACTAGAATCCATGGCCGAAGGTGGCGATATTTCAGGTTTATCTGGTGTCATTGCTAACGCGGGTGGCGTAGTCGTTGAGAATCCAGCCGCCGGAATTCTCAATCCGGGTGTCGCAACTACGTTTGATATCAGTACTGGCGATTTAGAGTACCTATCATTGGGTGCCATGCTACTGCCGACCAATGACGGTTTTGTTGGTCTAGATAGCTGGAAAATCCCAACTCAAGCGGGCACCTACAAAGCGACTCTAAATGGTTATGACGCGGGTACAGAAGCCAATGATGAGCTGGCGGGCAGTATGCCGAACCCTCCATTCATTACCTTTGGTGCTGGTGGCACTGGTGTAGAAACGGCAGTATCAAACGCTAAGGTTCATATTCATCCGGGTAACATTGGTGATAGTGACGCGGCGGGCGGCATCAGTGACCTCGATAGCAGCAGCCATCGTTGGTTAAACCCTGTTGCAACTATCACCATTGTTGTGAAGTAAGGGGGATGTATGAAAGCTAGAATTCTATTTATCGCTGCATCAGTAGCTGTGTTAGCGGGTTGTCCGGACGATGACGACGATTACTATCGCTATGATGTGAGTGTTACTAACCTCACCCCCAATCAACCAATGTCACCACTCGCGGTGTTGACTCATGATACGAATTTTGACCTTTTTGAAGTTGGGCAAAGTGCCTCTGTTGATCTGGAATACTTGGCGGAAGGGGGCAGTAATGCACAATTGCTTGCGCTCAGTGACAGTGACGCCAATGTTTATCAAGGCATCTCAGGCAATGGACTGATTCTTTCAGGTGAGCAAGACACGGTCTCTATTCGTGTCGACCCAAATCAAGAAGGGTATATCTCCGTCGCTTCAATGTTGGTGAACACCAATGATGCGTTTGTCGGCGAATCCGGTTTATCGCTCAAGTCCTTGGCGGTGGGTGATACCTTTACCATGAACATGAATGTGTGGGATTCGGGAACTGAGCTGAACGATGAGCTTGCTGCAACGATTCCAGGACCAGCAGGCGGTGGTGAAGGGTTTAATACCACACGAGACGACACCGATGTGGTGAGTTTCCACTCTGGCGTAATTAGCCAAGATGACGGCCTTACGACTTCTACTTTAAGTGCCAATCATCGTTTCCTTAACCCCGGTGCAAGAATCACCATTACTCGAACTGAGTAACAGGGTCAAAGTACGATGAAAGAATTCCTGCTCTGTTCCGGTCAATTGAAAGGTGGGCAGACTCAGAATAGAGCAGGGATCATGAATAGTGCTGCGGTAAATTTGATGGCAAACATATTGTTGGTTGAAGACGATGATGACTTGGCTGAACTGGTGCAGATGCATCTTAAGTTCCAAGGGCATGACGTAATCAGAACCAATGTGATTGAAAAGGCTCAGGCGCTCTATAAAGAGGGTCATTTCGATTTGATCGTACTGGATCGTGGCTTACCAGACGGTGACGGACTCGATTTCTGTCGAATGTTGCGTCAGCAAGAGGATTGGACGCCAGTACTCATGCTAACCGCAAGAGACGTAGAGTTAGATAAGGTGTCAGGCTTAGAAGCCGGTGTTGATGACTACATAACGAAACCTTTCAGCGTTCTTGAATTTCAAGCAAGAGTGAGGAACGTACTTCGCCGTTTAAGTCATGTCGAATCAGCCACTCAAGAGGTTGTGACAACAGAATCAATTATGAATTTTGGCGGGCTCACTATTCAACCTGAACGCCATCAGGTGTCACTCAATAATCAAGACGTACCGCTGACTGCTACCGAGTTTACCTTACTTCATTTCTTAGCAAACCGCCCGGGACGTGTGTATAGCAAAGACGAGCTGCTCGATCATGTTTGGAATACTCATCACTCTGGCTATCACCATACCGTGTGTAGCACAGTCAACCGTCTAAGAACCAAGCTTGCGATGCCGAATAGTGATGATGATTTCATTAAAACCGTTTGGGGTGTTGGTTATAAGTTTGAGTCAAAAGCTTAGGTCTATGTGTCGCGTCCGAAGTTTACTAAAAAGCCAGTAACACCTAGGAGCCATCGAGGAGAGAACATGAGTTTCAAATCGCGTTTAGTGTTGTTCACCAGTTTGTGGTTTCTGCTCGTGAGTGTGGTGATTGCTTACACCTATCATTGGCAAAAAGAGACTATAGAGCGAAGAACTAAGCAGAGCCTACACAAAGAGCTCGCCGTTCATATGCGCGACGATAATCCTCTGATGATTGGTACCGACTACAACCCTAAAGCGCTCAAATCCATATTCCACACCTTGATGTTGATAGGGCCAGATTTCGATATCTATTTCCTCGACAGTCAGGGCAAAATTACGACTCATGCTGCGCCGGAAGGCACTGTGTTAGCCAACCAGATAGACTTAGCGCCCATTCAACAGTTTTTAAACGACGAGCCTTATCCCATTCTGGGGGAAGATCCGATCAATCCCGGGGCTCGTAAGGTGTTTTCCGTGGCAGCGATTGAAGAGCTAGGTTCGACCGTTGGTTATCTGTACGTTTTGATTGGCAGTAATCGTCACACTGTGATTGCCAATTCGCAGGTCGACACGCCATACATCGCGCTAGCGGGGCTCATGCTGATCTCTATCTTAGGTTTTGCGGTTGGGGCTTATCTGTTGGTCAAACGTAGCCTGTTAAACCCAATAGAAGCAGTAACCAACAAGCTACAACAGCAAGCAGAGCAAGATTTTCGATTGGATCCGAACTTCATTCATCAAGTACCAGAATTGGTGCCGATTGCGCGCTCGTATCAGTTAATGGCGAAGCACATTCAACAGCAATTTTTGCAACTTGAATATCAGTCATCACACCGCAGACAAAGCTTATTACAGCTCAGTCATGATTTGAAAACGCCATTGTCGAGTGTGTTGGGTTATTTGGAAACGTGGAAGATTCAAAACCCACATTCGGATCCACTCATAGATGTGGCATATCGCAATGGCAACAAGCTTTCGGAACAACTCCATTCGCTACTAGATAGTGCCAAGAATGATAATCCTGTTCCCACATATCAATACGCTTCAATCGATTTGAATGGGCTGATGAGCGAATGTTTAGAAACGATTCAAAGCCAGTATCGCCATAAGAATGTTGAGTTGAACGTTCATATGCCTAATGGCATCAAGGCTGTGGGCGATGGTGATTTGCTTGAAAGGTTGATTTTGAATCTGTTAGATAATGCATTGAGGCATAGCCCAAGTGGCACCGTGGTGTCGTTAGATGTTGATTTTGAAGCGGATTCAAAACGGGTGAAGGTGGTGATTCATAATGAGGTTGAACTGGAAGCGCCGAATGGTTCTTTGGGAATAGGAACCAAGATCGCGCAGTCGATACTGATGTTGCATCACAGCGTGCTAGAAACAACAAAGGCAGAGAACTCCTTTCAGCAAAGCTTTTACTTGCCTTCGGTATAGCTCTGTCTGCCTTCGGTTTAGCTTGATGTGTTCTTACGTAGAACTAACGCTAAGCGTCTTTACTGTCTTCGTTGCCTTCGTTCACTTTCGCGTAGAAGTGAAGTAGATCAGTTAATTCTTTAACCCAGCCAAACGCATCGTTAGGTGCGTTCTTTAAGATCTTCTCAACTTTCTCACAGTGCACTTCGATTGCGATTGCTTCTTCAAGGTTGAAAGAGATCGAGTAGAAGTGCCAAAGCAGTAGGCGAGTCATACGCTCGATGTTCTGTTGCGAGTTATCTGACTCTGAGAAGGCTAGGTTCACTTCACCAAGCGCGATAGCGGTCATTCGAAGCATTGCGTCAAATTTCGCTGATTGCATGCGTTCTTCGCTGGTGACTTCTTCTTGCTCGAACGTAAATAATTCCGTCATTGCATCTTCAGGAACAAGGCGATGAATCATTCTTAAACTAAATTCTTCTAGTTCATGGCGAGGCATGGTAATTAAGCAATTTAAGGTGTAGTCGCGTTGCATGGTGTTCTCTTGGATCTGCAAAAAGGTCGGACAGTTTAATGGAGAAGCGAGTTTAGAAAAAGCAGATTTTAGATAAGCCTACGTTTGTAGGCTTATCTGTGTACTACAAGCCCTAAAATCGATGCTTAGGGGAACTGTATTTAGGTTTGAACCCAGTATCAGGCTTTGCTATGGCTTGGCGGTTGGTACTGCATCGACTGGTCGTTTCTCATGAATATGTTGCTCGCGACCAAACTGCCGATGCAAATAGAACCAAGGGCGAGCCAAGTCATCGCATCAGGAATCTCGTTGAATAGTGGGATCGCCAACAAGGTCGCCACTGCGGGTGTTGCACTGCCAAAAGCGGCAGAGCGTTCAGCCCCTAAGGTATTAACCGCATAAAGGTAAGTGAACGCCGCGATTAAACCCGCCCCAACGCCTTGTACTGCTGAATGAATGGCAAGCTCTGTGAAGGGCCAATTAGCGATTGGTGTGTCCATTAGGTGGCTTGGGAGGGTTCCAGTCAGGATTAGGACGAGTAAAAGCAAAGTAGAACAGAGAGAAATAAAACCGGCACTGACTAACGCATTAAGATTCGCGACACGGGCTGAGATGGTGAACATCGCCCACATTAAGCTTCCGCATAAAAACAACAAATGACCTTTGGTGTATTCGAAGTTGAAGCTGCTTAAGCTACTCCCTAAAAACAACAGTATGCCGAGCAAAACCAAACCTAAACCAACAACACGATGTCGGCTGAGTGGCTGCTTAAAAAAGAGTACCGCAATTCCTGTGACGAACAGAGGAAGCGTGCCCGGAACAAGAGCACTGCCATGTGATACCGGAACAAACTGCATCGCCGTTCCTGCAACAAGCAGATAAGGCAACCCGCTACCCACCAACATACCCGTTAGATATCGTTTAGGGACTTGAACAATCGTGCTGCGTGCTTTCCACATCAAAGGCAATAACACCACAGCCGGTATGAGAAATCTTGTGAGAGCGATATCGGCAGGTGTTAAATCTGAATTTGCGCCGCCTTTAAGAGACAGGAAAAAGCTCGCCCAAATGAGTAGGGTGACAGTAATAGATAAGTAGCCAAGATTCATAATATTGAAGGAAAGTGAGTGATGACTCATTATGGAATAGTTGTTGTGCCACAGGTTGGCAAGTTTTGGCCTAACTTGAACTATCGTTGATGATTTCTGCTAACATTCGCCAAATAATTAACGGATTTAACTAATGTTTGGCATTTACTATGGATAGAATTGATAGACATCTTCTCGAACTGCTACAAAAAGATGGCAGGTTAACCACGGCTGAACTTGCTGATGAAGTGGGTTTATCACCTTCGCCTTGTGCAAGACGAGTCAAAAGGCTAGAAGAAAAGGGCATTATTGACGGTTATCGTGTGAGCTTGTCACGAGAACAAGTCGGCATCGCAATGAGTGTGTTTGTTGAGGTGAGCCTAAACAACCACCAAGAAGTGTCGATAGATAAGTTTGAAGCGGCTGTTGTAGAGATGGAAGAGGTGATCAGTTGCCACGTTGTATCTGGGGCTTATGACTATTTGCTAGAAGTGGTTAGCCCGAACTTGATGGCCTACGAGGCATTTACAAGAAAACTTCAAAGGCTCTCTAACGTGAAAGATATTCATACTCACCTTGCGATAAGACAAGTAAAAGGCAATGCACCACTGCCAATTTATACCGATTAAGCCAAACTCTGAGCAGTAACACGAAGGCAGAATGAGCTGAAAACGAAATGGTTTGCTCCTGAAGTAGAAGCGCGGTCAATATCAAAAATCATCCATTAAGTGTCAGGCTTCAGGCAATAAAAAACGGAGCACCTCGTGAAAGGTACTCCGTATATGATAGGTGCAAAACTTAGTGATACTTAAAGTTAGAGATCGAACAATCCCCAGTTTGTGTATTAATTCTGAATGAAAAAGCATGTGAATGATAATCCACGCCGTCATTCCAAATTGTCTCTCCAAATATCTTACATAGCTCTAGCTCACTTACTGAACCGAACTCTTCCATGTGTTTAGCTACAGATAAAAGTTTACCTCTTATCTCTGCAGTCCATTCCGTGTTACTCAAGCAGTTGAAAGCCATAGTCTTTTGCATATTACCTAGCCAAAATGTTTCTTGTTATTAAGTTATATGAAGATTCATGATAACAATTTTCTGGCGTTTGTAAATCTATTTTGTGATGAATATCTCACATACTCGCTTGCATTGGTCGGAAATTGAACTTCATTGTTGATAGATAGCACATTAATTTTACAACCTATTGATAAAGCTTTGATTAACGAGTTCTTAGAATATTATGAATGGGATTGGGCATATTTATCGGAAAAGTCCAGTCGAACGAGTGAGAGAATCTAATGGTGATTTCAGTTTGATGCATCGTTTACCGGTTGGTTTATGTGGCGCGCTTCATCAATCATCGTCGCTTCTCTGCGGTATTTTGAAGACAGCTGACGGAATTTTTCACTGAGTGTATGGAGATCTCGGGAGAGTGATTGTGAGCTTTGTACGTGCACTTGCGCACTTTCTGTTTGTCTCGGTAGTTTTGCTCTAGCACAATGTTTAGCGACGGCTTGCCAAGAATGTGTGAGAGACTCAGCTCCATCTAACTCGGTAGACACAACGTATGCCTGTTTTAATAGAACCTCAGAGACATCGTAAGCGGTATTCATATGACTATTGAGCTGCACATTAAATCTTTGTTCGTACTTTGCCCAAAGTTCAATGATCTGCTTTTCATTAAAGTGTTTAGATAACAATGTCTGTGACTCATAGGTTGAAAGAACTTGGTTGAACTCTTTGGTGTACTGATTATAGCGACCTTCAAAAGAGAGCTGACGATCCAACAGTGTTTGCCAGTTTTCACGGTCACAATGATTCGCTAGAGCGACATTGGCACTCAAAGTTACGCTTACAATGATAACCTTCCCCCAAAAACTCATGACTTTCCTCTACTTACCGTGCGCTCTATTGAGAGTATAGATGAGCAGCAGCATGAGTTGATGTACACTTGAGACATACCTATAACGGAAGAGCTGGTGGATTTGATGAAAAAAGCGCTGATCGCTTTACTTGTGTTGTTGATATTGGGCGGAGGGGGAGGAGCGGCATACTACTTCTTGGTCATGAATAAAGACCCAATCCCACAAGAGAAAACGGAAGAGCCGGCGTTAGAAGCTACCGAGCAATCTGAATCTGACCTTGTACCCATCATGGATCTTCAGCCTGAACCCGAGCAGACGGAATTTTACGTTTTGGAGAGAAAGCTTGAAGTGGTCGAGCAACCTGAAATTGATGGCTTGATAACAGATTACCTCTATAAAGGAGAAAAGGTGGTGGTACTCGAGAAACAAGGCGAATGGGCACGTATCTCAGACTATATAGTCCTTAAAGAAGGCGGCCCACAGACGGCGGAATGGGTCTCTATGTCAGGCTTATCGAATGATGAAGTCATTATTTCGGAAAAAGAAAGCAAAGAGATATTGGATTCCTATTTGGTTAAGTCTGATGACCTCAAGATCCATCAAGAAAAATTCCGTAATTCGGTGGCTAAACTGATCTCTGAGGGGGAGTGTGCCCCAAGTGATTTTGAAGAATTAGGCGGATGGGTGAAATCTGTTAAGTACAGCAATCGAGATGTCTATTTTATTTATTGTGGTGGGTTGTCCCTTGAAAACAAAATTTATCTTGATGTAAATACAAATGAAATATTTACGAAGTAAGATCCCACGCTCTATTTATTAATGCTATTTACTTAAGCCCACTCATAGATTGAGTGGGCTTTTTTTGTCTATTCATAATGCTCATCTTCCCCATTTAGAACGTTAATTATATTGAAGCTTATATAAAATCATTAGGAACCATTTATTAATGGCTAATAAGAGTTTTGCTATTATTCTCGTGATCAATCATTTCAAATTCCCACATTGCATTATTCTTGAAACAAGCTGAGAGATTTAGATTTATCTCGTATTTACAAAGGCTTATCTGCTTGGTGATAAAAGTAAAATTAAATAAACCTTATTAATATCAGAGTCTTGCGTTGATTTACATATTTGTAACATTTCATTAATTTTGGGATGCAAGTCTAGTTTTTAATCATAATACGAAAATATTTTATATTTGTAATAATACTTTTTGATTTTGAGCTGTAGGGTTTAATTAAAGCAAAACGTAAATTTTAATTATCAACTAAGACATTATCTTATTAACATCATTGTTATTTAATTGCTTGTAAGGGATGGAACCATTAATGAAAAAGCTTGCTTTAATTACAGGGTCAAAAGGCGGTATCGGCTCAGCAATTTCTTCTAAATTAGTTGCAGACGGCTATCGTGTTATCGCGACTTATTTTACTGGAAATTACCAATGTGCCTTGGATTGGTTTAACGAAAAACAATTCACCGAAGATCAAGTGAGATTGTTTGAATTAGATGTTACCAATACTGCGGAATGTGCGCTGAGCTTAAGCAAGTTGTTAGAAGAAGAAGGCACGGTGGATGTTCTAGTCAATAACGCAGGTATTACACGTGATAGCGTCTTTAAAAAGATGGATGCCGAAGCGTGGAAAGAGGTTATCGAAACGAACTTAAACAGTTTGTTCAACGTGACTCAACCTTTGTTCGCTCCTATGTGTGAAAAGGGTAACTGCCGTGTCATCAACATCTCTTCCGTCAATGGTCTTAAAGGCCAATTTGGACAAACTAACTACTCGGCAGCAAAAGCTGGAATGATTGGTTTCTCTAAAGCTTTGGCTGCGGAAGGCGCTCGTAGCGGCGTAACCGTGAACGTAATTGCTCCTGGCTACACAGCAACGCCTATGGTTGAGCAAATGAAGCCTGAAGTACTGGATTCAATCAAGAACCAAATCCCGATGAAACGCTTAGCGACACCTGTTGAAATTGCAGACGCAGTGGGCTTTTTAGCGAGTGAATCTGGCGCGTACATTACAGGCGAAACATTGTCTGTGAATGGCGGCTTGTACATGCACTAATTGGCGAAAGTGAAGGGATTGGAATGATGGAAAAAGTATTTATTGTTGCGGCTAAGCGCACTCCTATTGGTGCATTTACCGGGTCGCTAAAAAACGTATCTGCAGGCGAGCTGGCAGGCGTTGCGATCAAAGGTGCACTTGAGTCTGTCGATCTTTCGTTAGATGCGATTGATGAAGTGATCGTCGGCAACGTGATTTCGGCAGGTCAAGGCATGGGGGTTGCTCGTCAGGCTTCCATCTATGCAGGGCTTCCTGAAGAAACACCAGCATACGGTGTGAACATGATTTGCGGAAGCGGCATGAAATCAGTGATGGACGCAGCGGCGCACATAAAAGCACAAGATGCTGAAGTGGTTATTGCTGCTGGCGTTGAAGTGATGTCCCAAATTCCTTTTGTGGTACCAGCGAGCGTTCGTAATGGTCACAAAATGGGTGACATCTCAATGAAAGACTTACTGGTTGGTGATGGCTTAACCGATGCGTTTAATCATTACCACATGGGCATGACCGCTGAAAATATCGCGAACACGTTGAATATTTCGCGCTTAGCTCAAGATAACTATGCTTTAGAAAGCCAACAGAAAGCCGTTGCTGCGATTGAAGCGGGAAAGTTTAACGAGCAAATCGTGCCTGTAGAAGTGAAGCAGCGCAGACAAACCGTCACTTTTGATACCGATGAGTATCCGAAGTCAGACGCGACATTCGAAGGTCTGCAAAAGCTTCGCCCTGCCTTTGACCGTGAAGGGTCTGTTACGGCAGGTAACGCTTCGGGCATCAATGATGGCGCGAGCGCAATCATCTTAGCGTCTGAGTCGGCGGTAGCGAAATATGGTCTAACACCTTTAGCGGAACTGACCAGCTATGCACAGTCAGGTTTGGACCCAAAGATTATGGGGTTAGGACCAGTAGAAGCGGTTTCTAAAGCGCTTGATAAAGCGAATCTCACTCTAGAAGAAGTAGATTTGTTTGAATTGAATGAAGCGTTTGCAGCACAAGCTCTTGGCGTAATGTACCAGTTGTCAGAGCAGCATGACTTACCGCTTGATGAGTTCAAGCCAAAGGTCAATGTGAATGGTGGTGCAATCGCACTTGGCCACCCTTTAGGTGCGTCAGGTAATCGAATTATTGTTTCACTCATCCATGAAATGCTTGAACAGAAAACGACTTATGGCGTTGCTTCACTCTGTGTGGGTGGAGGAATGGGAACCGCTGTTTTGCTAAAAGGTATTGAAGGTTAGAGCCTGATATATCGGTAGCAAGCTTGAATATCGGATCAGCTTTTCAAAGCATCGTGAGTTAATAGATGAGCGTTGGCTGAAACGATAGTGACACAAATTTATTAAACTATGTATTCATCAGGAGTTACTTATGTACACGGATATTTTCAAAACAATTACTGACCAAACTGAAAAGCAATTTGAACCGTACTTAAAGTTCAACAAGTTGGTTGCAAAGAACGTCCAAACGATGACAGAACTGCAAATGAATGCAATGCAGACTTACACGAACATGGGTCTTGCACAAATGAAAGCAGTGACTGAAATCAAAGATGTGACTAGCCTAACGGCGTTCAACAGCCAACAACTAGCAGCGCTAACTCAACTGTCTCAACAGATGATGAGTGATAGCTCAAAAATGCAAGCTGCTGCAAAAGAGTTCAAAGAAGATGTTGAAACACTAACAACTGAAAACTTGAAAACAGTTACACCTGCATAAATTTAATCGCCATCGAGTTAGCGCAGTGTTTACTGTGAGGCTCGGTGGCGATTTTCCGATTATTGGAGTCATGTTATGTTTCAACACTTCTTTTCGGACTACCTTGTTAAACTTCAACAAACGAACCAGCAATGGTGGGACAGCTTTGAACAAAACAAGGAAGCCGCGCAATCTCCCCTAAACCAAGCGATGCAAGAATTGAACTTTGATGATGCATCAAAAATCTTCGAGCAAGCCGCTAACCAACCCGCCGTTCTACTTCAGTTACAATCTCAATGGTGGGAACAGCAACTTAAGATCTGGCAGAATGCCGCGCTGATGGGCAACACCGAGAGTGTTATCTCAGAAGACCGCAGCGACAAGCGCTTTATTGATGAAGCGTGGAAAAACGACCCGTTCTACAGCTTTATCAAACAATCCTATTTGTTATTCAGTAAAAGCTATATCGACACCATCAACTCGATAGAAGGTATTGACGAAAAAACCAAAGAGCGAGTGGCGTTCTTTTCTCGTCAGGCAATCAATGCACTTTCTCCAAGCAACTTTATTGCAACGAATCCAGAGTTGATGAAACTGACGCTTGAGCGAAATGGTGAAAACCTTCTCGATGGGTTAGAGCAGTTACAAGCAGACGTTGAAGCAAGCGCCGATATACTCAAGATCCGCATGACTAACAACAACGCTTTCCGATTGGGTGTGGATGTTGCGAACACCGAAGGTGATGTTGTCTTTCAAAACGAGCTGTTTGAGCTGATTCAGTACCATCCAAAGACACCGCAGGTTAACGCGACGCCTTTGTTGATCGTTCCGCCGTTCATCAATAAGTACTACATTCTTGACCTTCGTGAGAAGAACTCGATGGTGCGCTGGTTACTTGAGCAAGGACATAGCGTATTCATGATGTCTTGGCGCAACCCTGGTGAAGCGCAGAAAGACACTGAGTTTGGTGATTATGTCACGGAAGGCGTGGTTAAAGCCGTTGCTGCGATTGAAGACATCACAGGTAAAGAGCAAATCAACGCGGCGGGGTACTGTATTGGCGGCACGGTGCTGGCTTCGACGGTAGCTTACTACGCTGCGAAACGCATGAAAAAGCGCATCAAAACAGCGACGTTCTTTACCACCTTGTTGGATTTCTCGCAGCCGGGAGAGGTGGGTGCGTATATCAACGAAACGATCATTAATGCGATTGAGAAGCAGAACGATGGCAAAGGCTATATGGATGGTCGCTCATTGAGCGTGACGTTCAGTTTGCTTCGTGAAAACAGTCTGTACTGGAACTACTACATTGATAACTACCTCAAAGGCAGCAGCCCGATGGAGTTTGATCTTCTGTACTGGAACAGTGACAGTACAAACGTGGCGGCCAAGTGTCATAACTTCTTGCTGCGAGAGCTTTATCTTGAAAACAAACTGGTTCAAGACAAAGGCGTGAAAGTGGGCGGTGTTTGGATTGATCTCAATAAGATAAAAATACCAAGCTACTTCATTTCAGCTAAAGAAGATCATATCGCGCTTTGGCAGGGGACTTACCGTGGTGCCTTGAATACCGGTGGCAACAAGACGTTCGTGCTTGGTGAATCTGGCCATATTGCGGGTATTGTTAACCATCCAGATAAGAAGAAGTACGGGTTCTGGCTGAATGACAACCTAGACGACTCGGCGGACGAGTGGCTAACTAATGCGACTCATAATGAGGGTTCTTGGTGGACACACTGGAATCAGTGGCTACAAGGTTTTGAAACTGACGAAAAAATCGAACCTTTCAATCAAGGTTCAGAGCTTAATCCTGTGATAGGCAAAGCACCAGGCAACTATGTAAAACAGGTGCTGCCGATTGTCGATCAAGAGCAGGTTGATAAAGAGACCGCAGAGAAAGAAGCGCCAGAAAACGAAGCTTAGGGCGTTAAGTCACATTCAATTATAAAGAAACACAACGTCAGATAATAAAAAAGCCACTGAAATCAGTGGCTTTTTCGTATCAACTCATATCAGAATTTACTGGTAGAAGTTGACGTAATCTCGATTGTTAATCGATTTCTTTGTCTTTACCCATAGATAAAATCCAAAGAGATACGGCTGCAACACCTGCGAAGCCGCCAAGAATGATAACTGGCATAGCGCTGTAACCTAGGATGTGCCAAATTACGCTTTCTAAAGTACTCATTCAATTGCTCCTTATTGCCAGCCTTCAACGCCGTGCATGTCTGGTAGTTTGTGTGCAATACCTTTGTGACAGTCTACACACGTTTTTTCACCAGAAGCTAGTGCAGTCGAGTGTTGTTTCGCACTACGAGGGCTCTGCTCTGAGAAGTCCATGTAATCGAACTGGTGACAGTTACGACACTCAAGTGAATCGTTCTTTTTCAATCGAGCCCATTCGCGTTCCGCTAGGTGAGCACGACGTGCTTTGAACTTTTCTTCAGTATTGATGGTTTTCGCAATAAAGTGTGCATATAGCTCTTTAGATGCTTGAACCTTACGAACAATTTTATCTGTCCATTCATGAGGTACGTGACAATCTGAACAGATAGCACGAACACCAGAACGGTTAGAGTAGTGAATTGTCTCTTGGATTTCAGCAACGATAGGTGCGTGACAGCCAGAACAGAATTCTTCTGTGTTGGTTGCCTCCATACCCGTGTTGAATGCACCCCAGAACAAAAGACCACCCGAGAAACCCAAGAACAAAACAACGCCTACGGCTGCTTTACTTGGTGTCGCGAGTCTTTTCCAAAACGCTTTAAGTAATTTTATCATATATAGCCTCTCTTACAGTCCGGCTACGATTAACGCAGTGAATCTACAGGTTTGAACTCGTTCTCAACTAGTGGCTTAGCATTAGCTTGAGGTACGTGACACTGTAGACAGAAGTAACGACGAGGTGATACGTCTGCAAGTACCGCATCTTCACGGTTCATGTAGTGAGTTACACTCACTTTAGTAGCACCCATTTCTTTTGCGTTTTTCCAGCTGTGGCAAGAAAGACACTTGTTAGCGTTAAGAGAAACTTCATAGCTACGAATAGTATGAGGCACTAGAGGTGGTTGGTATACGTAGTCACTCTCAAGTACTTGGTCACGAGGGAACTTTTTGAAGTCATCTGCTGCGCGAGTTGCTTCAAGTTCACTTGCACCACGTAGAGATTCTACGCCACCAATGCCGCCTGGGTTATCCAGTTCAGCTTCAGCTTGAACTGCACCAGCTAGCAAAAGACCAGCTGATAGTAGGGCAGTAATCAGTTTTTTCATGGTTAATTTCTCCGCCTAAAGGCTAATTCTTTGAGTGGACTACTTCTTTCAAAAAGTAACGAAAAAAGTAGTCGCAATATTAAATACGTTAGATCTTGTATCTAGGTTCGAAAAGCGCTTGGCTCTTAAGAAACCTTAGTGATCTTAACTGGACACTTCTTGTAATCCGTCTGTTTAGACAGAGGATCCGTTGCGTCCAAGATCAACTTGTTGATCAGAATTCTTGCGTCAAAGAATGGTACGAATACCAAGCCTTGTGGTGGACGGTTACGACCACGAGTTTCAACACGAACGCGTACTTCACCACGTTTGTTTTCGATAAGAACTTCATCACCACGGCGAAGACCACGAGCTTTAGCATCAGCAGGGTGGATGTAACAAAGTGCATCCGGTACTGCTTTGTAAAGTTCTGGTACACGACGAGTCATAGTACCTGTGTGCCAGTGCTCAAGAACACGACCTGTACATAGCCACATATCGTATTCATCGTTTGGTACTTCAGGTGGCGCTTCGTATGGTGCATTGATGATCAGTGCTTTACCATCTGGTTTGCCGTAGAAGTCCCAATCAGAACCTTTCTTAGCGTATGGATCTGAACCTTCTTTAAAGCGCCATAGTGTCTCTTTACCGTCAACAACAGGCCAACGTAGACCACGAACTTGGTGGTAGCGATCGTATGGTGCTAAATCGTGACCGTGGCCGCGACCAAAGGCTGCGTATTCTTCGAATAGACCTTTTTGAACGTAGAAACCTTGAGCTTGTGCATCGTCGTTAAGCTCTTGAGCTTCAGACAGTGGGAATGCATCAACGTTGCCGTTTTTGTAAAGCACGTCGTACATGGTTTTGCCACGGTACTCAGGCATTTTCGCAACCAGTTCTTCACCCCAAACTTCTTCAATAGTGAAGCGCTTAGAGAACTCCATGATTTGCCATAGGTCAGACTTAGCTTCACCTACGGTTTTCACTTGTTGGTACCATGCTTGTGTACGACGCTCTGCGTTACCGTAAGCACCTTCTTTCTCGATCCACATTGCTGTTGGAAGGATAAGGTCAGCCGCTTGAGCTGTTGCCGTTGGGTACGGGTCAGAACATACAATGAAGTTCTCTGGGTTACGGTAACCTGGCAGACGTTCAGTGTTGATGTTTGGACCAGCTTGCATGTTGTTGTTACACATTACCCAGTAAGCGTTGATCTTACCGTCTTTAAGCATACGGTCTTGAACAACAGCGTGAGCACCTGGTTTCGGTGGGATAGTGCCTTCTGGAAGTTTCCAGATGTCTTCTGCAATCTTACGGTGTTTAGGGTTAGCAACAACCATATCTGCCGGTAGACGGTGAGAGAACGTACCAACTTCACGAGCTGTACCACACGCAGATGGTTGGCCAGTTAGTGAGAATGGGCTGTTACCTGGAGTAGAAATCTTACCTGTAAGAAGGTGGATGTTGTACACAAGGCTGTTCATCCATACGCCACGAGTATGTTGGTTCATACCCATAGTCCAAAGTGACATTACTTTGATGTTTGGATCTGCGTATTGCTTAGCTAGCTTGATCAGGTCGTCTTGAGATACACCTGACATTTCAGACGCTTTCTCTACGGTGTATTCAGCAACAGAAGCTTTATACTCTTCGAAGCTAATATCAGTCATTTTGCCTGAGTTAGGGTTCGCAGCTGCTTTCTGTAGTGGATCATCGTCACGAAGACCGTAACCGATGTCTGTCGTTGCTTGCTTGAAGTGTGTGTGCTTCTTCACGAAGTCCCAGTTAACTGCATCGTTTTGAATGATGTAGTTTGCTACGAAGTTCGCAATAGCAAGGTCAGACTGAGGGTTGAAGATGTAACCAGTGTCAGCAAGCTCGAAAGAACGGTGGTAGTAAGTAGACAGTACGTTTACTTTAACGTGTGGGTGGCTTAGACGACGGTCTGTAATACGAGTCCATAGTACTGGGTGCATTTCTGCCATGTTTGAACCCCACAGTACGAATGCGTCTGCGTGTTCAAAGTCATCGTAACAACCCATTGGCTCATCGATACCGAAAGTACGCATGAATGCGCCTACCGCTGAAGCCATACAGTGACGAGCGTTTGGATCGATGTTGTTAGAACGGAAACCCGCTTTCATCATCTTAACGGCTGCGTAGCCTTCCATTACTGTCCACTGGCCTGAACCGAACATACCAACACCTGTTGGACCGTTCTTCTTAAGAGATGCTTTCCATTTCTCTGCCATCACGTCGAACGCTTTGTCCCAAGATACGGGTGCGAAATCACCATCTTTATGGAACTCACCGTCTTTCATACGAAGTAGAGGAGTCTCAAGACGGTCTTTACCGTACATGATTTTTGAAAGGAAGTAGCCTTTGATACAGTTAAGGCCTTTGTTTACCGGTGCTTCTGGGTCGCCTTGAGTCGCAACCACTTTACCATTTTGAGTACCTACTAGTACCGAACAGCCCGTACCACAAAAACGACAAGGCGCTTTATCCCACGTGATTTTTGTTTGATCAGAGCTAGCAATCAGGTTGGTTGCTGTTGCCGGTAGAGTTACACCTGCAACGGCTGCCGCTGATGCAGCTGCGTTTGCTTTCACAAACGCACGTCTTGTCATTTTCATACTTCACCCTCAAGTTGAGAATTGTTGCTTCCAGTTTCTAAATCCGTTTCGTCCAGTCCAGTTTCGATTTGGTGATAAACCAAAGCTGTCCCTAAAACGTTCGTAATATTATTAATTTCTTCGATGGTATCCGTTACAAAACCTTGGTTTTCGGTTTCTAGGACCACTATGATTTTGCCTTCAGGGCTACTGCCGTAAATCTCTGCATTATCGAACTGTTCGATTTGTGCTTTGATCTCGTCTAGATGCTCTGGGCTCACATGCACGACTAAACTTGATATATGCACTTCATTTAGTGCCATAAATTGCTCTCGTTATTTTTGTTTTATGCATTACTCACAAGAATAGCTGAAGTAGGGCAAACTGCTACGCAGGCTCCACAACCGCTACACTCATCTAACTTGATTTTTGGTAGAGCAACACTGCCTGCTCTAAGTTGAAATTGAATGGCCATAGGTTCACACATGTCACCACAGCTTCGGCATTCAACATTTTGTTGCGCTAAACACTTATCAGAGATATGTGCTTTTGCTTGCCAAGGCTCTCCTTGCTTTGGCTCAAAAATGGGTTCAGGACAAACATCTGCACATTGATAGCAGAACGTACACTCATCAATAGAGAAATCGACAGTGGGAAAACCACCATCGCCTACAATGATTATCTTAGTCTCACAACTTTCGATGCATTTACCGCAGCGAGTACAGTCATCTGTAAAGCTTTCTAGGTTGTTAATCCAAGGCAAACGAATCTGGCTTGAGTCAACTTTTCTTCTAGAGAACAGACGGCGTTTTGATAGATCTACCACTTAATACCTATAGATGTTGCTAAGATGTTGTAATTGTAGGTCAATATTCTATTAATATCTTGTAATTTGTCCTCATAAGTAGTGTAGTTTTAGAAACAATTGTATAAATACCCCCTAAGGGCTAATTGGGGGCATATATTGTCTTAGATCAATAAATTACGGAGCGAGTGATCACATATTGAATGGAGCTATGATTTTTGATGTGTGACAATACGATATCGCTGGCAAGTCATTTATCAATAGGAAGGCACTTTTGCTTATAAAACCGGTTTCATCTGTAACAAGTACGATAGCAAAATCTTTGCTCTCTATACTGCTGTTGTCGGTTGCTACGACTGGCTTTGCCATCTTTACTTTGGCTTCAAGTTTGAATGATGCGGAAGCGGTTAACGTGGCCGGTTCAATGCGAATGCAAAGCTACCGTTTAGCCCATGATATTCAAATAGAATCTGTCGATTATGAATCTCATATTCGTGAATTCGAAAGTTCTCTTTACTCGCCATCCATGACCAATTTAGTCAGTTGGAATGTTCCGACAGACATCACAGAAGATTACTATTTAATTATCGGCCGTTGGCATGAGCTGAAACAGGTCTTGAATAGCGAAGAGCGCGATCACTATCTCGTGTTGGTTGAAAACTTCGTGGCTGAAATCGATGGCTTCGTTTATAAGCTGCAAGAGTTCTCTGAAGACAAGTTAATAAAGTTAGCGTGGGCTGGTGGTATCGGCCTTGGTGGAATTCTGGTCATATCTCTTTTTGTTGTTCACTTTGTACGTAAACAAGTTGTTAAGCCACTCCATGCGCTCGTTGGTGCCAGTCAGCGGATCAAAAACAGCGACTTTGAGGTAGAGTTAAAAGTCACTAATAACAATGAACTCGGCATTCTGACTAAGACGTTTAACTCGATGGCCAAAGATTTGGGGGTGCTCTATCGAAACCTTGAGTCGGTTGTCGACGCTAAGACGGTCGAGTTGCAAAACGCCAACCAATCTTTGCAGGCGCTTTATCACTCTTCACAAGAACTTACGGTTACACGTATCGCCCCAGAAAACTTCCGAGCTATTCTGCAGCATCTAGTCAGTCTAGAAGGAATAGAGTCGTTAAGGCTTGAGATTGCCGATAGCTCGGGTCGTTCGCTGATTATGGACGAAGGGTATGATTCGAACTTGGACTATGAAAAGTTTGAAATGAAGTTGGATGATAACGAACTTATCTTGGGCTATTTATATTGTTCTTATCATCATGGTCATTCAACCAAGACGCTGATTGAGAGCTTTATCCAACTGTTATCACGAGCGATCTACTATAATCGTGCGCAAAAAAAAGCTGAGCAGCTTATTATTATGGAAGAGCGTGCAACGATTGCCCGTGAACTTCATGATTCATTGGCTCAATCACTGTCGTATTTGAAAATCCAAGTAACGTTGTTGAAGCGCGTGATTGGCAAATTGCCAGAACAACAGCACCGAGAGCAATCTGAACAAATAGCGTCGGAAATCGGCAACGGTTTAGCAGATGCCTATACTCAATTACGAGAGTTGCTCACAACCTTTAGGTTGACCATAAAAGAGGGCAACTTTGGAGATGCTTTAAGCACCATGCTTGAAGAGCTCAGTGAAAGAACAGATGCAAAGATTAACCTCACCAATAATCTTTCATCCATAGAGCTTGATGCACACAGTCAAGTTCACTTGCTTCAATTGATTCGTGAAGCAACAATAAACGCAATAAAACACGCCAATGCCGACTTGATAGATGTATGCTGTATCGATGAGGAAGGTGAAGTATTAGTCGTGATTAAAGATAATGGAGATGGCTTTGACTCAAGTAGTTCCAAGACGAACCACTACGGGATGAGCATTATGCAGGAGCGTGCGGCAAGACTGAATGGCGACTTAACGATTGAAGCGGCTCAAGGTGAAGGCTGTACAGTCATATTGAAATATAAAAGTTTGAAGGAAGTTAAAGTTGACGATTTGTAAAGTAATGCTGGTTGATGATCATCCATTGATGCGCAGAGGTATAAGCCAATTACTGAGCTTTGAAGATGAATTCGAAGTGATTGCAGAAGCAAGTAACGGTACTGAAGCAGTCGCTCTTGCCCATGAAGAAGAACCTGACTTGATCCTTTTGGATCTTAATATGAAAGGCATGTCTGGACTTGATACGCTGAAAGCACTTCGTACTGATGGCTCAAGCGCTAACATCGTTATTCTAACGGTTTCTGATAGCCCTGCAGACATTGAAGCGATTGTAAAAGCAGGCGCTGATGGCTACTTGTTGAAAGACACAGAACCCGATGAGTTAATCGAACTGCTTAAGCAAGCACACAGCGGTGACAAGGCCTACAGTAGTGTGGTTGCTCGTTACCTAAATGATGCTGGTAGCCGTAATGATATCTTCGACCAACTGACTGAACGCGAAATGCAGATCCTTCAAGAAGTCGCAAAAGGTTACCGTAATAAGCAGATCGCCGATCACCTGTTTATTTCTGAATCGACAGTTAAGGTACATATGAAAAGCTTGTTGAAAAAGCTGCAAGTGCCTTCCCGTACCGCTGCAACGGTTCTGTATCTAGAACGCTATGGTGAAATGAAGTAGGGCTTGTTCCTTTGAGATAACACTATTTCAAGCCTGATTGCTTATACATATCTCGATAGTTTTAACGACGTTGAGAAAGTGATATTAAAAAAGGCGCTGAACTTATTAGGTTCAGCGCCTTTTTGTTTACGCATTTTATATCAGTATTGGTGTTCGTTTGTTCTTGGTTCTTTGAGAATCGAAATTTAAGGCTTACGCCGACATTGGAACCAATACAAGCGTACCGAAGATAACCGTAATAAGACCACAGATTACAGGTACAGACGTACGTTTTACTACTTCAAATGGGCTGATTTTACCCATACCAGAAGTCGCTACAATTACACCAGATACTGGCGAAATGGTACGGCCTAGGTTCGATGCTTGAAGCATTGGGATGATTAGGAACGCTGGGTTCAAGCCCATTTTTGCCGCTAATGATGGAGCTAGCTCTACGAATGCATAGAATGGCGCGTTACCAGAACCTGTCGCGATAGCAGCAGCCACCGTTAGACCCGTCAGAATAAGCATTAATGCGATACCGCCTGCGCCTGCAGATTCAGCAAGACCGATTAGGTTATCAATTGCACCGATAGACATTAGACCTTGAGCAAATACGCCCGCCGCAACCAACAGCATTACCACGCCTTTGAACGCGTCAGCCATGCCTTGGTAGCAAGAGTCTAAATCTTCTAGTGTTTTTTCGCCGTCAAACTTCTTAACAACGTAATCGATAACTGCGCCCACGAAGATAGAACCTACCACAATAGTATAGATATCAAGTGACAGCCCTGGAATCGTACGACCGTTGAATAGGAAAACGCCGATGATAGGTAGGAATGGAAGTGCAGCGTAGAAAGCCGGAGCCGTTGTTTCAATTTCAGAAACGTCTACTTTTTCCATTGGTGTGTTTTCTTTCTTATCTAGATATTTGTTCCAGAAGAAAGCTGCACCTGCCATCACGATGATCGCACAGATAGAAACAGGCAGTACCGTTTGAACAGCAAACACATCAAGAGACATGCCTGACTTTTCTGCCGCGATAACCACATCACCAGAGGTTGGTGAAAGAATGATGGCTGCAGGTGAAGCACAAACCGCAACTGCTGCTGGGCGAGAAATACCCATTGCCGTCATCATTGGGAATAGGGTTGCCATCAATAGTACACCAAGACCCGTTGCAGAACTTACTGCTAGAGACATCAGACACGCTACGATGTAAGCCGCAACAAGAAGTACATAGGGAGATTTGATCGCAGCAAGCGGTTTAGAGAACTGTTTCACTACCACGTTGTTAGCACCAATGTGCGTCATGTAAGAAGCAAAACCACAAAGAAGCATAATTTGCATGCCTAGGCCGCCCCCGCGATACTGAAGCATGTATTTAACAAATTCTAGTGAGTCGGTAACCATGTTACCTGTTGAAGCGACTTTAGCTGGTAAGACTGTGTGACCAATAAGGCCGGTGATAAGAAGTAGGGCAAGGCCAGCAGTTAGTAATACGCCCGCCGCTTTATAGCCTTTTACAATAAAGTAACCAACAGCAATAGTAATCACTAATCCGATCAAGAGCTCTAACATAGAAATCTCCACAAAGTTTAAAAAATATAAGAAAGTGTTTCAGAATATGACAATGAATGTACAGAAAACTGCACTGTGGCACGAGGCATAGTTGAGGTTGATATGATCTAAGACAAACATTTTTTTCGATGTTAATTGTGGTTGTAAATCGTGATTAACTACTGTTGTTTAGATGTTAATAAACAAATTTTGTGGCTCGTTAGAATATAACTTGGATCACCTTTGATTGTTCTAGTTGCATATGGAGGTGTTGTTTTATAAATAGTGAGTGTTTTTTGTACTTTGGAAGGAAACGTGTAACGAAGTGGGTATTTATCGGAGTAAAGAGGTGAGAATCTTAGCCTTTAAGCTTACTTACATTTAAAGATTACTTATGTTTAACGCCTACTTACTTCCCATAAGTAAGCGCTAAAACACAAGCTGGTACTAAAATATAATTAGGTTTAAAAATAGCGAGCGAGTTTAGTTTATATCAACGTCAGGAGTGTCATTTGAATACGTTGGCAGCTCAGAACAGATAACCTTCTTACAAAAATGAATCATCCCATAGCGAGTAATGAGTAAAAACTCTTCTCTATTCAATGGAATGTAAGGCATGGCGTCAGAAGATAGGGTAGACCCTTCACTTATCATCACCTTTTCGTAAAACGACAACTCGCGATTCGGGATGATTTGTTGGTGTTGGTTCTCATCCAGTGAGATGTCGTGTTGAGTGACAGAGTAAGAGCCCGACGACGTAAAACCGACTTGTTTAGTCGATACATACAATAAGTCATAACTGTCATTCTTCTTAAACTCGATGTTAATAGCAGACTGGTTATGAATCATATTATTGGACGGGTTAATAATCGATGCTGTATTCGCTAAATAATGCCCTTCAAGGTGTGACTTGGGAATAAAGGTAGAAACCCAGCCGACTAATACGCCAAGCAGTACCACAAAAATTGCTGTATTCGTTTTATTATTCACAAGTCACTCCTTTAAATCCGGCAGGGAAGCTCAGAGATTTTCCTGAATTATCGATGATGATGTTTCGTCCCTTATATTCATATAGCGTTACGTTGAATAACTCATTAAATGTGAATTCATCGGATTCGATTTTACATGAGATAAAATGCTGACCCACGAGATCTTCGCCTAGGCTATTTCTATCTAAATAAGAAAAAAAATAATGGGATAAACCTGCAGCCACTACAAATAATGCAACCAGTGCTAATAGACTGTTTGTTTTTTTCGTAGCGGCCGTTGTCTCGGTTGCTGAGCTTTCAGGCGCTGTGTTGCTTTCAGGTTGTGTCGTTTCTTGCTTTGGTTGCGATTGAATTTTACTCAGCGCGCGTTCTTTGTCTTGTGTCACTTGTCCTGCAAACCGGTAACCTTTACCGCGCTCAGTGACGATGATCATCCCGCTCTTATCTTCTAACGCTTTTCGGCAAATCGAGATGGTCTGCATTAGGCTGCCATCTTCAACATATATACCTTTAGACACCCACACCTGTTCAATAAGAACTTGGCGAGTGATCACCTCATTAGGTCTCGAGATAAAAAACTTAAGTAGCTCTGATTCATTAGAACCTATTGGGTAGGTACGGCCCGTCTTAAAGTGATGGATTTCACTCTCTTCTAAATTGACCTGTATATCATCATTGATAATAAATTCAGCAGACATCTGGGTTCTCATTGTTATAAGCGTTCTAACCTAAATATAACAAATCTTACAACAAACATAAACTTACTGATTTCATCGTCTTTGATGTTTAAGTATTTGAATTTATGTTGATTATTAACCTAATTAGATTTCCTTATATACCTTTTTGAGGTTGTTTAATGCGGTTTCAGGTGCTTGCCGTTAGTAGCTATTGGATCATTAACGGGTGACGCTGATTTAGTGGGTGTGGGTTAATTGCTCAAATTTCTTACGTAGTTTTATCAACGTGTCATTCCAACTCTGTGTTGCCTTGCTCTCTACGAATAAAAAGTCGAGCTTACCTCCGACTCAATCGGCAACTCAAATAACGATAAATCGCATGACCACACCAGTTAAATGCGAAAGCTACGAAGGAGCTGTTTTGAAAGATTTCAATAAGCCATATATATGTGGACTAATTACGCTTGCCTTACTCGGCTGTCAGTCTGAAGACTCGACTCAAGAGGCCGTTTCGGTATTGGTTCCCTACAACATTAATGAACTACCAAAACCAAACGATGGTTATGGTTATGACGACGATGGAACAATATCGGGTGTCGGTGAAGACGTCGCCGCAATGTCATCGACCAATGATGCTTATTATCAGGATTACAACAATTCATACGCAGCCCTAGACGGTTGGGGACTTTGTGCAGAACCGATTTTAATTCCTCTACAAAGTGTTAATTCGGACAAACGTTATCCACTCAATAACGAAACCTTAGCCGGGAATGTTGTATTAATTGATGACGTAACAGGTGAGGAAGTTGGTACTCAAATATCCGCTGATGGTTCCAATATTAAAATTCAATGTGAATCAGGCTTAGTAGAGAATCGTACTTATTCGCTTGTAGTAACGGATGGGGTAAAAACTGAATTTAATGAACCGTTAAAAGCAGACACTAGTTTTGATGAATTGATTTATTCAGAGGTTCCATTAAATAGCGAAAAAGAAGAAGTTCTTCATGCTCAGATAATTAATGCCATTAGCTCATATGAAGCGTTATATCCGGGTGACGCTCTTCCTGTATATGCTGCTCAATTTAAAACTCAGAGCGCTTATTCCCCTCTGGATGCGATGAGAAGAAGCCATTTATTGTATGGAAGTTCTTTCTCTAGTGCACTTCCTGAACTTAAAGAGGAAAAACGCGGGTACAACCTATATACAAAAGTGCTCAAAATTCCGTCTTACTTACCTTTTACAAAAGAGAGGGAGGCGGAATGTATCGTTGATGAGTTTGATCCGAAAGAAAATTGCCCGCCACTTTATGAATGGATCACCAACACTGACGGTGGTTTCCCTACGGCTGGTAACCCGATCCCCCAAATAACTGAAGAACTCGAGATCACAGCAGACATATACGTACCAAAGAGCTTTAGCTGGGTTATACCTAAACAACTGCCTACAGCCATCTTTATACATGGTGTTACAGCCGAGCGAGGCACTGCTTCTTTAATGGCTGCAGAATATACGGATAAAGGCTATGCCGTGGTTGCGATTGACATGCCATATCACGGGGAACGCATGCGTTATGACTCAAGTCCTGAACATGTAGAAATAAGCGCTAGAGCAAACAAAGCGTTCTTCATCAATATTGATTCCCCTTTAGCACTTCGTTCTAACCTCCAGCAGTCTGTTTCAGATTTTCTGGGTCTACGCTATGCGTTGAGCCAAGAAGGTTGGGTTGATAACGATAACGTTCATTTAATTGGACAATCGCTGGGTGGAATTATGTCGGTAATGGTGAGTGAGTTTAGTCAAGCAATCCCTGATTTTCACTCGGATACCAATACCAATTTTGAATTTAACACGGTTAATTTTGTTGTTCCGGGACAGGGGCTAACTAACCTGGTTCTGTCTTCTCAAACCTTAGGCCCTGAAATGTCTGAAGGTGTTAAGAAGTCTCCAGATGTTCAGCGTGGTATTGCTGAAACTGTCATACCAGATACATGCACAACAGAAGCAACGAATAAACAATGTATTGAAGCACTTAGAGAGTTTGTCGAACTTTCATCTGATAACGCGCTGCTTGTTAGTCAGTTAGAGGATGACATCTTCGATCTAGTTGTTACAGACCTAAAACAAGGGGTCCAAGCCACAATTGATAGTGCTGACCCTGCTAGCTTTATCTCGAGACAAGTTGCGGCTGAGCAACCAACTCTTTTGTTGGCTGCCGTTGGAGATTGCGGGGAGACTTGTGACGTTGGCGTTGACTATGTCCCAGATAGCGTAATTCCAAACACCGCGCCAGATAACATTCGTACTGGTACTGAACCACTGATTACTGCGCTTGGCTTAGACCCAATTACAGGTACATCAGAACATATTGATGAAAAGCGCGGAGCCGTGAGAACAACTACCGGCGGGCATGGTACGTATTTGTTCCCGTACGAAGGCCCTGTTGATGAAGATGGACTGCCGGGTATGCCAGGTGAAAACATGTCTGATGTACTTGAAGCTGTGGGCACTCAACAAATTGCTGTTGCTTCAATGGTAATGAGTGACGGTGCAGTAGTCGTCATTAATAACGAAGATCATATCGAAACAGAGGTGCCTCAAGATGAAAAATAAACTTTTATTGGGCACTGCCGCTGCTCTTGTTCCTTGCCTGACTAATGCGGCTGGATTTCAACTTAACGCGCAGTCTGCAACAGGCTTAGGCCGTGCATTCGCCGGTGATGCTGTGATGGCAGATAGCGCTGCGATTGTTGCTAAGAACAGTGCTGCGATGGCTTACATCGAGCAACCAACACTCTCTGTCGGCGCTATCTATATCGATAGTGGTATTGATGTCTCTAATGTGAGCTACACGCCGATGAGAGGGGATACAGAAACATTCGATGATCAATCACTAGATGCCGGAACATTAGTTCCGAACCTTCACTATGTTCATCCTATTCAAGGCTCTAAATTTACCTTAGGTGCCACCGTGCATTCTAACTTCGGTACCGATGTGGAGTTTGATGATTCGTTCGAAGCGGATGAATTTGGTGGGAAAACAGCGTTATCGAGTATTAATGTAGGTTTTGCGGTTGCCTATGAGCTGTCTGAGAAAATCAATTTAGGTGCTGGGCTCGATGTCATCTACGGGGAAGGCGAAATTCACAGGAAAAACCTTCTAGATGTTGATGCTGATGGTTTTGGATTGGGCGCCAATGTAGGTGCTACTTACCAAGTTAATGAAAACAACAGGTTTGGTATTACTTATCGATATAGTCCGGATATAGAAGTTGAAGGGGATATTACGAAAGGCGGTGTCTCTGCCGACAAAATGAATGTACCTCTACCAGACACTCTAGAGTTTTCCGGTTGGCACCAGCTCAACGAACAGTGGGCTTTTCACTACAGCCTGCAGTGGGTGAACTGGTCTGAATTTGATTCGCTAACTTCTGACTCTTATGACGACTCAATTAAAGAGTATCAATGGAAAGACGCAGGGCATATTTCTGTCGGTGGTACGTACACCATGTCGAAAGACATCGTTCTACGAGCGGGTTACATGTACGACATTTCCCCAACTGACGAACTCACATCGTTATCAATTCCTGATGTTAACCGTCATTGGCTCACGGTCGGAGGAGCATATAACTTCACGGCTGCCAGTTCTGTGGATATTGGTGTCGGATTTATCATCGGAGAATCACAAGATATTGACGAAAGCCTGACGACGATCCCAGGAACGAGTTCCAATATAACTGCTGATGTGACTGCCGATGCTCTCTTGCTCGGTGTTCAGTATCAGCATCGTTTTTAACTTTTACTTTGGAGTTCAGAACGTAAAAATTTAGGAATCATATAAAAATTGCAGGGCTCGACAGTGAGTTGAGCCCTTTTCTCATTATTAGCTGTTTTAGCATTATTTAAATAGCTGGAAGCTCATTAAGTAAGAAATAGCTGCTTAGAAAAACGTTTTAATTCAGACGAATTCAACGGTTATGGTTATTAAAAATGAAATTTACAAAGCTTAGTAAAACAATCTGTTTGGCACTGTTTGCCTTGCATATCTCTCCATCGTTTGCCCAAGACTCAAACTTGATTCCTGTGACTATCGAAAAAGCTCACAAACAAGCATTCACTTCTTCAATCAACGAGGTTGGCAAAATCAGGGCAACGGACTCTGCTGCATTGACATTTAGTGCCTCCGACAAAATTCTCAACATCCATTTCAAAGATGGAGATTCAGTTAAAAAAGGCGAACTGATCGCTCAACTGGACAATACCAAAGCAAAAGCCGATTTAGACAAAGCAAGAAGCTCCCTAGCGTTAGCAAAGTCGAAATTAAAGCGTGTACAAGAATTACTAAAGAAACAACCTGACTCTATGTCTCAACAAGATGTGGAAGAACTGGGCGAACAGGCGAATCTAGCCGCAGCTGATTTCCGTCAGAAAGAAGCGCTGATGAATGACTATTTATTGGTCGCGCCATTTGATGGGCAGCTAACTAACTTTACCCACTCAGTGGGCAGCAAGATTGATAGCGCTACCGCGTTGGTCAGTTTGATCAAGCTCGATCCTGTCGAAGTTCAGTATTCTATTGGCCAGTCGGATTTAGGAAATGCAAAGCTTGGGCAGAATGTTTCCATCCAAGTTGATGCATTTGTCGATGAAGCATTTTCTGGTGTGGTGGATTACATTGCGCCAGCGGTGGACGAAAGCTCAGGCCGCGTCGAAGTACACGCGCACGTGACTAACCCAGAGCATCGCTTAGTTCCGGGTATGTTTGCCAAAGTAAGTCAGATGACGAGCGAAGATTCAACGCAGATGGTGGTTTCTCAAAACTCCGTTCAAGCCAAAGATACAGAGCGTTTTGTTTGGGTCGTGAATGGTGAAAAAATCGAGCAACGCATTGTCGAATTAGGCGTGAATACTAACGATGGTTACGTTGTTGTAGAGAAAGGCTTGAAGCTTGGCGATAACGTCGTTGTGACGGGACAACAGAACCTTAAGAAAGCGTCGTTAGTTAAGGTCATGAACCCAAATGCTGAACAGAAAACCGTTGAGCTAATCACGGAACCGACAAGCAAAGAGAACGTTCAACAGACCGCTGAGCCTAAAGTAGAAAATACCGTAACACAGGTGGACGAAGCACATCCGATTGAACCTTCGGTTGATTGGACGGAAGCATCGAAAGGTGTAGATGAAGCGATCAACGAAAACAGTGAGCAAGCAGAGACTAGCGCGACTGTTGAGGATTCATCAAGCGAAGCTCAAAGCAAGGAAGCTCACAGTAAGGAAACACTAAGCAAGGAAGCTGTAACGAAGGAGAGTCTGAATGAAGCTTCCTGAGATTTGTATTAAGCACCCCGTGTTTGCCTCAGTTCTGAGTATCACCATTGTTTTGCTTGGGCTTTTGTCGTTTCAAAAGCTCTCAATCCAATACTTTCCAGAACATAAAACACCGTCAGCAACGGTAACGGCTGCGATCAATGGCGCTAGTGCTGAGTTTATGTCGCGCAATGTGGCAGATAAGCTCATTACCGCAGCAACGGGCCTCGACAGCGTGAAAACCATGACGACGGACTGTCAGGAAGGCACGTGTAATCTAAAAATCATCTTTGAAGATGACATCAATGACGTCGAATACACCAGCTTGATGAACAACCTGCGCAGCAGCGTCGAAGCGATTGGTGATTTCCCACCGAGTATGACGGATAAGCCAACGGTCACGGATGATTCTTCTGACACCAGCATGCCGAGTAACATCATCACGTTTGTGAATACTGGCAAGATGTCTAAGCAAGACATGTACGACTACATTAGCCAGCAAGTCGTGCCTCAATTTAAGCATATCCAAGGTGTGGGTGGTATTTGGGGGCCGTATGGTGGCAGCGAGAAAGCGGTGCGTGTTTGGTTGCAACCGGATCGCATGATGGCGCTCAATATGAGTGCATCCGATGTGGTTGGAACATTGAGCTCATACAATGCAACGTTTACCGCAGGTACCATCAAGGGGCAGGTGCGAGATTTCTCCATCAACCCAGTCAACCAAGTAACCAGCGTTGATGATGTACGAGACTTAGTGGTTCGTGTTGATAACGGCAAGATCATTCGTATAGGTGATATTGCTGAAGTCAAAATGGGTGAGGAGAGCCTTACACCAAGTATTCTGCGTGTAGATGACAATCTAGCGATGTCGATTCAGGTGTTGCCACTGAAAAGTGAAAACCCAGTAACCGTTGCGAATAAAGTTAAGAAACAAATTGATCTGATTCAGCCTCAGTTGCCAGAAGGCATTGAGATGAAGATGGTTTATAACCAAGCTGATTTCATTAAAACCGCTATAGATGAAGGCTTCATGACTTTAGTTGAAGCGATAGTTTTGGTTTCAGCGGTTGTGGTTCTGTTCCTTGGCTCTTTTCGAGTTGCTTCAATTCCGATCATCACCATTCCTGTGTGCGTAATAGGCGTATTTGCCGTCATGCATTTACTTGGATTTAGCATCAACGTACTGACGATTCTGGCTATCATTCTCGCCATTGGTTTGGTGGTTGATGATGCGATTGTTGTGGCTGAAAACTGTTACCGTCATATCGAAGAAGGTGAAACGCCGTTCAATGCTGCAATTAAAGGGTGTCGAGAGATCGTCTTTCCAGTGATTGCGATGACGCTGACTTTGGCGGTTGTTTACTTACCAATTGGCTTGATGGCTGGCTTAACCGCCGATCTATTCAGGCAGTTCGCGTTCACGCTTGCAGCTGCGGTGATCATCTCTGGATTTGTGGCGTTAACACTCTCACCAATGATGAGTGCTTACTTAATGAAGCCAGTATCAACCCCGGTGAAGTGGTATCAAAAGGTTGATGCGAAACTGAATGTGTTATCGGATTTATACACCAAAGAGCTAGGCAAATGGTTTGATCGTAAAGCTCTGATGAGTGGTATTGCTTTAGTGCTGATCGCTTTATCGGCCTTAGCGGTTTGGAAAATGCCTCAAGTGTTACTTCCAACCGAAGATACCGGTTTTGTTGAGGTGACTTCTACGCCACCAACAGGTGTTGGTCGTCAGTATCATCTAGATAACAACGAGCAACTGAACAGTGTGTTCAAAGGTGATAGTTCAGTAGAAGCGAACCTATCTTACATTGAAGGTACACCGACCAATCACGTTCTATTGAAACCATGGGGCGAACGTGACCAGTCAGCGGATGAATTGGTAAACGAGTTTATCGCTAAGGCACAAAGTTCAGTCTCTGCTTACGGCATGTCTTTCAAGGTTCGCTCAGCAGATAACTTGAACATCGCTACCAATATGATCCTCGAACTGACCACGGTTAACCGTGATACCACTGTGCTGTCTGAAACTGCGAGCGAAGTCGTTAAGGCGCTTGAGGATTACGAGGGCGTGACCAACATTAAGAACTCGATGTTGCGTGACCAATTACGTTACGACTTGTCGATTGACCGAAATGCGATTGTATTGTCTGGTGTTGATTACGGTAACGTAACCAATGCGTTATCGACATTCCTTGGTTCTGTTAAAGCCGCAGATTTGCAAGCAGACGACGGTTATACATACCCAATTCAAGTTCAAGTGAACCGAAGTGACCTTGGTGATTTCAAGGTACTCGATAAGCTGTATGTGGATTCACAGTCGGGTCAAAGGCTTCCTTTATCCCAGTTTGTATCCATCAAACAAGTGACATCGGAATCTAATTTCAAGACGTTCATGGGTAAAGACAGCGCTGAAATTACGGCTGACTTAATGCCCGGATACACGGTGAGCGACGTGAAGGCATACATTGATGACACGGTACCAAGCCTGTTGAAACCTGCTCAGAGCTACGAATTCAATGGCATCGTTAAAGATCTAGTTGATTCAACCGCCGGCGCACAAGTGCTGTTCGTATTGGCGTTGATTTTCATCTTCCTGATTCTAGCGGCGCAATTTGAAAGCTTTGTCGACCCGATGATCATCTTGCTGACGGTTCCACTGTGTATTGTGGGCGCGATTTTGACGCTGTCGGTATTTGGTCAAAGCCTGAATATTTACTCGAAGATAGGATTGCTGACACTGGTTGGTCTTGTGACCAAACACGGTATTTTGCTGGTGGAGTTTGCCAACGAGAAACGCAAATCTGGCGCGAGTGCCAAAGAAGCTGCGATCAGCAGTGCACGTTCAAGGTTACGTCCAATCTTGATGACCTCACTGACGATGATCCTCGGTTCATTGCCATTGGCATTGGCGGATGGCCCTGGTTCATTAGGTCGAATCAATATTGGTTTGGTATTAGTCGGCGGTTTGACAGCCGGAACTTTCTTTTCATTGTTCTTAGTGCCAGTGGCTTACGTTGGCATGGCGAATCTAAAACAGATGGATATATTGACTCGATTGAGAACGAAACCCGCATAACTCGCCCTATAGATTGACCAGTCAATTGAAGTGAAAACTAAAACGCGCCTACCATGAACAATGGTAGGCGCGTTTTGTATTTATTCTCTCAATCGCCTAGAACGGCGCAAAATTGTCATGTACCACTGTTGGTACCGTCCAGCGTTGATGCGCATCTATAGGCTCTAGTACCGAGTTGTGGTGTGGTATTTGTCCACGGTCGCCATACAACCACAATACCAAGTTCGAACGTTCACCACTTGTTATCGGCAGCGCCGCATGGGCAACGTTTCCTCGATGAATCATAGCGACACCGGGCGTGAATGTTGTTTGGTTCATCTTACCCGTAGCAGGGGCATAAAAGTTAAGTTCTGACCCTGAAAACTCTTCATCTGGCATATTTACGTTAATGTTGAGCGTGACAGAAGACGCATCAGTATGAAGGCGCAAAGACGTATCTTTGTTCGCTTGATACTGAATCGAGAACCCAAAAGTTTGCGTGTCGTAACCCATGATTTCAGGGAACAATAAGCGAGCGATAGGGCGCATGTAACTGTCGAGTAAATCTTGGTAAAACGCTTGGAAACTTGGCGCGGCTAAATACCCTTCAGATCGGCTGTCTAACATTGCTCCACCACGGTTAAGCACTATACCATATGGTGGGCGCAGCGGGATTTGAGCGTTAGAGACCGCTTCCAAGTAATCACGCAACTCAGCGAGACGTTCAGCATCAAAGAACTGAAACTTAAACACCCCAGGAGAGATCTCTTCGAGTAAATCTTTTACCGCGATTTCTTTCGTTGGATCTTGCCAAGCTTCTCTAACAGCCTCACGAAGGCGGGCATCTAACAGCGAATCATCAAAATCTAATTGGCTGCCTTCCGCACTTGCTTCCCATTCTTTCCAAGCCTCGCTGAACAAGCCCTTATTGTTGTCCCAAAACTGTTGTACAGAAGGAGCTCGTTGAAGCATCGCTTCTCGTGTCGGTAAATCGATGGCGCGTGCGCGCTCTAGTTGACTAGATAACATAATGTGTTCGCTCCTTTTGTTTGCTTGCGAACAATCTATTACACCAAGGTTTGTAGATAAACGGGGTGCTGGGCAAAACAGAATTAACCTTTTCTATATAATCAAATAGCGGCTTAGCGGTTCTGCTTAAGTAAATAAGCGTCAGGAATAGTTAGTGACGAACAAATTACGGAGTGATGGAGAAGCTTAGACGATCATGCAAATCCTTTTGCATGTTCGATGGGGGAAGCGTTATTTAAAAGTCGTAGTTAAGGTTCATTGAGCTGTAGATTTCGGCGTTACTTTGGTCTGATGCGACAGTGGTGTTGTAGATGTATTCGGTATCAAAAGTCAGCGCCAAATTACCCATCAAGATGTTCTTTAGATAGCCTTTGAGGTTGTAATTGGTGTTCTCTTCACCGTAAGCCATGTTAGCCGTTGCCCCCATAGAAAACGTTTCTGTGAGCGTCAGAGAGCCATCAACATTGGCATTGACGATCAGCTCATAGTTCTCTTTGTTCGGGAACTCTTCATCGGAGGATTGGCGTTGACTGATTCGATAACCCGGGCCAGCGGAGCCTTGAAGTTTGATTCTTTCAGTATCATAAAAGTGGCGACCCAATCCTGTAGCCGTTATGAATTGCTTACGATAAGTACCAAAGTGGTCGTGTTCAAAACGTGTTGTTGCGACCAAATAGGTGACTTCGTTCAGGTCATAGCTGATGCCATAGTTGGTGGTATAGCGATTGGTGCCGTCTTCGTCGTTTTCAGCATCGGTATAGTAGGTATCAAACTGAACTCGTTGGCCCCAGTTCTCTTTTTTGTATCCAACAGAGATTCCAGAGTTGATCGACAAAGATGAGCTGGTGTTTTGCGAGTAGATAAACCCGAGCTTGGTCAGGGTCGTAAAAGGAGATTCTTCAGCTTCTTCTTGTAACTCGGAACCTTCGCTTAATACGACGTCGTCCTCAAGTACCACTTCTTCAACCTCTTCTCCAGCCTCTTTTCCAAATATAGGCATAGAGAACGCGATGAGAAATAGAGGCAGTTTTGCTCGGGATCGTGTGTATGAAACTGTATTGGTTAATGGTAATGGGCGCGTTGTTTGTGAGATAGCGTGTGTCGACATAATGGTTTGGTATATAAGGTGATTGGACACGACGAACGCAAGGCTAGTCGTGAAGAGCCGTCAATGATTGAATCGAAAATGCGCGTGAGTTATGACGCCATAGGTAAAGGCGAAAAAATCGTTTTTATCGCAGAGAATCCGTTACCTCGATGAGGATTGAAATCTTCAATGTGGACAAAGAATTCAAGTATCTCAGAGGGTTTATCGTCTTCGATTAACAAGAACTCAAGTAGTCCTTGTTCGACATGGCATGAAACTATGGTCTCGCTCGCTCGATCTGCTGAAATCTGTTCAACATTGATCACAACGCTCGTCTCGGGTAACACATTGAAAGCATCTTGCGCGCACTTAAGAATACAGCTGCAGACATACTCTCGATATAAGGCATTACTTTCAGAAAGAGACATCGTTTCAAGCTTCACTTCGCCTTGGCGCAATACCTTTTTTTCTTTAGGGATCACGTTGTGCTTATTAACCTGAATATTGATTTCTAGCAGGTGACCATTCTTATAGGTATTGAAGTTATGGTTAATCAGCTTAGTGTCGACTACCGCAGCGTTAATCGGGTTCTGTTGAGCTTCGGAAAGGGCTGATAGTTTTGCTTCACTATCGTTGTTTAATATACCTTTCGATAATTGGTTGCCCTTTGCCCAGTAGCTGTAGCTTTGAACCCAATGTACAAACTCTGTCTTGTATTGCTCGATGTCTTGTTCGGCGGCACGCTCGATATTATTGGTGAGGGTGTACAACTTCGACTTGTTGCCTAGCAGCATATCTAACCAGTTAGGCTTGTACTCATCGAGTGCTTCCATGGCTTTGACTTTATGATCGAATCGAACCGTTGGCATTGCCGGTGCAGGTTCCATCGCAATCGACTCCCAATTCATTTTTGGGGTCGGAATGGTATGCACGGATTGGATTAAGTGGAGGTGCTGATTGAATAAGCTCACTTCACTTACAGCGTCCTCAAGTTGTTTGGTATTCATCTACATTCCTGTCGACTGTTGTTCTTGTAATTTGGCGCTTAGTTTATGGTCAAAGCGCCAGAACAGTATTTAAATGAATGTGAATGATCTTTCGTGAGGTTACTTGATATTGGTTTAGGAATATTTGGGGAGGAAAGTTGGGTTTACGATTGAGATAACAGCATAGAAACACAGAGAGCAAGGCGCTCTCTGTGTTGGTCATTTTGCTATTATAGAAACTCGTTGAAGAGTATTACCTCTGGCGTCTTGCGACCAAAGTAAATCGGTAATCGTTAGACGTGAAGTAGTTTCGGCTGTATTCAAATACCGTGTTATTGGCGAGGTAACCGCGAGTACGTTTTTCAATGATAGGCTGAGCTGGGTCAATGCCTAACTGTTTAGCAACGTCTTCAGGCGGAAGAATCGGTACCAATTCCTGCTCACTTCGATCAATCACCATGCCTTTGGTGTTCTCAATAAAGTCGTATTTTGATGTCTGCATCACTTGATAGGTTAGATCTGGGAATAGGGCAACAGGTAACCAAGTTTCTTCAACCGTGATTGGATTGTTGTCTATGAAACGAACACGTTTTACGTAGAAAACCAATTCGCCTTCTTTGATATCTAAATGTTCAGACATCGCCAAAGAACACGGCTTCATTTCGAAGGCCAGAACTTCACTGTGTGTGACCACATCCAAATGCGCCCACTTTTCTTGAAAGCTCGACTGTTTGTAGATGTCGTAATTGATCTTGTTCTCTTTGACGTAAGTGCCGCTGCCTTGAACGCTTTCAAGCTCATCGTTTTCGATCAGTAGTTTCAGCGCCTGTCTAACCGTTACACGGCTTACCGAGAATACTTCACGCAATTGCGCTTCTGTTGGGAGTGCTTCTCCAACTTTATATTCTCCAGAACTGATCTTTTCTCTTATTGCATCGGCGATTTGGCGATACATAGGGAGTCTTGCCATTTTTGCCTCATTTGTGCGCTAGGACAACTAGACTTTGATTAAGAACCTGTACCTTAAATACGTAAATTTGCTCTATATAAGCCTTGCTTTAAAGGTTAGTGTGAGCATCGTATCGGCGTTTTGTAGTACATATAATACAAATTAAACGATACATAACAAGCTTTCTTAAAGGATTTACCAATACGATTTAAATACAAATTAAATACAAATATGTATTGATGAGATCGTGATCACGGATTAAATGTCTTGAAGTTGTATTATTCTTCTCGTCGACAGGGACGACTGTCGTACTAATCCGTGACTATGGGACAAAGGTTATGAAACTTACTACTCTAACGAATAAGTCGCTCGTAAATCTGCAGACTACGTTTAGCAGTCGAGAAGAAGCGATTTACGCACTTGCTGACCAACTGGATCAGCAAGGCAAACTGCATAACAAGCAAGAGTACCTTGATGCAGTATTTGCTCGTGAAGAGCAAGGCCCGACAGCGCTTGGTGAAGGCCTAGCAGTACCGCATGGCAAGACTGACGCGGTTAAAGAAGCTGGCTTCGCTGTAGCAACGCTTAAAGAAGACATGAAATGGAAAGGCTTGGATGAAGACGAAGATGTAAATCTTATCTTCCTAATTGCGATTCCAAATGCAGAAGCGGGTTCTACCCACATGCATCTGCTCACTGCATTGACAACTACATTGGTTGATGACGATGTTCGCGAAGCGGTATTAAAAGCGACAACCGCTGAAGAAATCTTTACGCTTCTTGATGGCGACAATCAACAAGAAGAAAAACAAGACAACTTAGATACAAATGCGCCGACAATTGTATGTGTTACTGCTTGCCCTGCTGGCATTGCTCATACCTATATGGCGGCAGAATATCTTGAAAAGGCGGGAAAAAAGCTTGGCTATAACGTGCATGTTGAAAAACAGGGCGCAAACGGTATTGAAGATCGCTTAACGGCTGAGCAATTAAACAATGCAGTGGCTTGTGTATTTGCTGCTGAAGTTGCGATTAAAGAATCTGAGCGCTTTAACGGCATTCCTCGTGTAGAAACGCCAGTTGCAGAACCGATTAAACACGGTGAACGCATTTTAAACGAAGCGATCGAAGAGTCGAAAAAAGGCAACGGTGCAGAGCGTAAAGTAGCTACTGATGATAAACCGAAGAAACTGCCGTTGAAAACTGAGCTTAAACAAGCACTGCTTTCTGGTATTTCTTACGCGGTTCCTCTTATCGTTGCTGGTGGTACTGTTCTTGCGGTTGCTGTTCTTATCGCGCAAATTTTTGACCTGCAAGAGCTCTACGCAACAAAAGATTCTTGGCTATGGATGTATCGCAAACTAGGTGGCGGCCTACTGGGTACATTGATGGTGCCAGTACTGGCAGCTTACACAGCTTACTCATTAGCAGATAAACCGGCACTTGGTCCTGGTTTTGCCGCAGGTATTGCAGCAAACATCATTGGCTCTGGTTTCCTAGGCGGTGTTGTTGGTGGTTTGATTGCTGGTTACGTGATGCGTTGGGTAAAAGAGAATGTTCGCTTAGGCCCTGCGTTTAACGGCTTCCTTACTTTCTACCTTTATCCGGTGATCGGTACTTTAGTGGCAGGTAGCTTGATGCTATTTGTTATAGGTAAACCTGTAGCGTTCCTAAACCAAGGTCTAACGGACTGGTTGAACGGTATGTCAGGCACCAATGCGCTGTTATTGGGTGCGATTCTTGGTCTGTTTGTATCATTCGATTTAGGTGGTCCGGTAAACAAAGCCGCTTACGCATTCTGTTTAGGTGCAATGGCGAACGGTGTTTATGGCCCATACGCAATCTTTGGTTCAGTAAAAATGGTATCAGCGTTCACCGTAACGGCTTCAACCATGATCGCTCCACGCCTATTTAAAGACTTTGAGATTGAAACCGGTAAATCTACATGGCTACTTGGCCTAGCGGGTATTACCGAAGGCGCAATACCAATGGCGATTGAAGATCCAATCCGTGTAATCGGCTCATTCTTACTAGGATCAGTGGTTACAGGTGCGATGGTTGGCGCGGCAGGTATTGGTCTATCAACTCCGGGTGCAGGTATTTTCTCTATCTTCTTGTTACACGATTCAGGTTTAGGCGCATTCTCTGCTGCTGCAATCTGGTTCGGTGCTGCGATTGTCGGCACAGTGATTTCAACTGTTACTCTTCTGATGTGGCGTGGTCATGCTGTAAAAAAGGGTAAGTTTGAAGCAAGTACTGCAACACAGAACTAACTGAATTTTGAGTTAGCTCCTAACTCACTGCGAAATCAATATATAAAAAATAACAAACAACTGGCTGTCCTAAATACCTGTGCTCCTAACGGTTTTATTCACACAGATTCTGGGCGTGGTTTTCTGCACCCTAAATTTAGTGGCAGCCAATTTTAACCCCTTGAAAAACTTTAATTTAGTCGTATTTGGGTTCGAACTTTAGTTTTACTCGAAGCGACACATTTAGGTAAATGATTATGACTACATCACGCGTACATATTACTCCACACATGCACTGGGATCGTGAATGGTATTTCACAACAGAAGAGTCTCGCATTCTTCTTGTGAACAACATGGAAGAAATCATGAACCGTCTGGAGAGTGATCCAGAATACAAATACTACGTTCTAGATGGTCAAACCGCTGTTCTAGAAGACTACTTTGCGATCAAACCAGAGAACACAGAACGCGTAAAAGCATTGGTTGAAGCGGGCAAGCTTATTATTGGCCCTTGGTATTCTCAAACCGACACAATGCAAGTTTCTGGTGAGTCGATTGTGCGTAACATGATGTATGGCATTCGTGACTGTATGAAATTTGGCGATGCAATGAAGATCGGTTACCTACCAGATTCATTCAGCATGAGCTCACAGCTGCCGATGATCTACAACGGTTTCGACATCACGCGTGCAATGTTCTGGCGTGGTTGTTCAGAGCGTCATGGCACGAATAAAACAGAATTCTTATGGCAGTCTAATGACGGCAGTGAAGTGACTGCACAAGTGCTTCCACTGGGTTACGCGATTGGTAAATACCTTCCGCAAGATGAAGAAGGTCTACGCGCTCGTTTAGATAAGTACTTCCCAGTGCTAGAAAAACCATCGGTAACGAAAGACATCCTATTACCGAACGGCCACGATCAAATGCCGATTCAGAAAGACATCTTTGAAGTAATGGACAAACTTCGCGAAATCTACCCAGATCGCGAATTCTCAATGAGTCGCTTTGAAGAAGTGTTCGAAAAAGTAGAAGCGGCACGCGACCAACTCGACACAATCAAAGGCGAATTCAACGACGGCAAATACATGCGTGTTCACCGTACGATTTCTTCTACGCGTATGGACATCAAACTGATCCATGCAGAAATTGAAAACAAGATTGTAAATATCTTAGAACCGCTAGCATCTATCGCTTGGACATTAGGCTTTGAATACCACCACGGTTTGATTGAGAAAATGTGGAAAGAGAGCATGAAGAACCACGCTCATGACTCGATTGGTTGCTGCTGTTCAGACAAGGTTCACGCTGAGATCCTAAACCGCTACATCCTTGCGGACGACATGGCGACCAACCTGATTCATTTCTACAAGCGTAAGATTGTTGACCACATGCCAGATCGCGAAGGTTGCGACAAACTGGCGATGTTCAACCTCTCACCATACGAGCGTGAAGAAGTTGTTAACACCACTATCACTATCCGTGCTCAAGAGTTCTCTATCTTTGATGAAAACGAAAACCCAGTTGAGTACTTCATCCAAGACAAGCGCCAAATTGACCCGGGTAAAGTAGACCGTCAAATCGTTCACTACGGTAACTACGACCCGTTTATGGAGTTTGATATTCAAATCAAACGCACTGTGCCAGCAATGGGCTTCACCACGTTGCACATCCAAGGTAACGAGAAGGGTGCAGTAAAAGTTGCAGAACAAAAAGACTACTTACTAGAGAACGAATACTACCGAATCAATGTAAACGACAACGGTACTCTGACTATTTTCGATAAAGAGACAGAGCAAGTATTCGACCAAGTACTTCGTTTGGAAGACGGTTCTGATGACGGCGATGAGTACGATTACTCTCCATCTCGTCAAGAATGGTTACTGTACTCAGACGAGTTCCCAGTCGAAACATCGATTGACCACCAAGGCTTCCAATCGGTAGCGAACATCGCTTTCCGAATGAACGTACCTGCAAACCTTGCAGAGCGTGAGGAACGTATGGGTCAAAACGGATTCGTTGAAGCGCTATGCCAAGTGGTATTGAAGCAAGGTTCTCGCCGTATTGAAGTACGCATGGAACTAGACAATCAAGCCGACGACCACCGTGTACGTGTGCTAGTTCCAACGCCATTCGTTTCTGAAACTGTGGTTGCAGATAACCAGTTCGGTTGTATTACTCGACCAACCAATGACCCTGCTATGGCGGTTTGGGAAGAAGAAAAGTGGAAAGAAGCGCCAGTTCCGGTTTATCAACTGATGAACTTCGCTGCGTTAGAAAACGGTAACGCGGGCATCGCAATCATGTCGAATGGTCTACGTGAATTTGAAGTGATTGCATCTCAAGGTGACGAAAACCGAGATACCTTTGCACTGACACTATTCCGCGGTATCGGCGTGTTAGGTAAAGAAGAGCTATTGCTTCGTCCGGGTCGTCCTTCAGGGATCAAGATCCCGACACCAGATTCACAAGTGCGCGGCAAGTTAGTGTGTGAATTCACGCTGTGTGGATTCTCTGGTAACCACATTGACGCGAACATCATGGCGCAAGCACGTGACAATGTCACTCAAATCGAATGCTACAACAAGATCCCTTACAACGCGATGAAGCTGAATGTGGGTGAGCAAAACCTACCAATGAGCTTTAGCCTTCTGTCTAAGCAACAATCAGGAGCGGTACTGAGTGTACTGAAGAAAGCGGAAGACGAAGATGCACTGATCATGCGTGTCTACAACCCGGCAGAAACAGGTTCAGTGTCAGATTCAATCTCCTTCACTCAAAACGTTTCAAGCTGGAAAGAAACAAGTATGGATGAGCGTGTACGCGAAGGTGATGTAGCAACTGAAACCTTTGGTGACTTGTCTTTTGGTGAATTGGCATCTTGCCAAGCGAAAACATTCCAAATCAAATTCTAATTTCAATCACCCGCTCACCTTGGTGGGCGGGAATGGTGAACGACAATGAAAATTGTAATTGCCCCCGATTCATTTAAAGAATCACTCGACGCTCACCAAGTTGCGTCTTGTATTGAGCGTGGATTTGCTGACGTTTTTCCTCACGCAGAGTTTGTGAAAATGCCACTCGCCGATGGCGGTGAAGGCACAGTAGACGTGTTGCTAGAAGCGCTCAATGGTAAGAAGCAAGGGCTGCAAACGACGGATCCAATCGGTCGCGAATGTACGGCTTATTGGGCTTCACTTGTACAACAGGTTGATGGCAAAAGCGTAAACACTGCCTTGGTAGAGTTTGCCCAAGCGTCGGGTTTAGACCGATTAACCGTAGAAGAAAGATCACCTCTTACAGCATCATCTTACGGAACAGGGTTGCTGATGAGAGATGCGCTAGATAAAGGCGTGGAACAAATCATTATCGGCTTGGGCGGTAGTGCGACCAATGACGCGGGTGCTGGCATCTTACAGGCGTTGGGAGGCAAGCTATTAGACAAGCAAGGCAACGAGCTATCTGGTGGCGGTGCTGCACTAAGTCAATTAGCAAGTATCGATCTTGATGGACTGCACCCGAGATGCAACGAAGTGACGTTCGTTGTCGCATGTGATGTGAATAATCCTCTATGTGGTGAAAACGGAGCCAGTGCCGTGTTTGGTCCGCAGAAGGGATCATCAAAAGTTCAAGTTGAACAACTTGATACTGCGATCGGTCACTTTGCCGATATCGCTCAAACACATACGGGTACCAATCATCGCGACACAGCTGGTTTTGGTGCTGCTGGTGGCACACCTCTGGGGTTAAGTCTTGCATTCAATATCCAAATTAAAGCGGGTATTGAGATGGTATTAGATGCTTTGGATGCAGATAAGGTTCTTGAAGGTGCTTCACTGGTCGTGACCGGAGAGGGACAGATGGATAACCAAACCCTGCAAGGTAAAACACCTTTCGGCATCGCTCAGCGAGCTCAAAAGTTGAGTATTCCAACCATTGGAATTGCGGGCTCTTTGGGGCAAGACGTTGAAAAGCTTTACGGTTCAATGTCTAGCTTATTTGGAACCGTACGTTCACCTCAGTCTTTAGATCAAGTTTTATCAGAAGCGAATCAAAACCTGACTCGCACTGCCCGTAATATCGCCGCCACGCTCAAGCTTGGCAGCCAGATTTTTAATGAGAAGTAATTATGTCTCTATTTAAACTCGACAACGTTATTCAAAACTACGCATGGGGAAGCAAAGACTCCATCAACCAACTGTTTGGTATTGTGAACCCAAACCAAGAACCGCAAGCAGAAATTTGGATGGGTGCTCATCCTAATGGTTGCTCAAAAGTAGGTGATACCGGTGAGTCGCTTTCTCACATGATTGATGAAAACAAAATCGATGTCTTAGGCGGGTACACGGCGGCACGTTTTGGTGAATTACCTTTCCTGTTTAAGGTGTTGGCCGCTGAAACACCATTATCAATTCAGGTTCACCCGAACAAGCGAAAATCAGAATTAGGTTTTGAGCGAGAGAATGCACTTGGCATCCCTTTGAATGCGTCTAATCGTAACTACAAAGATCCAAATCATAAACCTGAGTTGGTTTATGCGTTGACCTTTTACAAAGCGATGAATGGCTTTCGTCCAATCGTAGATATTATTGCTTTGTTCGAAGAAGCGGATATTCCTTCGTTAGCGATTGAACTTAATGTACTAAAAGCCAATGTCGACAGTGATTCTCTAAAGTCGTTCTTTAGCGCAATTATGTCTCTTGAAGGTGACCGCAAAGCGTCTGCGCTTAATGAGCTTTATGCTGCACATGCGCGACCAGCAAAAACGGTTATGGGGCGTGAAGCTCTGCAATACAGCATTGAATTCAAACAGCACTATCCGGGTGATATTGGTTTGTTTGCCCCATTGATGCTCAACACGGTTGAATTGGCGCCGGGTGAAGCGATGTTCCTGTTCGCAGAAACCCCACATGCTTATGTTCAAGGCACAGGCTTGGAGATCATGGCAAATTCAGACAATGTGCTGCGTGCTGGCCTCACACCAAAGTACATAGATGTTCCTGAGCTTATCGATAACACGATCTTTGAGCCGATTAAGCCAGAAGATATTCGCCTTAAGCCTGTATTAAAAGAGGGCAAGATGAGCTATCCGATTCCAGTGGATGATTTTGGCTTTGATATCTTGTCTGCGACTGATGAGAGTAAGTCACAATATTTACGTAGCGCGGAAATCTTGTTCTGTGTAGAAGGAGAGGCGAGCGTCACTTCAGAAGGACGGTCAGTTTCTCTTAAGCCCGGAGAATCGGTCTTTGTAAGTAGTAATTCAAGTGTTTACCAATATCAAGGGAATGGCATTTTGGCTCGTGCTTTTAACTAGTGTCCCCGTGCTAGCGATCAGCAAAAGAAATGTCAGAGTGCCATTGTAAAGTGGCACTCAATATTGATGGTTGTTACCTATCTGTCTTTGACAGCATTAATTATTGACCATACCCGCTACTCTGGCGGGTTTTTTCATGATTAGAATGAGCAAATATAAGCCTGAAGAAAAGACAAACCCTGCGATCAGAGCAGGGTTTTTATTGAATCATTAATGAGTGACGGGTTAGGCAATGTGCGTCATTTTATTAAGCACAAAGGTTTCAATACAACCTTCAGTCGCAGCCATGTAGTCAGCGATATGTTGGCTCGCTAAGTGTTTCTCTAGATGAGCTTCAGACTCCCAGTTCTCATGAAAAACGAAGTGAGCAGGGTTACTGTTATCTTGGTGCAGATCGTAGTTAATACAGCCGTCTTCAACACGGGTTTTATCGATCAAACTAATCATCTCAGCTTTTACAAACTCAGTTTTGTCTTTTTTAGAGACGATTGTTGCAATAATAGTCAGTTTGCTCATTTTCAATTCCTTCGCTTTAAACTCGATAAGTTAAAGTAATATAAGTATAAATTTAGATTGAAGAAAGAGTTCTGAAATCCAATAACTATGGTTCTTAGCATCCACAATTCAAACTCGAGAGCATAGAGTTAAGGGCTATCGGTTACGCTCCGAAAAAAGCCCTCATAGCAATATGAGGGCTTCTTGGGTCTCAATTGAATGGGTTAGTCACTGAAATCAGCTTTGATCCAAACCATACGGTGATCTGAAGAAACATCTTTTCCGTTACCATAATCACCAATTCGTGAGTCATTGAATAGCTTGCGTCCTTCTTCGTACGAAGCTGACCAATAAACACCAGATTCAACAATGTTCAATGAAGCGGATGGAAGTGCGTAATCTACAGCAAGTCCAAATGTCGAAGTGATACGGTTTGGCTGTGGGTGAGACGATGATTCATCTACCGCATGTTCAGCAGCACCATAACTTGTCGGATACAAGCTGCCATTGGTGACATCTTGGTTAACTAATGCATCATTGTGTAAGTCCTGCATTACAGAACTAATACCGTCGCCATCGACTGGGTCTAGGTTTTGATCGCCCATCATGACAAAGTGTTTACCTTGCTCTAAGCCGCCAGTTTTTCCTGAGTCGTCATAGATGAATGACTTGTTTTGGATGTATTGGTGCCAGAAGTCTACTTCTGCTGCGTTTTGTTCAATGTTCTTACCTACATCGAAAGCGGGTGGAGTGGGGTGTGACATCAATAAGTGAACAGTTTCTGTACCATCTTTGGTAGGGATTAGGATTGGTGCATCAACGTGGTTCTTTGAAGATAAACGAACTTCTTCCCATTCTTCAGCTGAGTACCATTCATCGCCGCAGTTCATGCCTGCAGGGATCGTATTTGACCCATCACAAACAGTGATTGTTGGAATAGTTGCACCTTCAAGATCTTTCCATTTGAACTCTTGGAATGTACGCGTGTTGGCAGTGTCTATCTCATACTTAGACATTAGAGCAAACGCGTATTGACCATGGTAGAAACCGAAGCCCCATGCATCTCCGGGCAGTGTTCCAGCGTTACCATCATTATCTAAATCAAAACCAAATTCGTTTAGTAAACCTGTATTGGTAGAGTAGCTTTCAAAATATGGGTAAGAAATTGGCTCAAGGTTCGCGTCGCCACCTGCGCCTTCAATACTTTGAGCAACAGAAAGGTAGTTCTTTTGAAAACCTTCTAGCGCTGACTTATCAGTACCTGTCCCGTCGTTGTTAAACTCAGCCATCATTAGCACATCAGGACGATTCTTTTGAATCACGGCTGCGACGTTGCGGATTTGAATAACTTTCGCTGCTGTTTCTTTGTCAGCGTCATCAATCGTGTTATCCAAATAGTCGGTCACTAATTTTGTTTGAGCGCTTGGTTCAATCTGCATTTCCGTTACAAGGTCTTGGAAGGTGGCACGATCAAAAGACAAGTTGTAAGTCGCGATCTTTACTTCTTCAGGTTGAACGTAATCTGTGTCACTGCTGCACCCGATCAAAAGTGCAGAAGAGATGGCGAAAGCGATAGATGTTTTTAACAATTTCATAAAGTGGGTCCGCTATTTGCTGAAAGAAATTTGGGACGCGCATGTTATGAGATGGATATCATTCTGTAAGTGACAACTGTCACAGGTAAGGATCCAAAGTGACATGTTGTTGCATTGAAAGTGTGATATTTGGAACTAGTGTCTTTTATTAGAGTAAAGACTTAAAATTCATGGGTTTAATTAGAGCTTTGAATTAAAAAAGCCCTCATAGCAATATGAGGGCTTTTGAATAAGAATCAAACTGTGTTGTTACTGGGGTGTTAAGCGTACTGTTTTACCTTAAGCGTATTGCTCAACCGTCATTGCCCAATTTTTCTTCTGTCGTTCGAAATTCATTTTGATTTGCTGATAACGAACCTTAAGAACAGAGTGTTCGTACTTCTTCACAACGTCTTCGCGCTTGCTTTCAAGTAGCTGTTTTTTAACTTCGTAATACTCGTTCATGTTTGATACTAGAGCATCAAACTCTTGTTGAAGCTTCTCTGCGATTTGTTGCTTGTCGGCACGATGCATGATTTTTTGCTGGGTGCGTTTAAGTAACATTGACGCTTCAGCTTTCTCAATACGAGCTTGAGGGGTTTTCTTAAGCTTACTTGCTAGTCCCATCAAAGAAGCACTCTTGATCAACCACTTTGTTGGATCGTATTGCCACCAGTAGATACCGTTACGGTAGTCGTTCTCAAAGATGTGGTGGAAGTTATGGTAGCCTTCGCCAAAAGTTAAAACCGCTAACACACCGTTATCACGGGCCGTGTTTTTATCGGTAAAAGGTTGGCTACCCCAGATGTGAGCAAGAGAGTTAATGAAGAATGTTGTGTGGTGATTAAGTACCAAACGAACAGCGCCTACGATTAACAACATGCCAATTACGTCACCGTAAATAACACCTAAAGCGATAGGAACACCGAAGTTCATTAGTAATGCCAACAGAACATAGTGTTTGTGCTGCCACATAACAATCTTGTCTTTTTTAAGGTCACGGCAGTTTTCGTAGTTTTCGTACATTGAAGTGCTGTAATTACGAATCATCCAGCCAATGTGTGAGTACCAAAACCCACGTTTTGCAGAGTATGGGTCTTTGTCGTTGTTATCGACATGCTTATGATGGACACGGTGATCAGAAGACCAGTGTAGCGCGCTGTTCTGCAGGGCAAATGCGCCACCTAAAGCAAACAGGAATCTTAGGCTTGAATGCGCTTCAAACGCTTTGTGTGACCATAAGCGGTGATAACCCGTCGTGATTGAAAGGTTACAGAACGTAAAGCAGATTGCTAGCCATATCCAGTGCTCCATGCCATAGCCAAAAAAGTAGCCATAAACGGGAGCTGCTACAACAGCAAGCAGCATACTAAAAGAGAACACAAAAATATTGAGCCAGATTAATGGCGGCTTTTTTGTAGATTGTTTGTCGGCACTATTCATTAGCAAATTTCCAATTGGGCTTACATCTGTGCGCTAGAATATCAGCGTACACGTGTAAGTCAATATTGAAAGTGTAAACGTGTATTAGTATGTTTTGCTTAAATATTGTATAAAGGTAGTGTGAAATGTAGTAGCAAGTCATAAATGGAAGTACTAAGGGCTAATAAATGGAAATTAAGGTAGCTGAATATAAAGATTATGAGCGGATTGCCCAATTACACGCGGATAGCTGGAAGCTATATTACCGTGGCATTCTTGCTGATGATTACTTAGAAAATGATGTTTTGGAGGACAGATCTGTTATTTGGCAGACTCGTTTGATTAATCCTCCTTTCAACCAACATGTTTTATTGCTTGAAGAAGGCGGTTTACTGGTTGGTTTCGTCTGCGCGTTCGGTAATCACAACTTTGAGCGTGGCACGTTCATTGATGCGTTACACGTAGACAATAATTATCGCGGTCGAGGTGTAGGCAAGCGTCTGTTGTCTGAATTATCGAAGTGGTTGCAGCAATACTATTCGGACTCAGGGCTCTACTTAGAGGTGATGTCTGAGAACCATCAAGCGATAGCTTTTTATGAAGCGATTGGTGGTAAAGAAGAACTAGAGCAAGTTTGGAACGCGCCATGCGGCAGCCAAGTGAATGAAAAAGTGATTTCTTGGAGCTCTCCCGTTGAACTTGAACAGAAAACAGCGAGCGTTGTGTATTCTTAGTCGATTCTTGTTGAATACTGGTTTTTTGCTGAGTAGCAGGTTCTTAACGAAGCTATTTTAAAGCAGAAGAACAAAGACAAAAGCCCCGAGTATTAAGTTGCTCGGGGCTTTTTTGATTGAATTAGTGGTCGTTTTAATGATTCGCAAAGATGCGTGAAATATTGGGCGATTAATCACACCATGTGATCTTATTCCTACCGCCTTTTTTCGAAATGTAGAGTGCTTGGTCAGCGTCGTCGATAAGCTGCTCGACAGAACCAAGGGCTTGAGGGGCATGTTTCACACCGATTGAAATTGTTACTTCTAATCTAAGGCGAGTAGGGGATTCTAAAAGGGCATTAACCAGCGATTCAATTGAAGCCTCGGTTTCTCCTTGGACCAGCACCAAAAACTCTTCACCGCCGTATCGAAAGCAGTTACTGCTAGTCGGTAGTCGTTTTTGAATTTCATCGGCCAGTTCTTTAATCACCATGTCACCCATTTGATGGCCGTAGGTGTCGTTAATCGATTTGAAATGATCAATATCTATCATGACCGATGTAATGGATCGCTGACGGTCTATGCTCGGTTCTATCACCTGATGAAGATAAAGGCGGTTGTAGCAGCCCGTTAGTGCGTCTTGATAGGAAAGGGCCTCGAACATATTAGATTGCTTGCGAAGCTGAATCGCTTGTTTGCGGAGTTGCTCGGATTGAGCGAAACGCTTGTGTACTTCCAAGTCACGTCTTATACAAGCCGCTGAGATCAGGATGTAAGCTGAAATATAAACGGAAATTGTTTCTATTTCATGCTCTGGCTCCACTTCATAAAGCAGTGGCGCAAGGCCGATGAGATAAGCCAAAAAGATAAACGACAGCGTAGATATACTGTATCTGGCTGACAATCTTGAAAACGTACCAATGTAGATCATCACTAAAATGATGCCACCTTGGTAATCGAAGTTGTTCAGCTCGATGGCTAGTCGACCGACATAGACCAAGAAAAGTGAGCTAATTACAAGGAAGGCACTTTCTACGAGTTCCAATACGTTGGGTTTGTTTGTAATACAGTATCTGGCGGCGGCCATCATCAATAAAAAAAGTATGACTCGGAAAATGATAGGCGTAATGCACTCGCTACCAAAGTGGATGTAGTCGGTGACGATAAAAGCACAGAATATTGAGATAGGGATGTAGATGAAATTTATGTACGGCAAATAAATTTCATTATCGAAATAGGTTTTAAATCTTTGATTCTTGAACCCAGAATAAGAGCGCATTGAGAAATTAGCCGAGATTGATACACAATAATTTGCGTAGTATGTCACAGTCTTTGGGATTGTAAACGACCATTTCTATAGATTTGTCAGTATGTTAGCTAGATCAACAAACGGTAGCGGGCAATATTCACGCTCTATTATCGATAGAGCGTGAATATCTAGAGGCTGGTGTAAGAGTGGTAAACAGAAATTAAAGCAGATTATAAAAACTAATCGCGATTAACGCTTGTTCTTCAAATAACGCTTACGACGCTCTTCTTTTTTCTTGATCTGTTGTTCGGCTTTCAGCGCAGCCGCTTCTTCAACTTCGATCAGCTCTTGTGTGATCATTTCTGGCAACTCAAGCGTTACCTTACCTAAAGTGCCATTACGCAATTCGTGAAGCAGGATTTCTGAACATTTGTGAATGTCGATATGTCCACCGGCACGAAGTGCACCACGCTTACGACCAATCGCTTCCATCAGTTCGATGTCAGACTCAGGCAGCTCTTCAATTTGGTAGCGCTCTTGCAAAAGGTTAGGGTACTGTTTTGCTAGGTACTCTACTGTGTAAAATGCCACTTCATCGTATTCCATTGCTGTATCTTTTACAGCACCTGTTGCAGCCAAGCGGAAGCCACTGTGTGGGTTTTCTACTTTAGGCCAAAGGATTCCAGGTGTATCAGAAAGGATCACGCCATTCTGCAGGTTGATACGTTGTTGACGACGAGTTACCGCAGGTTGGTTACCAGTAACTGCAATCGTACGTCCAGCCAAGCAGTTGATGATAGTCGATTTACCCACGTTCGGGATGCCCATGATCATTGTACGAATGTTTTTGCCCATCTGTTCACGGTGCGGCGCCAGTTTGCGTACTAGCTCCATAACGTGGTTAACTTCTTCTTTTACGCTAGTCGTAATCGCAATCGCTTTAACGCCTTGCTCTTTCTCGAAGTGCTCAATCCAACGTTGAGTCAGTTCAGGATCTGCAAGGTCACGCTTGTTCAACACTTTTACACAAGGCTTATCGCCGCGCAGTGAGGAGATCATTGGGTTTTCACTACTGAACGGAATACGAGCGTCTAGTACTTCGATGATCACATCAACTTGTGGGATAACTTCTTCGATTTCTTTGCGGGCTTTATGCATGTGACCCGGAAACCATTGAATAGACATAGAGATAAACCTTGATAAATATATTTGCTGCACATTGTAAGGGTTGGATGATACGTGTAAAGGTATATCTATCCCGACCTTCAATGAGCTCAGTGAGTTTGCTTGAAGTATAGGCGACTTGTTGATGCGCAGTTGTTGGATCTCAGAACAGAAATTTGTTCACGGGAAACTTGGATCAAGCTTTGAAAGGGGACTTTCCTCAACTGCCATAGTGCTTGTTGGTAACTCTAATTTACTATTATCTTTGTATTGTGTTTATACTTTGAGCTTCATATCAGGTTGTATAATAGTCTCTAAACTATTGATAAAATATGCTTTTCTTATCGCTTCTTTGCGGTTTGTGACATTTATTTTTTTATATATATTGTATACGTGCGTCTTTACCGTACTTTCTGAAATAAATAGTTCGTTTGAAATTTCTAAATTTGAATCGCCTCTAATCACGCGCTTAAATATTTGAACCTCTCTTTTCGTAAGGCTAGATAGTATTACTTTCGACTTGAAAGTGTAATCGTGTCTATTAGATAGAATATGTGACATTAACTTTCTCGGTAGCCACAAATCGTCGTCACACACTGTTTTTAAACAACGGGTAAGGTGATCAATAGGAGCGTCCTGATAGATGATTCCTTTTATATTAAACAAGTTGAATAGTTGCATTACGGTAATACTTTGTCCGGTAATGTCAGCAGGAACATCGTAGACTACCCATTTATTTGATTCTATTTTTGATAAAATGATGTTGATATCTTCGATATTTACCAATAGTAAGTAGCTAATAAGGACGACATCGAAAGTCTTATGGTTACTCGAACGCTCAATGCTTGTCATGCATTCTCTGCTAAAAGAAAAATCACTGTATTTTTCTATTTCGCGCTGAATAAACTGGTTGTTAATACCGTTGTCACCAATTAGGAGCATGTGCTTTAAATTATTTCTATGCATAACTTATCCCGAGCCTGGTAAATCAAGTTTTGATTCTATGACGTTGTGCTTTATAAAATTGAGCTCTGCGGCTTAATTTTTACATAATTGCATAATTATGGTTGCTGTGAAAGTCGAGGTTCAATAGAAATTTGTAATATATCGTCATATTTCCCTCCTGGTTTGTTCTCTGTTTCACCAATGACAAAATTCAAAGGAATAGGTTGACCAATCGTAGCGGAAAGACGTTGAATTCTCGCATCCAGTTGCTCAAGGTTTATTCTGTCGCTATCGAGGGAAAGTTGGTATGGAATATCCCACTTAGTCTCATTAGATTCATGACGTAGCACTCCTTGATGGGATGATTCGAATACGATGGTATAAGCTGTATTGCTTTGAACCCATAGGTTAGGTGCAGAGCGAATAATCTTGTTTGAATATAATGTCCCTAGATCAAGGTCATAATGTTGTTGGGTTAATCCATAAAAATGAATTTTCGCAGCAGGCGGAACGTTAACCGATACCGGGATGGAGCTAGGGCTAATTTCTACTTGTTTACTATTAGAGGTATAAGAAGGCGAAACTTCTAAAAGCCCTCGATAGGTTCCTGACGCTAACCATTGCTTGCTCGGAAATCGCATTTGTATCGTTGCTGAAGGGTGGCTATCGGTTAATGATAAGTGCCATTGATTAGCCACCGGCATGCCAATCTGCCCTGACCACTCAAAGTTGAGTTTGTCTTGGCTCGACCCTTTTAACGATCGACTGGTATCGTTAAGCTGCAAAATTAAGCTTAACTCGCATGGTTCGCCAATTATGTTCGCATCTATTCGGTAAGTGTTAATTGTTGCGAATGAGCCTGCGCTAAAAACATCATATTGCGATTTAGATGAGACGGGTTGAATAGTCAACGCATTAGCTTCACACGCAAATGCATAAGGTAGATGGTTTATGGCGATGAGGAACAGGGATCCCAAAAGTACTTGTTTATTCAACATACACATCTCCAAGTCTTATCAAGTTGTCACTGCGTTCACTAAGGGAAATGATGACTGACTCTTGTTCTTTAGTGTCTAGTACCAATTGATATTTACCTGGCTTTAATCCAGAGATTGCAAATATGCCGTTACGATTGGTAAAGAAGTCAATGGGCAACTGTTTTGCCTCACCAAGGTAATGTGCTACACCAGCGACAAGTGAAATAGGGTTGTTACTTTGACGATCGAATAGCTTGCCAATAACGGTTAATACAGCATCAGATCCAATCTGGAGTTGGAAGCCCCGTTTATAACCCGGCTTAATCCAAAAAGCGCCATCACCTAAGTCATACCCTGGCGGCAAGTTATCGACCTCGTAACTGATTACTTGGCCATTGTAAGCAACAAGGTCTGGGACCATAGCACTTGCATCTCCTTTAAGATAAACGCGTGCGTACTCACCGTCCCTTGTGGGATCGATAGCCACGTCATTCTCTTTCAGACTCTTATGTTTAGTGACAATCGCAAACGCTTCGCGTACTGGTCTGCCGACTGCCACAGATGAACCTGCAAAAGCAAGTGAACTAGTAACAGTTACGTCGGTACTGTGGTTTCGTGTTTCACCACTAATTTCTTCAAGCCGCGAAGCGTGGGTCGCATTCAATTCATAACGGTTGGCCGTGTAGTTAATCCCAGCATCCATATCGGCATCCGTCTCTTCGTTAGTAATAACACTCGCAAACGCCGACACCCCTCCTGTGTTACCAATATTATTCTGATAGCTGTAATCTAAGGCGGCTTCATTGAGCTCTGTGGTGTAACGACCGACAACACGAGTTTGTCGACTAAGAGGCCAACTTATGGTGACAGTCGTGCTGATGTCATCGTCTTCGCTTGCGTTATGTCGATAGTTAACGCGTGCACTCCAGGTAGCGGGAGTATCAAACAGTCCGTCCGATAAACTCGGGCTAATCAGCCAATAATCGTTCTCTTTGTCTATTCCTGATCGGTAATTGAGGGTCATGGCGGCACGTAAAGACTGACCAAGGTAAATGGAGCTGAATGCAGACACATAATGAGTGGTTAAGTTGATATCGATATCGGAAGCATCAAACCCTGAGACCCCAGTAAAATTGTTGGCCAGATATTCATAACTAAAACTCAGTTGTGGGGACAGAGTGTTGGTATTGGAAAACTCCGCGTCGAATGCAAATTTGTAAGCGTAGCCAGTTCCAAATGTAGGGTGTTCGCTACGAGAGGCAGTGAGTTCAGTGACGCCCCATATAGAAGCGAGTAACGCGGTGGCACCATATTGATAAAGATCTTCACGGGTTTGAAAGTTCGTACCCAACGTTAACCAAGGGCTAATACCCACATCAATATAACCATGGAAAATACGCTCGTCGGTTAGGTACTCTAGTTGTCCATTTTGTAATTCAGAAGGCGCTCCATACATGATGCTATATTCAAACTCACCGCTATTGAGCAAGTCGTTACCGGTTGCAATAGAAAACTCGATACGTTCTTCATTCCCGGAGCGGTCGGTGATGACGAGTACAATATCATTGCTACCTTGCGCCAGGGGGATATCACTAAGGTTATAGCTACCAGCGCCGAGGGTTAATCGTTGGACTGCGATCCCATCTATATAGACATCGACATTTGATGCCCTTTGAAGGGTGAATGATTGATTGGCTCGTGGTCGCGCATTTCTGGTTGGAATGAGTGTGAAATCTCGCGTTAACCCAATACCAAGTATGTCGGTACTGTCCTGAAAAGATTGACCACTGTTGTACATATCGCCGAGGACAAGTCGTGTGCCTTGCTCTGCAAAGTCAATATTAAGACGAGATCCTTCTCTTACGTATCTCGAATCTTGTGATGAGCTGTTTTCTAAATAGGATTCGTACTCAAAGTTTAGAAAACCAATGTTAAGTGCGGAGTCGAATTGACCGCGATAGAGATCTTGCCTTGACGAATTCTGGTCCACATATTGGGTCTCATTGGCCGAAAGGGCAAAGTTAACGTACCCACTTAATAAACTTGGTTCGGCATAGTTATAAAAATCATCTGCGCCGTTCATAGACAGTTGTTGGGTTAAGCTAAATTCAGGTGGTACCGTCACGATGCATTCTAATGATGAGAAATCGAAACTCAGATCTAATCCTACGCTCTCAAAATGATGCTGAGACAGCATCTCATCGTCTGTCGTGTCATTGAGTCTCGCAATACCTTCATGAGTTACGACGGAAGAAAGGAGAGAAAGCGTACTTTCCTTCGGTAACAAGATCTCGTTGTTTGCGGTAATGATAATGTCCGCTTCCCCCAGTATGGTGTCACTTATCCTCAGTAAAGAGGTAAGTTGAATATCTCGCCCTGTTGGATTCAAGACCATTTCCTGGCCCCAAGCTGCAGGGCTTAAGGCGGCACAATATAGAAGTACTAATCCCAAGACATACAAAACTCGCCACATCTTGTGATGGGTTTCAGTTTTCATGCCCATGGTAAGTGCCCATTGGTAAGTAATTTAAAGAAGAAGGAAAAGTAATAGTGGAGTGTGGTGGAATAAATTGCTCACCTAAAGCCGCATGTACTTTTTGGCTCTGAGATTCGAGCCCCGTAAAATGAAGTAACGATGTATAGGTAAATCGTGACCCTGAATTAGTAAGTGTTAGCTTGCCTTGTTTATCTACGTGCAATTTCACGTCAGGTTCTAACGAGGATGAGTGAATGTGCAACAACGCATTGTAGTGAACTTGCAAATTGATACCGCTGGTTAAACCGATGGGCTTATCTATTCTCGCGTTGTTCTGTCCAATATTCACGGTACTGAAACGAATGAAATAACTTTGAGAGGTTTCGAGTGTTCTGTTTCCCAACCATTGTATACGGAATACTTGACGTTCTCCGGGTGCTAACATCGCGGCTGGTGGAAACACAAACATCTCTTCACTCGCTAGATCAGATGTCTCGAACGTGCCATCTGATAAGAAGTTCAAACGACGAACGTTAGCTTCAAGTGGGAGAGCTTGTGTTGAGTTGTTAGTCACAACCAGTTGAGATGCTGCCCTGTGATCGGTATTGAGCTCAATGACGGTTGGAAACAGTGTTATGCCAAACGCTTGTGTGCACAGAAAGCAAGAAATGAGCGCTCCCCAAATATAACGTCTCATTACTATTGATCCTGCTCTATTTCAATCGATAGGGTGTTTACGTCATAATTTTTAAGAGGCTGCATTTCAAAAAAACGCGTGGAGTAGGGAAGGACCAAAGTACCCGGAATACGTTTAGCGATTTCTACGCCTTTTAAATAGGTTGAATTTTTACCATCAGATATCTTCCATGTTGTATTGGTTAATCGACCATAACTATTACCACTGTTAAGTACTTCAAGAACCCATTTGTTCTTTTTGTCATTTTGCTCGATGCTTTTAATTTCTAGCTGGGAAGTTGTGTTCTGAGGTCGCACGTTGATAAGCGTATTAAACTGTAGCAAAAGGCTTACTTGCCCTTGATTACTGCTCGCTCTTTGAACTTTTACTTGCTTAACAGCAATGCGATACGCTTTAGATTCTGTGATTGAAGGATCGCCCAAATACCGCACCATAATGGATTGCGATCGTCCAGGTTCTATTATTGCGGTCACTGGAATCACTAGTAACTCGTCATCCGCAGGAGTGGTGGTCTCTTTGCCATAATTGTCCATTGTCATGTAGACCGGAGAAAGCTCAACCGTGAGTGGTTCTTGAGATGAGTTCTCAACCCTCATGGTCATTTGAGCTCTTTTGCCAAGCGGTGTCATTTCCATAGACATCGGTTCTACTTTGAACGCATGAGCGGACAAACAAGTGAATGACAATAGGAAAAGAACGATCCATTTATGCATGATCCATTTATACATAGCGAAGAGCTCCAAATTAAACTTATATCGTTGAGACTGAGACTGAGACTGAGATTAAGTCGGAGGCTGAACAAAAGCCCCCGACTTGTTAGCCTCTAATTCGAGGTGATATTTACGGTTAATGTATCTGAGTAACCACCTGCCCACGGCGAGGTTTCTGTTGTAACAATATCAATGCTTGCGGCAACACCAGTAGCTAATGCCCCAGAACCACCATAAGAGTTACTGACTGAAACGTCATTTAGACCTGGGCCCCCTGGTGCATTAAGCGTGAAAGGAGCTAAGCCTGACGGGTTGAATGTTGCATCATATGTAAGAGCGTAGTCTTCGCTATCGTCTGACTCTAGACCACCTTCAGCACTTGTCAGTGTTACCGTTGCACCATCGACGTCATTACACTTCATGTTAAGGCCACTAACAGAAAGGTTTTGAATTTGAGATACGTTACCAAAGTCCATCAGTTGCGTTGAAAGACCAGTAACCTCACATACAGGTGAAACAAATCCAACTAACTGGACATCACCAGGAGCGGCTTGGACTTGAGCACCAAAAATAGCTGTGACTGTTGCTGCGTAGAGTGTTAGCTTTTTCATTAGAAATTCCTTTATCTTAAATGATTGGCTCGAATACTGCTGAGCGTATGTTGTTCTGCAGATACATTGCAGAGTTTTCACTTTGTTACGCTATGAATCGAAGGGTAAACTTCGATCTCAATAACGTCTTGATAATAACCTGCGTAATGCAAGCTATTTTCGAGTGCTACCCTAAGATTCCCCTGTTGAGAGAACGGAATAACACCAGAACTGTCTATCATTACTGGTGAAGTAAGTTGGCTGCTGTGCCTATTTTCATAAAGACGAATTTCGTCTATTTGTAATGACAAATTGTAACTCTCAATAATATCAACCCCTTGATGTTGATATTTTAAGCCTCCATGTTTTGAGTTGATCGTTATACCCAACGGACGGTTACAATAGATATTAAAAGGCAACGATTGCACATCACGGTGTTCTGTAAAATTCATAATATTGCCAGAAAAAAAGTTTATTTCGCATCGATCTTTGATCTGACCGCTAATTCCTAACGTTAAGGTATTAGCACTGGCGTAGAATGAAAGTGATAGAATCAAGATTAATACGGAGACGGTGAAGTTATGAAGGTCTCTAAATACTCTAACCATAATTTCACCTCTCAACGATTGAATGTAACTTGTTGCTTAACTTTGAAAACTATATGTGCTTGAGAAAATAGTGAAGTAGTAAAAAAAGTTTATTATTTAAGAGAAGTATGAGTTTTAGTATGATTTTAACCTGAGGAGTAGAGGCTGAATAATTAGATAATAATATTATATTCAATTAGATAGGTTGTTTTTGTTGAAGGTTCTGGATGATGAAAGCTTTTTATTTAATTGATAAAAGTAGGGTTATGGTCTACCGATGATGATTTGTATTGAATTTTCCGATGAGCCACTGTTTTAGGTATCATAAAATTGACAGTGTTATTAAAGAAATGCGAATTTGATAATTTAATTTTTAAGATGAATGTAGTAATTAAGATTTTTATTAACGGAGAGTAAACACATAGGCTGCTGGAAATTTATCAATTAAAATTAGATGTTTACAGAGAAGTATTTAGGAATGATGTGATCTGTTTTTAATTACCGCATGTGTCTTGACCGAAAAATAAACTTTTGGCACTGAATTATTTACCTTTACCGACCATTCAATGTTTTACGTCACTAATACAAGTCAAACTTAAGCGATAACAGAATGCTGAAATATAGGGGATGATTCTTAGAAGGTATTCACATAGGCCAAAACGAGATCGCGTTCTGTTCCAGTCAATTTAGTGTGCTTATTAGAAAACTAGTCTGTGTCGAGAAGGTGATTTGCTGTGGAATTGGTGAATGAATTTTTTGAAAGACTAAAGCTTCTCACAGGAAGCTTTAGTTTTAATTACGGTAGAGGCTAATCTCGTTAAAAGAGTTAAAGCGCATTTTCCAACTTAGTTAGGAAAGTAGCGATGTCTTCTGAACTGATATCTCTATGAGTAACAAATCGAACAGGGTTCCCTGGTGACATCGTAATGCCCTGTTCGCCCAGTTCGCGTGCGATTCGGTTGATATCCACAGACTCATCTAACTTAGCAAATACAATGTTAGTTTGAATGAAATCAGGGTTAACAGAAAAACCTTCTAGCTTGCTTAAACCAATCGCTAGGCTTTTTGCGTTCTCATGATCAGCTTTAAGTTGAGTGACGTTCTCTGTTAGAGCCATTTTCCCCGCAGCGGCAAGAATACCTGCTTGGCGCATGCCACCACCGACCATTTTACGCAGTCGACGTGCTTTCGCGATGTATTCTTTGCTGCCAAGCAGTAGTGAACCTATTGGAGCACCTAAACCTTTTGATAAGCAAATAGTCATAGAGTCGAAGTGTTGTGCGATCTCTTTAATGTGCACGTCTAATGCCACGGCTGCGTTATAGACGCGCGCGCCATCTAGGTGCATTTGAAGTCCGTGTTGGTTTACGAACTCACGCGCTTCTGCTAGGTAAGACATTGGTAGCACTTTACCATTGATCGTGTTTTCTAAACTAAGAAGCTTGGTACGAGCGAAGTGGCTGTCGTCGGGCTTAATCGCAGCGGCAAGCTTTTTAAAGTCTAAAGTCCCGTCTGGGTTGTTCTCGATTGGTTGAGGTTGGATAGAACCAAGTACCGCAGCTCCGCCAGCTTCGTACTTATAGTTGTGCGCCTGTTGGCCACATAGGTACTCATCACCACGCTCACAGTGCGCCATCAAACCAAGTAGGTTGGCTTGCGTACCTGAAGAGGTGAACATTGCCGCTTCAAAGCCCGTTTCATTTGCTGTCCACTGTTCTAGCTCGTTGACGGTTGGGTCGTCGCCATAAACATCATCGCCCACTTCTGCGTTTGCCATTGCGTCACGCATAGCTTGCGAAGGTTTAGTTACGGTATCAGAACGAAAGTCCATGTTTCTCTCCTAGAGTACTTTAGGTAGCCATATAATTGGCTATAGATGGCCACATAATTGGGCTTTGCTTAAACAAGCGATAGTTTTGGTATCGGTGATTTGATCGTGTCGTATTTTATCGTGCAGTTCTTCTAAACTCAGTTCGATCACTTCTATTACTTCATCTTCATCGCATTCAAAGCGGGTAGTGAGGCTTAAGTCTTTCGCGACAAACAGATGTTGTATCTCATCACAGAAGCCAGCTAAAGGGGTGACTTGCCCTAAGCTTTGAAAAGAAGTTGCACTGTAACCTGTTTCTTCTTCTAGCTCTCGTTGGGCACATTGAAGAGGTGTCTCATCTATTTCCATCGTGCCTGCGGGTAGTTCTAAAAGCCATTTCTTAAGAGAAGGGCGAAACTGGTTAATGAGGATGATTTTTCCAGACGAAGTGATAGGAAGAATAACTGCCGCGCCAGGGTGGTTGATTGTTGTATGTTTTACCACGACGTTCGTAGGGAGCGTCACGTTCTCTTCGATGAGAGAAATACTGTTCCATTGATGGATAACTTTACTCATGCAATTTGGCCACATTCCTTGCCAATTTTTCGTATAACTGAAGACGTTTACCACCATAACGTCTATGGTGTCGAAAATAAAAGAAAAATTCGGTTTCGCAATAGATTTAGTTTCACGCCGTACGTGATGTTACTCTCATAATTGGAATCTATGATTGCGCCAAAATTACCGACGTAACCATCTGATATAAATGCAACTCAATAATAAAATACACTTGTAACAAAGTGCTAACAAATGTATAAAAACAATTCTACACTCTCAACTGTTCAAAGATTTTCGGAGTAACGCATGAACCCTTCTATTTCTTCACATGCTGACAAGGCGCTACTCTCTGAAAGAATCAATAAATTAGCGCATGCTCTGTCTGATGGTGTCTATGAAAGAGAAGACACGATTAAGCTGTGTTTACTGGCTGCTTTGGCTGGTGAAAGCGTGTTTCTATTAGGCCCTCCGGGCATCGCGAAAAGTCTTATCGCTAAACGTCTCATTCAGGCTTTTGACAACAGTAGTTACTTCGAATATTTGATGACTCGCTTCTCTACTCCAGAGGAAGTGTTCGGCCCACTAAGTATCCAAGAATTAAAAGACAACGGTCGTTACGTAAGACTGACCGAAGGCTACCTACCAACTGCACAAGTCGTATTCCTTGATGAGATCTGGAAGGCCGGCCCTGCAATCCTAAACACGCTACTTACTGTCGTTAACGAAAAGACTTTCAAAAACGGCAGTGATATTGAACGTGTACCGATGCGTCTACTCGTGTCGGCATCCAACGAACTTCCAGATGAAGACAGTGGCTTGGAAGCACTTTATGACCGTATGCTGGTTCGCGTGTTCGTGAACCGTATTCAAAACAAACAAAACTTCAAGTCGATGCTGACGACGGGTACTTCTCAAGAAGCGGTAATTCCAAAAGGTTTGGCGATTACGGATATTGAATACCATCAATGGCAGAAAGAGCTCGATAAGCTAGAACTGACAGACAATTCGTTTGATAAGTTGTTTGAACTAAAAACCATGCTTGAAGAGACGGTTAAGAAGCAAGGCTCTGCTTCAGAGTCAGAATTGTATGTATCAGATAGACGCTGGAAGAAGGCCGTTAAACTATTGAAAGCGAGTGCGTTCTTTAGTGGTCGCGATAGCGTGAACCCTCTGGATATTATGCTTCTGCAAGATTGTTTGTGGCATAGCCCAGAGTCACGTGATGTGGTTCGTAGCGTGGTGAAAGACTTTGCATTGAACCGAGCGTTTGATCAACAAGAGTCGAAAGCTCAAATTGAAATGTCTCGTGAAGAGTTAGAAGAGATTCAAGACGATGTTGAATCAACGTTGTCGGTGTCGCTTTCTATGGAGTCAACCAGTGGCTTGCTACGTAAAGACGTTTACCAGAATGACATCAAGAACGCGAAAATGTACAGCGTGGGCAGTGCTTATAATCTAGTGAAACTGGTTATGCTGCAAAGCAACATGTCGGTGTCTGAATCTGAGAAAGGCGATAGCCGTTGGGTATACGTAGCCAAAGATGATTTTGATCGTGTTCTTAAAGAAGGTCACGGTGATATTTACGGTTACGTAAACGAAAATAAAAACCTATGCCGTTTAAAGCTCGACTTGGATGCATCAAACCAATTAGTGATTAAAGACATCGCCAATCGCTCTGTATTGGTGAGTGTGGTTACTACTGACGGTTTAGACCAAGAACTGTACAACAAGTGGTTGAGTGGTGCTGAGAAAGCCTTAGAACAGTTAACTGAAGCTGAATTCAAGTTAAAACGCGTTCGTACTGAATTCCATGATGCGCTGCCTCATAACTATATTGATCCTGATTTACCGAAAGCGATGGAAGCAAGTTTGCAGGCGGTAACGCAAGATCTTGAAACAACGAAAGTGAAGAGTGCCAAGATCGCTCAGCGTATTAAGTTTATGAGCCAGTACTTCGAGTAAGAGGAGAGCATATGTTAGGAGCAGACGGCTTAAACCTCGCTTTGATGGTGGCTGATTCAGGAATTATTGATACGGCGATGAACGATCTCATCGCTCGTTCTCAAGTAATGATGGCTGCAGAGAACAAAGGCGTGAAAACCTCAGTGAAAAACCACTTAGTTAAATGGCGTGGTAAAGTTAAAAAACGCGTCACTAAAGTGTGTGAAACTGATCGATTCCAAGAGGAAATCGCACTTTACCAAGAAGTGATTTATTGGAATGAACCTCAGTTCTTTGATGAGATAGACAGTGTTATCAAAAAGCTGGAGTGGCACTCAGCGTTTTATCTGCAAGCTCGACGCCTTATGGAGAACAACAAGGGCGTTTATAACGCGATGTTTCCACACTACTTTTGCGACCAATGGTACCAATCACTGTCTGATGCGATTAAACAAGCTCAAGTAACTGAACTTGAAACAAGCAAAGAAAAAGTCTTAGCCGATCTTTATCAGCGCATGGAAACCATGAAAAACATGGACAAAGTGACTGAGTCGGGTGATGAAGGTAGTGTAGGGCGATTGTGGGACATGGCATCTGCCAAGTTAAGCAAAACAGACCTTACCATCATGAAACGTCATGCTGAGTTCTTGAATAAGCACAAGGGCTTGCAAGAGATCGCTGAAAAGCTAGGCCGTATGGCTGGTGAGGAAGATGATCCTTCGCTACACAAAGCCCCTGTAGAAGAATTGCAGATGGTTGAAGAGAAAAGCGATGAAGCGGTCGATGATATTGTCGGGATTCATGAAAGTGATGACCTCAACAAGATGCTGCCAAACGAAACCATGTTCTTAGCTTATCCTGAACTTGAGGTTATCTTTTACAAGCATTTGGCCGACAAGCGCTTACTTAGCTATCGCTCGCAAGGTAAATCACGCACGTTACGCAAAGTGAAGGCGCAAAAACCAGATAGCAAGAACATTGATATTGAAAAGGGCCCGTTTATCGTCTGTGTCGACGCTTCGGGCTCTATGAGTGGTTTCCCTGAGCAGTCTGCTAAAGCAATGGCTTATGCCTTAATGCAAATTGCTCTTGCAGAAGAGAGAGACTGTTACGTGATTCTGTTCTCTTCTGAGCAGATTACCTATGAGTTAACAAGGCAAGATGGCTTACGTGAAGCGAGCGACTTCTTAAGTTACTCATTTCACGGCGGTACGGATTTAGAACCTGTTCTTATGAAGTCGATTGACTTGATGACGGGTGATAAATACAAGAATGCCGATTTAATCGTACTTTCTGACTTTATTGCACCGAAACAATCAGACGAAATGATTGCTCAAGTTGAAAAGTTGAAAGAACACAAAAACCGTTTCCATGCGGTTAGTCTTTCTAAGTATGGTAACCCTCAACTTATGACGATGTTTGACCACTGCTGGGCGTATCATCCGAGTCTTGTCGGTCGTTTCATGAAGAAGTGGTAGCGCTAGAACATCTTGTTTAACTCGATTTTGCTGTGTGTTTTTTGATTGAAGAGATCGAACATGCAGCAATTTGATTTAAATGTCAGCAAACGGAATTTAAATTCACTTTTTTGTTTGACTATCTCCCCTCAATCCGTAAAGTAGGCACCCGAACACAGCGGTGCGGCTTACTTAAGTCCCTAAAGTGTTGAATTAAAAAGGCGCCTTGGCAGAGTGGCTATGCAGCGGATTGCAAATCCGTGGACCTCGGTTCGACTCCGGGAGGCGCCTCCATTCTTTCTCTTATTTTGATAAGTTAAGAGATAATAAGAATGAAAATGCGATACTAGCTCAGTTGGTAGAGCGCAACCTTGCCAAGGTTGAGGTCATCGGTTCGAACCCGATGTATCGCTCCAAATTTTGTAGTGTTGATTCATTTCGACATTAAGATGGTGTTTTACTTTTCAGTAATCGGCATCGCAATAAAGAATTGCGTGCCCTGGTGGTGGAATTGGTAGACACAAGGGATTTAAAATCCCTCGACGTTCGCGTTGTGCCGGTTCAAGTCCGGCCCGGGGCACCATCTATTTGATTATTACCTCGCTTGGTAGTAATCAAAAGAGTTGTTCTCTTAAAACACTATTGAAGGCGCCTTGGCAGAGTGGCTATGCAGCGGATTGCAAATCCGTGGACCTCGGTTCGACTCCGGGAGGCGCCTCCATCATTCAGAAAAAACCAGTCCTAGTGACTGGTTTTTTCGTTTCTGGCCTCGCTAAAAGCTTCCTACTTACCCATTTCAATGCTTATCAAAGAAATCTTTGTTACGGATATACTTGCTCATTAAGTGGTAAGAGAAAGGCCTTATCAACCAACTAAAGATAGAGCGACCAAGGCGGATTAAGGTTGGGGTGTTCTCGTAGATTCGTCCGTTATAAAGCCAAAGCACTTTGCCTACATGCCAATAGACTAAGGGTACCGGTGGCATGAAGGTCACGATGTCGATATCACAACAAATTCGGTAGGTCTTCTTACTCATGCGATAGTGCTTTCGAAAGCTCCAGTCACCAATGGCGGGTTGGCCAAAGGTCACTATTCGCTTAATACAGCCAGGGTACTTTTGATCAAAGTAATCAGCGAAGACACAACCGATAGCGCCTCCGGAAGAGTGGCCAGTAATAGACACTCTTTTGCCTTGTTCGATGAGAGGAGTGAGCGTGGCTTCCAAGCGTTCAATAACGGTTAAACCAAGCTTATCTTCATTACGACTTGGCTGGCTCTCTTGAAACATTAGATGGTAGAAGCCTGCATGCACACGATAATTGAGTCCAATTCTCTTGCAGCTCCTTGTCCATAGAGCAAAGGTCAGTAGCCAATCTGAGATACTGTGCGATCCTTTGATTACAACAACCACTTCATCTTTGTCGCTACTCCACAACACTCGAATCATGGTTTTGCCAAACTGGTTCTTGATGATGCGTTGTCCATTGGGGTCAAAACCATAGCGAGTTTGTTTAAAAACTCTAGGGTAGGCGAGGTTACAAAGAACGGCATAGCGCTCATATTGATATCGTTTTAGTGGCTTCACATGTTTACTTCTTAATAATAGTTACTTAAAACTCTAGTCGTTGAATGTGAAATGCACATGAAAACGCCATTTGCTTGGTTTAAAACAATAAAATCACCGCATTGAATTGGTATTTGAATCAATGATTGTCTGTGAGTTGCCCGTTTAAATCAAAAATCCAAGTATAAGAACCGTACAAGCTGCACTAAATTTATTCTTTTGAGTTCGATAATTAATCACTTGAATTAAAAGATAAAATTTATTGTTGACGAATTTTTTCCTTCCGTTAAAGTACACCTCGTTCTCACGGCTTAGGCCGCTGAGAGATGGTGTTTTTACTTTTCAGTAATCGGCCTCGCAAGATTGCGTTGCCCTGGTGGTGGAATTGGTAGACACAAGGGATTTAAAATCCCTCGGCGTTCGCGCTGTGCCGGTTCAAGTCCGGCCCGGGGCACCATCTATCTAGCTTCTACTTTTTGAGTAGAGTGATGAACAAAGAGTTGTTCTCTTAAATCACTATTAAAGGCGCCTTGGCAGAGTGGCTATGCAGCGGATTGCAAATCCGTGGACCTCGGTTCGACTCCGGGAGGCGCCTCCATTCTTTCTCTTATTTTGATAAGTAAGAGATACTAAGAATGAAAATGCGATACTAGCTCAGTTGGTAGAGCGCAACCTTGCCAAGGTTGAGGTCATCGGTTCGAACCCGATGTATCGCTCCAAATTTTGTAATGTTGGTTCATTTCGACATTAAGATGGTGTTTTACTTTTCAGTAATCGGCATCGCAATAAAGAATTACGTGCCCTGGTGGTGGAATTGGTAGACACAAGGGATTTAAAATCCCTCGACGTTCGCGTTGTGCCGGTTCAAGTCCGGCCCGGGGCACCATCTATTTGATTGTTATCTTTTGCTTGGTAATGTTCAAAAGAGTTGTTCTCTTAAAACACTATTGAAGGCGCCTTGGCAGAGTGGCTATGCAGCGGATTGCAAATCCGTGGACCTCGGTTCGACTCCGGGAGGCGCCTCCACTATTCAAAGTTGAAAGGCCAGCAGAAATGCTGGCCTTTTTGCTATCTGAAATTCTAAACTCTAATGCTATCTCCAAACTCCCACGTATGCTCTTTAATCAGTAGGACCTCTAGGAACAAGCCTTATCTGATCACTTTCATTGCCGGTCTTTTCCTTATGTAAGCCTATCATTTGCTAAACAACCAACAGCATCTGTTAACCAATTGTGCCGTTTGTGAGTGGGATGAGTAGGGAACGGAAAAGGGCGACTGTCTTTTGCGTCATTAAGTTCTTCATATTTATACATAGTTGCTCATGATCCTGTAACGCTTTCATGAGTTATTACACTTATTATGACTACAAATGAAAATGATTGTCATTTAACTACGTTACTGCTAACCTATTGTGAAAATTTACAACATCTTATCTACTGCACGAAAGTGTATATAAAACCCCGCTAAACCTTATTAAACCTACGGTTATTCGTTTGCTATGGCTTAAAATTAGCCACTTCTACCTCTTTTGTTCTACCCCTTTTGGGTAGTTCGATTTCGTAATTGATTTACATCATATTTTCATTTTCTTTCATAATTCATTATTCGCTCAGTTAAGAAATATATAACCTTCAGGAATTCTTATGAGCAAGATGAAGCTAGTCGTAATCGGTAACGGGATGGTCGGTCATCGCTATATCGAAGATTTAGTCGAGAAGACAGATGTTGCTAACATGGACATTACGGTGTTCTGTGAAGAGCCTCGCGTAGCCTATGATCGTGTACACCTTTCTTCTTATTTTTCACACCACACTGCAGACGAACTTTCTTTAGTTAAAGAAGGCTTCTACGAGAAACACGGCATCAATATGCTGATCGGCGAACGTGCTATTAACGTTAACCGTGAAAAGAAAACAGTTTACTCAAGCACTGGTCGTGAAATTCAATACGACAAACTTATCCTTGCTACCGGTTCTTTCCCATTCGTACCGCCAATTAAAGGCAACGAAGGTAAAGACTGTTTCGTTTACCGCACAATCGAAGATCTGAAAGCTATCGAAGCAACCGCTAAGAACTCAAAGTCTGGTGTGGTAGTTGGTGGCGGTCTACTTGGTCTTGAAGCGGCAGGCGCACTAAAAGCACTTGGCGTGACAACACACGTTGTTGAGTTCGCTCCTAAGCTAATGGCTGAGCAACTTGACCAAGCGGGTGGTAACCAACTTCGTCAAAAAATCGAACGTATGGGCGTAAACGTACATACAAGTAAGAACACGCTTGAGATTGCTCCTGAAGGCACTGAAGCTCGTAACGTAATGCGTTTTGCAGACGGTACAGAGCTAGAAACTGATTTCATCGTATTCTCTGCTGGTATTCGCCCACAAGACAAACTTGCTCGTCAAATGGGTCTAGGTATCGCGCCTCGTGGCGGTATCGAGATTAACGATCACTGTCAAACGACGGATAAAGATATCTACGCTATCGGTGAGTGTGCGTCTTGGAACCAAACGTTCTATGGCCTTGTTGCTCCTGGCTATAAGATGGCGACAGTTGCTGTTGACCACGTTGTCGGTAACGAAAGCACATTTGAAGGTGCGGACATGTCTGCGAAGCTTAAGCTTCTAGGCGTGAAAGTAGGTTCTATCGGTGATGCAAACGGCCGTACCCCTGGTTGTAAGAGCTACGTTTACCAAAACGAAGAACAAGAAGTTTACAAACGTATCATCGTTTCTGAAGACAATAAGAAGCTTATTGGCGCAGTGATGGTTGGTGATACGTCTGACTATGGTGATCTTCTTCAGTTAATGCTGAACGAAATCGACCTACCAGAACACCCAGATGCATTGATTCTTCCTGCTCACGCGGGCGCTGAAAAACCAACACTTGGCGCGGATTCTCTTCCTGAGTCTGCTGTTATCTGTTCTTGTTTTGATGTAACCAAAGGCAAGATTGCTCAAGCGGTTGCTGAAGGTCACCACACCATTGGTGATATCAAAGCAGTGACTGGCGCAGGTACAGGTTGTGGTGGTTGTATCCCACTTGTGACTTCAGTACTGAACGCTGAACTTGCTAAAGCTGGTGTAGAAGTGAAGAACGACGTATGTGAGCACTTTGCTTACTCTCGCCAAGAGCTTTTCCACTTGATTCGTATCGAAGAGATCAAAACATTCGACGAGCTACTAGAGAAGTACGGTAAGGGCTACGGCTGTGAAGTATGTAAGCCTCTAGCGGGTTCTATCCTTGCTTCTTGCTGGGGTGAGCACATCCTTAAGCCTGAGCTAGTGAAGCTGCATGATACCAACGATAACTTCCTAGGTAACATGCAAAAAGATGGTACTTACTCTGTTATCCCTCGTATGGCGGGTGGTGAAGTAACACCTCAAGCACTAAGTGTTCTTGCTGATGTTGCGGCTGAATACAACCTGTACACCAAGATCACGGGTGCACAACGTATCGGTCTATTCGGTGCTCAGAAAGATGACTTACCAGCAATCTGGAAGAAGTTAATCGCTGCAGGCTACGAAACGGGTCAAGCTTACGCAAAAGCACTTCGTATGGCGAAAACATGTGTAGGTTCCACTTGGTGTCGTTACGGCGTGCAAGATTCAGTTGGCCTAGGCGTGATGATCGAGAACCGTTACAAAGGCATCCGTACTCCTCATAAGATGAAGTTTGGTGTGTCTGGCTGTACTCGTGAGTGTGCTGAAGCTCAAGGTAAAGATTTAGGTATTATCGCGACTGACGCAGGTTGGAACATGTATGTATGTGGTAACGGTGGTATGAAACCTCGTCACGCAGACTTACTTGCAAGCGACCTAGACCAAGAAACGCTAATCAAGTACATCGACCGTTTCATGATGTTCTACATCCGCACGGCTGCGCCACTACAACGTACTTCGGTATGGATGGACAACCTAGAAGGTGGTGTTGATTACCTACGTGAAGTGATTGTAGACAACAAGCTTGGTATCAATGACCAACTTGAAACTGACATCGCTGGCCTAGTTGATAACTTCGCTTGTGAATGGACAGATACAATCAACGACGAAGCTCAACTTAAGCGCTTTGCACACTTCATCAATGCTGATGACCGTGATGATAACGTTGTGTTTGTTGAAGATGGCCGTGAACAACACCGTCCAGCAACATTCACCGAGAAACACCCTGAAGCGAAGGGCGATATCCTTCACGTTGAACTGGTTTAATTGGGAGACGACATTATGGCATTTACCAAAGTTTGTAAGATCGAAGACATTATCCCAGGTACAGGTGTTTGTGCATTGGTTGGTGGTGAGCAAGTAGCAGTCTTCCGCCCAACTAAGGCTGAAGAAGTATTCGCGATTAGCAACACAGACCCTTACTTCCAGTCTAACGTGTTATCACGTGGTCTGATTGTAGAGCACAAAGAAGAGCTTTGGGTGGCAAGCCCACTTAAGAAGCAACGCTTTAACCTGACAACAGGTGCGTGCATGGAAGACGAGAACTTCAACGTGAAAGCGTACAAAGCTCGTGTTACCAAAGGTGCTGTAGAAATCTCTGCTTAATCTTTGGATGAGTAAGATTTGATAGTTCAAGGGTTCTAGTTCTCGATATTGCCTTAACTCGGCAACTAGAGCCTTTTCCTATCCAATTTTAACTTTTAATTTTACTTTTTTAAGGACAACATTATGTCTCCTGATTACAAACCAGCTGAATTCGTTCAAACGATGATCGATGTGGGTGAAGCGAAAACTAAAACAAGTACTCGCGATCTTCTGATTCGAAGCACTATGGCTGGTATCATCCTTTCTCTAGCGGTTGTTGTTGCTATTACAGCAATGGTACAAACAGGCATTGGTCTTGTTGGCGCACTCGTGTTCCCAGTTGGTTTCGTTATTCTAAGTGTTATGGGTTACGACCTAGTAACTGGCGTTTTCGGCCTTGCTCCTTTAGCGAAATTCGACAACCGCCCAGGCATTACTTGGGGCCGTATCCTACGTTGTTGGGGTATTGTTGGTCTTGGTAACCTTATTGGTTCTTTGATTGTTGCTTTCCTAGTGGCTGTTTCATTAACAGGTAACTTCTCTCTAGAGCCAAACGCTGTTGCTCAAAAATTCATTGCTGTTTCTACAGGCCGTAGCTTAGGTTTTGAAAACATGGGTATGGACGGATGGATCACGTGTTTCGTACGCGGCATCTTCTGTAACCTAATGGTATGTCTAGGTGTGATTGGTAACATGACAGCGCGCACTGTGTCTGGCCGTGTAGCAATGATGTGGTTCCCAATCTTCATCTTCTTCGCACTAGTGTTTGAGCACACAGTAGTAAACATGTTCCTATTCCCACTGGGTATGATTCTTGGCGCTGACTTCGGTATCGCAACATGGTTGAACTTCAACCTTATCCCAACAATCCTAGGTAACATCGTTGGTGGTCTGCTAATGACGTGTGTTCCTCTATACCTAACTCACGCTAAAACTGCGCCTTCTTTAGGTGCTAAGTAATCCTAAGTAGGGTGAAACATAATTTAGTATGAGATTAAGAGCCCCAACAACATGTTTGGGGCTTTTTTAGTTCGAAAGCCCTTATATCATTGCGCAAATTACTCGCAATAGACTGTTTTGTTATAATTACTTCTATCTTCGTTAGTATTTAGACTGAATATTTATAACAACACCTGATAGTCTAAGGGTTAAGGATTTGGATAAGTCATCATGAATACAGTGACTTATCACATAGATTTAAGCTTGAGATAAAACAAGCAAACCTTCGGAGCGCAGAATGTCAGAAGTATCGTCATCGAATGTTAAAGAAGTAAACAAAGGATTTGTTTCATTGGTAGGTGCAGGTCCGGGCGACCCAGACTTACTTACGCTAAAAGCCGCACGAGTGATTCAACAAGCAGACGTGTTGGTTTATGACCGCTTGGTATCAAAAGATATTTTGGCGATGGCTAACCCAGAAGCAGAAATGCTGTATGTGGGTAAAAAGCTTGATCATCACTGTGTACCGCAAGACCAGATCAACCAATTGTTGGTCACTAAAGCGCAAGAGAACAAGCACGTAGTACGCCTAAAAGGTGGTGACTCGTTTATCTTTGGCCGTGGTGGTGAAGAGTGTGAAACGTTAGCTGAGAATGACGTGAGATTTGAAGTGATTCCGGGCATCACAGCAGCTGCAGGCGCAACGGCTTATGCGGGCATTCCGTTGACGCACCGTGATCATGCACAAAGCGTGCAGTTTATTACAGGTCACTTGAAGAAAGATGGCGAAGATATTGACTGGCAATCTCTTGCTCAGCACAACCATACGATCGTGTTTTACATGGGCTTGAAAGAGAGTCCAAACATTCAGAAAAACTTACTGGATAACGGTATGCGAGCTGACATGCCGGTTGCGATCATCGAAAACGGTACGCGTCAAGAACAGAAGGTGTTTAGAGGTGGGTTACGTGATTTAGCTGATCTTGCTAGCGTCGCAAAGAGCCCAGCGCTAATTGTTGTAGGCAGCGTGGCTCAGCTCCATGAAAAGCTTGCTTGGTTTAACAAACAAGCTTAATCGTTTGACCTTCTAGTTGGCTCTCTAAGCCACTACTGAGCTCAGCAAGAATCAAATACTGCAGCGGCTGCCTTGTCGCTGCATTTCTTGTTGGCGCATCGGCATTTCGTCAATGATATTGGTGATCTGTTTCCAATCTGTTTTGCCACTCCATCGGTGCTTCTCTTTTCCGTCTTTACCAATCAAAACCGCGGTGTGTGATCCTTTCGGGATCTCATAAATGCTGGTGACTGCCTCTAAGTTAAACTCTTCTTCTAGCCAAGTCGGAACTGTGTATCCACTCTCAGCAATAACCATAATGACGACATCTCGTTCGTCCAATTGACAGTTATTGAGCAACACTTCATTCAGAAACTCTTTAACGACTGAATCTTCCTTTGGAGCGAAATAAATCACACTGCGGTGCGGCAAAGGCTTTGAGTGAGAATAGGCGGGGTAGGCGAGTACAGAATTGATGGTTAAGCTCATGATTAATACCGTGCTGATGGTCAGTAGTTTAAGCAAATTAAACCAGATACCAGAGTTTGATGGTTGATTTAAAGTTTGCACCGTTTTGGTTGTGTCGATGCTTACGTTCGAATTGTGTGTTTGTCGGTGCAGCATTGCCAACCTCCCTTTAAAAGCTCTAAGCCTGAGTACGATTTGAATGCAACGTAGAACAGAAGGTGAAGATCAGAACCACCTAAGAAACGTTCAAAACAAATCCACTTACGATAAGCATAGTTAGGATTACGTTAAAGACACTTAGCTTTACGCTAAAGATATTAGGTTTACGTTAACGATAGCAGGCAGGTTCATTTTTATTGAGTAAAGCGGCTCGCATTTTACAATTGAATAGAATAGGGTATACGGAAAATCTAAAGGTATGAATTTATGGAAAACATAGCAATTTTGGTCGACGTTCAGAACGTTTACTACACGACGCGCGACAAATACCGTTCTAACTTCGACTATAACCAGTTTTGGTATGTTGCCACGGAAGGGCGTAACGTTGTTGCAGCTAATGCTTACGCAATCTCAAGCCAAGATCCAAAGCAGCGTCAATTTCACCATATCCTTCGTGGTGTGGGTTTTAATGTGAAGTTAAAGCCGTTTATTCAGCGTCGAGATGGCAGTGCAAAAGGCGATTGGGATGTGGGTATTGCGTTAGACGCGATAGAACTTGCTGAGACGGTTGATACGATTGTTTTGGTATCAGGAGACGGTGATTTCGAAATCCTTGTAGAGCGAATCAAAGAGCGTTTTGGCAAACCTGTTGAAGTGTATGGTGTTCCGGGGTTAACTGCTCAAAATCTTATCGATTCTGCCTCAAAATTTGTACCGATTGAAAAAGATTTTCTTCTATAGAGGAAATCGGGCACTTTATAATTGAAATCAATAATAACGATAATTAGAATGCAAACAGTTCTTATTTATCGGTGTGTGCAATGTCTCGCGTTTTAGTTGTTGATGATGATATTCAGTTGTGTGAATTACTGGGTGAAGTGTTAGAAAATGAGGGGTATCACGTTGATACTGTTCATTGCGGTGAATCCGCGCTTGAGTTTATTCAATCTCACCCTGTCGATTTGGTTCTACTCGATGTAATGCTTCCGAACTTAAGCGGCATTCAAGTAGCAAGACGTATTTGTCAGCGTTTTGCTACTCCCATTCTTATGCTAACCGCGCTTAACGACGATGCCTCAATGCTCGATGGCTACCAAGCTGGGGCCGACCAGTACATCGCCAAACCTTTCAATGTTCCTGAACTCTTAACCCGTATTAAGGTGATCTTGCGCCGAGTGGGTTTTGAACGCCAAAGACAATCTTTAGCTTCGTCTAATCACGGCTTGTGTGAACAACTCTCCCGTTTGCCATTAACTGGCACTGAAAAAGACTTGCTTGATTATTTGGTCAAAAATGACGGTATTGTTGTATCCAAATCTGATCTGCAAATCCATGTACTCAAGAAAGAATTGTGTCCCTTTGATCGTAATTTAGATATGCATATCAGCAATATACGTAGAAAGCTCGTTCAGGCCGGTTTGTCTAAACAACATATTAAAACCGTTCGTGGTAAAGGTTATAGTTACCTAGAGTCGGTAGGAGCATGAGTAAAAAACTGCTGCGTTGCCCAGATTTAATTGCTAAGCGTAAAGACGGACTCACTTTCCAACTGTTCAGTTACCTGACCGTCATTTTGGTGAGTATTTTGATCCTGCAAGGGGTAGCAGAAAGAGCCTTGATGAAAGCGCTGCTTAAAGTGCCTGAATCGGTTAAAGCGGAAATGCTCGACCTTGCTTACCAAGCGAATGTGTTGATTGAAGAAGGGGACATGGATGAACTCGCGGACTGGGGCAATGCTCAGCAGTATTATCTGTTCGTCATCGACAAAGACAATCGCCCGATCACACATCGTCACATGCACCCGCATTTTGAATTTAAGCTCAAATACTTAAGAACGTTAGATCACCAACTTAGTGACCGTGTGAGTAAGCCGATCTTCGGTCTGCCACTGGATAACGGTAAAACGCTGGTTATCCAACTACCGCACCAGTTTCACCCCGCTAAATCTTTTGCGCCATACTCCTATATGCTTAAAGCATTGATTGCGTTGGTCGTATTGTCTCTGTTCTCAATTATTATGGCCAAAAGCCTGCAGCAACCGTTGGATAGATTAAGGGAAGCGAGCCGCAGACTGGCTCAAGGTGACTTTACGGTCAGTGTGGTGTCGGAGTTAAATTCCACCACGCGTGAATTCAACGAGCTTGCACACGATTTTGATCATATGACCTTTGAGATTAAATCTCTGGCTGAAAAGCAACGTCGTTTGATTCGTGATGTCTCACACGAGTTAAGAACACCATTAGCAAGGCAAAACCTCGCACTACACCTGCTGCGCAGCAAGGTTGATGATAAAAGCATTGGTTTGCTAGAACGAATGGAAAATGAAACAGAAGAGATGAATAAGCTGGTGGGTGAGATACTTGAATTTAGCCGCTTAGAAACCTCTCGTTATGACTCTAAGTTAAGCTTAATGCACCTAGAGCACTATTGCTCGATGTTGATAGCGCAGATGCAAAACGATTTAAAACCGAATCAAACTTTGATTGGCTCCCTAGAGACACCGACATCAATGGTGAACGTTGATGAGAGGCTACTGCTTCGAGTGATTGGTAACTTGGTCGGGAATGCCATTAAATACGCGGGCGAGAACGCTCATGTTGTCGTGACGACATACGAACAGGTCATAGATAAACGTTACAGTGTCATATCTGTAGAAGATGACGGTGATGGTATTCCTCATAACAAGATTGCAGGTATATTCGACCCGTTTACACGAATAGAATCAGCCCGAGACAAACAGTCTGGTGGTTACGGTCTAGGCCTTGCGATTGTTAAAGAAGCGATGGGTGTGATGAATGGACATGTGACCGCTGAGAATAGAGAAGGTGGGGGGCTGAGAGTGAACTTGATGTTCCCAATCGGTGATTAGCTTTCTCTATTGAGAAGAACGCTAAATAGATAATTGTCCCAACTCAGTTGTACTGACTTAAGCGATACCCAATAAAAAACGCCACTGCATCTTCAGTGGCGTTTTTCTTTATGCGCTTTGGTGTGGGCTAGGCGTAGCCATTAATTACGCCTGAGCTTGAAGACAAGAGCATAAGATAAGCGAGACTATGCCTGTTGGTGAGCTAGCTTAACTTCTTCTTCTTTCTCACCTGCTGCTGGGTCGTTGAAGCGAGACTCGTCTAGAGCGTCTTCAGACTTAGCAACGATGATAGATACGGCACTATCACCTGTGATGTTTACAGCGGTACGAATCATATCAAGAAGGCGGTCAACACCCATGATTAGAGCAATACCTTCAAGCGGTAGACCCACTTGGTTCAATACCATCGCTAGCATAACAAGACCAACACCAGGGACACCTGCAGTACCCACAGACGCCAGTGTCGCCGTTAGGATAACCATTAGGTAATCACCCATTGAAAGGTCGATGTTGTACGCTTGCGCGATAAACGCCGTCGCAACACCTTGCATGATTGCAGTGCCGTCCATGTTCACAGTTGCACCTAGTGGTACTGTGAAAGAAGCGACTTTGTTGTCTACACCCATGCGGTTCTTAGCTGTTTCCATTGTTACTGGAATTGTTGCGTTCGAAGATGCCGTTGAGAATGCAAACATGATTGCATCTTCCATCTTACGTAGGAACGTAATCGGACTAAGACCTGTGAATCCTTTAAGCATCGCACTGTAAGTCACCAAGCCATGCAACAGCAGGGTACCAGCAAGCACTAAGAAGTATTCTGCTAGGTTCCAAATTGCACCTAAGCCAAGGCCAGAGAACAGTTTCGCCATCAAGAAGAATACGCCGTAAGGAGCAAGGTTCATTAGTAGCGCAACTAGCTTCATGATCACTTCGTTTAGATCAGAGAAAACGGCAGCGATACGTTCGCCGGGTTTGCCCGCTGCACTGATTGCGATACCAAACAACACTGCAAATACGATAACTTGTAACGTTTTGCCCTCAGCCATCGCCTGAATAGGGTTGGTTGGGAACATGTCGATGATAACTTGGCCCAAAGATGGGGCATCCGCTGATTTGAAAGAGCTCGCAGCAGTAAGATCCGCACCAGCTCCAGGTTGGAACAGGTTACCGATAGTTAATGCTAGAGTGATGGCTACGGCAGTAGTACCGATATAAAGTGCAAGCGTTTTGCCACCCATACGGCCAAGAGTTGATAAGTCTTTAAGAGAACTTGTACCGCACACTAGTGAAACGAAGACTAGAGGCACAACAAGCATTTTTAAACTGGCGACAAAGATTTGTCCGCCTACTTCAAAGAGTCCGTTAACGATGTAGTTGTTAACAAATCCGCTGTCTGCAAAAAGGGATTGAATGGCAAATCCCGTTAATATACCTACGACCATACCGAGGATTACTCGACCAGTCAGTGACATAGGTTTCTTGGTATTCATTTAGAACACTCCTTATTATTTATAACTTTGATACCTTTTCAAAGTGAGCAGGAGATTAGCAGTCGGTTGTTCAAATCGAAAAACAAAAAATGAGTTTGGAATTATAGATGTGATCAAAATCACTGATAATTCCGTCAATTAAACAAAATAAAACAAAACAATTCACCATAAATTTACATTTATCGAGAGTTTTATACATAAAGCTGCCGTTTCAAAGGTAGTAAATAAGAAGAGATAATTTTCTTATCAATTTGGCCATCTTAAATAGCCCGAGCTAATAACGCTGTTTCAAAAGATTTGACGTCGACAACTACTTTTTAGCGTAAATGCTCTCTAACCATTTGTATTGAATTGGTTTTGTTTAACTTTATAAAAACGTCTCCCCGACACGCCTTTACAAAACTTTACGAATGCAAAGAATGTAAATTTAATGCAAATGGTAATAGTTATCACTTATATTCTCTCCCGAAATGATTCAGTGGTACCGGAAACGGTTCAGCGAGCACATCGAATAAATAACAAAGTGCTCGTCTAAAAGAATAAAAACGGAGTAAAGGACATGTTTTCAAAGAGCCCATTGGCTTTAGTGATCGGCGCAGTATTAGCTTCACCAGCAGTATTGGCAGAAACAGTAAAAACAGACGAGCATATGGTTGTTGAAGGTCGTGACTACGGTTATAAAGCCGACACGAACACAACAGCAATGCGCATGGAGGCGACTCAATTAGAGACTCCGGGACAAGTTTCAGTAATCGATGAGCAAATCATCGATGAACAGCGTGCAACAACGCTTGGTGACGTGCTTAAAAATGACGCGAGTGTAAGTGCTGGCGGTACAAGCCGTAACCGTGAACGTTTTTCTCTACGTGGTTTCTCGGTAGAAAGCTCTTCGGGCTTCCTTAAAAACGGCCAGCAACATTGGTCTCACTACCGTCAACCAATCGAACTGCTAGAGCGTGTTGAAGTACTTAAAGGACCTTCTGGTCTTCTTTACGGTATTTCTGCACCAGGTGGTTTGATCAACATGGTAAGCAAAAAGCCAACTTACGATACGCAAGTAAGTGTTAGCCAAGATATTGGTTCTAATGACCATTCTCGTACAACGGTAGACGTAAGTGGCGCTTTGAACGACGCTGAAACTCTACGTGGTCGTGCGATTCTATCTAAAGAAAGCTACGGCTCTTGGAGAACTTACGGTGACGGAACTGAACCACAAACAGAACGTTTTGTTGGTGGTGTATTCGTTGATTACGATGTAACTGAAGACGTGACAGTTTCTGTTCATTACGACAAAACTAACGACGAAGGTAGCGTAGATTCTGGCGCTTTATACACGCTAGACGGCAACCGAGTAGGTAGCGACAAGCACATCTGGGACGCACAGTGGTCGCAGATCGAGAACGATGTCGAGAACGTTGGTTTTGATATTGCTGCTAACCTGACTGATACATGGTCAATAAAAACAGGTTTCAACTACCAAGATTTCGAACGTATTGATATGGAAAGCTACCCAAGCTTTTCAAATATGAATCCTGATGGTACTGGCACCGTGACACAAGGCGGTAACTACCGTCATGATAAATGGCGTTTCAGAACGGCTTACGTTGATCTAACAACAACAGCTGATCTTGCGGGCACAGAGCACCAACTATTATTCGGTGCTAACTGGTTAGGCTACAGCTATTACCGTGGTATGGATCGCTTCAGCAGCGCTGAATACGCACCAGATGCAACAGTACCAGCGCCGTCAGTGGGTCCAACATCGCTAGGTAAGATGAGTACTTACGATACTTGGGGCTTCTACATCCAAGATTTGATTACTATTAATGATGAATGGCAAGTTCTTGCGGGCGCTCGTTTCGACCGTAAAGTAAGTGATGGCGTTGCAGAAGAAAACGTTGCACCTAAGCTTGGCGTAATTTACCACCCAGCATCAAACGGTAGTATCTACGCTTCTTACTCTGAAAGTTTCGAACCACAAGGTGTTGTTTCTAGCGGAAGCCGCAACTACACCAATGATGGCGAACTTCTTGACGCAGCAACGGGTGTTTCTTACGAAGTCGGTACTAAGTGGGAACTGATGGACGAACGTCTATTCGTTTCTGGTGCGGTATTCGATATTACCCAAGAAAACATCTCAATGGATGTAGAAGACACTTCATCAGGCGATTGGACGAAGACACAAGGTGGCGAACAAGTTCACCGTGGCGCTGAGCTAGCCGCACAAGGCTTTATTTCAGAGCGCTTCTCAATGTCTGGTTCTGCAATGTACTTAGATGCTGAAATCACGAACCATGAAACATATGAAGGTAACCGTCCTGTAGACGTACCTGAGTTTGCAGCAAGCGTTTGGTCTACTTATGCAGCAACAAACGAAGTGGATGTGAACCTAGGTCTTATCTACGAAGGTTCTCGTTACGGTGATAGCGCGAACACATTCAAGAAAGACGGCTACGCTCGTGTAGATATGGGTGCTGCATACACGCTTAAGTACGACGATTCTCTTGATTTCGTAGCGCGTCTAACAGTCGAGAACGTATTTGATAAAGAATACCTAGCGGGTGGCGGTTCAACGTCTTCAAAACACCAGTTTGCTGAAGACGTAGTAATTGGCGAAGGCCGTAACTACATGGCGACTTTACAGGTAAAATACTAATTTGTTAGTAGGGTACTATTGTTAGCCTAAATACTAAGGGGAAAGTTTCGGCTTTCCCCTTTCGTGATTCTGCTATTCAGTAAAAATATCCCTAGTAATGAGAGTGACTTTTAATGATAATGAGAGTGCTTATCAATAAAATTCATTTGACCTTCTTCTATAGTAAATGACTACAATTATGAATCTTTTAAAAACTAGCCTAGCGCTTGCCATCAGTTTGGTTGCAACGTCTTCTATGGCAAACAGCTTAGATCAAGCTCAATCAATTCAAAACAAGACCAATAACGCGTCGGCTTCGAGCCAAAAGGTTATTGATAAAAGCTCACAAGCGACGTTAATGCTGCAAGCTGAGATTGAGCGTCTGCAAGAAGAAGTGAAAAATCTAGAAATCTATCACGATCACCTTGCTGCATTGGTTGAGAGCCAGAATCAAGAAGCTCAGAGCATTGAAGGGCAGATCGACGAGATCAAATACACACGTCAAGGTGTTGTGCCTTTGATGTACCAGATGATTGATGGCCTTCAGCAGTTAGTTGAGCAAGATGTGCCAATCAGGAAAGAGCAACGTCTAGAAAGAGTTGAAAAGCTGCAAGCAATGATGACTCGTGCTGATGTGAGTGATGCTGAGAAGTATCGTCGTATCTTAGAAGCTTACCAAATCGAGATGGACTACGGCATCAAGCTCGGTGCTTACCAAGGCCGTGTTGCATTGAGCAGCGACAGAACGATTGAAGCAGACGTGTTGCACCTAGGTCGTATCTCTTTGGTGGCTCGTAACTTAAATGGCAGCCAATACTGGTCTTGGAATCAAACACAAAATCAGTGGCAAGAGCTTGATTCTTCAATGAAATCTGAGCTAGATAAAGCTTACGACATTGCAAGCCAACAAGCGGCGCCAAGCCTCATTACTTTACCTGTTTCTTTAACTGTTGCGGAGGTTAAGTAATGAACTTAAAACCATTAGCAGCATTGCTTTGTATTACTTCAATTTCATTTTCTGCTTTCTCAGCTTCTGATACGACTGCTCAGCTAGTTAATAAAGCAAAATCAGAGAGTCGCACTCAAGCTTCTCACAACGTAGTGCGTGAAGCTGATTTCAAAAAGACAGAACAAGAACTGAAAGCGATCAAAGCGCAACTTGAAGCGAAACGTACCTCTATCCAAGGTGCGACAGATGTTCTGACTCAAACCTTCAGTGATAACGAAAACAAGCTTGCTCGCTTAGAAGAGAAGCTGCGTTTAGAAACCGGTAGTTTAGGTGAGCTGTTCGGTGTCGTTCGTCAAAACGCAAAAGAACTCGGCGCAGAGCTTAGCTCAACCGTAAACAGCGTTGATCGCGCTGAACACACTGCAACTGTTGATCAAATCATTGATGCTAAATCACTGCCTTCAATGCCACAGCTGACCGGTTTGTGGATGAGCATGGTTGAACAGATCCAAGCGAGCTCTGAGCTTAGCAAATCTCAAATTGCATTCATCAATGGTGAAGGCAATACACAAACTGTCGACGCTTATCGCTTAGGTTCAATCGGCCTAATAACAGACCAAGGCTATGTTAGCTGGAACACTCAGCGTGAAGATGCGATTGCGTATCTGAAACAACCATCGAATGGTCCAACTTTAGCATCGCTATCTACATTAGCGAATGGCGACGTGTCTAACGTGGTTGTCGATCCTTCTCGTGGGTTCATGCTAGAGCAACTAGCGCTAACACCAAGCCTAACTGATCGCCTTCAAGCGGGTGGTGTGGTTGGTAAAGTGATTCTTGGATTGTTGGCTATAGGCTTAATCATCGCATTAGTTCGTGGTATTTCTTTGGCTATCGCTCGCCAGAAAATTCGCGCTCAACTTAAGAACCCAGAGCAAGCGGGTGATAACCCTCTAGGTCGTGTTCTTGCGGTTTACAATAAAGAGCAAAACCAAACCGTTGAAGCACTAGAGCTACGACTTTTAGAAGCGGTAGTGGATGAGCAGACTCACCTAGAGAAAGGCTTATCGATGCTTAAGCTATTGGCGGCACTTGCTCCAATGTTAGGTCTTCTAGGGACTGTAACCGGCATGATCGAAACATTCCAAGTGATCACACAGTTTGGTAATGGCGACCCTAAAGTGATGGCGGGTGGTATTTCGATGGCGCTGGTAACAACCGTACTTGGTCTTGTTGCAGCAATGCCTCTGCTATTAGCACACAACATTCTTAGCACTCAGGCTGAAAACATTCGCAACATTCTTGAGAAACAAGGTATTGGCCTTGTTGCTGAACAGGCAGAAAAAACGGTTGAATCAAAAGCTGTAGTTTCACCAGTTGGGACTGCTGCGTAATGGATATTTTGTCGGGTTCTCTATTACCAGCGAGTTGGTTAACGAGTGACTGGCTGCTGTCTTTATCAAGCTTTATGGAGCAGGGCGGTTTCGTCCTGTGGTGGCTCGCGGCTGTCGTCCTAGTTTATTGGGTGCTTGTAGTCGAACGTGTGCTTTATCTTGCGTTCTACTTTCCAAAGCAGCGCCAAGCTTGGATTACTAAGTGGCATGAAAGAGAAGATCACTCTTCTTGGCATGCCAAAGCCATTCGTGAAGGTTGGTTGGGGCAAGCGAGTATCTTACTTAACCAAAACTTGAACTTTATTAAGCTGTTAGTCGCTATTTGTCCGATGTTGGGTTTGTTAGGTACCGTCACCGGTATGATCTCTGTTTTTGATGTCATGGCGACTCAAGGAAGCAGTGACCCTAAATTGATGGCCTCAGGTATCTCGTTGGCAACACTGCCAACCATGGCGGGTATGGTTGCTGCATTAGCGGGCATGTTTGTTCACGCTCGTTTAGCGAAAGTGTGTAACCGCTTAGAATTGAAATTAGAAAAATCTTTAAGGAGTCAACGATGAGACTCGGTCGACGTCATTCAAAAAACGAAGAGGCTCAAATAGACCTTACTTCGATGCTTGATATTGTATTTATCATGCTTATTTTCTTTATTGTGACCAGTTCATTTGTTCGTGAATCAGGGGTTGAAGTCAATCGCCCACAAGCGTCTAACGTAGTAAGCCAAAAGGATGCGGGCATCTTTGTTGCGATTACATCTGCGAATGACATCTTCATCGACAAACGTGTTGTTGATGTTGAACGTGTTCAAGCAACGTTAGAACACTTGTTGCTAGAGCAACCTGATGCTTCTTTGGTTATTCAAGCGGATGAACACGCTTACAACGGTACCGTTGTTAAAGTGATGGACGCCGCTAAAGGTGCGGGTGTTAAAAACATCGCGCTTGCTGCTGAAAAGCGATGATCTTGGAGGGTCTTCATAAATGATTCGCCTATTTCTTGCTTTACCGCTAGCGGGTGCATTGGGCTTAGCTCTGTTTTCTTTTATGGCTTGGATGGTCGATAATGGCCATCAACGTTCACCAGACAACAGTGAGACGTTAAGTTTCAACATGGTCATGGTGGAACAAGAACAAGAAGTCCAAAGAAGACAACGTGCAGTCCCTGAAAAACCAGAAATGCCAGAGCCGCCACCGGAAGCGCAAACGTCTCAGTCACAAGCTGAAGTTACGCCTCTGAATTCGATGTCTTCACTGCCTTCTTTGGATTTGAATACATCGATTGACGGCCTAGCGATTAACGCTCCGACATTTTCTGATTTTGGGTCAAACCAACAGGCAATGCCTCTGTATCGAGTAGAACCTCGTTACCCAGCTAAAGCGCTGAAGCGTGGCGCTGAAGGCCATGTGATTATGTCTTTTACCATCGATGAAACGGGACGCCCAATTGACATTCAAGTCACTGAAGCAAACCCACGTCGTATGTTTGAACGTGAAGCGATGAGAGCACTTAAAAAATGGAAATATCAACCAAAAGTCGTCGATGGAAAAGCGATAGCTCAGGTTGGTCAAACCGTGAAACTAGAGTTTAAGTTGGCAAAATGATGAAACAGATATGGATATTAGTGGGCTTGCTGTTAATGCCCCTTACAACACAAGCACAAGAGCTATCTCAATATACTGCCATTCGTGTTCAAAAGGCGCATAAGCTTGCTCAAGATGAACAGGTTAAACAGGCGATTGATGTACTTGCTGGTTTGGAGCTTTCTAAGGGTTACGACAAAGCATACGTAGCTCGTATGCTGGGTGTGTTTTACTGGCAAGATGGCAAAACTGACGCGGCGATTAAGCAGCTCACTTATGCCGTCGATACGAATTTGTTAGTCGATGAGCAAGCTTGGATAACGAAGCGCATGCTGGCTGATTTGTTGTTGAACGTTCAGCAGTTTAAAAACGCGCTTCCGCACTACTACGAGTTAGTGAAAACAGCACCTGAAAAGGAAAAGAAAGACACGCTTTGGATGCGAATTGCACAAGCTGAATACCAAATTGAAAACTGGTCGAAAGTACTAGTGGCCATCGGTAATCACGACAAGTTCAATTCAAAACCAGAGTTATCACCTCTATCGCTAAAACTGGGCGCACAGCTTCAGCTAAAGCAGTGGAAACAGTCTATTCCTACATTGGAAAGCCTGATTGAACTTCAACCAGAGAAAGATAACTGGTGGCGTCAACTTGTGGGTATTCAGTTAAGACTAGAACGTAATCGTGATGCATTGAACACGTTAGCACTGGCTGATCTACAAGGTGTTGAGCTGAAGAACTCAGATCGCCGTTTGTTAGCGCAGCTTTACGCGAAACGTGGAATTCCAGAGCGCGCAGCACAAGAAATCAGTAAGCTAGATGATGCGAACAGCGACGTTCAACTTCTAGCAGAGCAAGCAACCTACTGGCAGCTAGCGAAAGAGTGGGACAATGCGATTGAAGTGTGGACGTTAGCGTCTAAAAAAGACACTCAGTATCATTGGAATGTGGCTCAACTATTGGTTCAGCAAGGTTACTACGACCGAGCTCTGGTTGTTTTAGATAAAGTGAAAGACAAAAACAAACAAGCCGATGTTGCGTTAGCGAAAGTGCGTTCATGGTACAAGCTAAAGAATCTTGATAACGCCCTTGCTCAAGCCAAGCGTGCGAACAACATTGAACCCTCTTCTGAAGCAAAAGGCTGGATTAAGTATCTGACTCAGCTAAGAACTGTGAGTGATAACGGAAACGTCTAACTGCTTAATAGTAAACAGAAGACAAGAAACAGCACACAAGAAATAAGATAAGCAAAAGGGTGTCATTTGATCGTTCAAATGACACCCTTTTTCAATTTATCTCGTAATTTGTCTCATAATTTAGTCGGCTAGAGTCCATCTAGTTTTGTTATAGGATTAATCGATTACGGATCGCACATCGCCCCACTAGACGTTGCACTTTTAATTATTCCATTGCTGTCAGCGATCCAGTTAATAGTGCAGTCACGATAAGGGTTCTTAAAGGCATGTAAAGTGTAACCATTGTCTAATGGTTTCTTTGTCTCAACCCAAGCATAGTTTCGAGACGCCCAAAAGCTAATAGGGCGTGAGCGTTCGGTTAGATACTGCTCTTGTGCATCGGTTATGTCTGAGCCGATGTATTCTTGGACGTGCTCTTCTGTGTTGCTCATTTGGCTACTGCACGCTGTTACGAGCGCTGTAAAAGCCAAAACAATAATACGCATTTCAAAATCCCTTTAAGCCTTATTAGCTATCGTTAAATCGGTTATTAGTCTGTATTTAACAAACCGCATCAACCGAAGAGTCCGCCGTTTGTGTATGATCTTCAAAATGTTTCAAAGATCAAATAGCCCCAAAGGTTAATAGTCACGAAGCTTAAATAGTCCCAACTTTCATTCCTTAAAGCCACAACTGCTACCTTAAACCAACCTCAATCAAGCATGTTGATATTGAGATTTTTTGAGGTTTGACCTTACTATCGATGACCTCAAATACAAGCTATCCATTCCCTTTAGTACAAGTTAGCAAGAATATGCATACAGTTCGATTACTTCCCATGTAATGTTATGTAAATTTCCTTACGCCGCTCGGCAAACGTAAACAATGTAAATTGAATGCCAATACGAATGATTATCAACTAAATTGACGCCATAAAATTTATAGGTATTGGTTTGTATGTCGTTAAAAAGTAGGGCGGTTCAATCATGGGCTCGTCGACTTCATGTTTATATTTCAATGGCACTTCTGTTCGTTGTTCTTTTCTTCTCAGTGACAGGTATCACCCTGAATCGACCTGAGTTATTTGAGTCAAGCCAACCTAATATCCAACGCTCTACTTTAGAGCTTCCTACGAGTTTGTTCACGATCCAAGACGGGCGATTAAAAGCCGACGAAAGTGCCTTCGAAACATTTCTGTTTGAAGAGGCTAATTTGTCTGGCGTTCCTTCTGGTTTAGACATCTACGCCGAAATTGAAGACGGTGAGTTGCTGATCGGTGAAGTGTCCATGGACTTTAAAGGACCAGGTTACAACGCGTCTGTATTTGTTGACGTGGCATCTGAAATGGTCGAGGTCGAAACCACGAACTACGGCGCGATTGCACTGTTGAACGACCTACACAAAGGCCGTAACAGCGGTGAGGTGTGGAAATGGTTCATCGATATCACAGCACTACTGATGGTCTTCTTTGTACTTACCGGCGTGTGCTTACTGTTACCTAAGAAAAAAACACTCAATACCTCCATTAAATGGACGGTATTTGGGTCTGCAATCTCACTTGCTATCTATTTTGTCGCCGTACCTTAACCCTTAATTAGCTTCATGAATCAGGTTTATGAGTCGGTTTGATGAATCAGCTTGAAGAACGAATTAAAGGTTAAACGGATTTAAAAGGTTGTTAAACATGAAAAAAATAAACTGGAGCAAGGCGCTTCTTGCTTTATCTCTTTTGCCAAGCCTAGGTATGGCACAAGCGATTCCTGATACGGCCAAACTTGATGTGAGCTTCGAGCTTCCAAAGATTGATACCTCTATGTATGCGCGTCCTTATGTGGCGGTGTGGGTAGAGAACAGCGAACGAAAATCAGTGAAAACCATTGAACTTTGGGTCGGTAAAGATGAATGGCTGAAAGATCTACGCAGCTGGTGGAGAAAAGTTGGACGTTACGATCGCGAACTCGTTGACGCCGTGACATCCGCAACGCGTCCTGCTGGCAAGTACCGCTTTGTTTGGGATGGTAAGAGCGATGACGGTCAAGATCTAGAGCAAGGCGAATACACGGTTCATATCGAAGTGGTTCGTGAACACGGAGGCCGTAACTATCTTCGTCAAAAAGTATCACTCACAGATTCAAACGCTTCTTATCAGCTAAAGGCAACAGAAGAGACGGGTGAAATCACACTGAATTACGTAGCTAAATAGACAATGCAGCAGTGAACGCCGATTGGTTTAAGAATCAGAACAGAATCGATAGTAGTCATCGTAGGCTCAGATTGAGCGACACGGCTAAAAATTATAAATAATGGAATGAACATGATGAAACAGACAAAAATAAAGGCACTTGCTCTAGCGGGTGTTATGGCGTTCGGCCTAGCGGCTACGACAACAGCACAAGCGCACCCACGCTGGATTTTGCCATCGCACTTTACCGTATCGAAAGAAGGCGGTGATTGGCTAACGTTCGACGTGACTGCGTCTCACGGTACGTTTGTTTTTGATAAGCCTGCAGGCAGTGAAAATGCACATGTCATCATGCCTGATGGCCGTAGCGAGCGTCCTAACTTTGTTGTTCGTGGCAAACGTCGTTCAATCTTCGATTTCTACTTTGAAGAAGAAGGCACACACAAAGTTGCGATTAACAACCAGCCATCTTACTACACACAGTACAAAGCGGGCCGTCGTGACACTGTGAAATGGATCAAAGCAAACAAAGCGGAACGTGACTCTATACTTCCTGAAAAGTCACGTGACGTGGTAACACAAATCAGCTTCACTCGCGCTGAAAGCTACATCACAGTAGGTAAGCCAACGGATTCAGTATTCAAAATTGAAGGAAAGCTTCTAGAAATGAAGCCTGTGACACACCCTTCAGACATTGTTGAAGGCGAACCAGTCACGTTCCAATTCTTCTACAACGGTGAAATTCAAAAAGACGTGAAAGCTGAGATCACTCGTGAAGGCACGCTTTACCGCAACCACCAAGAACAGATTGATGTAGTGAGCGACGAGAACGGCGAAATCACGTTCACTCCAGATGTAGCGGGTCGTTACGTAATGAAAGCGAACTACAAAGGTGAGTTGATTGACAACCCACTGGCAGACAAAGCAAGCGCGAACGTTCACCTAACGTTCGAAGCACTGCTTCAATAATCTGTGATGTCGGGGCTAGATCCCTGATTAAGCAACCAAAAAACTAAAGGGCTCATTTGAGCCCTTTATCGCTCAGTTTACTACTGAGAATTTTCACTGTGGCTAGGGTACGAACCATGACAATAAAAACAAAACTTAACACATTAATGACTCCTTGCTTGGCTCTGGGACTTGGTTTCGCTGCATTACCTGCGCAAGCACACTTTCCATTGATGAGCTGCTGGTTTGAAGGCAAAACTGTGGCCTGCGAAGCGGGCTATTCAGACGGCAGTAAAGCGATTGATTACGCGGTTGAGATGTACGACTACGAAGACAACTTGATTGCAAAAGAGATGACAGATAAGCGCTCGATCGTTGAGTTTCCAAATCCAGACACTGAGTTCTACCTTGTGTTTGATTCTGGCCACGAGTTTCCTGTTGAAGTAGACGTTGTTGAGATCAGCGAGAAATGATGATTCAAGGTGTACGTGCTGACACGGGCGGCAGAGAAGGCAAATGGGTAGGGCTGATCATTGTGTTCATTCTGAGCTTTGCCTCGGTTGCTATCCCATTTCATCAAGCAGAATCGCATATCGAAGCGGTACTTGATCATCAAATCTTAGTGACTGATGTCGAGCAAGAAAACTTGGCGATGTTATCAGAGCTGCGTTTGGCTCATGAAGAGATTCGCGACCTTCGTATGGACTCTGACGGCGAATGGCCGAGTGTCGCGTCACTTAAAGATGAATGGGTTGCCCCGTTTGTAGATGATCAGAGTTGGAAGCGCAAAGGCTCTCATACTTGGTTATTGGACGAGCGTGGTTATTACTTTTCTACGCCAAGTGAAGATACTGCACCAAGTGAACAAGCTACGCCAACCGAACACGGCTTCGCTGATTCCTTTATTTTGAACGCGAACAGCGTTTCTCCTGAAATCTGGATTTACCTGGGTGGCGTAGCAAGTCAACCGACTAATTTTGATGAGAACACACTCGAATCTGCTGGCTGGAAAATGGTCGTCAATGAATCAGAAATTGAACAGCATCATGAAATCGATGCTCACTAATAATAAGAGAATTACTATGCGAATTATGACTCTATTGGTGTCGTTATTAGCGGTGTTAATGACACCCAATGCATTGGCAAAAGAATACAAGATCGACAGCAATAAGCTGACGATTGGCATAACCCTTCAGCCTTATTACAGCTACGTAAAAGCCGTGGTAGGTGACAAAGTGAACATCCTTCCTTTGGTTGATGCTGGCTTTAATCCGCATAATTACTTGCCACAACCGAACGACTTGAAGCGATTGAGCCAGATGGACGCTATCGTGGTAAACGGTATTGGCCATGACGACTTCGCACTAAAAGTAATCTCAGCTGCGCAACGTGATGACTTAGTGGTGATCGAAGCGAACAAAGAAGTGCCTTTACTTCCAGCATTAGGCCAGTCTGTGGGTCAAGGCGCGGTGAATCCGCACACGTTTGTTGGACTTTCGACAACAATTCAAAAGGTTTACACCATTGCGAGTGAAGTCTCTAAGCTCGACCCAGACAACGCGGCTTTTTATCGTAAGAATGCACGTAAATACGCAAAGCAATTTCGCTTTATGAAGCGCGATGCGATGTTGTCATTAGGTGAGCTAGATACATCAGGTATGAAGGTAGCGACCACGCACAATGCTTATGGCTATATTTTGCAAGAGTTTGGTGTGGATGTTGCGGCGGTGATTGAGCCTGCACACGGTGTTGAACCAAGTGCGAGCCAGCTGCAAGAGACGATCGAAAAGATCCGCGCATCGGGCATTGATGTTCTGTTCTACGAGCTAAACATGCCAAACCGTTTTGTTGACACGATTGAAGCGGAAACAGGTGTTCAGCTTTACCGTTTTTCTCACATGACGCACGGCGAATATGAAGACGATAAAGTCGAAGTTGAGATGAAAAAGAACCTAGAGACGTTAATCGAAGCCATGAAATTTGCGGCGGCGAACCAAGCTAAAAGCGGGAACGCATAATGTTAGGTCCATCGATTTCAATCAATCAACTTGGTCTGCAATACGACAACAACGTCATTCTTGACGAAATTTCACTAGAACTTAAAGCGGGTGATTGCCATGTAATCATGGGGCCAAACGGCGGTGGTAAAACCTCTCTGCTACGCTCCGTTCTTGGTTTGACGCCTTTCTCTGGTCAAATCAATATTCATTGGCCAGAAAAGCCAAGCATCGGTTACGTTCCACAAAAAGCGACCTTTGAATCAAGCTTACCTTTGACGGTAATGGATTTTGTATTGCTTAACCAAACTCGAATTCCTCTATTTTGGCGTCGTAAGTCTAAGCAATTGGATCTCGCAATCGCGCAATTGGATCGAGTGGGTATGGCGACACGTAGCGATCGCCGTATGGGGCAGTTGTCGGGTGGTGAGCAACAACGTGTGTTGTTTGCTCAAGCGCTATTGGATAATCCAAGACTACTGGTGTTGGATGAACCTACGACCGGTATGGATGAACAAGGCGTTCGTTATCTTGAATCGCTGATTCGTGAATGTGTTAATGAAGGTCGTACGATTCTTGCGGTTCACCATGATGTCACCGCAGTGCGTCGCCTTGAAGCCAATGTACATGTTGTGAATCGATTCTTGGTGGATAGTGGACCACACGAACAAGTACTACACCCAAGTAAAATCGAGAGCCTATTTCAGCATTACAGCAGTAGCTCTGCGATGGACAAACCGAAGGAGGTTGCGTAATGGATTGGTTACGACAACTTGCCATAAGCGGCGTTGAAGCGGGTTGGCTGTCAGACAGCTTCATGTATGCCTTTATGGTCAATGCTTTGGTTGCAGCGTTACTACTTGGTCCTCTGTTAGGTGGTCTTGGTACTTTGGTGATTGCTAAGCGTCTGGCTTTCTTCTCTGAGGCCGTAGGTCACGCAGCGTTAACTGGTATTGCTATTGGTGTTTTGCTTGGTGAGCCGCCAGAAAATCCAATTATTGGTTTGTTTAGCTTCTGTATGATCTTCGCTCTGCTGCTTCACTTTGTAAGAAACAGGACCAACGTACCATACGATACCTTAGTAGGTGTGTTTCTAGCATTAGCTCTAGCGGTAGGCGCGGCATTGCTGATGTACGTTGCTCGTAAGATCAATATCCACATGCTTGAAAACGTACTGTTTGGCTCGATTCTTACCGTAACAGACCAAGACTTAGCGATTCTCGCAGGTAGTTGCGCGATCATCATCTTGCTCTTGATACCGACATTCAACCGCATTCTCCTGACTTGTATCAGCCCTGATATAGCTAAGGTTCGTGGTTACAACACCAGCTTTTACGATTACTTGTTTGTCATGATGATCACCTTAGTGACAATTGCGGCCGTGAAGATCGTAGGTGCAGTTCTAGTGGGTGCGTTATTGCTGATTCCAGGTGCGACAGCTCGATTGTTAACTAAACGTATGGGGAGCTTTGTTCTCTTGTCGGCATTACTCGCAACCATCGCATGTTTGGTTGGAACTGTGTTGCCTATGGAACTCAAACTGCCAGTGCCATCGGGCGCTTCAATCATCATCGTTTCTGCAACGTTTTTCCTAGCAGCAACGCTATACCGAATTGTAAGAAAGGCGTAATTATGGCTTGTTTAATGAATCGTATCGCTAGCTCAGTAAAAGCAACGGCTCAAGTGAGTGTGCTTGGTAGCGTGTTAATGGCTGGTTCTGTGCTGTCACTGAACGTGAATGCAGAAGATATCCTAACCAGTACACCTGTAACTTATGCATTGGCGACAGAGCTAACCAAAGGCACGGACATTACCACCGAATATCTGCCACCAAAACGCTACGGCATTGATCGTCTGCCAAATTGGTTTGGTACAAAGGGCGCAAGCAAAGTCCTTCAATCAGGAGAAAAGGCGACCGTAGCATTAACGTTGTCATCCATCTGGCAAGCTGACCCAACTTTTGTTTACGCAAGACAGGGCAATATCCGTTTGGTTGAAGTGGATGCTGCTCAAGCGATCACACCGCGTGCTCAAGGTGTTGCCGCGCTGACGTTATCAAATGGCGTTGTGTCTAAATACGCATGGTTAAACCCAACCAACTTAACGCGCATGGCGGTGATTGTTGCTGATGACTTTAAGTTATTGTGGCCAGCGCAAGCTGAGACCATTGATAGCAACCTACAGCGTGTAATGCTTGATGTGCGTGAACTGATTAACAAGCAACAAGCAGTCTTACTGGATAACGATGTAGATTCAGTATTGTTGCTTTCAGAAAGCTTGGAAGATTTCGCTTCAGGTACTCAACTGTTTGTTGAAGAACGTATGTTCAAAGCTGAACTGGAATGGACAGAACAAGACAAAGCTAAACTCAAAGCGATGTTTTCAGAAGACGATGCACTATGGTTAGTCACAGCGAAAAAGCCAACGAACTTAATTAAGTCTCTAGTACCTAACGAGCGTATCTTAGTAGTTGATTCCGTTGACCGTTGGGGACGAGCGGGGATTAATGAAAAAGCGCCGTTTGCACGCTGGGAAGTTCGGCCTTTTAAAGGCTAATCAGCGCGATTAAAAATGGTAGGATCAAAAAAGCAGCCCATTTAGAGGCTGCTTTTTTTGTTCTTGTCTGTTGGCTCTTGGAAGAGTATCGACAAGAGAACTGCGAGTTTACAACTTACTCTGCAGCTTTTGTATCTTCGGCTTCAACAGTCGCTTCAACTGTGCCTTCAGCTTGCTCTTGAGCGGCTTTAGCCTGTTCTTCAGCTTCCATTTTTGCACGGTCAGCTTTAGAAATGTAGCGAGGCTTGTTGCTACTATGCAGTTTAGAATTCGCCTGTTTCTGCTTCTTTTTTAGAATTTGATTGATTTTTTTCTTACGGTTCATTGCTGCATAGCCTTGTATTTAGTTTAGGCGGTGGAGGATAATCATTTTAGCTCTAGAACTCAATATTTACATGGTATTCAGCAAGGAAAATATCACTATGCAGGCCGTCGAGACCGAACGTTTACGATTAAGAATGATCACGCCTCAAGATGCGGCGTTTATTCAGCGATTATGCAGCTCAGAAGATTTCCTGCGTTACATTGGAGACAAGGAAATCAGCGACACTGACAAGGCAGTTGAATACATCAAAAACAACATTCTTAAGATGCATGAAGAGAAGGGTGTTTGCCTATTGATGGCCGAAATGAAGGGCTCATTAACCCCAATAGGTATTTGCGGATTAATTAAAAGAGATACCTTAGACTCGCATGATATTGGCTATGGCTTTGTTCCTGAGGTGTATGGACAAGGTTTTGCTCAAGAAGCGGCAAAAGCAATAATTGAACAAGCTAAGCAGAATGCTGATATCGATCATTTAGTCGCCATCACTACCTCTGATAACATTCGAAGTATCGCATTACTGAATAAGTTGGGTTTTGTGTTTGAGCGAGTCGAAGACGTATTAAGTGAAAGCGTCAACCTCAACCTGTACGGTTTATCTCTGGGCAATTAATCATGTTTCAACATAACAACCTTCTACAAGGCGAACTCGCAACGGAGTACAAAACCGTGATTGCGATGGTACACATCTACTGTAAAGATCACCACGGTGCAGTGCGTCAGAATAGCGCGTTATGTGAAGAGTGTGATCAACTGTTACGCTATGCCGAAACACGACTTGACCGTTGCCCTTATGGCGAAGCCAAACCGACCTGCAATAAGTGCCCGATCCATTGCTATAAGCCCGATCCTAAAGAGCAGATGCGTGTAGTAATGCGCTATGCTGGGCCAAGAATGTTACTCAAGCATCCGATTTTAGCGATCAGACATTTGATACATGAAAAAAGAAAGGTGCCTGAGAAGCCGTTGCCGAATGTGTCGAACCGTCATATCCGAATGAATAAGAAGTAACTGGCGTTTAAAGTGGTTGCTGAAGAAACGAAAAAGATCTGATTGCTCAGACCTTTTTGATGTAGATACGCTTCTATCTCAGCTTGAATCTAGCCAAGTAGCCTATGCCGCTTGAGGCTCGTCATAGGTCACTGTGAGGTTGTTGATCCAGCGTCGGCTTAGGTAACGATGAGAACAAATTGCCAGTTTCACCACTTCTTCTACCAACATCAAACCATAGATGTATTTGAAATCCCATCCAGCGACAAACGCGCCGTAAACACATACTGGAATACCCACCATCCACATCGCGATGAAATCCATACGCAGGCAGAACGCATTATCACCACCAGCGCGAATAATACCGTTGATGATCACCATGTTCAGCATACGAATCACCACAGCAAAACACATAATGGTCATTGCAGGTGAAGCGAGCGGGTAGAGCGCATCTGTAGAAAGGTTCAGCCATGTTAGAACATGCCCTTTGCCCATAAACAGTAGCAATCCAACGACCGCGCCGAATCCAACGACGGCTTTAATGAAGGTCAGCCCCATACTCATTGCGTCATCAAACTCATCACGGCCTAATGAATGGCCAAGCAACACTGAACACGCTACCGAAATACCAAAGAAAATCGAGTAACACAGCGATTCAAACGGCGCGAGCATAGAGAACACGGCAAGTTCGGTTGTGCCCATGTGGCCGAAGATCATTTGGTACGCCATAGTGCCCATTGCCCATAACACCGCATTCATCGTTAGTGGCAAAGCAATACGACGGTAAGACAACCATAATGACGGACGATGTGGTGAGCTAGGCGTGGTTAACAACCAGTGTTTACGCATGCGCATGTAGCCGTACATCAAGCCCACTTGAATTGCGCGAGCGAGTGTCGTCGCCAGTGCTGCACCTGCTACGCCCATAGCAGGAATACCAAAAGCACCTTTGATTAGAACGAAGTTAAGTGCAATGTTGAGTGCAATGGTCACCGCGCCTAATAGTAGTGGGGTTACGGTGTCACCTGATGAGCGCATGCTTGCTTCTACCACGACAACAATGTGAGTCAGAAGTAGAACTGGGAAGCCATACCATAGGTAAGTCGCGCCAAGTTCAATCACGGTTTGATCGCTGGTTTGCAACATCATTAAAAACTGAGAACCAAGAGTGATGATTGCAGTAACAGGCAACAGAACTTTTAAACCAAACACCATCGCGATAGATGATACTGTTCGCGCGCTTTTTCGGTCATTCTTTCCCCAGTATTGAGCAACTAATGTTCCGTTTGCTGAGGCCAACCCTGCCATAATCATAATAGCAACGAAGTGCCATTTTGATGCAATTCCCACAGCCGCAGCTGCTTCCATACCATAATCACTGACCATTAATACGTCAGCAAGGGCAAGAATAGCGACAAGCGCACTTTGCAAAGCAACAGGCAAACCCAGTTTAACGATACGAGGTAAGATGCTCTCTGGCTTGTTATTCATAGATGAGTTAGGGTTGATGTTAGTTGTCATAAGCTCTCCGATTTATGGCAGAACTATAGTGATTTGAGCGAAGTAACAACATGTTTAAAAAACAACAAAACCTGTGCGAATCCGTCATTGATTCAATGAGACCAAAATCAACGTGGCATGATGATGTTTTTCTCGCTGAACAGTGCAAAGAACGTTTTTTGACCGTTGAAGATATTCCAGAGATGAAAAGCTTTGGTGTCTATATGGGTGGCATGGCGAAGCTATATGATGGCTACTGGGTTGAGCGCGAATCCGTTAATGTTCATACGTTGATTTTTACTATGGAAGGTGGCGGCATTCTAACAACCGCTACATCGGTCCAAGCGATTACGCCTTATACACTCGTGGTGCTTCCTGCTGAAACCCCATTTCGTTTTGAACTCGATCCTCAATATAATTATTGGAAAATGGCGTGGATGTTGACGCCTGACACTAAGCAGTGGCAGCACATAGCAAGTTTAGGACAGGGGATTGTGCCTTTTGGAGAGTGTGAGCAGATCTGGTCATTAATGAACTTGGTTTACTTTGAGATAGGCGGCAGAGCCAGTTACCGTAAGTTACTCTTGAGCGAAATTATCCGAACATTAACAGGGTTTGAGCCTAAGTCGACCAGTACCACAGCACGTGTTCAAGCGCTCTATAATGAGATTGAAAGTAGTCTGCACCAGCCATGGACCGTCGCTGGCATGGCACAAAGGGTGTTTATCAGCGAAGAGCAACTTAATCGAGTCACCAAGACGCTATTCGACCTATCACCACGCAGCAAATTGATTCAGTTGAGAATGGATAAAGCCACCAGTTTGTTGAAGCAGCAAGATTGGTCAGTCTCTATGATTGCTAATCGCTTAGGCTACAAAGATCCCTATAACTTTTCGCATCGTTTCAAAAAGCATTTCGGTTTGTCACCCAGTCAATATCGAAAGAGCCATCGACTTCCTGGTTAGCCTTACATGTTTCCTCGATCAATTACGCAAGATCAAACTTTTCAGTAATATTACTGTATTGAGCTATCTATCAATTTAGTATTTTTGCTCTATTCGATAGTATTGGAAATATCTCAGAAGACGACTGCTTATGCAACATGAGGAATTAATGCAACAAGTTATCAGCGAGACGGATGATTTAGATCTCCCGTCAAAGCTCATTTTAAACAACAAAGAGTTTCGTTCAGGCACTAAAATCGTACGTAAGCAGGGCTGTGGTTCGATTGTAGGAACGCTTTCAGGGCCTCACCGTAAAGTACTTTTTTATCTTTACCAGAACAAAGGCCAAGTAGTCAGTAAGCAAATTTTGAAGCGTGTAGGTTGGGCCGGTAAAGCGGTGACATGTGCTTCTGTATTGGTGGCTATTTACGAGATCAGAAGAGTTCTTGATTGTCGTTGTATTCAAACCGTTTCCAACGAAGGGTATGTTATGGCGGACTAAATAATCCTCTATTTATATCCTGTTAATATCTTAATAATAAAAATTTAATCTCTTTACCGTACGAATTCCATTGATTATCGTCAAATCTAAAACGTCCAGTTATAAGCGACGTTATATAAATACGACTGAATCTGACTTTGTCGCTGGCTATATAGTAAGGGAATGATATAAAAATGGACTCCTATCCTGTAATAGAAACGAACCACTCTGAAAACAACGTAATACTTGAATTAAACGGTAAAATTGTTGAACTCAACACCAAACTTATTCGCAATGTAGAGAATGGCTACGTACTGGCTACCATGCCTTTGGCGTACCGAAAGATCATTTTATTTATGAATCGACATCGAGGTGAATTGTTCAGTGTTGGTCAATTAAAGAAGATTGGCTGGGAAAGTGAAAAAGTAACTAACTCTTCGGTGATTGTTGCGATATCTGAAATAAGATCATTATTCGGAGATGGACTAATCATTACCATTACTGGTGAAGGTTACGTATTTCAACCTTAACGTTCAGAGGTAATCGATTTTATTTTCTGATTGTTGATGTTTATTGTCGTTATTTCCTCCAGACGACATAAACAATAAGGGCCCTTCGTTTAGATATAAAAACTTAACTCGGAGCCCTAATGACACGCATCTGGTGTCTGTCTATTTAAGCTTACTCGCCTGCAATCTGTAGGTGAGAGCGCTTTAGGCTAGCAATCAACATGTAGATCGTTGTAGCAAGCAGAGACGCGAACAGGTATGTGAACAATCCTGCTTGTGAATCCATAAAGCTGTCTGCAACGATTGGTCCCGCAACAGAACCGATGCTGTAGCAAAGTAGCATGATTTGAGTCACTGACACCAAGTAGCTTGGGTCAAGGTTACGGCAACCTAAGTTAATCGCGATTGGGTATAGCGCAAATGTCGCCATGCCTAATACGAACAAGCTCATGCCTAGTACGTAGAAATCGTGATTGATAGTCAGCACACCAATGCTTGCAACCCCTAGCAAGCAGAACAGAGCCATTAATAACACTTGTCCTACGTGGTGAGATAACCAAGTCACCATAGGCTGTACAGCCATGCCACCCATGATAACCAAAGCCATCAAACCACCAATGTCTTCGTGTGCAATGTTACGTTGAGCAAGTTCAACTGGCATCAAACCGTAAATCGCACCTAGCGTTAATCCAGACACAATGCAGCCAATTAGTGCGCTGTGGCTTAATTTGCTGATCTGCTTTAAAGACAAAGATTGCGCATCGTGGATCTGTGGTGGTGTTGCTTGTCCGTACATCAACACAATGATCGCACCAAACAAAAGAGTGAACATTGCGATGAAAGGTACGCCACCAGTAATACCTAAGTAACCGATACCAAGCTGACCAACTGCAGAACCGCCGTACAGTGAACACATGTAGATAGCGAGGCGTTTTGCGCGTTGTGACTCGTCACCGCTCATTAGCCAAGACTCTACAATCACGAAGATACCTGCAACCGCTACACCAGCTACAAAGCGAGCTAATAGCCATACTGCTTGATGTGGGATCAATGGCAATACAAGGATCGTTGCGATGAATACACTCAATGCGATGACAAACGCGTCTTTGTGACCAACACGCGCAATGGCACGTTCAATCAATAATGTACCAGCCAGTAGACCTGCATAGAATGCACTCGCCAACCAACTCGATAGATCTTTGTCTAAGCCATACTCAGACAGCATTAATGGTAATGAACTCATTAAGTAGCCTGAAGCGATCGCGTAAAAAGACAATGCAATAACAGGAACCGTTATGCGAGTTGTTGGTTGGATGTTGTCCAATGCAGGAGCCTCTGATAGTAAAAGAAACGATGAATTTTCCGCGACTATGGGGGAGAAACTGAATTGGGTAAAACGAATAAAAATGGTCGTTAAGATAAAAGAAATTTATCAACTAACGAAACTAAAATACCGATGCGAGATTTGGTCATTTCACGAGATTTTATGTGGTCAAAAAGCCGTTAACCCCTTGTTCATTGGCTATTTAATTAAGAGGGTGAAAACAAATTTATTTGTAGCGTTGAAATTAAATTTGAAGTGCAGTTTACGATAAGAGCGCTTCTTTTCGGTATTGGCGTGGCGAGTTACCACTCCACTTACGAAAGGCATGACGAAAGTTAGCGCTATCAGAAAAACCAACGCGTTCAGATATCTCTTCAATACTCATTCGAGTTGAAGAAAGGTAGTGCCGGGAAAGGTGAAAACGCACATGATCCAGTATCTTCTGATAACTCGTATCCGCGGCTTTTAGGTGGCGACGCAGAGTTCGAGAAGACATGCCCAGTTCTGAAGAAATGGATTCTATCGAAGGGTAACATCCCGGCCTTTCTATCAGCATCTGGGAGACTTTCTCTTTGAGGCTGGTGGGTGCGCTGACTTTTGCCAACATGTCATCACACGATTTTAAGCACATCTGTAAAGTGATGGTATTGGCGGTAGGAAGAGACGAATGCAAGGTGGTTGCGTCGAACTCCCATTCAAGACGGTCACTATTGAATTCAACCGGGCAGCGGAAAATCTCTGTGTATAGATCGCCGTATTCAGGTTTTGGATAGGGGAAGCGGATCACTTGAGAAGGAAAGGGTTGCTGTAAGACCTCTTCGCACAAACTGTGTATCGCGGCAAACCAGTATTCACAACAAAAGGGCAGTAAAGAATCGAGTTCGATAAGTTGCTCTGCGCGAAAGTAACCAATGTTGTCTTCTACAGACATGGTTTTCCTGAGGACAGGGCCAGCAAGTTGCAGATACTTGAACCCAATTAAAAAGGCATCGAGTAGTGTCTCGCTGCTAAACACCGCATAACCGAGCACGCCAAAATCGCTGAACCTGGCTTGTTGGCCGACTTTAAGCCCCAATCCGTCTTCGTTGGAATTCGCTAACGCATTACTGAACACAGCAAGCTTTTGCGCCAAAGTGATGTGTGTATCAGGTGTGTTGAGTTGGAGTGCATCGATGTTACTGCCTTCGAGCAACTCCTCGATACTGAGAACAGGCGACAAATAACGATGCAGCAACTGAAGATCCAGAATGCCGAATGCTTGCATATCGGGTTCGTAAACTGCGGTGTATTCCATAAGCTGCCTCTTGTTGAATATCGGTATCTTAACCGAACTTTTAACATTTATGCCTGTTGCTTGTTCTCACTTTCGCAAGCTTGTTCCAAATTTTGGTTTATGTGTGCAAGGTTTTATTGGGCTTGCGCAGGTCGTGTCCGAATATCACCGGTTTTTGTCTTTTTGAAACCTGTTCGAAATGTTATCAAGATGTTGTAATTTGTTGGGTTGCACATTGGAGCGTCTCAAACATTTTGCTCACTAACGACTCTTATATATGACACACCAATGTGCAGGCTCTGATAGCAACAAAGACAACACTTATTACAACGATTAAAACGTCTAAGGCGAATGTGACCGCTAGGTCTAGCCAAATAAGGAGATCATGGATGCACAATCTTGCTGTTAACTTGGAACGTAGCGCTTCGCTGTTTCCAACTAAAGCCGCTCTGCGTATGGGCACGGATGAAGTCAGCTTCGCTCAGTTGGAACAACTTGCTGGAAAGGTAGCGACGAATCTAGAGAGACTTGGCTTAAAAAAGGGCGATAAGGTCGCGCTGTCGTGTCCCAATGTGACTTATTTTCCCATTGCTTATCACGGCATTCTAAAAGCAGGCTGTGTCGTAGTGCCTTTAAACGTGTTGTTTAAGGCCAGAGAGATCGCTTATCACCTCAATGACTCTGACGCGAAAGCTTATTTATGCTTTGAGGGCAGTGAAGAGTTACCTATTGGGCGCTATGGATTACAAGGTTTTGCGCAGGCCGATAACTGCGAACATTTCGTGTCTATGCCAATACCAAACGGCGCAGCATCCACGCTCTCAGAAAACCACGAGCAGCAAGAAACGATTGCAGATTGGCTAGCACAACCTTTGGATGCGTATGAGTCTGTAGCGTGTCATGGCGATGATACCGCGGTAATTCTTTATACGTCAGGTACCACAGGCCAGCCGAAGGGCGCTGAGCTTTCCCACACCAATATGCAAACCAATGCGATGTCGTCACAGTATCTAATGAGATTGGAATACAGCGACACGACCATGGCTACGCTTCCTCTGTTCCACAGCTTTGGTCAAACAGTCATGATGAACGCGAGCGTGTTGACGGGGTCAACCATGGTCTTAATTCCTCGTTTTGAGCCGTCTCTAGTGATAGAACAGATCATTAGCCACAAAGTCAGTGTCTTTGCTGGCGTCCCTACTATGTATATCGCGCTATTAAAGGCGGGAGAAGAGTCTGCTGATACTTCAGAAAAAACAAGCAAACGCTCTGAGCAGGTCAAACACAGCTTAAGGCTTGGTGTGTCTGGTGGTGCTTCGATGCCGCTTGAGGTTATTCGTCAGTTTGAATCTCGCTTTGAGTTACCGGTATTGGAAGGATATGGGCTATCTGAAACGGCGCCAGTCGCGACTTTCAATCACATTGATGGTGATCGTCTCTCGGGCAGTGTTGGTCAGCCGTTGTGTGGTCACCTTATCAAGATTACTGATGTACAAGGCAACTCGGTGGCAATGGGAGAGCTGGGCGAAGTTTGTATCAAGAGCCCAAGCGTTATGAAAGGTTACTATCAACGACCAGAAGCCACGGCGGAAGCCATCAGAGATGGTTGGTTTTTAACGGGTGATATCGGACGCGTCGATGAGCACGGTAACTTGTTCATTGTTGATCGTGTTAAAGACATGATTATCCGTGGTGGTTACAACGTCTATCCAAGAGAAATCGAAGAAGTATTGATGTGTCATCCTGATGTGGAAATGGTGGCAGTGGTGGGTGAACATCATGATCAGCTAGGTGAGGAGATTCATGCTCATGTGGTGCTTCACGAACATACGCAATGTGATAGTGCCGCCTTGATAGCATGGTGTCGTGAGCAACTCGCCGACTACAAATATCCGCGTAAGGTATTCATTCGTAAAGCCTTACCCATGACAGCAACCGGAAAAATCTTGAAGCGAGAGTTACACCCACTAGAAATAGCGGAGATGGCAAATGGATAGTTATGATTTTATTGTTGTAGGCGGTGGTTCGGCTGGATGTGTGATGGCTTCTCGGTTGTCGGAAGATCCTAATGTGACGGTTTGCTTGTTAGAAGCGGGCGGTAAAGACACGAGCCCCTTTATTCATACTCCAGTGGGTGTTGTGGCGATGATGCCGACTAAGCTCAATAACTGGGCTTTCGAGACGGTTGAACAGCCAGGCTTAAATGGTCGTAAGGGCTACCAGCCGAGAGGTAAGACACTCGGTGGCTCAAGTTCTATCAATGCCATGATGTACGCCCGTGGACATCGTTATGACTACGATACATGGGAAAGCTTAGGCAGTGCTGGCTGGAACTATGAGTCATGTCTGCCTTACTTTAAAAAAGCAGAGAATAACGAAGTCCATCAAGATGAGTATCATGGCCAAGGTGGTCCTTTGAATGTGGCGAATCTTAGGTCGCCAAGCCCAATGTTGGAACGCTATTTAACGGCGTGTGAATCGATAGGTGTGCCTCGCAATGAGGACATTAACGGCGCTGCTCAGTTTGGGGCGATGCCGACGCAGGTAACACAACTGAATGGCGAACGGTGCAGTGCTGCCAAGGCTTACTTAACGCCAAACCTTTCGAGATCGAATCTCACGGTCGTGACTAAAGCCACCACACATAAGGTCTTGTTTGAAGGCAAGAAGGCGATTGGCGTTGAGTATGGTTCTAGCGGGCAGCGTTATCAGATCCGATGCAACAAAGAAGTGATTCTATCCGCTGGTGCGTTTGGTTCTCCCCAGTTGCTATTACTGTCTGGTGTCGGTGCTCAAACTGAACTAGAGACGCATGGCATCAAACAAGTTCATGAATTACCTGGAGTGGGCAAGAACCTTCAAGACCATATCGACTTAGTACATTCGTACAAATGCAGTGAAAAGCGTGAAACTTTTGGTATCTCGTTGCAAATGGCCTCTGAAATGACCAAAGCTTTACCGCTCTGGCACAAAGAACGCCGCGGTAAGATGAGCAGTAATTTTGCAGAGGGGATAGGCTTTCTCGGCTCCGAAGATCATATCGCTGTACCGGATTTAGAGTTTGTATTTGTGGTCGCTGTTGTAGATGACCATGCCAGAAAAATCCATACCAGTCATGGCTTTACTTCTCATGTCACCTTATTGCGACCGAAGAGCCACGGCACCGTAACGCTGAATAGTAATGATCCCTATGATCCGCCTAAGATCGATCCTGCGTTTTTCAGTCATCCTGAAGATATGGAGATCATGATTAAGGGCTGGAAGAAGCAGTATCAAATGTTAGAAAGTTCTGCGTTTGATGATATCCGTGGCAATGCTTTTTACCCTGTGGACGCCAGTGATGACAAGGCTATCGAGCAAGATATTCGCAATCGTGCAGACACTCAGTATCACCCGGTCGGTACCTGTAAAATGGGACCTAGTAGCGATTCATTAGCTGTGGTGGATAAAGATCTTAGGGTTTACGGATTGGATAATTTGAGAGTCATTGATGCTTCTGTGATGCCGACTTTGATTGGGGCAAACACCAATGCACCAACCATTATGATTGCTGAAAAAGTCGCAGATCAGATCAAACAGCAATACGGGGCTGGTAAGCAAGAATCTGACATTCAAGCGAAAGGCGAAGCTGTGGTTTAATTCAAGAAGTTAAGTGATAACCATAAATAAAACAGTAGGTTAGAGAGTCTTGGTTTGATAAGACTCTCTAACCTATTTTTGTGTGCTTACTTAGAATTAATTAATGCTAAATCAATAGCTTAAATAATAGAGTTATTTGGTTAGAGCTTGATTAAGCCACTGATCAAATTGACCTTTTGGCAGTGCACCGTTAATCGTATCGACACGTTTACCGTCTTTAAACACCATCACGGTCGGAATGCTTCTGATTTGATACATTGCTGCGAGCTGTTGCTGAGCTTCAGTATCAATCTTAACGAATCGAACATCTCCAGAGCGTTCTTTTGCAACGTCGCTGAACACGGGCGAGAAGCCCACACATGGGTTACACCATGTTGCCCAGAAATCGACAACTACAGGTTGTGAACTGTTCAAGATCGATTGAAAATTAAGTGACGTTCCCTCGATAGGAGCGCCATCGAGCAGCGCTGTTTTGCACTTACCACAAGTTGGGCTTTCTGAAATTCTTTCTGAAGGAACTCGGTTTACGCCATTACAAGAAGGGCAGCGTGTGTTGAATGTAGACATAACTTTCTCTTTTTATTGCAACTCCGTGGCTAACGCGATTTACGAATCACGCACAGAGCGCTTATACTGTTTAAAACAAGAATACGATACTTAAATAAAAACAAACAATAAACAGGTAAATGATGACAAAATTTTACGCCGAAATTACTGGCTGGGGAAAGTGTCTGCCACCAGCCGTGCTGTCCAATGATGATCTAAGCACTTTCATTGATACGTCTGACGAGTGGATTCGAACTCGAACTGGTATCGAAAACCGTCGTATCAGTCATGTAAATACCTCTGAGTTAGCGACTGTTGCTGCTCAACACGCAATGGCGTGTGCTGGTCTAACGGCTGAAGACATCGACCTCGTTATCATCGCAACGTGCAGCCCAGATTCTCTTATCCCAAATACTGCGTCTAAGGTTCAACAGAACTTAGGCATTAAAAGTGCAGCGGCTTTCGACCTTAACGCAGCGTGTACTGGCTTCATCTACGGTGTTGAAACAGCAACTCGACTGATTCAAGCGGGCAACTACCGCAATGCAATCGTTGTGGGTGCAGAACGTCTTTCATTCTTCATCGACTGGACCAAGCGCGATACTGCAGTTCTTTTCGGTGACGGCGCTGGCGCTGTGGTTCTATCACGTACTGAAGAGCAAGTGGGTTTACAAGAAGCTCAAATCGGTTGTGACGCAGAGGGCCGTGACATTCTAGCAGTACCAAAATTCGGTACGTCTATGGACCGCTTCGCTGCTGATAATGGTTACTGGGACTTTGATTTCGTAGGCAAAGAGATCTTCAAGCGTGCAGTGAAAGGCATGGGCGCTGCAGCACATACAGTATTGAGTCGCACAGGCATCTCAACTGAAAACATCGATGTTGTGATTCCACACCAAGCGAACATCCGAATTATTCAAACTCTGTGTGACATGGCGGGTATTGAGCGCGAGAAAGCATTTGTTAACATTCAAAACTACGGTAATACATCAGCAGCTACTGTGCCAATCGCACTGTGTGAATCGTTAGAGCAAGGCTTCGTGAAGCCTAACGACAACATTCTTGTTGCAGCATTTGGTGCTGGTTTAACTTGGGGTGCTGGTCATATTAAGTGGGGCAGCCGCGTTGAACCACTAGGTCAATCGGATGCTAAGCTTCCGGAAGCTGATAAATCGGCGTTAGAGCTTCTAGAAAGAGCCATTTTACACTGTAAAACGCGTCCAAATTCTGAGAACGAGTAGCAGCATGGTGCACGTTCGTTTAATGACAGAAGCCGACCTTGATGGGGCGGCTTTAGTTCACCAAGCTACTTTTGTACGACAGCAAGGCTCGAAATATTGGTTACAATGTAACTTAAACGCTTCACCACGCTTTCTTAACTTTGTTGCTGAAAGCGATGGCGAGATTGTCGGATACATTATTTGGGTTCAAAAGAGTGGGTTTAGGCCTGAAGCTGTTTTGGAGCTAGAGCAACTTGCTGTGTTACCGAGCGCGCAGGGGCAAGGATTGGGTAAAAAGCTGATTCTAGACTCTTTGCCGCAAGTGAAGCAGAAGCTAGCAGAGCAAGGCTCGACACTAAAACATGTGCTAGTGACGACCAGAGCGGATAACTTTGCACAAAAGCTCTATCAGTCGACATTAGGCGCTGAAGTCGAAACTACGATTTCAAACCTGTACTCTGCTGATGAAGTGCTTATGATAGCTCGCAATGTAGGTGAGCGAATCTGATCGCTGAGTGATTAGAACTCATTATAATCAGCGATATAAGTCGACCACGATCGATAAACGTTTTATTAGGGGCTAAGTTAGTCCCTTTTGTTATTTCTTAGGAAGTGTTTTGAAGAAAGTTTTAGCAATTGGCTACGTTTGGCCAGAACCGAATTCATCGGCGGCTGGCAGCCACATGATGTCTCTTTTACGTCTATTTAAGAGACAAGGTTGGTCAGTCGAATTTGCAACACCCGCTCAAGAAACCGAGCACATGATTGATCTCTCTGAAGAGGGCATCACGAGCCAATCTATACAGTTGAATTGCGATAGCTTTGACCAGTACATTGAAGAGCTGCAGCCCGATGTCGTGATGTTTGACCGTTTTATGATGGAAGAACAATTTGGCTGGCGTGTTGAGAAGGTATGTCCGAACGCGTTTAAGCTGTTGGATACCGAAGACTTGCAGTTCCTGCGTAATGCGCGCCACGAAGCCGTTAAGAAAGAAACTGAACTGACTAAAGCACACTTATACAGTGACTTAGCCAAACGTGAAATTGCCGCGATTCTGCGCTGTGATCTTTCGTTGATCATTTCAAGTTACGAGATGGAACTGCTTCAATCTGAGTTCAATATCGATCCCAAACTGCTTCATCATCTGCCTTTCATGGTTGATCTTAATACGCTGCCTGAAAGCACGAAAAGCTTTGAAGAACGTAAGCATTTCATGACGATAGGTAACTTTAGACACGCACCGAATTGGGATGCTGTGCTTCAGTTACAGAAGATTTGGCCGAAGATTCGCAAACAGCTGCCTGACACCGAACTTCATATTTATGGATCGTACCCGCCGCCAAAAGCGACCGCATTACACAACCCTAAAACCGGTTTCCATATCAAAGGTTGGGCGAAAGACGCTCAAGAAGTGATGGAGCAAGCTCGTGTGTGTGTTGCACCACTGCGATTTGGCGCGGGCATTAAAGGTAAATTGCTTGATGCGATGAAGCTACAAACTCCGAATGTGACGAGCGAAATTGGTAGTGAAGGCATGTTACCGCAAGGTGAGTTGCAATGGCCGGGCGCGGTTGCTGATGATATCGACGAGTTTGTTGAACAAGCTGTTGCTCTTTATAACGATGAAGAGAAGTGGCTCAAGGCTCAAAGTCAGTGTCATTCAATTCTTGAAACGCACTACGAACAGAATCAACTGGGCGATAAATTGGTCGAGCGATTGATTGCGCTAGATTCTGAGCTTGAGTCGCATCGACTGGATAACTTCTTTGGTTCGATGCTGAAGCACCACAGCATGGCAAGCACTAAGTACATGTCGCAGTGGATTGCTGAGAAGAACAAGATCAAATAGCTGCTCTTTTCCAAAGACAGAATAAATCGTAAGCCCTTAGGTTACTGCCTAGGGGCTTTTTTCATGGGGGAAGCTTTTCGATTTTTCACTTTAGACTTTCCAACCGAAACATAGTGGCATTACATTAGCATTGACTAATTTATATTTATTAGTAAACTCTAATTTAACTTGTGGTGAGTTAGATTAGAGTTTGTGTATAGGAGAGGTCAGTGATTAGTTTTATACCTTGGGATGCGTTTTTCGGCGGCATGCTGCTAGGCGCGTCGGCAATTATTCTGATGTTGGGCATCGGGCGAGTAGCAGGAATCAGCGGAATCGTTAGTCGCTTATTGCCGTCTAGAAAGAATAAAAGCTTAGAATCTAGATCTGAATCCAGCTCGGACACCCGTATTGAGAAAACCGAGAAAACCGAGAAATATTGGCGACTTGCCTTTGTTGTCGGAATGGTTGTGAGCGGTTGGTTGTTGATTCCGACTGGTTACCAACTTCCGCAATTAGAAGAGATCAACTTCGCAGTGGTTATCATAGCCGGACTATTGGTGGGCTTCGGCACTAAGGTCGCGAATGGCTGTACGAGTGGCCATGGCATTGTGGGAATGGCACGTTTGTCTAAGCGTTCAATTGTTGCGACTTGTGTGTTTATGGGTGTGGCAATGGTAACTGTGTTGGTTAAGAATCTGATTGGTTTGGGGGCGTAATGAAAAACTCTTCGTTTACTATCGTTATTGGCTTGCTCGCAGGTCTTCTTTTCGGCTCTGGTATGATCATTTCAGGCATGGTTGACCCGAACAAAGTACTTGGCTTTTTAGACATTACTGGTGACTGGGATGCCAGCTTGGCATTCGTGATGGGTGGCGCGTTATTGGTCTTCGCACCGTTTTATCACTTAGTCATAAAAAAGCGCGTTCAAGCCATCAATGGCGAGTCGTTAGACAGCCGTAACAACCCGATAATCGACAGAAAGCTGATTCTAGGTTCAACAGCGTTTGGATTAGGTTGGGGGCTTGCAGGATTTTGTCCAGGGCCTGTGGTGACGAGTCTCAGTGGCGGTAACCCAACCGTGTGGGTGTTTATGATAAGCATGCTGGCGGGAATGTGGTTAGCAGGTCGAACGAATAAAACTTGCTAGTGCTAAACTTATCGCTTATCGAATAGGCTTGATATGAGCATTTGAGAGGCTGACGCGCTTTAGTTACAAAGCTAGTCGGCCTCTTTTTACATCTCTATCTACTATTTGATGGTCGTTGATACTGGGCAGTGGTCGCTGAGTTTGTAATCAAGCACATCTTGCGTTTCAAATACCGCCTGTTTCGCAGGAGAAGCATTTAGCGACTTACTCACTACAATATGATCAATCACAGAGCGGAACTGGTGCGTGCGATGGTTATTGCGGTTAGATCGCACCTTACAATCTGCTCGAGTTTTTCTTGTTGCCAACTGAGCATCGGTATTTTGCGTCATATCTTTCCACATCCAATCTCTTGAGTAGGATAGGTTATGGTTGAAGTCGCCTAGTATCGCGTAATCCTGACCGTTTCTTTCTCTTTGCTGTATCCACTTATTAAGTTGTTGTGCTTGGTCTTTGAGCCTTGAACAATCGCGGTTCGACTTGTAAGCGCCGCTGCAACCCGCCTTTAAATGCACAGACAACATGTGAATAGGCTTGGTTTCCGTTTCTACAACCATGTAACTGGCAAACCTAAGCTTGCTGTTAGCACTCGACTCCAGTGGGAAGTCAGCGTAGTCGGTGAGTGTGATTCCTCTACGAACCGCGAACCCTGTGTATCGGTTCACTTCTTTGAACTGATGGTTACTGTTTTCTGGTAATGCTCGGTCAGACATCAATATCTTGTATTGATCGCCGGCGATGCGCTGAATGGCATTTACGTCATCGACTTCTTGAAAGGCGACCACATCCGCATCTAAGGATTGAAAATATTCTTCAAGTTTGTCGAAATCAGCTTGATCACGTTGGGCAGAAAACTTATTCACAGCCTCGTTAGTTGATAACCATTCGATATTCCAACTGGATATGGTCAAAGGTTCAGCAAATGTCTGGCTACTGAGTAAGCAACCTAACATTATCCAGTTTTGAAGTCGTTTCATCCCAAATATCCCTAATTTTGTCGTCCAATATAGTTGAGCCGTTATCCTACAACACTTACCAAAAATTCAACTCTTTTTAGCAGTTTTTTTATTGTTACATTGTTTCTTTTCGACTTGAGAACTAGCGTAATAATATTGAATTGATCTTAGTCAGCGTGAGAGTTTTATTGATCCAAATCAATACTCGAAGTTGGTGGTTCTCGTTAAATACGCCACAATATCTAGTGTTAGTTAAACGATAAATCGCTCTATATAGTGTGTTTGTGGATAAGTCTGTGAATACCTCAAGAGTAAGGAGAAGTGGTGAAATCAATCGTAATCAAGCGTGATGGCTCAAGAGCTCCATTCAGTAGAGATCGCATCCAAGCTGCAGTGGAAGCAGCATCAGACAAAGCCGATAAGGAAATTGCTATTTATGCACTGAATGTGGCATTAGCAGTTGAGTTGAAGCTCGAAGACTACGATGAAGTTCATATCTCTGAAATTCAAACCATGGTCGAGAACGAGCTAATGCAGGGGCCATACAAGTCTCTGGCTCGTGCCTACATTGAATATCGTCATGACCGCGACATCGCCCGTGAGAAGCAAAGCGCTTTAACTCGTGAGATCGAAGGTTTGATCGAAGAAAGCAATGTTGATCTGATCAATGAGAATGCCAACAAAGACGGTAAAGTTATCCCAACTCAGCGTGACTTGCTGGCGGGTATCGTGGCTAAACACTATGCAAAAACTCACATTTTGCCGCGTGACATCGTACAAGCTCACGAGTGTGGTGACATTCACTACCACGACCTAGACTACGCACCGTTCTTCCCAATGTTTAACTGTATGCTTATCGACTTGAAAGGCATGTTAACGCATGGCTTCAAGATGGGTAACGCGGAAATCGACACACCTAAGTCGATTTCTACAGCGACAGCGGTAACGGCGCAAATCATCGCGCAAGTGGCAAGCCACATTTACGGCGGTACAACGATTAACCGTATCGATGAGGTTCTAGAACCTTACGTGATGGCGAGCTACGAAAAGCATTTATCTCTAGCAAAAGAGTGGGACATTCATAGCCCAGAAGCTTTTGCTATCTCTCGCACTGAGAAAGAGTGTTACGACGCGTTCCAGTCTTTGGAGTACGAAGTAAACACGCTACACACGGCTAATGGTCAAACACCATTCGTTACGTTTGGTTTTGGTCTAGGCGAAAGCTGGGGTTCGAAACTTATCCAGCAATCTATCTTGAAAAACCGTATTGCAGGTTTGGGTAAGAACCGCAAAACAGCGGTATTCCCTAAACTGGTGTTTGCAATCAAAGATGGTTTGAACCACCAGAAGCAAGATCCAAACTACGACATCAAGCAATTAGCGCTTGAGTGTGCGTCTAAGCGTATGTACCCAGACATTCTTAACTACGACAAAGTAGTAGAAGTGACAGGGTCATTTAAAACGCCTATGGGTTGCCGCAGCTTCTTGAATACTTACGAAGAAAACGGTGAGTTAATTCATGAAGGCCGTAACAACTTAGGTGTTGTGAGCCTAAACTTGCCACGTATTGCGATTAACGCAAAACAAGATATGACTAAGTTCTATGAGCTGCTTGATGAAAAACTGAAGCTGGCTCGTCGTGCGTTAGAAACTCGTATTTCTCGTCTAGAAAACGTGAAAGCGCGTGTTGCTCCAATCCTATACATGGAAGGTGCGTGTGGCGTTCGCTTGAAAGCAGATGACTCTATTGCAGATATCTTCAAGAACGGTCGCGCGTCTGTTTCTCTTGGTTACATCGGTATCCACGAAGCGATGACGGCACTTTACGGCACAGACGTTCACTTGTACGACGATGGCGAAATGCGTGCTAAAGCGCTTGAGCTGGTGGAGTACATGAAGCGTGAAGTGGAATCTTGGACGAAAGAGACAGGTTACGCATTCAGCCTATACGGCACACCAAGTGAAAACCTATGTAGCCGTTTCTGCAGCATCGACACTAAAGAATTTGGTGTGATTGATGGTGTAACAGACCGTGGTTACTATACCAACAGCTTCCACCTAGATGTGCAGAAGAAGGTGAACCCATACGACAAGATCGATTTCGAGATGCCTTATCCAGAAATCTCTAGCGGTGGTTTCATCTGTTACGGCGAATTCCCGAACATGCAGAAGAACATCGAAGCGCTAGAAAACGTCTGGGATTACAGCTATACACGCGTTCCTTACTACGGTACGAATACACCGATTGATGAGTGTTACGAATGTGGTTACAACGGTGAGTTCGACTGTACAAGTAAGGGCTTTACGTGTCCTAAGTGTGGCAACCACGACTCAACTAAAGTATCGGTAACACGCCGTGTTTGTGGTTACCTTGGTAGCCCGGATGCACGACCATTTAACTTCGGTAAGCAAGAAGAAGTTAAACGCCGAGTGAAGCATCTTTAGTAAGCTCTAAGATTATTAGCTAGCTTATTTAGAAAAGCTACGTTTCAGAAATATGATTGGTATCGGCGCTATGTCGATACCAATTCATTTGTTTCAACTCTCGCTACTTTTCGAGTTAAACCATTAAGCCATCACGAGTTCTCAATACTGCCTTATGAATTATCACCAATATCACCCAATCGACGTTGTAAATGGCCCAGGAACACGCTGCACTTTGTTTGTGTCGGGTTGTGTACATCAGTGTCGCGGGTGTTATAACCAATCGACGCAAAGGTTGGATTCTGGGCATTTGTTCACTCAAGAGCTGCAAGACCACATTATCGCTGATCTCAATGATCCACGAATCAAGCGTCGTGGTTTGTCGCTTTCTGGTGGTGATCCTTTGCATCCTGCAAACGTGTCTGAAGTGCTTAAGCTTGTTCAGCGCGTAAAAGCAGAGTGTGAAGGTAAAGATATTTGGATGTGGACTGGCTACGAACTTGACGAGCTTGATGAAAAGCAGAAGCAAGTGCTCGAATACGTTGATACCTTGATTGATGGTCGTTTTGAACAAGATAAAGCAGATCCAATGTTGGATTGGCGTGGTAGTTCAAACCAAATCATTCATCGATTCACTGACTTATAGGTTTACTGACTGATAAGCTTGTTCTGATTTAGTACTCTCGCAAACAGAAACCGAAAAAAGGGCATCATCGTTAGCGCAATGCTACAAATCAGCCCTTGGGTGTGAGTTCTTTTGAATCGATCGCCTGTACGTCACTGTCAGTTTGGCGCTTGCTTAAATAGGAATGTGCTCAGGCTCGTCGATTAGGTTGTTTATCCATTTCTTAGATTGAATCCTCTGACTGGTCAGAACTATTTTGGCGAGCTCTTCCAGCAGTACAATCATCAAAACCCATTCTAGCGGCCAACCCAACACCAGCGCAGTAAAGTAGGCAAGGGGAATACCAATCGCCCATTGGCCAAACAGGTCGATGAAGATGCTGTAGTTGATGTCTCCACCACTTTTCAGCACGCCACCAATACCGACCATATTGAAGACTCTTAGTATCATGCCGAGTGCCATGACTAAGGTGACGTTAACGGCCGTGTCTTTGAGCTCTAAGTGAGTAAGGCTGATCATGTATACGATCGCGGGTTTAGCAAACCAGCACATCAAGGCTAGCAGAGCCGCAAGCCCACAGCTGACCAAGACATAACCCCAAGCAGTATTCTCAACACGTTGATAGTTCTTCGCGCCGATCTCGTTGCCTAAAATGATCGAAGCCGCGACTGCAAATCCCATGAACGCCGAGATCAAGATGCTCTCGACTGGCGATAACAGTGAGATTATCGCAAGCTCGCCAACACCCATCTGACCAACAATAACGTTATAAATCAGTATTCCACCCGCCCAAGCCGTATCATGAACCAGCATCGGAATAGCTACCTTGAAATACTTCTTTCTATACTTGGGCAGTATTGCATCGCGCCAATTAGCCAGTGTTGGGAACAAGTGAGCGTAGTGTCTCTTCGCCATCACAAGTAGGGCTATTGTTTGAAAGAATCGAGATATGGTGGTGCCAATTGCCGTGCCAACCACCCCCAGTTCTGGGAAGCCAAATAAACCGAATATAAGCAATGCATTGAGAATCGCATTAACGATGATCGCCCAAATACTGATTTTGGTTGGTAGCTTGGCTTCACCTACAGATCGAAGTGCACTTTCTAGCGGCACAACTATAGCGGTACCAATAAGGCTGGCTCCTGTTATCCAAAGGTAATCCGTTGCCAAGCGGACGTAATCAGGGTCTGAGGCCACCACAGACACGACTGATTCAGGAGCCAATGTATAAATCAACACAAAGGGGATGATGGCAAAGATCGACAATGCCCATGATTGCGCTAATGTGCGTCTAATTCCGTTGAAATCTCCCGCACCGAAATATTGCGAAGCTAGCACACTGACGGCACCGCTAATCCCGGATACCATGATCAAGTTGAAGAAAAATATACGGTTACCCACGCCAACAGCTGCGGTTGCAGAGTCACCCAGTTGGTTAACCATAAAAATATCGACCACGCCAAGCAATGAAAACAACATGGTTTGCAGCGATACAGGCAAACCGATGTGTAGAAGTTTTTGCCAAAAATCTTTGTCTAGATCACGATATGTCGAGCGCATCGCATTTCCCCTGTGGTTAATATGCGAGAAGTTTATCGGCATTTGTTTTGGCTGTATTGTTCAGGTTCATCACAAACTTTTGCCAAACTACCTATTTTCAAAATCATCTATTTCAAAACTATCGAATGACTAAAGTGGCGATTTAATTGCGGGCAAACCTAATGAGCGACCAGTGAAATGAGTGAGAAACACGAACGGTACGAGATCTCAGATAAGACACATCAGGAGTTTGTCGATCAAAGCCATGTATTGGCATTCGAAGAATTGGGTATCGTTCAGTGTGGGACGGCGTCGTGCCGAGATTTCTTTTCGGTACATCGGAAGAATCCCCAGAAACACATGCTGCTGTACACGGTTAGGGGCAAAGGGTGGTTAGAAAGCGGGGCGTGTCGCTATCTTCTAGAGCCAGGGTCGTGTATTACCGTGCCAGCGGGCACAGAGAATGGCTTTGGGATTGAAGAAGAGACATGGCAAATCGCATGGATCTTTCTCTCGCCAGATAAGCAATGGGATAAAGTGGTGAGTGATGAAGTGAGCTACACGCTTTCGCCAGCAGCAGAGGTGGTGTCGTCGTGCGTTCATACTCTATTGAGGAGCATTGCCTTACCCATTGATTTGGGAGGAGCGATCGCCAATCACAGTGTGGCTCAAATAGAGTTCATGATTAATGCGCCAGTCCCGCAGCAACAATCCCGCAATTTGATTCGTTTAAGACGCGTGTTCGACAACGTACAAAAACAACTCCATAAAGAGTGGAACGTTCATGAGCTTGCGAGCTTGTTCCCGTGCTCAGAGCCGCATTTCCATCGTTTGTGCCAGCGCTATTATTCACACAGCCCAATGACTCATATCATGCGTATGAGAATGGAATACGCAGCTCGTTTGTTGAAATCGAGTGATTGGTCGATTCAACATATTGGCGAGATCGTGGGTTACCCGAATGCAGCTAACTTTAGTACTCGATTTAAGGCTTGGTCGGGGATGACACCAAGGCAATTCAAACAAGGCATTTAGCTGAGAATCAACAAGGTACTTCTTAAACAAGCTACTGATCTTTTGATAAAGCACTAAAAGTGTTCGAAATTTGCGCTGTTTCATGACGTAAAATGACCAATCTCTGATTACTTATTCTAACTAAGCGCTTCTATTAAAAAATGTTTCTGATTTGTCTACGATAATGTTAACGTGAAACTCATTACTTGAATTTCAAAGGGTTGTGACTTTCATGTTTTCACATCTACCAAAACCAACTTTAGATCCAATTCTATCTCTTTCTGTTGCTTACCGCGGCGATACTCGTACTGATAAAGTCGACTTAGGCATTGGCGTTTACAAAAACGATCAAGGCGAAACTCCGATCATGAAAGCCGTTTCTATGGCTCAAGATATCGTTGTTGAAACGCAGAAAACCAAAGCTTACGTTGGCCTAGCAGGCTGTGAAGAGTTCAACCAGAGCATGGTTGATCTGCTGCTTAAAGGGACTTCTGCAATGGATCGCGTTGCTGCGATTCAAACACCAGGTGCAAGTGGTGCACTTCGTATGTTGGGTGACTTAATGAAAGTTTCTCAACCAGACACCACGGTTTGGATTTCAAACCCAAGCTACGTTAACCATAAACCGGTGATGGAAGCGGCAGGCTTAAAAGTTCGATACTACAATTACTTCAGTCCTGAAACGAAGCAAGTTGATACTGCAAGAATGTTGGATGATCTTTCAAAAGCGGGTCCATCAGACGTGGTACTGCTGCACGGTTGCTGTCATAACCCAACAGGTGCGGATATCAACTTTGAAGCGTGGCAGGAAATCACCAAATTATCTCAGAAGAATGGTTTCTTGCCGTTCGTTGATATTGCCTACCAAGGCTTTGGTGATGGCCTAGAAGAAGACGCAAAAGGTCTTCAACACATGGCTAACAACGTCGAAGAGATGTTGATTACGACATCTTGCTCGAAGAACTTCGGTTTATACCGTGAAAGAACGGGCGCTGCTATCGTGATTGGCAAGAACAGCGAACACGTTGGCAATGCTAAAGGTAAGCTTCTTACGCTTGCTCGTTCAACTTATACAATGCCGCCAGATCATGGTGCAGCTTTGGTTAAAACAATTCTTCAGAATCAAGAGCTAACATCGATTTGGAAGCAAGAATTGAGTGAAATGCAGCAACGTTTGTTAAATCTGCGCCAAAGTTTGTGTGATGAATTGCGAAATACTTATAACACGTCACAATTTGACTTCATTGAAAGCCATAAAGGCATGTTTAGTGTACTAGGCTTTAAAGAAACTCAAATGAATCAATTACGTGAAGAATATGGAGTCTATGGTGTTGGTGACGGACGCATCAATATCGCAGGCCTTTCCGAATCTCATATTCCTTATGTAGCTAAAGCGATAGCCAACGTTTCAAAATAGAAGGTGACTGAATGTATAACTGGAAAGCGATTGTAGTTTTAATGCTAAGTGGTGGCCTGTTTGCTTGTTCGACGACGACTCAAGTTCCTGTCGAGCCAGAGCAAAAGCCTCAAGTAGAACAACCTGTTGTGGATGACTCTTCAAAGACTGACGCAACTGAAGGCGAGAAAGTAACGGAACCTACGGAAAAGCCTGAAGAAGTAAAACCGACTGAGCCAGAAGCGAAACCAAAGCCTGAAGAAAAGCCAGCTCCAAAGCCGACTAAAACAAGCGATGGCAAACTGATTCTTGGTGAAGAAGAGTGGGTGTTTGTTCCTGGTTTGAAAGAAGCGTTTAAAGCACGTGTAGATACAGGTGCAACAACATCTTCAATCAGCGCGGTTGATATTGTTGATTTTGAACGTGACGGAAAAGACTGGGTTAAGTTCAAAATCGAACATGACGGCATCACAACGGAAGAGATCAGCTTACCGGTAGAGCGTTGGGTTAAGATCAAGCAGTCGAGCGCGGAAGGTACACAACGACGTGCTGTGGTTGTCGCTTCAATTCAAATCGGTGATCTGAAAGACAAAACTGAGTTTACTCTAGCGGACCGAACGCATCTTTCTTTCCCACTACTGTTGGGTAGAAGCTTCTTTAGAGATGTTGCGGTAGTAGATGTAAGCCAAAAATACGTTCAAAAGAAAATTACTAAATAACATTTCTGCTCGTCATCAAAGCTTTTCGTTTTGAAGAGCTATAGTTTCAAAAGTGACGAGATTGAAAGACTTTTAGTGTTGATAAATGAAATCCCTACCAGTTCTGCTGGTGGGGATTTTTCTATTTACACCCCAATAACGTATGAAAAGCATCTAAATGGTCTATGTTTACTATTCGTTTACTGTTTAGCCTCGACAACGTGATCGAGATCTCTATATAATCCGCGCTTCGATTTTTGTTTAATCCATACTTTCGTACTTCTTATTTAGGTTCTTGAAATAGCCTAATAATTATCTGTCAGTACACGCTTAGGAATTAGTTCTTTGATATCTACCGCGAACATCACAATGCAATTTGGCGCAGAGCCGCTGTTTGAAAACATCTCTGCTAAATTTGGTAACGGCAACCGTTATGGTTTGATCGGCGCCAATGGTTGCGGCAAATCAACGTTCATGAAAATCCTAAGTGGCGCATTAACGCCAAGCTCGGGCAACGTTTCTATCACTCCAGGAGAAAAACTGGGTGTGCTAAGCCAAGATCAGTTCGCTTTCGAACAGTACAGCGTTATCGACGTTGTGATCATGGGCGACAGAAAACTTTGGGAAGTAAAACAAGAACGTGATCGCATTTACTCTCTGCCTGAAATGAGCGAAGACGACGGCATGAAAGTTGCGGAACTTGAAAGCGAATTCGCGGAAATGGATGGCTACACTGCAGAAAGCCGTGCTGGCGATATCCTAATTCAAGCGGGTATTGAAGAAGAGTTCCATTTCGGCTTGATGCAGCAAGTCGCTCCAGGTTGGAAATTGCGAGTGCTATTGGCACAAGCGTTGTTTGCAAACCCAGACATCCTGCTTCTTGATGAACCAACCAACAACTTGGACATTCACACGATCAACTGGCTTGCTGAAGAGCTAAACCAGCGTAAATGTACAATGATCATCATTTCGCACGATAGACACTTCCTGAACTCTGTGTGTACGCACATGGCAGATATCGACTACGGTGAGCTGCGTGTTTACCCTGGTAACTACGAGTACTTCCTAGAAGCATCTGGTTTGATTCGTGAGCAACTTCTAGCAAGCAATGCTAAGAAAGCGGCTGAAATCAGCGAGCTTCAAGATTTCGTAAACCGTTTTGGTGCTAACGCATCTAAAGCAAAACAAGCAAGCTCTCGCGCTAAGAAAATGGATAAGATCACGCTTGATGAAGTGAAATCATCGAGCCGTATGAGCCCATCTATTGATTTTGGTGAAGGTAAGAAACTGCACCGTCAAGCGCTTGAACTTCAAGATCTTGGTCACGGCTTCGATGGCGAAACATTGTTTGCTGGTGGTAACTTGCTACTTGAAGCAGGTACTCGTCTTGCGGTTATCGGTGAGAACGGTGTAGGTAAAACCACGCTGCTACGTTGCCTAGTTCAAGAGCTAGAGCAAAACCAAGGCATCGTAAAATGGTCTGAAAATGCTTCTGTAGGTTACTGCCCACAAGACAGCACTAAGGATTTTGATAACGACCTGAGCATCTTCGATTGGATCTCACAATGGCGCACAGTGAAGCACGATGACCTTATGGTACGTGGCATTCTAGGTCGTCTATTGTTTACTGCTGACGATGCGAACAAAAAAGCGCGCAACTGTTCTGGTGGTGAGAAGAACCGTCTGTTGTTCGGCAAGCTAATGATGCAAGACATCAACGTGCTGGTAATGGACGAACCAACCAACCACATGGACATGGAAGCAATCCAAGCCCTGAACGATGCGTTGAAGGTTTACACGGGCACGCTAATCTTCGTCAGCCATGACCGTGAGTTCGTTTCTTCACTGGCAACACACATCATCGATGTAAAAGACCAACAGTTAGTGAGCTTCCAAGGTACTTATGAAGAGTACTTAGATCACCAGAAAAAGATGCTGATGGTTAATTTATAAAGCAAGTTGCTGGCTCAGGTCGTGAATGACTAAAAGCCAGCGAAACTAACAAACAAAAAAGCCCCGAACATTAATATGTTCGGGGCTTTTCTATGTAATATGTTTAGCTATCTATTACTCAGTAACTAAACCTAAGCTTATCAATAAAACCTAGGTACGAAATCTAGATTAGAATCCGAATCGAGCCGACATTAAGATTTGGTGGCCGTATGTGCCGTTATTGCGCATATCAAGACCAACAGAAAGTTGATCAGTTGAATGGAAACGAGCACCGATACCAACAATAGAACGAGTGTCATCGTTGTCGATCAGTTGACCAAGGCGTGCGTTAACTTCAACGTTTGCCATTAACCAAGCTCTCAAGCCAATGTTAATTTCTGTTTTGATGTGGTTGTCGTCATTACGTTCAATGTTGTGCAGTAACATTTGGCCAGTAACGTCAGCAAATTGACTGATTGGGCCGTTGAATCCCATACCTACTGCTGCATCCCAATCACTTTCAAATTCTGAATCGATACGAGCAACAAAGTGAGAGTTCTGAGTGAACATTGTTGTGACTTCACCACCGAAAGTACTTGGGCTAGTACCCATGCGCAGCTCGAATGTGTTGTAGTTAAAGTTGTTTGCAGACGCAGAGAATGAACACAGTGCAGCGAGTCCTAAAAGGACAGTCTTATTCGTGCAACCTAGCATGGTGACTCCATATAAATTGTATTTTTCGGCAGTATAATACAAAAAAGCCTGCAATATGCAGGCCAATTATTTGAAGTCAGTATTTTTATATTAATCGCTTATAGAACCTGGATGTGGTCCACTTCGATTTCCGGTGTCTTGCCGCCTTCATATTCGCCGAAGATACGAACTTTTGTATCAGCGGTCAGTGGTTGTGCTAGGCGGATATCATCATCCAGTTCGATTTGAATTTCACTCTGGCCATCAGAGAAGACAAAAGTGTCATTCTTTAGTTGACGAACAATCTTGCCATCCACAATTGCTTCTTGCTCTGCGAACATGCTTGTGTCGGCAAGTAGTGTCGCAACAGAAACGGTTTCAATCGGCCCAGTGTAAGCAATAGCGCTTTCGTGCTTGTTGCTGTTGTGATCACTAGCCATTGCGAAAGTAGGAGCAAGGATAATAGTAGATGCGATAGCTAATACAGTCTTTTTCATGGTGAATCCCTTAATGTTGTTTTTAGTAGAAACGTTTTTCTGAATTTGAAACGTTTCTTTTCGTTAGTACGTTTTTTGTTGAGTCGCCTGTTATCGTTCACAAGCTTCGTTTCGATGGAGCTATTAAACAACACTGGGGTTGAATCCAGAGTGAGTAACACATTCATTTTCCATTCATTTTATTGAGCATCTACTCGGCAATGACGTTAAGATGGTCGCAGAGAAATATTGCCCATAGCTATAAATTGAAAATTAAGAAATTAAGGATTTAAGTACGAATGCGAGCACCATTAAGTGCCCTTATGGTTCAAGGGACAACGTCAGATGCCGGGAAAAGTGTTTTGGTGGCAGGTTTATGCCGTGTTTTGGCAAGGAAAGGAATCAAAGTGGCACCTTTTAAGCCACAGAATATGGCGTTAAACAGTGCTGTGACAAAAGATGGTGGCGAAATTGGTCGTGCTCAAGCAGTTCAGGCGCAAGCTTGTAATATTGAGCCAACCGTTCACATGAACCCTGTATTGCTAAAGCCTAATTCAGATACCGGCGCGCAAGTGATTCTACAAGGCCGAGCGCTGAGTAACATGGAAGCGACGGGCTATCATGATTACAAGAAAGTCGCGATGGATACGGTTATCGATTCGTTTGACCGACTTTCTGAAGAATATGAAAGCGTGATGATTGAAGGTGCGGGTAGCCCAGCCGAAATCAACCTTCGCGAAAATGATATCGCTAACATGGGATTTGCTGAGAAAGCGGACATCCCAGTGATCATCGTTGCCGATATTGACCGTGGTGGCGTTTTTGCGCACCTCTACGGCACATTGGCTCTATTGTCTGATTCTGAACAAGCTCGTGTAAAAGGCTTTGTGATAAATCGTTTTAGAGGCGATATCGCACTTCTTCAATCTGGCCTAGATTGGCTAGAGGAAAAAACCGGTAAGCCAGTCATTGGTGTTTTGCCATATCTGCATGGTTTTAACTTAGAAGCGGAGGATGCCATTACCTCTGCTCAAGAGTCTGACGGAGAAGCTAAGCTTAAGGTGGTGGTGCCAGTGCTAACCCGAATCAGCAACCATACAGATTTTGATGCGTTAAGGTTGAATCCTTCAATTGATTTACGTTATGTCGGTAAAGGTGAACGTGTAAACAACGCTGATTTAATTATCTTGCCGGGTACAAAGTCGGTAAGAGCAGATTTGGATTACCTAAAACAACAAGGCTGGGATAAAGATATTCAACGCCACCTGCGCTTAGGCGGCAAAGTGATGGGTATCTGCGGCGGCTATCAAATGTTAGGTAACATTATTCACGATCCTGATGGCGTTGAAGGGGAACCCGGCAGCAGCGAAGGGTTAGGGTATCTGGATACTGAAACGACCCTTACACAGCAGAAAACCTTAACTAACGTACGCGGCACCATGACGCTGGATGGCAAAACAGCAGAGGTAAAAGGGTATGAAATCCACGTAGGTAAGACTGATGTCAAAGAAACAGCCTTACCGGTTCAGTTAGAATCTGGCAGCCTAGATGGCGCTGTGAATCAAGATAACTCGATTTTTGGTACTTACCTGCATGGCGTATTCGATAACAGTGATGCGTTATCGCTTATTTGCGAATGGGCAGGAGCCAACGATGTGACCGCGATTGACCACGAACAGCTTAAAGAGCTGGGTATTAATCGAATCGCTGATGCCATCGAAGAGTACTTAAATCTTGACCTGCTTTGGCCTGAATTAACTGCTTAAGCCGCCATTTAGAAGTTAGCTAAAGAAACTAAACGAACAATAGATAAGTGATAACAATGAAAAAGCGAGTCTTCCTTTTAACCATGGCCTTAACTTCGGCACTGACTTCTACTCATCTTTTTGCTGCCGAAAAGCTACGAGTTTACGCTGCATCGTCGATGACCAATGCGGTTAATTTGCTGGTTGAAGAATTTGAGAAAGACCATTCTGTCGATGTGATTCCTGTGTATGCGAGTACGTCGTCTTTGGTGCGACAAATCGAAAGAGGAGCACCAGCAGACATTTTTATCTCGGCAAATGAAAAATGGATGACGCATTTAGTCGATCGCAAATTGGTTTCTAGTGACAATGTCACAAATCTATGTGAAAACGAATTGGTACTGATTTCACCGAACGAGACATCGGTAACATTAGACCTATCAAAAGGTAAACAATGGGCTGAACTGCTTACTAATGAGAGGCTTGCAGTGGGTAACACCATGTCGGTTCCTGCTGGTATCTATGCGAAAGAAGCGTTAGAAACGTTGGGTGTATGGGATGATGTGAAGACTCGATTAGCTCCAAGTAACAATGTTCGTATGGCCTTAGCCTTAGTCGAGCGCAGTGAAGCTAAGCTTGGCATTGTCTACAAAACGGATGCGTTGCTTTCTAAAGAAGTAAACCTAGTGTCGACCTTCCCATCAGAACTGCACACACCAATACGTTACCCTGTAGCTAAGTTGAGTGATAAAGTTGTGGCAGAAGAGTTCTATACTTTCCTAAAGAGCGAAAAAGCGAAAGACACCTTGAACAGTTTTGGATTTGAAGTGCGTTAGATGATGTATTTATCGGAATACGAATACCAAGCCTTAATGCTGAGCTTAAAAGTCGCTGGGTTTGCCATATTATGGCTTATTCCTATCGGCATTGGTTTAGCATGGCTGCTTGCTAAGAAACAATTTGTAGGCAAAAGCATTGTAGAGAGCATTGTCCATTTACCCTTGGTACTTCCACCTGTGGTCATCGGCTATTTACTGCTAGTGATGATGGGCAGGCAAGGCATTATAGGCTCGTGGCTCAATGACGTGTTTGGTATTGTATTTAGCTTTAGCTGGAAGGGCGCGGCACTCGCTTGTGTGGTTGTGGCGCTGCCGCTGATGGTTCGCTCTATCCGACTGAGCCTAGAGACCGTAGACAGTAAGCTTGAAGAGGCGGCTGCAACATTAGGCGCTTCACCTGTTCGTGTGTTTTTCACGATCACTTTACCCTTGATGATCCCAGGGATCATCACCGGCACCATGCTTTCATTCGCAAGAAGCTTAGGGGAGTTTGGCGCGACCATCAGCTTCGTTTCAAATATTCCCGGTGAAACTCAAACCATTCCTTTGGCTATGTATACCTTTATTGAAACCCCTGGTGCGGAAATGGAAGCTGCGCGTTTGTGTGTCATTTCTATTGTGATAGCTCTGGGATCATTGATGCTTTCTGAGTGGCTCAACAAAAAGTCAGCACAACGTTTGGGAGGCAATGCATGAGTGCTTTGATCCTCCAATATCAACAACAACTCGGTGAAACCTTCTTTGATATCGACTTGGAATTACCAAGTAGTGGCATTACGGCAATTTTTGGTCGTTCTGGCGCGGGTAAAACCTCACTTATCAATGCGATCAGTGGCCTTAAACAGCCCGATAAAGGTTTGATCAGCGTATCTGGCACGACACTGTTCGATAGTCAAAATGGCATTAATTTGCCGACTCACAAACGCAACGTCGGTTACGTGTTCCAAGAGTCGCGATTGTTTCCACACATGAAGGTGGCAGCGAACCTTAAATACGGCATGAAAAGCGTCGATAAAGCACACTTTGAGCAAATAGTCTCGCTGCTGTCTTTGGGTTCATTGCTTGACCGATACCCAGCTCGTTTGTCTGGCGGTGAGAAGCAACGTGTGGCGATTGGCCGCGCGTTGTTATCCAAGCCGAGCATTTTGTTGATGGATGAGCCTTTAGCGTCTCTCGACTTGCCTCGTAAGCGCGAAGTGATGCCATTTCTGGAAAACTTATCCGAAACCGTCCAAATCCCGATCATTTATGTCACTCATAGCCTCAATGAAATTTTACGCTTGGCAAATCACCTTGTGATTATTGACCAAGGCAAAGTTATTTCGTCGGGCGTGACGGAAGAGGTGTGGGCATCGAGAGCTATGCAACCTTGGCAATCTTTTTCAGAGCAAAGCTCGTTGTTTGAAGCGAAATTAGCTGAACACAATGACGATTATGCGCTGTCTCGCCTGATGTTAGGAAAGTCGACGTCGTTATGGGTTCAGAAAGTATCGAGTGAGCTTGGTACTACAGTGAGGCTACAAGTTAGGGCAAATGACGTCTCTATCACGCTAGAACAGCCGAAAGGAACTTCGATACGTAACATCCTTCCTGCCACCATTAAAAGCGTAGAGACGCACCAACAGGGCACAAATAAGCAGAGTGTCGCTGTCGAGCTAGAGTTAGAGTCTGGGTGCTACCTATGGGCAACCATTACTTTGTGGGCGCTGGATGAGTTGAATCTAGAAATCGGGCAGCGTGTTTACGCGCAAATTAAAGGTGTGAGTGTCGCTCAAAGAGATATCGCGGTAACGCATTAAATCTGAGAAGGTCAGCTTTTCGATATTGTCGCGATACTGCCGATTCTAGGTTCTGAAAATACGATCTTGATTCCATGAATGGAGACATGCGTCATTTTTATACGGTATAACTGCCAGTTTTGCTCCACACTGTATGACTGTTAAGGCATATTATTTGTCGAATAATATGAACGTTCGTAACAAGAACATACAGGCGTAACGATCGAACTACAGAAAATAGCGGATATAAAAAAGCCGCGTGTTTAAAGCAACATGCGGCTTAATCTTAAGTATTACTGTTAGCGCTTAGCCTAGTTTTAGGCAACGAGCGACTTACTTAGTAAAAACTTCTTTGAAATCACGCTTCAAGATTGCATCACGACGAGCTTTCTTGATTTGTTTAACCATGTCTTTAACACAGTTGTGTAGAACTTGGTCTAGCAGTTGAGCACGGTACTCTTCTTTTTCTTCGTCAGTCATGTCTTCTGGAAGTTTAAGAGTAGGGAACTCTTCCATCACGTTAACACCAGCGAAAGCTTGGCTAACTGAGATTAGAGCGTGGAACTGCTCGAAGTTGTCTAAAACATTTTGTGCGCTTGCTGGAAGGCTGTCCCAAGCTTCGCGTACTGCTTCTTCAGACACTTCGTGAATAGAAGTAACCATAAAGTGCATCTCTTTTGGCACGCCATCAAATTCGATAACTTGACGAAGTTCTGGTGAGATGGTGGTTAAATCGATTTCTTGTTGTTCGTTGTTTGTAGCGTCTGACATAGTATTTCTCTTTAAAAAGAAACAATGCTAAAAAGATCTGTAAAAAAGTCAATATAATATAGAGATTAGGGCATGATTTAAGCCTAAATTTGAGCTACTTTGAATATTCAACACTAGATAAAGGTGATGTGATGATAGAAAAGGGATCTTCGATGCGCATATTGCTGGTTGATGACGTTCAACTAGATAGGATGCAACTTGCTATCCGACTCAAGCAACTGGGTCATATTGTAGAAGCTGTCGGTAGCGGAAAAGAAGCCCTGAGTGTTTATTCTGATTTTGATCCTGAACTCGTGTTACTTGATATCAGCATGCCTGAGATGGATGGTTTCGAAGTGGCTAATGAGGTTCGAAGCCGATTCCCAGAATGGGTTCCCATCATCTTTCTTAGTGGTCACGAAGAACCTGAGATGATCGCAAAAGCGATTGACGCTGGTGGCGACGATTACCTGATCAAACCGGTGAACAAGGTCGTTTTAAATTCTAAGTTGATTGCGATGCAACGTATCGCGCACATGAGACGAGAGCTAAAACAGAGCACAGCCAAACTCGAAGAACTGAACATCCTTCTGCAGCAACAAGCCAACGAAGATGGCCTGACCAAATTGTATAACCGTCGATATATGGATACTAAGCTTGAAGAGAGCATAGCGTGGCACGGAAGACGTAATATATCCATGACAGTTATACTTCTAGATGTAGACTTCTTTAAGCCTTACAACGATAATTATGGTCATATTCAAGGGGATAAGTGCTTACAAGGGCTTGCTAATACCTTGAAACAGCTGTTTGTGCGTGCGGGAGAATTTGTTGGTCGTTATGGCGGTGAAGAGTTTGTTCTGATTCTTAGCGATACAGACACTGAAGGCGCTAAGGTACACGCGACTCGAGTTAAAGAGGCATTGCATGAGATGAACTACGCTCATGAACACTCAACGGTATCGGATAGAGTGACAGCGTCACAAGGTGTGTTGTCATTTGTGCCAGAAGGTAGCGAATCTATTGCGTCTATTTACGAAAAGGTCGATCAAGCGCTTTATCAAGCGAAGCAAAGCGGCAGAAATACATTTGTACAACGCAACATTTTGGAGCTTGCTCGTTAGTTGGCGAGCTCTTTTAGATATTTGAATTTATACTTCTAATAGCGTTTGAGCTAGGAAGTGCTTTAAGTGATAAAAGAAATGCCACATTCGAAGTCATTTTCTATGACTAACACATCTTGGACGCTTGCGGTTCCTCTATTTTTTACCGCTTTGCCGACCACGGTTAATGCCAATACGCTATCTGATCTTTTCCGAAAGGATCTAGAGCAGAGCTTTGCCACCAGTGTATTGCTCAACGACACCGATGTTTTCACTTTTGGCATCAACAACTTTGATCCCAATAAAGTATTTAGTTTGGACAATGAAGACATCGGTTCGAATGATTCGGTGAGTCGTCGACAAAACATTACCTCCCTGAGTTTGCCTTACACATTTGAACTACCCAGTTACATTGAAGACAACCATCAAGAGGTGACTCTGCGCTTGTCTGCATTGCGGATCGAGAATGATGTTGAGTACGCGGCAGCAAATAGAAACGACTTCCAAAAAGAGTCGGTAGTGTCTGGCTACGTGGAATTCGCGAATGTGTCCCAGTTAGACGAATATTGGAGCTTCAGCTCTGCTATCGGTAACCATATCTCTTACTACCGCAATGATTATGAATATCGCGCTTCATTGCTAAAGCCTATTCAAGACCAACTGGATGGCGTATATCTCAATACTGATGCTTGGGCTTACATCATCGAGCCTAAAATCAAGCTGATGTACGAAGATAAGAATGACTGGGGAAAGTATAAATTGAGCACCAGTTGGCATTACTTTAATGGCATCGGCTGGGGCGAGGCGAATAATGGCAATGTCGGTCATCCTGAAGGGTGGTATATCGCCAATGAAGCCAAGGTTTTCTATGATCTCGTGCGTTGGGATAAGAACATCACATCGATGTACTCGAGTATAAGACGAATTGATATTGGTGGTGACACGGTGGCATCTATGGGCACCACATCTTACTACGAGGGCAGTGTTGGTTGGTTGCTTAACCCAAACCTGTTTAATGAGTGGGTCGATAACGTGGGAATAGGTTTTACGATTAACTACGGAAGTAGCTTAAAAGGTGGCAGCTTGGTTATATTCTTCAACCAAGATTAAGCTCTTTTTTCCAGTTAAGCCCCTACGGCCTCAAATCAATGAGGCTAGTTGAACTTGGAAGTGATAGTTATTGAAGCAGTTCGCTATTAATGGCTTAAGCTATTTAGATCTCTAGCACTCAATATCTTCGCTATCAACTATTGTTAACGGTCAATACACAGTTTGTTTCGACCGGTTTCTTTCGCTTTATACAGCGCTTGGTCAGCAAGCTTCAACACCTCTTCAGGATGTCTGGTGGTTGTGCTATCAGCCAATCCAATACTCACCGTCACATTCACCACTTCCGATGGTTTACCGTTCTTGCCACGCTTTTTCATACCCACTTCATGATCGTCAGGGCGCTCGTGACTATTCCGAATCGTCATGTCGTAGTTTTGAACCTCGGAAATCAGAGCTTGAAGGTGCTCTTTAACTTGTTCTGAATGTTTGCCTTTGAAGATAATCGTGAACTCTTCTCCACCATAGCGATAAGCTTTAGCGCCGCCTGTGGTTTCCCTCAGAATGCGCGCCACCAGTTTTAACACATCGTCGCCAATGTCATGTCCGTAGGTGTCGTTGAATTGCTTAAAGTGATCGATATCGACCATCGCCATCGAATACTTCCGCCCCAAGTGCTTCATATCGACTTCTAAGGCGTGTCGACCGGGGATGTTAGTCAGTTGGTCATTAAAGGCCATATCATGACTGGCAGACATCACATAGACGATGATCAACGTGCCTGACAGCGAGAACATGGTGCTCGAGATGTACTGAACGTCAAAGAAGATGAACGTACAAGAAGAAAGCAGGATAGCGCTATAAACCACAACATCGATAGAGCGGTTATACACCAACACGAGAATGGCAGTAAGGCCAAGCAAGCAAAGGCTATATAACACTAAAACAAAAGGCAGTTTGGAGAAGTCTCTGACAATAAACAAAAGACCTTCACTCCATGATTCAAAACCGCCGGCATGGAAATGAGAGACGATTAATTGCGCCCACACCATAAATAGAATGAGAACGATGGCGTAGAGCAGCATCGACTTTGAGTTTACGCCGTTATCAGGGAAGGCATAAACAAGTAAGCAAGTGACCGGTACTAATGCTGCCAGTAACGACAGCTCTAATAGCGTTGTGCCAGTATTGAGAGGCGTTTGTAATCGAACTTGGATGATCAGGTAAGCGACAAGCATGGTCACCGATACCATCGCCATTCGACCTTGTCTGAATGTGTGGCATAGCAGAACCGCAACGCTCAATAAAATGTAAGGGAGGTTGCTAGCAAACCCTAAGTTTGAATCTGTCACGAGAATGACGTTGTTCATACCTACGAATAACATTGCTAATAGAAGTAAGGGAAAGCAGAATCGAAACATGCTCGACGTTACAAAAGAAGATGCCATTTATGTGGTGAGCCTAACTATAATGATTTTCTTATTAATTAATACTATACGTAGGATACGGTTAAACAAGCAATTGCCAAGCATTTTGCTTAAATGAGAGCAAAAACATAGCCATAGCTCGCTATTGGTGCAACCATTTTTATATGTATTTGAGTTGCTATTAACCATAGAACGAACTAAACAGTATATATGAGAAATTAATTAGTCGTTATAGATACTTAGCAAAATCTAGGTGGTTTGTACTTAATGGTTACATGATGACCAACAAGCGAGAACTGTAAATCTGTAATGAAGTTCGAGTAAGGTCTAGAACGGAATTAATGTAAGTTCTGGGATAAGGTTGTTGATTGATCAAAACTAGGTCATAAACAACCGCTACAAATGGAGGTATGGTATGCAAATTAGTGTTGATGTACATAACTATATGGAAACTCTGGTAGGTCATGTTTTGGCTACGGAGGAATATGTGTCTAGTTATACCAATGAACAGTTGGCCGACCTCGCGTGCTTGGCTTTAGGTCAGCTAAAACCTATCTATATTCGTTTTGATATCGATTTTCTCTCAGCATTGCCAGAAGACAAATTGGTGCTCTATAAACGCAATAGCGAGATCGCGGTCAAAAATGCTGAAAGTATGATCATTGACGATCGAAGACGTGAACGTGACGACAATGTGCCCGTTATATTTAGTCAACACAATTTTGATGATGACGTAGAATTGCAATGGTATGAAAAGCCGTTGTTGAACCGTAAACAGTCATGATAGTTTAGGGTGAATACGGTCATTTAAGGAGTAAAAAACGTGGGATTCTTTTCTAGATTATTTGGTGGCAAAGAAAAAACCGAACAAAAAGTAGAGATTGAGCCAGTCGAATATAAGGGTTTCAATATCTATCAAGATGCCATTGCAGAATCTGGTCAATACCGTGTTGCTGGGCGAATCGAGAAAGAATTCGATGGTGAAATCAAAACTCACCGTTTTATTCGTTCAGATGTTGTTTCAAACAAACAAGATGCCGATGAATTGATGCTCAAAAAATCGCAGATGTTCATCGACCAAATGGGCGACAATATATTTAGCTAACCAATTAGGGTTAGAATTGATGTTGGTCATAATTTAGAGAGCTTTCAGTGTATATGCTGAAAGCTCTTTTTAGTTTTAGGGACAAAGAACAGCTAGTAGGTTGTTATTAAAAGGATTATTTGCAAGTGGTTTGACCTCTTCGTTCTAGACGGTCGTCATTTTTTCAAATGAAGCGCTCAAATTCCATCCAAATCGTTATAAGTAATAACTTTTCCTGTTCTTTGAACAAAACGCTTGAAGTATTAGTTGTCGTTAGATACAAACGAATAAGTCATTCGTGCCAATAGTCAAGGAATAGCTATGCAAATTGGTGTACCAAGAGAAACGCTCGCAGGTGAAACGCGAGTCGCTGCTTCGCCGAAATCGGTAGAACAGCTTCTAAAATTAGGGTTTGAAGTTTGTGTTGAATCACAAGCAGGTGCGTTAGCAAGTTTTGAAGATGCAGCTTATGAACAAGCTGGAGCAAAAGTTGTCGCCGCAGATGAAGCTTGGAAATCCGATATTATCTTTAAAGTTAACGCTCCGATCGTTGACGAGTCTAAAAATGAAATCGATCTTCTTAAAGATGGCGCTACATTGGTCAGCTTTATTTGGCCTGCTCAAAATCCAGAATTAATGGAACAATTGTCCAGTCGTAACATCAACGTGATGGCGATGGATTCTGTACCACGAATTTCAAGAGCTCAGGCGTTAGATGCATTGAGTTCTATGGCAAACATCGCGGGTTACCGTGCTGTTGTTGAAGCGGCGCACGAGTTTGGTCGATTCTTCACGGGGCAGATTACAGCTGCGGGTAAAGTTCCACCAGCAAAAGTACTGGTTGCAGGTGCTGGTGTTGCTGGCCTAGCGGCAATTGGCGCTGCGGGTAGCTTAGGTGCGATCGTTCGTTCATTCGATGTTCGTCCTGAAGTTAAAGAACAAGTTGAGTCGATGGGTGCTGAATTCTTGGAAGTCGATTTCAAGGAAGATACCAGTGCTGGTGACGGCTACGCAAAAGAGATGTCTGAAGCATTCAATAAGAAAGCGGAAGAGCTTTATGCAGCTCAAGCGAAAGACGTTGATATCATCATTACAACCGCGCTGATTCCAGGTCGTCCTGCGCCTAAACTTATCACCAAAGAGATGGTCGATAGCATGAGCCCAGGCAGCGTAATTGTGGACCTTGCGGCAGCCAATGGCGGTAACTGTGAATACACGGTTGCGGATCAAGTCATTACAACGGCTAACGGCGTTAAGGTGGTTGGTTACACTGATATGGTTGGTCGACTGCCGACTCAATCATCTCAGCTGTATGCAACGAACCTAGTTAACCTGTTGAAACTACTTTGCAAAGAGAAAGATGGCAACATCAATATCGACTTTGAAGATGTTGTTCTGCGTGGTGTTACTGTCGTTAAAGAGGGCGAGGTCACTTGGCCAGCTCCACCGATTCAAGTTTCAGCTCAACCACAACAAGCTAAGCCAAAAGCGGCCAAACCAGAGCCTAAAGTTGAAGAATCTGTTTCTCCAATTAAGAAAGCGGCAGGCATGGCAATTGCTGTTGGTGCATTCGCTTGGGTAGCTTCGGTTGCTCCTGCTGCGTTCTTATCTCACTTTACCGTTTTTGTTCTCGCTTGTGTGGTGGGTTATTACGTAGTTTGGAATGTAAGCCATTCTCTGCATACGCCTTTGATGTCCGTGACTAACGCGATTTCAGGCATCATTGTAGTAGGTGCACTGTTACAAATCGGACAAGGAAGTGGCGTCGTCACGTTCTTATCATTTATTGCCGTATTAATTGCAAGTATCAATATCTTTGGTGGCTTTACCGTGACCAAACGTATGCTTGAAATGTTCCGTAAAGACTAAGGAGTAACAGATGTCTGAAGGATTAGTACAAGCAGCTTATATTGTTGCTGCTGTATTCTTTATTATGAGCTTGGCTGGGTTATCGAAACAGGAATCTGCGCGTGCAGGTAACTATTACGGTATCACGGGTATGGCAATCGCGTTGATCGCAACGATCTTTGGCCCTCACTCTGCAGGTATTGTGTGGATCATCATTGCTATGGTGATCGGTGGTGGTATTGGTATCCACTACGCAAGAAAAGTAGAAATGACTGAAATGCCAGAGCTGGTTGCAATTCTGCACAGCTTCGTAGGTATGGCTGCAGTACTTGTAGGTTACAACAGCTACATCGATCCACCTGCTGCTGTTTCTATCAACCCTGCAGATATTCATGCAGAGCACGTTATTCACCTTGTGGAAGTGTTCCTTGGCGTGTTTATCGGTGCGGTGACGTTCACGGGTTCTATTGTTGCGTTTGGTAAACTTCGCGGCGTTATCTCTTCGTCTGCATTGAACATCCCTCATAAGCACAAGTGGAACCTAGCGGCTATCGTAGTTTCTACGCTACTGATGATCATGTTCGTTAAAGCGGACGGCAGCATGTTCGCGCTAATGGTGATGACACTTATCGCATTCGCATTCGGTTACCACCTAGTGGCATCGATTGGCGGCGCAGATATGCCAGTAGTTGTCTCTATGCTTAACTCGTACTCTGGTTGGGCAGCAGCCGCGGCAGGTTTCATGCTTGCAAACGATCTGCTTATCGTAACTGGTGCATTGGTTGGTTCGTCGGGTGCGATTCTGTCTTACATCATGTGTAAGGCGATGAACCGCTCTTTCATCAGCGTTATTGCTGGTGGATTCGGCCAAGAAGTGGTTGTGTCTGATGGCGATGAAGAGCAGGGTGAACACCGCGAAACATCAGCTGAAGATGTGGCTGATATGCTGAAAAACTCAAAGTCAGTAATCATCACTCCTGGATACGGCATGGCAGTAGCTCAAGCTCAATACCCAGTACATGAGATCACTGAGAAGCTACGAGCGCAGGGCATTAATGTTCGATTTGGTATCCACCCAGTAGCGGGTAGGTTACCGGGTCACATGAACGTACTGCTTGCTGAAGCTAAAGTGCCTTACGATATCGTTCTGGAAATGGACGAAATCAACGATGACTTCGATGAGACAGATACTGTATTGGTAATTGGTGCGAATGACACCGTAAACCCTGCAGCACTTGAAGATCCAAACAGCCCAATTGCTGGTATGCCAGTACTCGAAGTTTGGAACGCTCAGAATGTTATCGTATTCAAACGTTCGATGAACACAGGTTACGCCGGTGTGCAAAACCCACTGTTCTTCAAAGAGAACACACAGATGCTGTTTGGCGATGCTAAAAAGAGCTGTCTAAGCATCTTAGAACATCTATAGAGATCACCTCTAAGCAATCTGTAATAACTCGATAAGGAGCTCATTTGAGCTCCTTTTTTTATCTTACGAAAGCGACTCTATGTGTGAGATCAGTTGCTAAGAAGTTAACGAAGCTTATGCAAAAACTTGTCGCAATTGAGGTTGGGCTGGTCAATCAGTCTACTAGTACGTCTGTATAGTATGGCAGTAATATATCGGACTTTATCTCTGTAACTCGCCATTCTCACTGTTTTTCATGCGGTTAAAAATTTATCTTTGATAGCGAATGGTATATATTTGGTTGATCTATATGAATTTGCGTTGGTTTGTGATCATCAAAAGAACATTTACTCTTCTTATCGCTACGTTGTCTGTGTCTGCAAACGCATTTGCTGACTCTTTACCTGAGCGTATCGATAATTTCACCAAACTCTTTGATCATGAAACGGCAATCGAATCTTACGATATTCGAGTGCTACAGGCTGATTATCCAACACGTTTGATCATGCCGTCTTCTATGCTGCCACAAACAGCAGAGTATCCATTAAAAGACATCCAGCGCTTATACCAGTTATCAAAAACCTGTAGCGGTAAACTGCCGTTAAGCCCGTTGATTACTGAGCCTTTAGTTTTTACTCGTGCAATGTGTAAAGGCACCAAGCTTTCTGACCGTTGGTTTAGCCGTAGTGGTTTAATTCACCCTGGTGGTGGTTCTTATGCTGCACGATACGTTGAGAAGTACCCAGAAAAGTTCGACTCTCTGAAGCGCTTTATGCATATTCAAGAGCGACCAAATACCGAACACGACGAACTGCTGTCTCGCTTGCAACAAATGGATAGCGAAGCCATCACCGCACTGCTTGCTGGTGCGAGTATGTTTGTTGAGCTCGATGAGATGTGGGTAAAACGTGGCGACAGATATTACCTGTATAAAGAATCAGTCTGGAACGAAAACGCTACGCTTGCAGGGTTATCGTTTAGCTTGTCTTCAGAAGGCAATAGCTGTTTTGTCCAGCGTGGTAACGTGTGTTGGGAAATAGAAGATCATTCAGAGCTTCTGCAAGTCGCCATGTTTATCTTGGTAATTGCCAACATAATGCTTGTCTTAGGTTGGGCGATTTACCGCTGGAACAGTAAGAAACAAGAGATGAAGAGTCGCATGCTGGTTCTTCAAATCCTAACGCACGAATTAAGAACGCCGATTGCGAGTTTGTCATTGACGGTGGAAGGGTTCAGACGTGAGTTCGAACACTTACCAGAATCGGTATATGATGAGTTCCGTAGGCTGTGTGAAGATACACGCCGTTTAAGACAGTTGGCGGAAGCAAGTAAAGATTACCTGCAATCAGATAACCAACCGCTCGCAACAGAGTGGGTGCCAAGTGTTGAAGAGTGGCTCCAATACAAAGTTGAAGAAGACTTTGCACCGGGGATTGAGCTACGTGTAAACAAAGATATAGCTGCAAAAGTGAACGTATATTGGTTAGGAACGTGTATCGATAACCTAATCAGAAATGCCGTGAAATACGGCGTGGCTCCAGTAATTCTAGAACTGAATACTTCTGACAAGAAGCTGACATTCAAAGTTATAGATAATGGAGACTTGTCTCGCAAAGACTGGGGGCAACTAAGAAAGCCATTCGTAAGTAAGAGTGGACTCGGTTTAGGTCTGACGATAGTGGAATCTATGGTTGGAAAAATGGGCGGTCACATGACGCTTATCGGCCCCCCAACAACATTTATTTTGGAGATACCTTGTGAAACAGACATTGCTTCTCGTTGAAGATGATAAAAATTTAGCTGACGGTTTATTAGTTAGCCTTGAGCAAGCTGGATATGAATGTTTGCATGCAGAACTGATCTCTGAAGTTGAAGGCTACTGGGAACAAGCGGATCTAGTGATTCTAGACCGTCAACTTCCTGATGGCGACTCAGTAGATTCACTTCCAGGTTGGAAGAAAAAGAAAGATATCCCAGTGATTTTGCTGACGGCTCTCGTGACAGTAAAAGACAAAGTAGCGGGCCTAGATTCGGGTGCAAACGACTACTTAACAAAGCCATTCGCAGAGGCTGAGCTGTTTGCTCGAATTCGGGCTCAACTTCGCCTGCCAGATTCTGAAGAACAAGATGCATCAAAAGTTATCGCTCAGAATCTTGTTATCGATAAAGCGACACGTGAAGTGTTTTTCAATGAACAGGAAGTAACGTTAACGCGCACTGAATTTGACCTTCTACTGTTCTTGGCAAGTAACCTTGGACGTGTGTTTACACGTGATGAACTGCTTGACCATGTATGGGGTTACAACCATTTCCCAACAACACGTACGGTAGACACGCATGTTCTGCAACTAAGACAGAAACTGCCGGGTCTAGAAATTGAAACGCTGCGTGGCGTTGGTTACAAGATGAAAGCGTAATGAGAATAGCCTTACTTCCACTATTAATGTTCTCTTGCGTAGCGAATACCGCGCAAGCAACGGATTGGTTTAAGAGCAGCGATGCTCTGACTCAAGTTCATAAACATCTGCTAGATAATGATTTACCTCAGATGTTTGATTCATTAGTGGAAGTTTGGCAAATCAACTCTTCTCAATCACGAGAAGATCACCTCAATGAACTTTTCGATCAAGCATTGAACAAAGATTGTGGTAAAACCCTCACCAGAAAAACACTACCGGATTGGATCAGTTCAGTCGTCGTTAAAAGACACATCATTCAAAGCCCTGGTCGAGATACCTTTCGAGTATCGATTAATGTCGAATCTGAAAACAACATTCAAGACATTACCTTCGAGAAGTGGGTCGATAAGATCGTTTCTTCGGACAGTGAGCTAACCAAAGACAGTGAAGTGGTTAACAACGCATCGGTGAGTCTATACCGAAAGCGTTACAATTTAGCCTCTCAACTTGAATCCGGTTTATATCGTTTAAGCGTAAAAGACGATGGCGGGAAGTCTTGGAGCACTTGGGTTGTTTTGGGTGAAGTCGCCATGCGTCAACAAGTTCGCTGGGCATCAAAAGACACTTGGCGAATCGATAAAAAAGAACTACTCAATCCTTATTGTCCGCTCCCTAAGCTCGAAATCGGTTTGTACGATTACGTTGATGAACACTATGAGCAGGTGTGGGGCAAGAGCTACGAATCTGATTATCCAATGAACCTCACTGGCGAAGAACTTCCCAATGATCGCTATGTTTTGGCGGTTTCAATGGTGCATTCACGCTGGCAAGGCGACATAGCGATAGAACAAGCACAAACTATCAGTAAAACTTATGATATTTCTAGCGAAGAAGAGTTAAAGTAATTTAAAATTGTGCCGTTAACTATGTAAGGGATCTAACAAAGATAAACGGCATGAAAAAAACTACAAAACTACTCGCAGCGTCAATTGCATTCGCCAGTCTTCCTCTTTCAGCAGCAAACTACGCCATTGAAGCGCGTGGTGATGCGATGGGTGGTGTTGGTGTTGTTTCAGCAAACTTCCTAACAGCTCCATTCTATAACCCAGCACTTGTTGCGATTTATCGTCGTAATGATGACATGGGAATGATCACGCCAAGTTTCGGCGGTAATTATAATGACCCTAAGGACATGAAATCGAATATCGATAGTGTCGTTGATGCGTCAAACACCGCAGACTTAGATGCAGCGCTTAACAAACTTGATGGCAACCAAGCTAATGTAGAATTGGGTGGTGTTGTCGCGTTTGCTCTTCCTAATCAGTTTGTCGCGGCAAACCTTTTCGCTAAAGCCTATACAGAATCATTTGCGACTCCTAACGTTTACACGACAGGTTCAGATGAAGACAAAGTAGAACTGTCTACTGTTGAAGCAGTTTCAATCGGTGTAGCAGAAGTTGGCCTTTCTTTAGCAAAATACCAAACTTTTATGGGGCAACACATCTCATTTGGTATCACACCTAAGATCCAACGTATTTACACGTACAACTATGTTGCGTCGGTTAATGATTACGATTTGTCTGACGTTAGAGAAAACAGCGATGGCGACACAGCGTTCAACATGGATGCCGGTGCACTTTGGTTTTTCGGCCCGTTCCGAGTGGGTGTTGCAGCAACTAACTTGATCTCTAGAGACATTGAAACCAAAGACACGACAAGAGTACTTAACAGCAGCACAAGTAGCGCGACCCACCAAGTTGGTGGTAAATACACTTACCAACTAGAGCCGGTATACACAGTGGGTGCAGGTATCGTTTCTGATTACTTTACGTTAAGTGTTGATTACGACCTAAACGAGACAGAGAAGTTTACTTCGTTCGAAGACAATGAACAGATGATTCGTGTTGGTACTGAAGTAGACCTGTTACGTCAGCTTAAGCTAAGGGGAGGGTATTACAAGAACCTAGCTTACTCTGATTCAGAAGGAACAGTGACAGCTGGTATTGGTATCTCGCCATTGAACTTGTTTCAGTTAGATCTAAGTGCTAACTACACAAATGAAAATGCAATGGGTGCTTCAATCAATTTCCTTGCTAGTTACTAACAGTCCTTATATAGTTCTGCTCCTAAATAAAGGAGCAGAGCATGCTAAACGACTTACCAACCCTTTCTCACGAAGAACAACAGAAAGCTGTTGAACGAATTCAAGAAATGATGACCCAAGGCATCAGCACAGCACAAGCTATCAAAATCGTTGCTGAGCAAATTCGCGAAGAAATGAGTAATAAAGAAGAGTAGGGCATCAGCCCTTCTTTTTTAACACTTTAGTGCACTATAACTAAATATTTTACCCTCTAGTATATTATCTCGTACATACCTACTCTTTAGTTACCCTAAATTCCGACCTGCCAAAAACTCTTAAATACTACTTATTCAATAAGTTACGTCAGAGTAATTAACTTTTCAGGTTTTTCTTAGCCTTAGGTTGTAATTAAATTACAGCAAGATCCGAAAGTAAAACAACCGTCACTTTAGGTGTCAGCATTCTTGTCGCTATAGCTAAGTCACTAAATATATAGCGTTTTTTAAGGCTAGTGACGTTGTGACTTGTATTTTTAACGGATGAGAATCCATGAATGTTCAGAAGAAGACAAATGAGGAGTTCATCGAAGAACAGGGCGAGACAAGCCACAGCGGTAATGTCCAAAATAAGCTTCGTTGGTACATATGTGCTTTACAGAACAAATATTTAGGTAGCTTACGAGGCGTAAAGGAGTTGTGTAGAAGTCGATTAAGGAACGACGCGTATCAATTTGAGAAAGCTAATGATGGCGGTATTACGGATAGTGTGTGTGCGAATCGATTAGAATTCTGATGAGAGAGCAAAACTTATGGGCTTGTTTAGTCAGCCGTTAAAAATGTAATTGCTGACTAAATAGAGAGTAGATATCGACAGGGTATTGATGCGTGTTGATAGAGCATTGAATATTGAACTGCAGGCCAGTCTGATGAGGCTTAGTCAAACGTAACAACTTGGTTTCGCCCGTTATCTTTAGCTTGATAGAGTGCCTTGTCTGCACGCTTAATGGCTGAACGAATCGATTCATTCTGTGTAAGTTGGGTAAAACCAACGGATGCGGTAATGTGAAGCCCTTTGGGCCAAGTGGTTTCGTCCATTGAAGAGTAGAGTTTGGCAATCGTTTCGTGACACTGTAGCGTTGTTTGTTCTATACAAACTAACAAGAACTCCTCACCGCCCCAACGATACAATAAGTATTGCTCACCAAGGTTGTCGATCACCGTTGAGACAAACAGAATAAGAACTTGATCACCGGTTTCATGACCGTATTGGTCGTTTACCTGCTTAAAATGGTCCAAATCAAACAGAGCAATGTGAATTGTCTTTCCTTGTTGTGCAAGACGCTCAAAGTCATAAAAGGTATCTAACGCTTCGGTTCTGTTACGACAGCCAGTTAGAGGGTCGGTAGTCGCCTTTATTTTTAACTCTTCGATTTCTTGGGCTAACAAACGCTGTTGGTTTACTGAAAACATTCTCGCTCGTCTAGCTACGTATGATGCCCCACAGACATAGCAGACCGCGTAGATTACCCATAAGCTAATTAAGATCTTCCATAGCATAACCTTGTTCATAATCTTACCGTGGAAAACAATGCTCTCGACTGTCAGAGTATGGTGGCCATCGAGCGTGCTAGCTCCCAGCCCCAATTCAACTGAAACAGCGTTAGTAATATCGACCGCGCTGTTGGTTATCGGGTGGTTGTAGTAGTCAATCCACCATAAAGGGACATTGAAGTAATCTAAATCGATATGTTTTCTATCGGGAAATGAGAAGTCTAAGCGATTGAACTTGTTAGAAATAGGGTCGCCTTGGACGCTGTAGTTTTCGTCGTGGTTACGTATGTAGAATCGAAACCTTGGATCCTCTTGACCTTCATATTCCATATTGATGGTGACAGAATCAAATGTGGAGAGATCTAAGCCTTTACCTTCAGTAGAGAGAACAAATTCAACCTCACAGAAAGGTGAACTATAGGTACGATTAAAGTCACACTGTAACTCAATTTTGTCTTTTGACTTGTATAACGACCCTATGGTGCCGCCATCATGGTCTCTGTCTGTATTTACGCGCGTAGGGTATCTGTCTGGTGTGATTATGTAATTCTTATCCATGATGGTATGGAAAGAGATCAGCGACAGCACGGTCATTGCCAGGCAAAAAACAGAGAAGAAGATGTTGAGTTGTCTGAATGCTTTGTCGCTCATAATATATTTCGTACGTAAACCTGTAACATTATGCGTGATGGAGTATGTAGGCGCAACTAGGGATTCGACTTTGGATTGAGTTTGGCTAGTATCGTTTGGTTAACAAGCCAGATACAGTCGTTCTTCACCAAAAAATACGCGCCCAGCGATCGATATATGCCTAAATAGCGTTGTTTTTGTTCGGTATTTATACGAAAGGTGACGTTTTTAAGGGGTTAATAATATAACTGTATAAACATACAGTTCTTGTTTGGGCTCTTTATTTTGTGTGTTCCATAGGACCAAGCTTTACCTGTACAGCTAGATACAGTGTCACTTTATTTGTTAATTACATAACCAATAAACGCTTTCTAAGTTTTTTAGTCTCAGGCGGTAACACCATTGCGACTTCAAAAGCGGGCATATCAGCTAGAGAAAACAGGTAAAGCAAAACAAAGAGCAATGGGTTTCAAGCAACTCTTAGGTTTATTACCAAAGCTACCTAAATCCGATTGAACGTAATTTTAGGGTAAACCGTGATTATGGATCTACCAAGTCTCGGTGTTGTGTACCAGCGTATAAGTGTAATGAATCTATGCAAACATGTTTGCGGTAGCTTGGCATGGTGTTTCAAACAACATAGGACAAGCATTGCCGTTTAATAAGCTAGCTGAACACAAAGTACTAACTCTAGAGAGAATCGTTAAGAAGGTTTGAAAAATGTGTGTGCTAATCTACGTAAGACACAGGAACTTTATTAGCTGATGGATTTAAACGAAAGCTCAGCATGTGCAGTTGATAGGAAACATTGGTCGCGTGTGTGAAATCTGGAAAATAAGCAACAGCAATGCTCACCAGAATCACACACAGCGCGGCGCGGTTCGTTAGTGCAAACAGAGAAGTGGGGAGATAAGTTAAACCAGATGGACAAAGTTTCTCGTCAATTAGGTTTGCTGAATGAAGGTTGGATTGTGTAGATGTTGGCCGCACATATAATTATTTGATTTCAAATGCGCTAAGAAAACTCTGAACGGCGCAAGAAGCGTGAGAGTCAGTTGAAACTAGGGTTTTAAGGACAAACGATGATAATACTACCTTTAGAATTAACTATACATGACTGCGTATTATGTACGTTATGTTAAATGTGTTTTGGTGTTTATAAGGCAGGTATCTTTGTGTGATGCCCTGCCTTTGTTTAGTGTCGATATTCTCTAAATTATACTGTGTATTTAACCATATTGGCTATTTACCATAAAATACCTAATAACCAGTGATAATAATCTTCGATTTTAACCCTGGTATTAGTTAGAGATTAACCGCCAGCAAATTTAACTTTGTAGCCTTTCTTTTCAAGGTGCGCTTTGATCTTGTCACGAGCATCACCTTGAATTTCGATGTTGCCATCTTTTACTGAGCCACCGCAGCCGCAAACTTTTTTGAGTTCTGCTGCCATTAGTTTTAATGGTGCGTCATCTAGGTCTAAGCCAGTTACGACAGAAACACCTTTGCCTTTACGGCCTTTGGTTTCTTTTTGGATTCGAACGATACCATCGCCTTTAGGACGTTGGACTTTCTCTTCTTCAGGCTTAATGCGACCTGTTTCTGTTGAATATACTAGGCTCATAATTTACTTCTTTTGTTGCTCTGCTTTTTGTTTTGCGAGTAAGTAAGCTTCTATATGGCGTTGAATTGCAATCTTGCCGCCTTTGATTAAGCGACCGTTAAACATGCAATACCACGCATTAGGCTCACCGGTGTCATTCTTGATTTGGTAGCCGTTGAAGTTTTCAGTCGAGCCACCAGTTCCTCTCGACTTATTTAATGACATGAATTCTTTTGGATCAATAATAGATGCGGTATCAATCCACCAATCAATACTCTTTTTCACGGCAGCTAGGTTGCCCTGAATAACGTTGTTTTTTAACTTAGCACGCCAAACTGTGTTGTTAGCATCTATCGATTGAAGATGGACGCTTCGGTAAATTGAATTAGCCATATCTATTAATCATCTTTCTGTTTTCACTGCATTAATCATAAGTATACTAATAATGATATCAAGCATAATATGGTAAAAACACCTGTCGAGGTATGGTAATTTGAGAAAAAAAGTCCCTATTTTAACCGACTCTGTGATAATTAATTCATTTGTTGAAAAATTAAACAGCAACGCGACAATAGAAATTATAGATGAGTTGACAGGATTTCAATACTCTCGCAATTCACTGTTGGGCATTTACAGTGATTGGAATCGCTATCATGCGTTCTGTACCAAACATCGGATTAACACACTTCCCGCATCTATAACTGCTGTTCGTCGTTTTCTTGAAACGGAGTCTAACGATAGAAAATACGCATCCTTAAAACGTTACACTGCAACGCTTAGCATGTTACACACTGTGTTGAGCTTTGCTAACCCGATCAAGCATAGGCAAGTTCGCTTTACCCTGCTCCACTTACAGTCTCATATGGCCGGTGACGCTAAACAAACCAATGCTATGACATCTGTGCATCTCACAGATTTAAATACGTTGCTCTCCCATGAGAAAGCAAACCTGAAAGAGATCAGAGACATCGCAATTTATAACGTGATGTTCGAGTGTGCTTTAAAACGCTCAGAGCTTAAGGTGTTATCGATGAGTGATGTTGAGTACGTTGAAGATCATTACCAAGTAACAGTCAAAGATTCGGCTTATCAGTTATCACAAGTAGCCAGTGTTGCACTTCAACGTTGGCTTTCGTTTAGTGGTATACAAGATGACTTTCCAGTATTTCGTGCGATAGACAAGCATGAAAATATTGGTTTGCAGCCTTTGGATGATTCGTCCATCTATAGGATATTGAGAAGAGCTAGCGACTTACTTCAACTGCCAGAAAATCACCATTTCTCTGGAAATTCGATTCGTGTTGGTGCCGCACAAGAGTTGTCGAAACAAGGTCTTAAGGTTAGAGATATTCAGGACTTTGGTCGTTGGCTCAGCCCTGCAATGCCAGCCCAATATGTAGGTTTCACGGGAACGGCAGAGCGTGAGAAGATGAAGTTTAAGGCGTTAATACCTTGGCAATGACGGTTCGCAGATTACTTGGATATTCTTACTTGGGTATAAGTTGTGGCTAAACGAAACATTCGTAAAAACGGTTAGCCTTAAAAATAAAAAGTGCCTTGGCAGAAAGCTCAAGGCACTGGTTGGTTCATCTCTAAGTGAACTAAAACGAGTTAGAAACCTAAGAAAGGCTTGTTCTCACGCAGTTCTCTAAGAACTGGCTGAATTTGTGACCGTCATGTTCTACCATTTTAGGGAACATGGAGATTGGCGTCATGCCTGGGAAGGTGTTGACTTCGTTCAGGTAGATTTCGTTGTCTTGCGTTAAGAAGAAGTCGATACGAGACAAATGACGAAGCTTCATCTGAGTGAAGACTTTTCGAGCGCTGTCTGCAATTAATTCACGCTGTTCGTCTGTTAAGTTACTTGCTTCAACTTCAGTAATCGAGTGACTGTCTGCACTGTACTTCTCTTCGTAAGAGTAAAATGCGCCATTCGGTGCAATCACCTCACCCGGCTTGCTGATATGCAGCTCGCCATCGATTTCATAAGCAGCAATTTCTAGCTCTCTAGGCACCACTGATTTCTCAACCAATACTTGGTCCGAGAAAGTGAACGCCTTGTTGATAGCCTCGCTTAAATCTTCTACTTGGTTAACTTGGTAACAACCTACAGAAGAACCTTGACGAGCCGCTTTCACGAACACTTTACCCCAATTTTCAAATGCTTGAGTTGCTTGTGAGTGAGCTTTGTCATTGTTGTCTGATAAGAACAGGTACGGCGTGTTTGGAATGCCGAGTGCGTCGTACCAAAGCTTTGACGTGATTTTGTTAAAGCTGTTGTTACTCGCTTCTGAACCACAACCTAGGTATGGAATTTTAGCCATTTCAAACAGGGATTGAATGTCACCTGTTTCACCTGGGAAGCCGTGGATGCAAGGCACAATGAAATCGACTTTAGATGCTAAATTGTCACCGCGTAAGGTTTGGTCGTTAATATCAAGATAAACCAATTCACCTGAATCAAGACACCAGCCTTCGTTTTTAATTTCAACTCTTACAACGTTAAAATCTGCAACGCTATTCAGTTGTTCAAAAAGGTAATTGGCTGAAACTAAAGATACTTCATGCTCTGAAGATCCACCGCCACAAAGTAGAAGGATGTTAATGGTGTTCATGGGTAAATTCGGTCCTTGAAACTAGGAATACTGACTTCAATGATAAACAAAAGTCGAAATAGGTACAGTGTTTTGAACGTTAAAATTGTGTTCGAAAGATCGAGCGATTAACTATTAAACAAAACTGCTTGTCTTAAAACAAAAGAAGGAGCATTTGCTCCCTCTTTCTGAATTAAAACTTAGTTCAACTTGTTAAGCGTTGGGTATTCAGAGTTCTTGATGTCATCAATGCTCTTAACGAACGGTTTCAAGTTTTGGAAAGTATTCGGCAGTGTTGAGATTGCCTTTTTAGCTTCTAAGCGCGTTGCGTAGTCACCATAAAGTACTGTGAACCACTTAGTGCCGTTAACCATTTTGTAATTTTCCCAAACTGGTTGAGAAGTCGTAGGTAGCATTTTCACGAAAGAATCGACTTTACTTTGGCTGCCAACAGCAACAACTTGAACTGTGTAACCAAAACGTTGGTTCATGTCTTGTTGTTTCTTGGTTGGGCCTGTCACTACTGCAACTGGCTTAGCTTGAGTCGTTTGAGCGACTTTCTGTTCAACAGGTTCGGTTCTGATAACGTTGACAACATTTTCTTCAACAACGCTTGTTTGCTCAGATTGAGATACAACTGGAGCTTCAACTTTTGCCGTTTTGTACTCTTCTTGATAACTATCTGAAGTGACATTGGTAACGTAGTCGTCAGATACACATGCAGCCAAGAGCAGTGGCAAAGTCACAATTGCAAATTTTTTCATGGAAAGCTCTATATCCTTAATAATAATTACTATAAATCATGCCGATACGTCGGTTTAGAATCAAGTTAACTTTGAGATTATACACCATTAGTGGGTGACCTATTTCACAAACTTTATGCAGTGTTTGCTTATTCATCTGAATTCGGTGAATTTGCCATCAACCCGTGAGTGCAAAGTAAGTTACGATGAACTTACGTGCATTGCTAGGATATGTCTATGAATCATCTTGATCCCCTACTTAAACCCCGTTCAATCGCTGTTGTTGGTGCTTCTCAACGAGAAACGCGCGCAGGGTATATTGTTATGAACAACTTATTGCACGGGGATTTTAAAGGTGCGGTGATGCCGGTTACGCCGAAATATGATTCAGTGGCCGGCGTGCTTTCTTACAAGAACATTTTATCGTTACCGATTGTTCCTGATCTCGCAATCTTGTGTACCAATGCGACCCGCAATGTAGCCATTTTTGAAGAGCTGGCTGAGAAAGGTATAGCCTCTGTTATTGTGCTTTCTTCAGACATGCAGCAAGAAAGCGATAATGGTGAGACGTATGATGAACGATGCCTAGCTATTGCCAAGAAGCACAACATTCGAGTGTTGGGTTCCAATAGTTTGGGGGTAATTGTTCCTTGGTTAAATTTGAACGCCTCATTCTCTCCAGTGACAGCATTACCCGGTAAGATCGCCTTTGTTTCTCAGTCGGCAGCTGTGTGTACCACTATTCTCGATTGGGCTAATGACAAAGAGATCGGTTTCTCGGCTTTTATCTCTATAGGCAATGGCAGCGATATCGAATTCTCGGAGTTATTGGATTATCTGAGCACCGACTCTCACACCGAAGCGATATTGCTCTATGTAGACAGCATTACTGATGCGAGGCGCTTTATTTCTGCAGCGCGTGCGGCTTCGCGCAACCGACGAATTCTGGTGTTGAAAGGCGGTCGAACGGCGAAAGGCAGAGCCGCAGCAATGGCTCACACTGGCGGAGCCGACACATTAGATATTATTTATGATTCCGCAATCCGACGCAGCGGCATGCTACGAGTTAAGAACTTACATGAACTGTTTGCTGCGGTAGAAACACTGACTCATTCAGTCCCCTTGCGTGGTGAGCGTTTAGCAATTGTTACCAACGGTGGCGGTCCTGCGATTATGGCGGTGGATACCCTATTTGACCGCGGTGGTAAGCTCGCAGAGTTTTCAGAAGAGACACTTGATAAGTTGAACAAAGTGTTGCCATCGAGTTGGTCTCATAGCAATCCTATCGATATTGTTGGAGACGCTGGTGATCAGCGTTATATCGACACCTTAAACATCTTACTCGATGGTGATGAAGCGGATGCGATTCTTATCATGCATAGCCCTTCTGCGGTTGCACATTCAGCTAAAACAGCAGAGCGAATTATTGAAGCGATTAAAAAGCACCCTCGCCACAAGCGCTTTAACATCCTGACGAATTGGTCTGGTGAGCTAACAGCAAGGCCTGCACGAAAGCTGTTTACCGAAGCGGGTTTCCCTACCTATCGAACCCCTGAAAGCTCAGTGGTCGCATTCATGCACTTAGTCGAGTACAGACGTAACCAACGTCAGTTAATGGAAACGCCGACTACTGCAGAAAAAGTACACATTGAAGATCTAGCAGATGCGAAAAATTGGATAGAACGACAATTACTGGATAAAGATACAGTAAGTCTTGATACTCACCAAAATAGCCAGTTTTTCAAGAGCTTCAACCTCGATGTGTTACCAACTTGGATCGCTTCTGACCCAAGTGAAGCGGTACACATCGCCGAAACGATTGGTTATCCCGTCGCAGTAAAATTACGCTCGCCGGATATTGCACATAAGTCAGACGTTCAAGGCGTAATGCTTAATTTAAGAAACAGCAGTGAAGTCGCTAATGCGGCTCAAGCGATTCTCGATCGTTCTCAGTTGTCGTTTCCTACAGCGCACATCCATGGCTTGTTGATTCAAGGTATGGCCAAGCTCGCGGGCGGCCAAGAACTGCGTATTAAGGTTACAACAGACGAAACCTTCGGCCCAATCATTTTACTTGGACAAGGTGGTTCGGAATGGGATGAATCGATTGATGCCGCAGCTGCTTTTCCACCGCTCAACATGACACTGGCGCGTTACTTGATTATTCGAGCAATAAAAAGTGGCAAGATTCGTCTACAAAAGCTTCCTAACCCGATTGATATAGAGGGCCTTTCTGAATTATTGGTACGTATATCGCAGATGGTCGTTGATTGCCCTGAAATACATGATTTGGATATCCATCCAGTACTCGCCAACGGAGACAAATTCACGATATTAGATGCTGATATCATATTGAAAGCCTACGAAGGGGATCCGCAAGAAAGGTTGGCCATTCGCCCTTACCCAGTCGAGCTTGAAGAACGTATCCAGCTAAAAGATGGAACCGAAGTGTTGTTACGCCCTATTCTTCCCGAAGATGAACCGCTGCATGCTGACTTCATTAACCGTGTGTCTAAGGAAGATCTCTATAAGCGTTTCTTTAGTGATGTCGGTGAATTCAATCATGAGGCGTTGGCGAATTTCACTCAGATTGATTTCGATAGAGAAATCGCCTTTGTGGTCGTTCGCGAGGAACAAGGCGTTCCAGCGATCATCGGCGTGTCCCGTGCGCTGATTAACCCTGAGAACACGGACGCCGAATTCGCAATATTGATTCGTTCTGACCTTAAAGGTGTCGGTTTAGGTCGCATTCTTATGACCAAAGTTATCGACTATTGTCGTGCGAAGCAGACTAAACAGATGTCGGGTATGACAATGCCAACCAATAGAGGGATGCTGACACTAGCTCAAAAGCTCGGTTTTAAGCTAGATATCAGTTTTGAAGACGGTACTGCAGATATGGTGTTACCGTTACTTTAACGCCCATGTCTTTTTAAGATGTTGGATACACCAAGACTTGGCGTCGCCCATTTTATTGCGTCGCCAAGCCATAACGATATCAATAGGCTGCGGCTCTGTACCGGAGATCTGCTGTAGTACGCCAGATTCAATCAAAGGTTTAGCGACACTATTCGGCAAAGTGCCAATCCCTAGTCCTGACGTCAAAGCCTCTACTTTCGCAGGAAAGCTCGTCACTGTTAAACGTGGCTGTTTTTCTAGAATATTGATGCTTAATGCTGGCTGATCGCGCGCGGTGTCTGCAATGGCAATAACCCTGTAACTTTCTCTCGCCTTTTGGTCGAATTCACCAGAACGTTTGTGAACATAGTGGTTCGATGCCGCTACCCAAACCATTTCCATTTTACCGATAACGTCACTTTTCATGTCGTTTGGGATAGTGTCAACCTTTGGGCACACCAGTAAATCTGCTCGGCCGTCTGAAAGGGATTCCCAACACCCTGCTAAGATCTCTTCTTGCAAACGAACACGTGTTTTACTGATTTTTCCTAGTTCATCTACCAGAGGGAAAAAGTTAGCAATCGGGATAATACCATCAAAGGCGATGGTCAAATCGAGCTCCCAACCATTGGCTAGAATGCTTGCCTCGTTAACAAGGCGTTCTGTTGCTCCAAGAATTACCCTACCTTGCTCAAGTATCAACTGGCCCGCTTCTGTGAAGTTTGCACGATGTCCAGAACGGTCAAAAATCATGATGTCCAGATCTTGTTCAAGCTTCTGTATTTGATAACTGAGTGATGAAGGCGCTCTGTCCATTTCATTGGCCGCAGCGGCGAAGCTTCCTCGTCGGTCGATGGCGTCTAGGATGTGTAACGCTTCAAGTGTTATTGGACTATGCATCAGTTTCCTACTTTATAAATGAGAGGTTAATCACAAAAATGGAAGCATTCACCAGATAAATGGAACCATTAAAGGTCTTTTAATACAATGAGTTATACGGTCTAGGCGTGTTTTTAATGACAAAAGTACAAATAAATTGAAATGCAAATAATAGTAATTATCATTTAGATCCAATATTATCTTTCGCAAATCAAGATAATACTATGGAATTAAGGTAACTATCAGATGTATAAGCAATCCCTACTCTCTGCTTCAATCGTTTTAGCGCTTTCATCAACATCAGCCTTTGCTGAAGATTATGCCCTATTTGACGAGGTTGTTGTATCTTCGACTCGTACTAATCAAACACTTATCAATACAGCAGCTTCTGTTACTGTTATCTCGGATAAGCAAATTGAAGAGAATATGGCGAAAGACGTGAATGAAATCTTCGAATACACTCCAGGTGTAACGATGAACTCAAGCTCTCGTCAAGGTGCACAAACCATCAACATTCGTGGCATGGAAGGTAAGCGCGTCAAGATCCTAGTAGATGGCTCATCGCAACCAGGTTCATTTGATGGTGGTCCTTACGCATTTATTAACTCCAGCGGTATCTCAATCGACCCAGATATGCTGAAAAGCGTTGAAATCATCAAAGGCGCTGCTTCAAGTTTACACGGAAGTGACGCTATTGGTGGCGTTGTTGCTTTCGAAACTAAAGACCCTTCTGATTTCTTGAAAGATGGCGAAGACTTCGGCGGCCAAGCGAAACTGTCGTACTCTTCAGAAGATAACTCTTTCAGTGAGCACGTTGCGTTAGCTAATCGATTCGGTGATTTAGAAACATTAGTTGCTTACACTCGCCGTGACGGTGAAGAGCTTCAAAACTTCCGCGACTCTAATAACTTAGAGAATTACGCAGTAGAAGATCAAGATACATCTGCAGATAACCTATTGGTAAAATTGCAATACCAATTGAACGAAAGCCACCGTATCGAGTTTCTAGCTGAGCTAATTAAGGATACTTCTGACTCTGATATTTATCACTCAAGCTACGATAGCTACACGGGTGCAGATGATACAGAGCAAAATCGATTTGCGATTAAACACATTTGGTTCGCTGATGGCGCTATCGCTGACACAGTGACGAGCAAAGTGTCATACATCTCTAAAGAAGAAAATGGGGTGACGAAGCGCTTTAAACCGGCAGGTCCTGGTTTCCCACCTTATGTCCCTGCTAACAATGACAATCTTCAAACAAAAGACTATGAATACACCGAAGATAAGCTTGAGATCGAAACTCAGCTAGATAAAGAGATTAACAACCATTACCTAGTTTATGGTGCAACATACACACATAGTGATATTAGCAATACAAACATGGAGTACAACTCTGATCCTGATACTGATGATCAGCTTTATGTATACACTCCTGATGCTAAAGAGCAGAAGTTTGGTCTGTTTGTACAAGACGAAATTAGCTTAATGAACGACAAACTTGTTGTTACTCCAGGTGTTCGTTTCGATTACTTCTCTACAGACCCTGGTAAAAATACGGGTGAGTCACTTACGGACTTCTCTGATTCTGCGGTAACTGGACGTTTAGGCTCAACATACAAACTTACTGATACAGGCACCATTTTTGGCCAGATTAGCCAAGGCTTTAGAGCCCCTTCTTTCGATGAACTGTACTACACGTATGATAACCCAGGACATGGTTACGTAAACGATCCAAACCCGGACCTTAAGTCAGAAACCAGTATCTCTTACGAGCTAGGTTACCGTCATAATACACAGGCTTCATCGTCTGAAATTGCGGCTTACTACAGTGATTACGATGACTTCATCGAAACAGTGGTAACGAAAAAAGTTGGCGGAACGACACACTACTCTAACGTCAACCTAGATTCGGCAACAATTAAGGGTGTTGAATTCTCTAACACGTTACTATGGGATGTTTTGGTTGGTGCACCTAAGGGTATTTCAACTCACTTCGTTGCTTCATACACAGAAGGTGAAGATGGAAACGGTAATGCACTAAATAGTGTTAACCCTTGGAATGCTGTATTAGGTCTTAACTACGATGCTCCAAACCAAAACTGGGGTACTAGCCTTAAGTTAAACTACACGGCTAACAAGTCTGGTTCAGACATCAACTTCGATGACGAAAGCGGCGGTAACGCTGGTCAAGCTGAGCTTCCGAGTGCAACGGTTGTTGACTTGACGGCTTACTACAAGCCAATGAAAGATCTTACTATTCGTGGTGGAGTATTCAACTTAACTAACGAAGAGTACTACCGTTGGAATGATATTCGCGGCGATGATGAGCTTTACAAAGAGAACTCTCAAGCAGAAAGAAACTACGGTATTTCAGCTAAGTACGAATTCTAATTCGTTAAAAACCTGAATTGCAGATACTAAAAAGCCAGCTAAATGCTGGCTTTTATTATTTCACTAAAAATTGTATCAAAAAGGGATAAAGTGAAATTACTTCTCTGCCATTTCTTTCTTAACCATTACTGCTGCAGCAATGATGAAAGTGATGATTAGGCCTAGTTCCATGATTAACTCCAAAGAAAATTAACATTAAACATATAATTCGCGTGCATGATAACACAACAGATACAGAATGATACTTTTTAACCACTAATTTACTTTTTATTCGATTTAGATCAAAAAAGATGCCCTAAAGCATCTTTTTGTAAGTTAACTATTCATGAAACAACTAGATTAACCAGGGAAACCATCAGGATTGGTTGACTGCCAGCGCCATGTATCCTCAGTCATTTCAGTCAGTGTACGTGTTGCATTCCAACCAAGCTCTTTCTGAGCTTTAGCAGGGTCTGCCCAACATTCTGCGATATCACCTGGGCGACGATCGACCAGTTTATAAGGGACTTGTTTACCGCTCGCTTTCTCAAACGCTTTAACCATGTCTAATACACTTGAACCGTTACCAGTGCCAAGGTTGTAGATATGAAGACCGTCTTTGCGCCCTACTTTCTCAAGCGCTGCGATGTGGCCATCAGACAGATCCATTACGTGGATGTAATCGCGAACGCCAGTACCATCTTTTGTTGGATAATCGCTACCAAATACAGATAGGAATTCACGGCGACCTACTGCTACTTGAGAGACAAATGGCATTAGGTTGTTTGGGATACCTTGCGGGTCTTCACCTAGCTCACCACTTGGATGTGAACCTACTGGGTTAAAGTAACGCAGCAGTGTAATGCTCCAATCCGGATTGGCTTTTTGGAAATCGGTTAAACACTCTTCAACCATTAGCTTACTACGGCCATAAGGGTTGGTTGCACTTGTCGGGAAATCTTCAGTGATTGGAACACTGGCTGGATCGCCGTATACCGTTGCTGAAGAACTGAATACCAAGGTTTTTACACCCGCATCACGCATTGAATCAACAAGAACTAAAGTGCCGTTTACGTTGTTGTCGTAGTATTCAAGAGGCTTTTCCACAGACTCTCCGACGGCTTTCAGACCAGCAAAATGGATAACCGCTTCGATGTTGTGTTGCTTCATGGTTTCAGTCAAAAGCGCTTTATCACGAACGTCACCTTCAATGAAGTTGGGACGAACGCCCGAGACTTTTTCGATGCGCTCTAGAACGCTTGGTTTGCTGTTGTACAAGCTATCAAAAAGTACAGGTGTCATACCTGCGTTGATCATCTGGATACTTGTATGGCTACCAATGTAACCCATGCCACCTGTAACTAAAACATTCATGCTTAGCAGACCTTTTAATTAAAAATATTCAACCTATCACTTATGATACAACAACTTAGGGTGAGCTCACAAACACCGGTGCCTATTTACCCTCACGAGCGAACACAAACTGACCTTTTCCTTTGCGTTTCGCTTGGTACATAGCCTCATCAGCAACTTTTAGAATCACGTCAATATCACGCTCTGGGCCATCAGCTAAATGGATACCTAAGCTCGCTCCAACATGAAGTGAACGCTGTTTATAATTCACTTCTTGCCCGATCAGATCCAACAATCGTTCGGCTAACTTAGCTAATAAGACTTTGTTTGTCTGTTTAATAATAAGAACAAATTCATCACCCGACAAACGTGCAACCAAATCCCCCGCTCTTACCTGAGATAACAATCGGTTTGATACTTCTTTAAGGATTTCGTCACCTGCATCGTGTCCATAGCTGTCATTCACTTCTTTGAAACCATCCAAATCCAAGTAGATAACCGCGAAATGCTGATTTGAATAGTGGCTCGACGTGACAACATCATCCATAACCTTATACAGTTGCGCTCTATTCGCTAACCCGGTTAATGCATCGTGATGAGCCAAGTGTTCGAGTCTTTCCATCTCTTTAACGTTGGATAAATCAGACAGCGTTAATACCATATCAAACTCGTCTTTCTCGTTGTCTGAGGCAATTCGATTCACTTTGACAAACATTGGAACTAACGTGCCGGACGCGCTTTTCTCCCACACTTCGCCTTGCCATTGACCATAGTTGTCTAACGAACTGCGAATTGTCGGCATCAATGATGAAAATTGCTGCCACGAAAATACTTCAAAGGGTGTTTTGCCCACCAGCAGATCAGAGTGATAACCGAGAAGTTGTGTGATCGCCGGGTTAACCATGGTTATCACATTGGCCGAGTTGAGCACGATCAAACCGTCTTTACTGTTTTCGAAAACACCCGCAGCAATACGCTGGCGACTCATGGCCGTTTCTATGTCGGTGACATCTTGGATTGCATAAAGAATACGACCATCTTTTGTCAAAGAACGACTGCTCACACGAAGCCAGCGTTTTGATTGAAAGAGATCGGTGGTTTCCAGTAATTCGTCATTGAGTTCGATATTGGCATCAATAACATCTTGTAAGTAACCCTTTTGCTTGGTCGCGATCAACTCTTGGATCAACAAGTTCTCAAGAAAAGCTTCCGAGCATTTAAAAATATCCCGAGTAGCTGCGTTCGCATGAAGGATGAGCCCTTTTTCATCCACTACCAACAACGAGTGCTGAACGGTTTCAATGACCTCATTTGCGAACGATTTTTCTTCTTGTAACTTGTCTAACGTAAAATTGATTTGGTTATCGCGATGTTGAAGCCTTTCTAACATGGTATTGAAAGCTCGAACGAGATCACCGATTTCATCGCGGTTCGTTACGACTAATTTAGGCTGCTTCGAACGACGCTCTACAAAGGCTTGCATCGCCTCATTGAGGTCAAACATCGGTTCGATAATTAAGCGTTGCACCAATTTGACCAGTACTCCGCCTAACATCACCAGAAACAACAGGTAGACGACCGCAACCTTGAAAATATTCGTTAAGATCGAATTAAACGTCTCTTTCGATATTGTCACTCTCAAGTTCGCGATCACTGCGCCATCCAGCATCACTGGAACGAGCAAGAAGATGAAATTCTCAGAGATGGCAAATTGATGATCAGCGATATCGTCTAATTCTTCTGTGTTTGGCCTTGGAACCAGAGTGTTGCTTACCTGATAGCTGGCAAAAAGCTGTTCGTTGATGTCATAGAGCTTCACTCTAACAATATCTTTATCTGCGACGAAAGCTGACAAGATTTCCTGAGCCGATGACTTGTCTTCAAATAAAATCGCGGCTTGCAGGTTATAAGCAACACCTTGTGCAAGCACTTTAACACGCTGAATAAGACTCTCTTTCTCCCTCTCAAACGTGACAGTGTAATTTACTGATTGAATCGTGACAAAAGTGACTGCGATGAAGATGATAATGGGTAATATCAGTTTGTTTTTAATCGATATGTTATTAATGAAAGACAACATTATTGGCCCTCCACTATAGCAATTCGTAACAGGTTTGAGCCAATGACGTAGTCACCGCGTGCGTTCTCTAGATTGATCTTAGGTTTGAGCTTATCATCGATGTGCGTGAGTTCAATGACTCCACCTAGGTCCGTAAAGTTAGGAATGTCGCTGATTGTCACAGTATGTGGCGAGTGCTCTTGACTGCGGAATTGGTCATTTTCACGGTCAGACAAATACGTAATATCGCACTTAGAAGTAATCGACTGTTGAACTTGGATATCGAGTGAACGAATAGATTTTCCCTCTGTAATTGACGTTAGCACTTGGCTTACCTTTTCATCGCCAATCACACAAAAGTTCACAGCGTTCATAGAGCTTTCATCATTCCAACGTATAAAATTCGCAATTCTAAAAAGGTACACCGCTTTCACTTCATAAGGTTTGAAGCTAGCCGCTGAGGTGTTCAACGGCGCAATAAGCATCGTTAAAGCAGCTAAGGCTAGTTTAGAGAAGCCGAGCTTAATGCGATGCTTAAGCCATTTAGAATCCATGAGAGATCCTCACATACACCGACTCTTGATTGACGCTTTTCTGAGATGTGAATTCAGCTTGATAGCCGTCACTCTTACCTATGTTTTCAACAACCACTTCAATTAAAGGTGCTGCGGACGATTTTTTCCATGCGAGACGCGCATCAAAGGTTATTTCATGTGGGTAAGACTGCCATTCATATTGAGTGCCATCGCCTGCTACCCAATAGTCTGGGTAATTCACATTAATGTACTGGCCTATCACATCGAATTGCCAACTTTCGGTGATATTCCACATCAACTGTGCCGTGGCTAAATGTTCATTATCAATATCGTAATAAACACTCGTTTGAGGGCTAGATTTAGGGTCATTACCTTTATTCTCACCTTCTAACGTCGTATAGGCGTAACTCAGGTAACTGGCTAGATCTGCGGTGAGTTGGTAACTCGCGCCTAACTCTAAGCCATAAGTTTTTGCTTTATAATCATCAGACAACGCCCCGATATAGACATGATCCGCGGGGATATCATTCGGGTCATAACTGTGGAAGCGAAGGTTGTCATGTTCACTCAGATAAATCGTTGCATCGAGTTCGAAATTTGAATTGTTTGAGTAGCGATAACCCATTTCCGCCGTTACGACGTTCTCTGTTTCAAGACTCGAGCTTGATTTATATACATCTAGGTAGCTGTTGTTTGAGTCAGCATTGTAACTATTGAAATAATAGGTGGAATTGGAATCCATATAAGATGGTGCAACAACTGCACGGCTAAGCCCCGCCCATACGGAATGACGTTGAGTTAACTTATATAAACCGCGCAATTGAGGTGAAAGCTCAGTTGAATCATTCTGTGTAAAGTGTTCAACCTTGGCACCAAGAGTAATAGACAGCGCTTCCGTCATTTGAATTTGAGACTGTATAAAAGCGTTCGCAATATAATCGTTGGCAGATTGGATGTTGTAGGCTCGACCGTAGTAATCAGGATTGTACCAATCCACATCCGAAACTTGGCTAGAGGAGAAATCAAGATACATATATCGCAAGCCACCACCGAGTGTTAGCTGATGGTTTGCCGATAGTTGGTTGATATAAGTAGAGTCAAAATCAAGGGTCGAATAGCTTCCCGGAGCGTCTGGCGCATTATCCTCATTATATTCACCCCATAACGAATATGAGAGTGTCGAACTTTCATCAAAATGACGAGAGTCGTTGAATTGGACGTAAACAGATTGACTCTTGTTATCGAAATCATTGGCTTGTGACCCGACAAACGACCCTGAGTTATCATATTGGAACGTATACAACTCCGACTCATAAAAGCTTTTCTCACCACCAATACGTAATGACCAATTTTCTTCGGCATTACTTGGCTGAAAAACCATCCCTGCAGTTTGTGCTTTCCATTTTTCAGACGCGTTTGTGCGATACGTGGGTTCTTCTCGGTACTTATAAAAGGCACGAGCATTCACACTGTCGTTTAGGCTTAATCCCTGACGAACACTAAATTCATAGTTATCAGTATTAGACGCGACACCGGAGAGATAAGTCCCCTGCGTATCATTGGCAGACTTGGTAATGATATTGACTACACCATTAACCGCGTTACCTCCCCAAATTGTTCCGCCGGGGCCTTTTAGTACTTCGATGCGTTCGATGTCGGCAAGCACATAATCAACGTCGCTCCAATACGTACCGCCATAGACTGGGCTAAACAAGCTTCGTCCATCCATCATCACGAGCATCTTGTTATATAGCCCATCATGAAAGCCGCGTGTCGAAACAAACCATGAGGTTTCATTGAATTTGGTGACTTTGAGTCCGGGTACAAGCGTTAGGACTTCAGCAATGGTTTTCGCCCCACTACGCTGAATTCGCTCATTAGAAAGCACATACACCGACGAAGGAATGTCAGTGAGTTTTTGTGTCACTTTCGAAGCCGTTTCCATTTCGACATCTAACATAGACAACTCTTCAAGGCTCATCGACATGAGCTGGTCTAGAGAGTTTTCTTGAGCAGAGACAAAAACAGGTGTCGTTAATGCTAGTCCTAAGCAAACCTGGCGGGATATCATGTGCTCACCTAATATACAGATAGATATTAATCCTTTAATCAATAGTTCAACTATATATGAAATGCCATACTGGTAAATCTACGGTGTCGAAAGTTTGAGTTAGGTCACTGTTTATTTATGGTATTTATAAGACCGTCATTACTTACCTCAACGTAAAGGATTAGCACCACGTGACAACGAAGATTTTGCTTAATTGCGACATGGGAGAAAGTTTCGGCAATTGGAAGATGGGCGATGACGAGTCGGTCATGGAATGGGTCGATATGGCAAACATCGCTTGTGGCTTCCACGCGTCTGATCCGCACGTTATGTCCAAGACGATAAAACTGGCGCAGCACTATCACACCCAAATTGGTGCTCATCCCGGTTATCAAGATCTCGTTGGTTTTGGTCGTCGGTCTATTCCACACACCATGGACGAGATCAGTGAACTGGTGTGCTATCAAGTCGGTGCATTACAAGCCCTTTGTCGCTACCACCACACCTCTGTTGGCTATGTGAAACCTCATGGCGCCCTTTACAACGATATGATGGCAAATATCGATGTGTTTAACGCGGTAGCCCAAGCCGTCGCTGAATTTAACATCCCCTTGATGATTCTCTCTTCATCAGACAATCAACAGTATTTGGATATTGCTGACGATCATGACCTGCCTCTCTTGTTTGAAGCGTTTGCCGACCGTGCTTATTTAAATAACGGACAATTAGCGCCACGTACTCAAAAAGGCTCGGTTTACGTCAATCAAGACGATATCTATAACCAAGTTATGCAAATCATTAACTATGGCTCGGTTACGACTTTAGAGGGCGAAAGACTGCCTATTGAAGCCGATACCATCTGTGTTCATGGTGATAATCCCCAATCTATCGCATTAATTAGAAAAATCAGACAAGACCTCAACGTTTATAACTAATATGAAGCGTGTGATTGGTATGGCGCATGGCCTTATCGCTCGCCTTACGAGCATTTAACCAATTGCTCGTAAGGTCTAATTGCTTTGTATTGGTTTAGACACGGATGTTAAAAACGCCAAATAAGCAAATAAAAGGCAGTAAGTAAATCAAAGGCAAACAAACGTATGGAAACGAAATGACGACGAATCAGATTGAATTCAATATAGCGCCAGTCGCGGAATGCAGCGTTTTGGTGACTTTGACACTATCGCCTTCAAATAATCAATCTAGCGCCGAATATGCGCAGTACATGGCTCACTTTTCCAATGCCATTCGCCAAAATTTAGCATCGGTGTTGATGAATGTGACGCCGGCTTACCAAACAATATTGGTCGACTACCTCCCTTATCGAATATCAGAACAGCAGCTCATTGAACGGCTCAATAATTTGTTGAATCATGCTCTGTCGTCCTTTTCTAGTGTTAGTAAAATTCGTAATACGATTGAGCTTCCTGCCTATTATTCACCAGAAACGGCGCTCGATTTAGACAGGTATCAAGACAAAGGCTTATCGCTGGGAGATATTATTCAATATCACACCTCACAGACATACAGCGTCAGTGCTATTGGGTTTATGCCTGGCTTTGCGTTTATGTCTGATGTGGTTAATGAGCTTGCTTTGCCCCGTCACTCTACACCCCGCTTAAATGTGCCCAAAGGCAGCATCGCCATCGCGGATACGAAAACAGCGGTGTACCCTTCGGATTCACCGGGCGGCTGGAATATTATTGGCAATTGCCCGCTTCCGTTGTTCGATCATAGCCAATTGAAGAACGTCGATATCACGCAAAGACCGCTGTCTCTGCTTAATGTTGGTGATACCGTCCGTTTCATCGCGATTTCAAAACAAGAGTTTGTAGAGTTGGGTGGAGGCATCGTAAATGGCTAAGACAAAAGCTAAACCAACACTGACGGTGATTAAGCCCGGTCCGTTGAGTTTGATTCAAGACTTCGGGCGATTTGGTGTTGCTCATCTTGGATTAACGCAAGGTGGACCGGTTGATGATTACTCTTATAGCTGGGCCAATCATCTATTGGGTAACCCAGTAAACCAAGCAGCATTGGAAATCACGCTTGGGCAATGTGCGTTACGAATCGATTTTGATTGTGAGATGGCACTATGCGGGGGTGATTTACAAGCGAAACTCGATGGTAAACCACAGCCTAACTGGCGTACTTTTCAAGCTTTTAAAGGGCAAGTTCTCTCATTTGGTTTGCCTAAAAATGGTCTAAGGGCGTATTTAGCTATTAAAGGCGGTTTCGATGTTCCATCAACTCTTGATAGCTGCTCTACAGTAACTCGTGAAAAGATTGGAGGGTTAACGCAAGATGGAGAGCCATGCCAGCAAGGGCAACAAATAGCTTTTACCCAACACCAACTATCACATCCATTTAAAGCGGTAAGTGTTACCTTCCGATACACGCCTGATTATAATCTACCCGTGAACCTACGAGTGATTGAAGGCTATCAAAGCGAGCTATTCTCCGAGTCAGCAAGAGAGACTTTGTATAACGCTGAATATCACGTTGACCAAAACTCTAATCGGATGGGTTATCGACTCAGTGGCGAGCCCGTAGACTCGCCTGACATTTCGCTATTGTCAGAAGGCATTGCCCTAGGTGCGATTCAAATCCCCCAAGACGGACAACCTATCGTGCTGCTTAATGACAGACAGACCATAGGTGGTTATCCGAAGATTGGATGTGTCGCAAGAATCGATTTACCACGCTTGGCACAAGCAAAACCTGGACATGCGATATCGTTCAGCAAGGGTGATCGCTTAGGCTTACAAGATGTTTGGTGCCAATGGGCTCAGTTTTTCGGCTATTAGTTTTTGCGATGTGTTATGTGCTAAATGCTATGTAGCTAAGAATAATTAGCTAGGAAGATGCAGTTTGGATGAGTTTCGGTATGTAAGTTGGCGTTTGAATGAAGATTCGGCTTACCTATTACAGTAAGCCGAATTGAAGAAGTTAAGCGCAGTCGATGATGATCGGCTAATTATAAGCTATTAAGCGTGATCTTGACCTGACACCTTTGCAAGCGCTTCTGGGTATCCACGTTCTTGTGTCAAATCTATCGCTCTGTTTTCAATATCATTCAGATTAAGTGACACTGTCACTGAGTGCGTATCTTCAATAGATACCGCCTCTGATACATCAAACCATTGCTCAGCGACCTTTTGTGCCGCTTCTAATGTTGAAGATGCTTTCACGACTTCAAGTCGAGCATAGCGTTCACCACAGAATGAAACGTCTGAAGCTCTTAAGCTTGGATCGGTTCCCGGAATCTGTTGTGCACCAAACAAAGGCTTACCACCAACCAGTGCAGAACTGAAACTTGGGATGAACTGAGACATATGCGTTATTGCCGCGCGAGTTCTTAATTCAAGCTGCTCTTCACTCCAACCCGATACGATTTTCTTAAGCAGCTTCGAAGGCAACTGTGGCTGTGACGAGTCTGTTGAAGATGAAACAAGCCCACCCTCAAACAGAGTAATCCCTTCTGTCATACCGTGAAGTTGGAACACACCATCAGCATACGGCGTTAATTGCGCCATGCCTTGCGGTGTGCCTCTCGGGCCATGGAAGATAACCTCTGGCCACTCTTCCTTACATTCTTGCGAATACGGCCACTCTGTAACGTATGCAGCTTTAAATTCAACAAGTCTTTGCTGCTTAGAGCCAACAAAGTCGTCCACGATACCCGTTTCAAACCCACTCGCATTAATCAAGTAATCGGTCGTTAGTTGGCAGCTTTGGTTTTCGGCATCGGTATAAGTCAAAGACCAACCTTGACCTGTCGACTCAACAGATCGTAATCGACTGTTGGTTAACACGGTACAGTTAGCTTGTTGCCCCAAAGAGAGTTGAGCGGTTGCAGAAAGTCGGAATACGCTCCAACCATACTCTTGGACCATCGCAACAGGATACTTAAGAGTCTCTAAATCCGTATGTTTGGCAAAAGGAATGCACCAATCATCAAGCGATGTTGGTTTCAGAGGCTGTGTTTTCGCAGAAAGTGCTAACAAATCTTCTTTGCTGTACAGCTTGTAATACTCTTCCGGATCACCAAGCACTTGGTTGCTTTTATCTTGTTTAACAAGATCGACATAAGCGCTTTTGATTATCTTGAGACGAGGAAGAAGATCTAATGGCTCTCCACCATCACTGTGTGGAACGGCGATGATTGTCGGGCGAATATTGATCGTATGGGGATATAAGCGGACGGTATCAATTGACTGCGAGAGCAACTGAAGACACTGCTCTACAGAAATATCTCGATACAAATTGCCGCCAGCGTGCAGGTGGCAAATTGGTGGGCCATTAACCAAACTCGGCCCTTTTTCTAAGATAGTGACCTTGAAACCCAACTCACTAAAGTGAATCGCGCTCGTTGTTCCGGCAATACCACCACCAACAATGGCAATAGAAGGTTGATTTGTATCCGTTTTGTTGTGGTTCATCGTGTTCTGTAGAATAAGATTAACTGCATCTATTCTACTTTTGTTCTGCGATGAATTAAAACACATTTTTATCAAGGTCTTAGATAGGCGGGATTTAATATCTATGTAAAAAATATAAATAATCTCTTGACTCAATAACTCCAGATAGAGTTTTAAAGGTTATTCTAACAGTCAAATTTGTCCTAAGTGACGCCACATAAAGGCTGCCTCAGTACTCTTAAAACATAGCGGTTAACTTATCCCTAAAGTTATCCACCGTTTTTGTGGATAACTGTTGATAACGTGCTTGCTAAGTTGCGCAAACCCTTTGTTTACAGGGACTAACCGCTGTTCATTAAATCGGCATTATTGGGCAATTAGTTTTAAAAAATGCTAAAAAGAGTGGAATATAAGGTGCGATATTTTTTACTTATGCTACCGGTTGGTCAAATAAAAAACGGTCTAAAGCGACGTATTATAAATAGTGCATGACTAAGTATAAATAATCTCACTTTTAGACCGTTTTAAGCGCTTGGCTAGATCTCGCTAGCGACTAGCCAAAATCCTTGTTTACTGGTGCCAACAAACGCTTAATTAAGCTATTCACTACCGCGGCCAATGTGATGAACGTTAGCACGGGTAGCGCTATCCACAGCATCGGGTGAAGTGAAGGTTGTAACTCGAAGCCAAAGTTCATAACGCCTGCCACGCTCAGCTCAGAACCGAGCGCTGCAATTGAGCCTGCGACTAACGCCATTAACCCGTACTCGCACCAAATAGTATTGAGAATTCGCTTCCTACTCGCGCCTAATGTTCGATACAAGCGTATCTCTTGTTGTCTTTGAGATAAGCTTAGTCGCAATAGAGTGAAGATAAGCAACAGCCCCGCCACCACACCTAACGCCGCAAGTACCGTTATCGACCAAACAATCTGTTTGAGCAGCTCTTGGATCTTGCTACCCATCTTGCGAATATCCATCAAACTCACGGTTGGGTGATTTCGAGAGAGTTCGTTGAGCATCTGATTGTGTTGTTCTTCTAACCTGAAGCTCACGAGCCAAGTAGAAGGAATTGAACTCAAGACATCTGGAGTAAAGATGAAGTAGAAGTTCGGCTTCATTTCACGCCACTCTACTTTGCGGATGCTATTCACCTTGGCCGAGACATTCTGGCTGTTGATTGTGAATGAAAGCTCATCGCCAATCTTTAGGTCAAGTTGCTCCGCGACATCCGATTCCACAGATACGCCCTGCTCTTGTGTCCAACTGCCTTCTAACACTTCATTGTACTCAGGTAAGGTATCTCCCCAAGTGAAGTTGATCTCTCGGCTTAATGCGTCTGTTTCGCCAGAGGTATCGCTGTATTCCGATGCTTCAACACCGTTTATCGTCGTCAGTCTTCCTCGGATAATTGGAAACGCTTGAGTACGCTCTACTTCGTTTGCATCAATCGTCTCGAGATAACTGTCTTTTTCATAGCTTGCAATGTTAAGTGCAAACGCATTTGGTGCGTTCTCTGGTAAGGTTTGCTGCCAATCTGACAGTAAATCACTTCTTACCAACCAGATGATAGACAGCAACATCAGTGAAAGCGCTAAAGAGCCAAATTGAATCCCAGTTGCTAAAGGTGTGCGATTAATTCGGCTTAATGCCAAACGCATTGATGTCGATGTTGGCAGCTTACCGACTAAACGCAGAACAAACGTACTGACAATCGCAAGCACTAAGAATAGGCAAGCGATACCCGCTAGAACTATCCACACCAATAGATTGTCGCCATACATCAACATCATTGGAATAATAGGTACTAGTAACAAAAGGTATTTATTGTAACTTTCATTGGACTGGTGACTTGATTGAATAACGCTAATTGCCGAGGTGTTAACCAAGCCAATTAGCGGGATACCAAGAGCAGGTACACCAATTAAGATGCTTGATAAAATCGCCAAGATAGCAGGTTCAATACCATAACTAGGAAGTGGCGTTGGTAATAAGTCGCCCAAAGGTATACGAAGCAAAAACTCCAAGCCGATACCGATGGTTATTCCCAGTACTGCACCGATAACCACTAACAGAGATACCTGTACAGACAACCATTTAACGATCCACTGCTTGCTTGCACCTAAACTCTTAAGCATCGCGATGGTTTTACGGCGACTCGCAACATAATGTTGGCAAGTGAGTACCAAAGTGGTCGCAGCCATGATCACAACAATAGCCACAGTTAAAGAAAGATATTGAGTCGTGCTTTCGAACATGTCGTTAGTACGGCTCGCAGAATCTTGAGTACGCCAGCGATCGCTTGGTGTTAATTCTACGCTGTCTTGCGCGGCTTGCAGTTTTGTATCATCACCGTTAAGAAACAGCCTAAAACTAACACGACTGCCCGGTTGAATCGCTCCCGTGGCATCGATATCACTTGTATGAATCAGCACGGCTGGCATCTGTTGGAACGGGTTAAAGCTTAAGCCTGGTTCTTGAGTGATTCGTCCAGTTATCGCTAAATTGGCATCGCCAATAGTGACAATGTCACCAACTTCAACCTCTAACTGTGCAAATATACGCTCGTCTAGCCAAAGTTCACCCGGCTCAACATGGTTACTTGATGCTTTATCTGCGCCCTCTAAGATCATTTCACCGCGTAATGGGTAATTACTTTCAACTGCTTTCACCGTCACTAACTGCATTGAGTTGTCACTGAATGCCATGGTTGAAAAACGAGTCAACTGAGAGCTTTCTAATTGTTCAACTTGAGTAAGGTCTAACAAGGATTGCGGAATTGGGTTTGCTGAGATAAACACGCTATCGGCAGTAAGCGCATCTTTGCCCTGCTTAACAATTACCTGCTCCATACGTTCGGCCAACGCCGACAATGCAAATACACAAGCAATAATAAGCGTTAAAGCGATTGAAACTGGCCACAACTGACCGTGTCGAATCTCTTCGATACTCCATGAAAACAGGCGTTTATTCAGTCCGTTTGATGAATTCAATTTAGACTTCCTCTATCTGACCGACATGCATCTTAAGTGTTCTTTGGCAACGTTGTGCAAGCTTAGGATCGTGTGTCACCAAAACTAACGTTGTGCCGTGGGATGAGTTCAATTCAAACAACAACTCGACAATTTTGGCAGCAGTTTGTTGGTCTAGATTGCCTGTGGGTTCATCGGCAAAAAGAATTTTTGGCTTAATCATAAATGCGCGCGCCAACGCGACTCTTTGTTGCTCACCACCAGATAGCTGCGACGGCAAGTGGTCAAGCCTGTCTTTCAAGCCTACTGATTCAAGCAGAGCCGTCGCGCGTTCGATGTCTTCGTCTTCTCCCTTCAACAAACAAGGCAACGTGACATTTTGCAGCGCAGAAAGGCTTGGAATTAATAAGAAGCTTTGAAATACAAACCCTACCGATTCACTGCGGATCTTAGCCCTTGCCTCATCATCAAGCTGTGAAAGTGGCTGCCCTAATAAACTGATTTCGCCTTTCGTTGGTACATCAAGACCAGCAAGCAGCGTCATTAAGGTCGACTTACCCGCGCCAGACGTGCCGACAATCGCGACAGTTTCGCCTTCACGAATATCGATATCGACGTGCTCTAGGATTGTTAAATGTTCTTGATTAGTAGACACTGTCTTCGAAACAGCTTCTGCTTTAATGATGGATGTATGCATGACTCGACTAATTTCCTTTTTATTCTTTATTTTATTTTCAACCGCTTCTTTGGCTCAAGATACCGACTTAGATTCTAAGTTGCTGGTCCTTGGTGATAGCTTGAGTGCTGGTTACAACATGGACATCAAACAGAGTTGGCCAAGCCTGTTACCAGACGCGTTAGCAAAGCATGACAAAACGGTAACCGTGGTTAACGGAAGTATTTCTGGTGATACAACGGGCAATGGTTTAGCTCGCTTACCACAATTGCTTGAAGAACATGCTCCAGACACCGTTCTTATCGAACTTGGTGCGAATGATGGACTTCGTGGTTTCCCACCTAAGCTGATGTCTGCGAATCTTGATCAAATCATTGAGCAGATAAAAGCTGCGGGCGCCAAACCTATAATGATGCAGATTAAAATCCCACCGAATTACGGTAAGCGTTATAACCAACAGTTTGAATACGTTTTTGCAGCGCTTGCTGATCAACAAAACGTGCCACTTTTGCCGTTTTTCCTAGAGCATATCATCCTCAAACCTGAGTGGATGATGAACGATGGACTGCATCCAAAACCAGAAGCTCAACCTTGGATTGCTGAATTCGTCGCCGAAGAATTATATCAGTATCTTTAAGTTTTAATGGTCTAGCTCAATAAATTTTACACAGCTTTACGTTAGCCTGAGTGCATATCACCGTTAACTGTAAGGTTATTTATGCTGATCGAACCTGTTATCAAGGGTGTGGTAGCCAAAAGCGCTCACCCTCTTGGCTGTCAAGAAGCCGTAAAGCAACAAATCAAGTTTGTTAAGAGTGCGCCGCAAATCAAAGATGGCCCTAAACGAGTACTGATTATCGGCGCTTCCTCAGGCTTTGGCCTTGCCGCTCGTATTGCCCTTACCTTTGGCGGCGCAAAAGCTGACACTATCGGCGTCTCATTCGAGCGCGGTCCAAACGAAAAATCCCTAGGTAGTGCTGGTTGGTACAACAACATCTACTTCAAAAAAGAAGCCGAACGAGAGCAACGCACTGCTATCAACATCGTTGGCGACGCATTTTCGCAAGAAACACGTTTACAAGTTGTCGAAGCCATCGAAACCTACTTCGAAGGTGAAGTAGATCTGATTATCTATAGCTTAGCTGCAGGCGTTCGTCCTAAACCAGATTCCGATGAGTTTTGGCGCTCTGCCATCAAACCTATTGGTGAAAGCGTGACTGGCGCGACCATTTCTCTGGAACACGACAATTGGGTGACCAACACACTTGATGCTGCGACGGAAGAAGAAGCCGAAAGCACACTCAAAGTGATGGGCGGCGAAGATTGGGAACAATGGATAGATGAGCTTATCAACGCTGAATCTATTGCTCCGGGTTGTAAGACAATCGCGTTTTCTTATGTGGGTCCAGAAGTCACACACCCTATTTATTTAGACGGTACATTGGGACGCGCTAAGATCGACCTTCACCAAACCAGCCACGCTCTTAACCTAGAGTTAGCTAACTTTGATGGCAACGCTTACGCGACCGTCTGTAAAGCCCTAGTCACTAAAGCGAGCGTTTTCATTCCGGGACTCAGCCCTTACTTACTTGCTTTGTATAAAGTGATGAAAGAGAAAGAGACCCACGAAGGTTGTATCCAACAAATGCAGCGTTTGTTTAGCAGTAAACTCTATGGTCAATCAAAAGTACCGCTTGATGGCGAGCGATTGATCCGTATGGATGACTGGGAACTAGACCCAGAAATCCAAGCACACGTGACTGAGCTACTAGAACAGATGGACGAAAATAACTTCCAAACCTTAGGGGATTACCAAGGGTTTAAAGAGGAATTTCTTCAATTAAATGGGTTTGCTCAACCATCGGTAGATTATAGCCAAAAACTTAATACAGAAGATTTTATAAAGTTAAAGCCTTAATCGAAAATTATCTCATTACTGAGACCCGGATTCACATTTGAAAACCTCTGCATAATTGCGGAGGTTTTTTCGTGCAACATTTCTTATACTTACTAAACGTAAGGTTCATAGTTTATTTGGTTCATCATAATTAACACAGGATGTGTTGATGCATTTAGCATAATTGACTCGGAGTCATATGAAGAAAATAAAAACGATAGACTTAGATATTCCAGACGATATGGAGTCCGGTTGGCAGAACATTGTTGACCTTTTAGCTCAAATCACTCAAGTGCCTGCCGCGCTCATCATGCGTGTTCACGCCAACTACATTGAAGTATTCTCTACTAGTCGCAGTAAAAACAACCCATACAACAAAGGCGATTCTGAAACCTTAGGCAATGGGCTTTATTGTGAAACAGTCATGGAGTCCCAACAACAACTTGTTGTGCCTAATGCCCTGGCCGATCCTGCTTGGGAAAATAACCCAGACATAAAGCTCGGTTTAGTCTCTTATTGTGGCATTCCGCTGCTTTGGCCAAATGGTGAATTATTTGGCACTATCTGCATTTTAGACTCGAAAGAAAACCACTACACCCCTACCTATATCAAGCTTTTACAGAGCTTTCGCACCTCGATAGAATCTCAGCTTAAAACCCTGTTTCAGCATGCTAAGCTCACTCAAATGAATAGAGACTTAAAAAACCGTGTTTACACTCGGACTAAAGATCTTGCGAGTCTTAATTATTCATTAAATCAAGAGATTGATAAGCGAAAAGCAGCAGAGCAAAAGATCAATTTCCAAAAGAATCATGATCTCGGTACGGGCTTTTTAAACCGAAACGCATTTGAATCTCGCTTAAACCACAAGCTACTGTCACAGCGAAGGCTGACAGACAGCTCATTTGCCGTCGTTCATATTGGTTTTACCAACGGCAGACGCATTCAGGCTCGATACGGCTATAATGCGTTAGACCAAGTGCTTGTTGAATACCGAAAACGCATCGACAGTATTTCTGATATCGATGTATTAACTGCACGCCCTACTTCGGTTGATCTCGTGCTGGCGTTTAGCGTTAAAGATTTGCACCATCGCCTTGAAGAGCTTTGCCAGACGCTTGTTAAAGTTGGCCATTCAGAATTCGAGATAGAAAGTGACAAAGTGCATTTGCACGCGTTTATTGGGATTGCAATTACGAACGACGAAGATGACGCGGAAAGCATTCTGCAGAAATCTTCTGAAGCGATGTTAGCGTGTAAAGATTCAGGACAAAAGTTCGCTTACTACTCTCAATCTCATACCGAAGAACAAACCCACATCAATAAGATTGAAGGCTACTTGCTTCAAGCAGTTCGTAATGATGACCTTATGCTCTACTTTCAACCCAAAGTTTGTCCGTTGACGCATCGTTGGGTTGGTGCAGAAGCTTTGCTTCGTTGGCGACATCCTGTTTTGGGCGACATATCTAACGAAACCCTGATCCACATGGCTGAACAAAACGGTTTGATTTTCGAAGTGGGCAGCTTTGTTTTGCGCAATGCGATTGAAAAAGCTAAAGAGTGGTCCGAATACGTCGACGATTTTAAAATGGCCGTCAATGTGTCTGCGATTCAACTTAAGAACATACACTTTGCGGAACAAGTGGTTCACCTACTCGAAACCTATCACCTAGAGCCTCGTTTCTTAGAACTTGAAGTCACAGAGAGCGGCCTGATTGCTGATGAAGTGGTTGCCAAGAATACCTTGGAATCTTTGCACGACATTGGCGTTACATTGTCACTGGATGACTTCGGTACGGGCTACGCCTCTTTCAGTTACCTGAAGAAATTCCCATTCGATACTATTAAGATTGATAAGAGCTTCATCGACCAAATGCTTAACTCACACGAAGACTCGGAAATTGTTCGCTCTATTGTCCAAATTGCCAAAAAGCTCGACCTAAAAGTGACGATTGAAGGCATAGAATCTGAGGTTCAGGAGCAATTTATTATTAATGAGGGCTGCGATGTGGGCCAAGGTTACCTTTACGGAAAGCCAATGCCGAGCCAAGAATTCGAACACAGCTTAATCAATCAAAACTATTTGGGGTCAACTCGTTACGCTTAAAGCGAAAAAGAGCAGTTAGTTTTGGATTTAGGCCTACTTTCTCTTTACTCTAAAGGTGGTGATTTTTATAATCGCCGCCTTTCTGTTTTTATCTTTCCCCTTATATAGGCATTCCTCGTTATGGATCAGTTGACTGCAAAGCTTAAAAAGCTCGAAAAACAAAACTACCGTGCATATCAACAAATTAAAGGTCAATACGACTTTGCTGATTTTGAATTACACATCGACCACATCCAAGGTGACCCATACGCGTCAGCTTCTCGTTTTCGTGCAACGCGCGCGTGGTCTTTGACCGGGTTAGATTGGCTGAAAGAAAAATCTTACGAATACCAAGTAGCCGCACGTGACTTTATCGCACGTAGCTTCTCTGAGTTCGCGAAACAAGAATCGACCGTTTCTATCGCGCTGACGGGTCAAACCGTATTAGACAACACAGCTGTTGTATTCACAGACCACGGCATCGAAATTCGTTTCCGTATTAATCTACCAGCTGATGGTCGTAGCATTCTTGCTAAGAAAGCGAACAACATCATCACTTTCTACTTACCGAAATTTATTCGTCGCGCGACGCTTGCGCGTGAGTTAAACATCGATGCAATGATCAAACATTGTGAAACGATTGAAGACCAAGAAGCGCTGCGTGCTCAATTGGATGAAAACAACCTAGCGGCGTTCGTTGCAAATGGCAGTGTGTTACCTCGTATCGCGGGTAACTGCGACCTTCCGATGAAAGACGCGGTACCTTTCGCGGCTCCAGAATCATTGAGTGTTACTTTAAACACTCCAAACCAAGGTGACGTGACTGGCCTAGGCATTCCAAAAGGCATTACGCTGATCGTTGGTGGTGGTTTCCATGGTAAATCGACACTGTTGAACGCCGTTGAACGTTCTATCTACAACCATATTCCTGGTGACGGTCGCGAAGGCATCGTAACTGCGATTGATACGATGAAGATCCGTGCTGAAGATGGGCGATGTGTGCACAGCTTGAACCTGTCAAACTACATCAACCATTTACCAATGCAGAAAGACACATCTGACTTCAGCACACAAGATGCGTCAGGCTCTACGTCTCAAGCGGCTTGGTTACAAGAATCGATTGAAGCCGGCGTTCAAACTCTACTTATCGATGAAGATACGTCAGCGACTAACTTCATGATTCGTGACGAGCGTATGCAAGCACTAGTGTCAAAAGGCGATGAGCCAATCACACCACTTGTCGACCGCATTGGTCAGCTTCGTGAAGAGATGGACATCTCTACCATTGTTGTAATGGGCGGTTCTGGTGATTACCTAGATGTCGCGAACACTGTGATTCAAATGCACGACTACCAAGCGGTAGATGTGACTGAAAAAGCAAAAGACGTGATTGCTCAGCACCCTACTCAGCGTACTAACGAATGTGAAACTGCTTTAGAAACGTTTGTACCACGTTCATTGAACCGTGCTTCACTCATGAACATTCTGACTGACGGTAAATTCCGTGTTAATGCTAAAGGCAAAGAGTCACTGCGTTTTGGTAAAGAGTTCGCAGACCTTTCTGCACTTGAGCAATTAGAGTCGCCGTCTGAAGTGAACGCGATCGGTTGGGCTTGGTTCCAATTCGCACAAACTCCAGGTTGGTCAAACAACCCTGCTAAAGAGTTTAACGCTATTTTAGAAAATGAATGGCACGCTAACATGCCTAACTACGGTGACCTAGCGAAACCAAGAACATTAGATGTGATGGCTGCTCTGAACCGTATGCGTAAATCTCAGTTCAAGCCTTCGAACTGATTTCGTTAAATATCGGAATTATTGTGCTTCTAGGCTTTTGAAGTTCTAAGCTTCTAGTTTACTAAAGCTTCTAAGCCACTAAATAAGCAAGTTAACCTTCTACGGCTCTCATTCTGAGGGCCGTAAATTTATCTAATCTCTAATCACCTAACCTCTAGTGTCGTCAAAACTCTTGAACTTTAGAAATTCATAAAACCAATCTTTACATCAATTACTTATCATCTTGTGCAATAAGAAAACTATAGGCGCTGTTTACTGCCATCTAATACTGTCGATCCCAAAAATCATGACATAGCTTTTACAAAACCCTAGTGATATTCAGATAAAGTCCCGATTCGACAGGTGTAACCAAATGTAACAAAACCTTGAGGCTTCAATGAATCATAAACGCGTTAAGATGCGTGACCATAAAATCGAAGTGAACCTATTCAAAAACCGCGTAATCGTCGCGTTTTGTGGGATCTTGATGTTCACTCTTGTCTTAGTCGGTAATCTATACCGACTTCAAGTTGATAACTTTAAAAGCTATCAAACTCGTGCCGATGGCAACAGAATCAAAGTATTACCTATCGCCCCTACTCGTGGACTTATTTACGACCGTAACGGCGTGTTGCTTGCAGAGAACAAGCTTGTCTTTGATCTGACCATGATTCCAGAGCAAACCGATGATGTCGATGCAATGCTCGCCAAGCTCGACAAATATGTCCCCCGTGATGCTGAGCAGATCGCGCGTTTCAAAAAACGCTATCACAACACCCGCCGTTTTAAATCTGTAACTATTCTAGAGAACTTAACGGAAGAAGAGATTGCTAAGTTCTCCGTGCACCAGTACCAGTTCCCCGGCTTATCTATCGATACCAGCTTAAAGCGTTTTTACCCGAATGGTGAAGTGCTTACCCATGTTCTTGGTTACGTGGCGCACATCAATGATAGCGATCTCAGAAAGCTTGAAGAACAAGGGATAGAAGCGAATTATCAAGCTACAACAATCATAGGTAAGCTCGGCGTTGAACGTTATTACGAAGATATCCTGCACGGCACCAAAGGTTATCAAGAAGTCGAAGTAAACAGCCGTGGCCGAATAGTCCGAACCATTGAGTACGTGCCGCCTGTAGCTGGCAAAGATATCGTGTTAAATATCGACCTTGAGCTGCAAAAATACGTCTTTGAGCAACTTGATCACAGAACTGGAAGCGCGGTTATTCTCGATCCGAAAGACAACAGCGTGCTGGCAATGGCATCCAGCCCGAGTTACGACCCTAACCTATTTGTCGACGGCATTTCGAGTAAGAACTATCAACGCTTATTGAATGATCCTGCTCACCCGTTGGTCAACCGCACCACTTTAGGTGTTTATCCACCTGCATCAACCGTTAAACCATTTATGGCTGTGGCAGGACTGCAAGAACATGTCATCTCTGAAGATACCATTCGTAACGACCACGGTGTTTGGAGAATTCCTGGCTCTAAACGAAACTCTAAATCGTGGCGAGACTGGAAACGTTGGGGGCACGGACCTGTCGATGTCACTCAAGCCATTGAAGAGTCGGTAGATTCATTCTTCTATCAAACTGCTTTTGATTTAGGTATTGACCGAATTTCAAGTTGGATGAACCGATTCGGGTTTGGTGAACCGACAGGCATTGATATCTATGAAGAAAGTACCGCCAACATGCCGACTCGAGAATGGAAGATGATGCGTTATCGCACCCCTTGGTATCAGGGTGACACAGTTCCGATTGGTATTGGCCAAGGTTATTGGACATCGACACCTATGCAACTTGCTAAAGCAACGTCAGTATTGGTTAATCATGGTAAGGTGATGCCCCCTCATATCTTGAGAGCCACCTTAGATCACGGCGAAGATTTCAGTACACAACAACTTGTCGAACCGGAGCCAATGCCTTCAATCACCGAAGTACCGGATAGAATTTGGGATGTGCCAATCAACGCGATGCGACTCGTAAACCACGGTAGTCGAGGCAGCGGCAGACGAGCATTTAAGGGAACTGACTACACGAGCGGCGGTAAATCAGGAACTGCACAAGTCTTTGATCTTGCGAAAGATCAGGTCTACAACTCGAAGAAACTCGCTAGGCATTTACTTGACCACGCGCTTTACACGGCTTTCGCACCGTATGAGCACCCTGAATATGTCGCAACTGTGGTTATTGAACACGGTAACGGTGGTTCAAAAGTCGGTGCGCCTTATATCCGTAAAGTACTCGACTATGCCTTTGAACATAAAAGTGGCGAGAGCAAAGATCACTCCTAGCACCAACAACTTAAGTCGCCGCAGCACATAGCGTAATGACGAGAAAGCCCCACTAGTGTCACTCACAATGTGGGGCTTTCTATTTTAAAGTTCCATTCAACTAGGCAACTAAAAGTGCCTATCGATTATGAGCTTCTTAATACATGCCATGCTTCACAGAGCGTCTGAAATTTTGCGGTGTTGCCCTCGTCTCTGTCTGGGTGCCATCTCAACGCCAGTTGCCGCCAACGCTTTCTAATCTCATGGTGAGTGGCGTCTAAAGGTAGCTCAAACAAGTTTAACGCTCGGCTTCGATCCATATCGAGCTCATCACCACCAACAAACTTTCTGTACCGAGTCCAAAATTCGTTCAATAGCCTTTTGACTTCGCCTTCATCCGCTTCATAGTTAACCCAATTAATATAGTACTCTCGAAGTGGGTCTTGATGATCGATGCTGTGACTGCTTCCGTGATAACGACCATTCATCAATTCGATGTCCATAGCTTGGACTTGTAGCCAACCATCAGGGTGTAAGGTTTCTTGAAGCTGATAAAGCGCATTCATGATAAGGAAGTTCTTTTTAAACAACTCTTTCTCAGGCACTGCATCTAATACTGGCACAAACCCAAGGTCGTTCAGGTGAGCCGCCAATGTGTGTACTTTCCATCCGCTTGGCTTTTGCTTAAGCACTTCCATTATCGGCCAAAGCAATGGGTTTTCCATATGGCAATGAAAGTTTGCTCTCACATCTTGATGATTCGACATAGTTGACTCAGTTAGCTTCTCTGAATTAATGGATTTCTAGAACAGTCGATACTATAAGTGACCTATTTCACATCCGTTGCGTATCTTCTTTAATTGAAAGCGATTTTCTACGATTTGTCGAGCTTAAGGACAAACAACTTTCTAACGCTTGGCTTAAAGGCACCTTTCATCGTCAAAAACTGAGTACCATTTCGTTGAATACAACCATTAGGGCGTGTTGACCTTTAGCGGTTAAATTTTGTTCGAGATAAAAGCGTTTTAATCGCGGCGAGGGAGAAGTAGCCTAGTCATTCTAAGCAAATCTCCCTCAACAAAGAGTAAAACGCTTTTAGCCGAACCCTTCGGGCAGCGTTTGCTGGTCATTTCTACTACGTTATCGGCTTCTCATGTAGGCTAGCTACACATCGATGCCTCTGCCTTGTATAAATACCCAGCAACTCGCTGCAAAAATCAGCTCGAAAGATCAACACGCCCTAGTAATAAAGCCGCTCTTCTTTGGCACGGATACAAAAAAGGTCAGCAATTTAGCTGACCTTTCACATCTACCCCAGTTTTAGGGACGAAGCATTGAACTTACTAGATAACGCCAAGCTCTCTTAGACGTTCCATTAGGTATTCGTTTGCTGTGTACTTTTCAGATAGCACTACTTCTGGTTTCGGGTGAAGGAATAGAGGCAAAGAGATACGAGACTTCTCTTGGCGTTCACCTGATGGGTTGATTACACGGTGAGTTGTCGATGGGAAGTAACCACCTGACGCTTCTTGAAGCATGTCACCGATGTTGATGATCATGTTACCGAAATCACATGGAACATCTAACCACTCGTCATTTTGAGCTTTAACTTGAAGGCCCGGTTCGTTTGCAGCAGGAAGAACTGTCAGTAAGTTAATGTCTTCGTGTGCCGCAGCGCGGATTGCACCTGGCTCTTCATCACCTTGCATTGGTGGGTAGTGAAGAACACGAAGCAGAGTCTGTTCACTGCCGTTAATCATTTCTGATAACGCAATAGAGAATTTCTCTTGTACTTCTTTAGGAGCATGAGCTTCAACCCAACCTAGCAGCTCTTGAGCAAAAGCATTCGCACGTTGGTAGTAATCTAGAATCTGTTCTTTCAGCTGCTCAGGGATTTGGCCCCAAGGGTAAACGTGAAAGTACTCTTTGATGTCTTTTACAGTGTGGCCCTTAGCAACTTCAGACACTGAAGGTGGAAAATATCCATCTTGTGTTTCAACATTAAAGTGGAAGTTCTCTTTTTCTTCAGAGATGAAGAATTGGTACCAGTTTTCGTAAATTGACTCAACAAGCTCTTTCGGGATTGGGTGGTTCTTAAGAACACCAAAACCAGTTTCACGTAGAGAGCGAACAAATTGTTCTGCTGCGTCGTCAGCAAGGTAATCGACAGTTTCCAGTTTCATGACTTTCTTTCTTGTTATGTAGTAATAGAGCGATTTTAAGGATCGCTTTGTTGTAAATCAAACTTTTGTGAAACTCTAGCAACCGTTTGTCTAGATACTGGGCGATAACGCTACTTTTCAACAAAACTGGTGATTAAAGCCCAATTGAACACTGTTCATTATTGTGTAACACTAATAAAAACTTCGACGAGAGATCTTGATATGACAATCACGCCACTTGCTCAAAATCGACCATTACTGTCATTGACGACGCTGTATCTGATTGTGTTTCTATTTTCAGCGTTTGCTCCCTCTTCAAGAGCGGTATGGATTGCCGAAATTGTCCCAGCGCTTGCGATATTGGTGGGAATCTGGTGGTTATCAACAAAGCTCACCTTCACTAAGACAGCTTACGTTTTAATGTTTATCTGGCTAATTTTGCATACGATAGGCGCGAAATATACCTTCGCAGAAGTGCCATTTGATTGGTTCAACAACATGATAGGTTCAGAACGGAATAACTTTGATCGTGTCGCGCATTTCTCAATTGGCCTTTATGCTTACCCACTCGCTGAGTACTTAATTCGTAAAAAACTGGCTCAACCGGTACTGGCATGTTTCTTTGCGCTATTTGCGATCATGAGTGTGGCGGCAGGTTATGAAATTATCGAGTGGTGGTACGCGGAGATTGCAGGTGGTGATGAAGGTATCGCGTTCCTTGGCTCACAAGGTGATATTTGGGATGCACAGAAAGATATGCTGTGTGATACCACGGGCGCAATTGTCTCGCTATTACTTCTTAAGCTTCAAGGGCGTATCAAAGCTTACTAAGCTTACTTATTTACTCTGAGTATCAAAAGCAACGTTGAAATGCCACACACAAACCGTGCTGTGGCATTTTTAGTTTCAGCCTTGTTTGCTCGTTTTAATATGACTGGTCGTTTCATCGTGACAGGTTATTTCATCGTTACCTTGCCACCAACAAACTTGTAGGCTGGCGTACCTCGAACCAAAGTGTCTCGCGCAAATTCAATCCCGCATTCAGGGCATACACATGGCTCTGTCGTGAAATCTTCAACGATACGCTCCTTAAAACATTTCACGAGCGCACCTTTGCCACCTTTCCGATACTTAAAAAGCTGCGTTTTGCATTTGGAACAGAAAATCTGAACCGTCTTGGTCGGTTGTTTCTTGTTTGGTTTAGCCATAGAAGTTAATGATTGAACTCTTTATTTCTTAAGTTTAGGGGCGACAAGAACCAAGCTTATCCCAAGAAGTATAACGGTTGATGAGACTATAAATTGCATGGTGACAGGTTCAGATAAAAGTAATACGCCACCAAGTGTCGCGATAACTGGAACAGAAAGCTGTGCAATAGACGCAACCACGGTATTCAGTTTTTTCACTACGTAATACCACAAACTATAACCCACACCAGAAGCCACAGAGCCCGATATAACCGCGTAAATCAAACCTTGCTCAGTGATAGACACTTGCGTTAACGCATTAGGTATCAAAATTAATAAGCTTAATACCACAAGGATAACTAGCGAACTGAATCCAAAGTTAGCGGTGGTCGATTGCAATGCGTTTGACGATTTCTTCCCTGCCAATGTGTAAATGCCCCACCCAATTCCGGCCAGAGACATCAAGACGATAGAAACTAAGTCGGGTGCCTGTGCCGATTCCGTTGGCATTAACAAGTAAACAAGCCCTGCCACAGATAACAAACATCCGCCCCACTCGATTAGTGACATTCTGTTTCCAGAAAACAAGTGCGTGGCAATCATCGTAAATTGCACTGCGACAAACAACACCAGCGCACCAAGACCTGCGCCAAGCTCTAAGTAAGCAAACGAAAAACCAAACATATACACGAGCAGTGACAATATTGATGTGAGTTGAAACTGTGATTTGAGCTTTGTGTATAGCGATGTGTTGTTTGCTAACTCACTTTTAGCTTTAGATTGGGAAGATAAAGCTAATAAAATAAGAAGAGTAAGCGCACCCGATAAGATACGCACGATCGAGAAACTCAAAGGATCAATCGCTTGTTCCATCAAGGCCCAACGACACAATACTGAATTAGCGGCGAATGCCACCAGCGTAATAAATGTAACCATCAGAGTTTGCATCGTTTTATCCTAAATGAGTTGTTTGGTCCTAAATGAGTTGTTTGGTCCTAATTGAGTTTTGTTGGATTTCAATCAACGTCAGGCTTCACCCAAACTTGGCTAAAGTCGAACCAACCTAATGCATTACATTTCGCGTTTTGCAACGTACCACATTGATCCTTATTAACGCCTAACCAGCAATGAAACATTGGAATCAATTGATTGCTTTGGACCAGTTGTTTACCTAACTGTCGTGCTGGGAATTGCTCGAATTCACCAGAACGCCAACGGTCAATCATGTGACACCATTGGTCGAAGTCTTCTGCCGGGCTAGATTCATCAAGAAAACTGTAGTCCATTAGCCAACCGGCTAAAGCGTCGTCTCTGTTATTGGCGATGCCCATAGGGTTAATCCAAACATCAACATCATCGGCGTGCGGAGGATCGGTTTCGTAACCATAAAGATCAACATCAACGTTGTATTGCTTCAGCACCGTGACAATCGCCTTGGCAAGCGTTGGAAACATTGGATGTTGGCATTGATACGCCAATCTTATGGTTGGTCTGGTATTTGCTGGTGGACAAACTGGCACCTTCAATTTTATGTCATACCAACCAGGTTTTATGCCATAAGCGTGCAACACGCCCAAATCGATAACGGTCTCTTTTGGAATATGAACAAACAGATCCGCCGCATTCAACGCGTTAGATAAAAACTGTGCCCATGCAGGATCTTGTGCAATACCTTTCTTTCTATTGAGCAGTAAATACGTGCAGCCAGGATCGAGTTCTACTTCATCGCTATCGCCACGGTCGGCCATAACAGGCTTAGATAGGCTTGGGTAAACCATTGAAGAATAGGCCTCATCCACCACCCAAACTTCAACGCGATCAATTAACGGTCTGAAACCAAAGTACCCATTGAAAGCCGTTAACACGAGTTGTTTCTCGTCGTTCTTTTCAATGCGATAAGGTCCCGTTCCAATCGGTCGAATATCGTAATCTTCACCACGTAACGTGATCGGTAAAGTGACTTTGGCGACCGACTCCGTTAGCGCGAGCGGAAAATACTTGTCTGGGCGTGTTAGAAAAACATCTACTACACAATTTGCAGGTGAAGAGACATCTTTGATATGCGAAAACATGTTGAGAGGTTCGAGCGCAAGAAGTGTATCCACAACATGATTGGTTAACAGAGGTTCCCCGTTATGAAAGCGAACACCGGGTCTCAAAAAGAATCGCCATTGGTAATCGCTGATTTTTTGCCATGAGTGAGCGAGATCGGGTTGAAGTTGGTCATTCTCATCTAGACGAGTCAACCCACTGAATACCTGACAAGCGATATGCTGCTCTGAACGACGCATCGATTTGGTTGGGTTAAGCATTGAAAGCGGTCGGTAATAAGGCAAACGAATAACTTGTTCGCCTTCTTGATACTGTACACCCAAGTAGTTTTGAATAACTTGGGTGAGTTTGGCAGCATTGTGATCAAGCACTGACAGCGCCTGTCCAATTTTTCCTTCCTGCAAGTAGCGTCTTGCTAGGTTCTCGCTGACATCACAACGATTCTGTTTAAAGATAAGTTGAGATAACTTCCCTCGACCAGCTGCAGGTAACCATTCTACCCACCCTTCTTCTTCAAGCTTGTTGAGTACCATTCGAGCATTACGACGGGTACAACAGAGTACATCCGTGATGTCGTCGAGCTGAACATCAGAATCTTTACCATCGAAGTATTCAAACAGGGTTTCAAATTGAACGCGAAGTCTTGGGCTGCTCATAAAGAGGAAAACTTATTCAAAGGACATTGAATTCAGTTTCCCTATTTTATGGCGTAAAATCAATATTACTGACACGATTTTATTGTGAATTATTGAGTACGACATCCTAAGATGTTATTCAATCTGAAGGGTTAAGTGCTTTTACCGTAAAGGATTACATTACATCGCAACCAATTTCATTGGCGATTTCACGAAGCTGCTGTTCATCGTCTAGTTTTATCGACCATTTACATTCAGAACCGTTAGCTGAAATGACATTTGCCCCTTTTCCGATCAATTGAATTGCATCAACTTGGGCTTGCAGCGTGACTCTATGCTCACCATCTAAACGAACAACCAATTCATGTGCGGTTGCGATGACTTTTCCACTTTTAAACGTTATGACCATGGGCTTCTCGGGTTACTTCTTTAAATACTGATTGCTTGTTCTAAGTACTGATTACTTCTTCTAAAGACAAAACCAGCGTACGACTGCCTAATCTGTTATCGCTTATGTTTCTTCACGGCAATGGTTAAGCGGCTGGTACAAACTAAGCGTTGACGCTCATCAGTGATATTGATCTGCCATACTTGAGTCGAGACGCCCAAGTGAATAGGCTCAGCAGTACCGATGACGTGCCCTTCGCGCATTGACCTTACGTGGTTCGCATTGATATCGAGCCCAACGCAATAATAGCCTTCTGGTACGCAGAAGTTTGCAGCCAATGAGCCAAGCGTTTCTGCTAGCACAACCGATGCGCCGCCATGAAGCATACCCAGTGGTTGGTGCGTAAAGTGACAAACCGGCATGGTTGCTACCAAAGAGTTGTCATTTACTTCAGTGTAAACAATGTTGAGGTGTTCAATTAAGGTATTTTTTGAGGTCTCGTTGAAGGTATCTAGGTCAACGGGCTTTTTCCAAATACTCATGTGGGTTCCTTAATTATTGATCTTGTTATCGCGTGCATAGCTTTTTTCTATATTACTGGCTGTTAGTTATCTTACAGCCCTTAGTTATTACGCAAGTTGATGTTAACATGCATAAAAACCGAATACACAGAGGATATTGTATGACGTCATGGATGAAGTTTGCCTCGCTTCTCACACTTGCAGGCCTAACCGCGTGTAGCGCTTCTCCGACAGGCAGAAACCAATTGCTGCTTTTTTCAGATAAAGACATGTCTCAGCTTGGAGCCCAGTCTTTTGAACAAATGAAGAAAGAACAACCCATCAGCAAAGATGCCAAAACTAACGCTTATGTGCAGTGCGTAGCGAACAGCATCACTCAATATATTCCTAAACAAGGTTTTAGTGAATGGGAAGTTGTTGTGTTTGATAGTGACCAAGTTAATGCATTCGCCCTACCTGGCGGAAAAATCGGTGTATACACAGGGTTACTAAAGGTTGCAGTCAATCAAGACCAACTCGCAACGGTTATTGGTCACGAAGTGGCACACGTTCTAGCGGACCACAGTAATGAGCGCCTGTCTCAGTCTCAAATCGCTAATACTGGCTTATCTATTACTAACGTCGCGTTAGGCGCATCTGAGTACAAACAGTATCAAGGTATGACGATGGCCGCGTTAGGATTAGGCGTTCAATATGGCGTTATTCTGCCGTATGGGCGAACTCAAGAGTCTGAAGCCGATGTTGTTGGTTTAGAGTATATGGCTCAAGCAGGGTTCGATCCAAACCAAAGTGTCAACTTGTGGCAAAACATGGCCAAAGCATCAGGTGGCAATCAACCGCCAGAATTACTTTCTACGCACCCTTCCCACAGTACGCGTATTAAAGATCTGCAAGCGACGATAAAAACGCTTCCTCAATCAGGTTCACCAAGACCAAATTGCAAAGCGTAATCTAAGTAAGAATCGCCTAGCTGGTGTAAATACAAAAATGCCCTATCCATAATGGTTAGGGCATTTTTAGTTTCTTGCTTGCTAACAGTTCAAGTGCACTAAGCAGCTGGATAATTCCAACAACAGAAATTCACAGGTTAAGTACCAAGAATTTGTAATGGTAGGCTTAATAGCTGGTCACCGGTCGATGCAAAATACCAGATAACACCGATCAAACTACTTACTAAACCTACATACCAAACGAACGACACGACTTGCCCGTATTTGTCTAACGGTAACAAGTGACTGTGATGACGTCCTTTCCATTCGAACAGTATTTCAACACTGCCCATAATCAATAAGAAACCAAACAGGGTTAAATTCAACTGATAACTCAATACCACACCAGCAACGGCAGCCGCGACACACAACACAATACCAAGCACACTGTTCATCGAGAAGCTGATACTTTTAAGAACATGTCCGCCATCGAGAGGCAAAATCGGCAATAGGTTGAACAGGTTTAATAGAGCATTAAATACCGCAAGGCCGGCAAAGAACATTTCTCCAGTCGCCCAATACAGCACCATAAATACTAACGACAATATCAGGCCGAACAATGGCCCCATGATTGAGATAACCACATCTTGCCAACGCGTATTAATCTTTTCATCGGATAACGCCAAGCCACCAAGAAATGGTATCAAATAAATGCCTTTGGTTTTCATGCCGAAGTATTTCATCGCTCTAATATGACCGTACTCATGGAACATTAAACAAGCGATTAAGGCCAAAGCGAACTGAATTGAAAACAACCATGAATAGGCCGCTAAACTCGCAGAAGCAAGTACGACCTTGATTAGCTTGGCGCTTTTTAGCGCTTTCATACCAAGCGACACCAACCCAATTAGGCTAAAACGCTTCTCTGGTTTAGGAGCGATAACAGGAGTTTGTTGTTCGATATCTTTGGTGTTTCGATTGCCTTCGGTAATGGTTTGGCCATTGACTAATGCTTTATACGTCATCTCAAACGGTTGCCATTGAACGGTCGACTCAACGTGACACTGCAACGTTTCTTCGCCAGCGCGTAGTGTAAATTCGTGTGTTCGTGCGTCTTCTTGGTCTGTGGTCGCATCTAATTGAGATACCAAAGTGTTATCCCAATACAACTGTTGCCACCCTGCCATTGACCCTTCTAAACGAAGCGGTTTACCAAGAAACTCTATCGCGAGTAATTCCAAACTTTAATTCCAATTTAATGACTTCTAACGAGTGTCGATATTATGCCGATTTAGCGATCGGCGGTAAACATAAACAAAGTTGTTACATATTGAGCAATTGAACACTATTTGTACCAATAGCTAACATAAACATTCTGGTCACACCTCCAACCATGAATAAACTATTGATTGTAATTATATTATTAGTGTTAGAGTGCCGCCCCTCAAAAATATAACCTCTCAAAATAACAACTATTTCTTTGACTTTATATAAAACATGAATTTAACATGCTGTTTACATTAGAGCTTCAACACCAACAATGCTCAGTGTGTTTTCAAACAATAATAATGAAATTCGATGCCCTAGGAGGGTCAAGGATGAAAACAATACAACGCTCTCTCGTTTCGCTTTCTGTGCTATTTGCATGCAATTCACTTGCGGCTGGCTTCCAAGTTGCTGAGCATTCTGCCTCAGGTCTTGGTCGCGCATTCTCAGGTGAAGGCGCTGTAGCCGATAACGCGAGTGTACTAGCGAGAAACCCCGCCGCAATGACCCTATTTGATACAGCCCAATTTTCAGGCGCGGTTTCTATCGTTGATCCAGAAGTGGATATTACTCAAAACAATGTTCCAGGTTCTGGCGGACAAAGCCAAGTATCTAAAGACGTAGCGCCACTGCAAGTTGTCCCTGCCGCATACTACATCAGCCCTATCAACGATAAATGGGCTTGGGGCATTGGTATGTTTTCTAACTACGGCGTTGCTACCGATTACCCAGATGATATTTATGCGGGTGATCTTGCAGGTGATACTTCACTAGTGTCAGTGAACTTAAACCCCAATGTGGCATATCGAATTAACGACCAGTTTAGTGTTGGTGCGGGTGCAAACCTTGTTTACGCCGAGGCTGAACTAAATCGTCATCAAGGCTCTATTTCGAACATCACTGGAGATCCTGCCTCAACAAAACTGATCAGTATGACAGGTGAAACATTTGCATTTAGTTGGAATGTAGGCGCGTTATATGAACTGAATGAAAACAACCGATTCTCTATCGCTTATCGTTCAGAGGTCGACCTCGACTTTGATGATGGTGACTTTACTGATTACACGGGCGGTATCGTGCAAGGCAGTGCTACGACAACAACAGGCCGTTTAAAAATCACGTTGCCTTCAATTATTGAAATTTCAGCTTTCCACCAATTGACCGACCAATGGGCAATTCACTATGGCTGGCAACAAACTGGATGGAGTAGCTTTAAAGAGCTTAAAGCGACAAGTTCAGATTGTGTAAGTGGCGAGTGTTTTAAAAAGACCGAAGACTACGACGACAATAACCGTTACTCATTGGGTGCAACTTACCAGTTAAACCAAGAATGGACCTTAAGAGCTGGTTTAGCTTATGACGAGCAAGCTGGTGAAGCGACATTAAGCATCCCTGATAGCGACCGTTTCTGGTACAGCGCAGGTTTGACTTATCAGTACAGCCCAAACCTTTCAATCGATGCTGGTTTCGCTCTTGTTCAAAGTAAAGAAGGTGATTTCACTGAAACCAATGAACTTGGTCAGGAACTTGAATTCTCTGGTGATGCAGTCGCTTACCTATCTGCAATTCAAATGAACTACACCTTCAACTAAACGGAATTAAAACATGAAAAAGTTATTTAATGTTTCGCTGCTCGCTTCAGCAATGTTTCTTGCTGGTTGTGGTGATGACTCTTCGAGTTCAGGTGCTTCAACAGCGATTCAATATGAGCAATACATTCAAGATTCACTCGCACAAGCGACGAGCATCAAGTTTCAATTAACGGGTGCGGATATTGCGGTTCCTCTTCCTAGCTTCGCGTTAATGGATACTAGCGACGGTACACTTGGCTTACCAACTGGCGGTGATGATTCATTAACCAACCCTATCGCAGCAATGAATACAATGGATGGTTGGTCTACCTCAATGCCAATCATCATGGATTTTGAAGGTACAGGTTTAGCTGACGGCTTGGCTACTGGTGGCGTTTATCTACTAAAACTTAGTGGCTCACTCACTTCTGAAACGGCACCAAGTGTTACTGGCGTATTGGTACAAGGAACTCATTTTAATGTTCTATCTAGTGCCTCAACTGACACATTCACCATTGTATTCAACGAATCCCTTGATGCTTCAAGCGAGTACGTATTGGCGCTGTCGAATGAACTAACCGATGCCAATGGTGATCCGGTTGGTATGTCACCAAGTTATGCGGCTTTGAAATCAAGTGTAGTAACCTATACCGAAGGTAGCATTGCTCAAGCTCAACAAGTCACTCAAGGGGTTGAAAAGATCTTTGCTGGAGCGACTGCTGCAGGTGCGATTAACCTTGATACTGAAAACATCATTTACTCGACTTGGTTTACTACAGAGTCTGTTGGCGATTCCCTTTTCGCGACAAAAGCCGCAACGGCAACAGGATTGGCTGCGACAAATCTAAATGGTGTTTGGAAAGATAGCGCAAACCCTAACTCAGTTGACCTTACGGCTGCCTACACAATGCAGTTCGGCTCAACAGAACTGTTCACAACAGCACTAGCAAACGATACTGACTTTGATAAGTATGTTGCAGGCGACGACGCAACAACTATCGCAACACTTAAAGGTGCGATTAATGGATTGTATGGTGCTACTGACAACGTTGATGTAACCCAAGGTTTTGTTCAATTACCTTATTACCTAGAAACAAGTGCTACTGAATGGAATTCACAGCCATTCGAATCGGGTATGCCTAGCTTAGCAAAAGTTTCAAGTGCTTTAAGTGATAGTGCCGAGCAAACAAATATGGCTACTCAGTTAGCTGCTGCTGGTATCGACACAAGCATATTAGCGACAGAGCAAACCGAACAACTAAAGTTAATCGGATTAAACTTAACAATGGCCGATGGTTCTCCACTTGATAGCGAAAGAGTTATTACGAAATACTCTCCAGTTCCTCAAGTTAAATCATTAGAATCTGTCGAATTCTTGCTATTTACGCCTAATGGTACAGATCCTACTGATATAGTCATTTACCAACACGGCATCACCTCTGCAAAAGAAAATGCTTACGCGTTCGCTTACAACCTAGCGAGAGCTGGAGTTGCTGTTTTGGCTATTGACTTGCCAATACACGGTACTCGTAGTTTGGATGACCAACGTTCTGCAAATGCAGATGTCTTAGCTTATTTAAATCTCACTAACTTGCCTGTAGCGCGTGATAACGTTCGTCAAAGTGCACTAGATGTAATGGGTTTAAGAGCTTCATTAACCGCTTCTTTGCAAGCTGGTTTACTTGCTAGTTCACCTTTGAAGGGATTTAACATAGCTACTGGCTCACAAGTTAAGTTTCTAGGTCATTCATTAGGAGGTATTGTCGGAACGACAGCTGTTGCGTCTTCTAACCGTACGTTAGGTAGCACAACTGCTGATGCGCTTTATTCATTCAGCGCTGCTGCTATCGAAAACTCTGGTGGTCAAATATCTAACCTTTTGTTGGGTTCACCTTTCTTTGGCCCACAAGTTAAGCACAACGTAGCCTTGGGGGCTTCGACAGAGTACGCAAGCTATGCAGCTGCTAGCTGTACAAACAGCTCAGATAAACTGTGCTACGAAACATTTGAAAGCAGTGCAACCACAGCACAACTAGCTGCAATGACTGCAGCATTTCAACAGTTCGCGTATGCGGCACAAACCGTGTTAGACACTATTGATCCATACACTAATGCTGATTATTTGCTAGAAGCTTCTACTCAGATGCCAATTTACATGGGTCAAGTGCAAGGTGACGAGACGGTACCAAACACCGTTGCGGATGCTCCGTTTGCAGGAACAACACCACTTGCGACAAAACTGGGCTTAACCGTTGTAGATGCAAGTAATACAACGCCAAACGGAACCAATGATTTTGTTAAGTTTAGCAAAGATGCGGTTCACAGCACATTTGTGGCTCCGCAAGATGACAGTACGCCTCTACCATTAGATTTAAGCCACCACGTTAGCATGCAGACACAAGCGGTAGACTTCTTATTAGATAATGCTTTAACCGCAGCATCTATCGATGGTTCTGTATTGGAATAATTATAAGTTCTAATTGAAACCAAATGCCAGCCTAACCGCTGGCATTTTTGTTTCTGTGACTAACTAACTCTCCCTAGTTAACCGTTTGCATAAAACTTTAAAACACAAATGGTTGATCTCAGCTAAAATTAATCAAGACAGAATACCGTACGACCTCTTTCTTTATTGTAAATAAAGTGGATAATAGCCCCGTAATTTAATACCTAATAAATGTGAGTCCATTATGTCTTCTGAAGCTACTATGCTAGAACGCTGCCAATCTAAATGTGAACTATGTGGTTCTGATTCTTCTCTTACTGCATACGCAGTACCGCCACACAGCCACGTAACAGTGGATCACGGCATCATGGTATGTGACAAATGTCTTGGTGAGATTGACGATCCTAAAGATATCAACCACTGGCGTTGTCTGACTGACAGCATGTGGAGCCAAGAAGCGCCAGTTCAAGTAACAGCATGGCGTCAACTTACTCGTCTGAACACAGAAAGCTGGGCTCAAGACGCGCTAGACATGATGTACCTTGAAGAAGAAACGTCAGTTTGGGCACAAATCGGTATGTCTGCTGATGACAAACCTCTTGACGTGAACGGCGTTGAACTTAAGAAAGGTGACGACGTAACAGTAATCAAAGACCTGCCAATCAAAGGTACTAACCAAGTGATTAAGCAAGGTACTGTTATCCGTGGTATCAGCGTTGGTGACGATCCTAAGCTTGTTTCTGGTAAAACAAACGGCGGTCAATCAATGTACGTAATCGCTGAGTTCTGCCGTAAGAAGTAATCTTACTGTAAGAAAGTGATAGAAAACGAAAAGGCGCTAATTAGCGCCTTTTTTCTTGGAAAATTTACCCTATTCCGTTGTTCTAGAAACCACTACCGACGTTAAAGTAGATAGCGCGTTCTTCATGGCTTTGCGCATAATCCATCCCAAGGTGCAAACCGTAACGTCTCGCGATTTGGTATCGAAAGCCGACACCTCCAGCATTGACGGTACTGTCGTGGCTTATGCCGTTATCTTGCTTTGCAACCCCTGAACCGTAAAATCCAGACACCTTCCAACGATGAGTGATGCTATACGTCAATTGGCCTTGGATTGTTTCAATCTCATCTCCTTGGTACCGATAAGATGACACCCCGCGTAACGACACGTACGGTTTCGCTGTGGGTGATACAAACAGGTCTTGCTGTTCGAAGCTTTGATAATTTGCGGCCAAGCCTAACGTCCATTTACTGGTAATTGGGATATAGGCTTCGCCATCTATGTTCAAATTTCGGTAATTGTAATCACTGCCAATCGCATCGTCGTACACCATGTAATCTGCAGACAATTTGTAACCTTTGGTTGGATAAAATAAATTATCTCTTGTGTCATATTCAGCCTCCAACCCTAATCCAGACGTAACCGATTCGTTACCCAAAATTCGGTCTAAAACCATGTTATCAAATTCAATCTCAGACTTAGCTAATAACTGCTTTATCCCCAACATCCAAGGCGTATGCCCAATCCGGAACTGCACCTTTTGTGAAAGTACGGCTACCGAAGTTGACGTGCCTATTCTAAGGTCATGATCTATGGGGCCCCAGTTGATTGATGTGTACAAATCCAAATTCGCAACGCCAAAGCCGCCTCCTCCTGTGTAACGAATGGAATCATTCATCCAAGATCGTCTATGGCCACCAAACACAAACCAAGTTTCATTCTCTGTCCCTACTGCGCCCACTACTGACATTGCTGAGGGTACTAACTGTGCACCACCATCTATGGCAGAAAGAGCAGCTTGCTTTCGTTGTCGCTTTTCCTCATCCGTCTCATGTAAAAACAAACCAGCCACACCGCCGCCATATCCCACCGCAGGTTCGGTAATCAAAATTGGGATAGGCAAAAAGCCATGTGCGTTTTCCGCAAGGTGATGCCCCATATCAAATTGACCATCAACAGGATCATAAAACGATGCGAAAGAAGATGTTGTAAACAAAAAGCAGGAGAGAAGAACAATGCCGCCGCAGCGAATCATAAAATTGGCCTCATAAAAAAGGCCGGGTAACGAAACCCGGCCGAAAGTTTGCTTCCTTGCAATAAACATAGAAATTAAACACTTATTGCCAATAAAGGGGGTCCTTAATCGACGGGCATAGAATAGGCCAAATAGTGGTGTTGCCCTACTCCTATATAGAGGGTCAAACCCATCAAATATTTAGTTTCTCTAACGAGATAAGACTCAAAAAGCGGGTACAAAAAAGGCTCTAAGTGAGCCTTTTTTAATAATACAGTATGGATAATGGTTAATATGAATATTGCAAATCATTGCAATAGACCAAAAGCTACAGCCGATAGTTGCTGATTAAACGCTCTCGGTATTCTGAAATCACTGAAGTCAAAGAGCCCTTGATATCACTGACCTGTTTCGAATGAGGGCACCACAGGGCGAAACCAAATTTGAACCCTTCAAATAACTCAGCCGCTTGAATAGGTTCAATTTCGTGTTGAGAAAATTCTGGGTCAGAGAAAAATGATTTAGGTAAAAGTGCCCAACCCAAGCCTTTTTCAACCATTTTGATCATCAACGCAAGTTGGTCAATCTCTTCGTGGTCTGAGCTTACGACTATTTTTTCCGACATCCCCTCTTCGATAAGGGCTCTCAACACAAACTGTTTAGAGTTTCTTAAAGCTACAAGCACATCTTCTTTGTCTAGATTACTAAATTCACCGCCCTTTTGTACGAACGGATAGAACTCAATATGACCTAGAAAAGTTGCGTCTAAACTGTGCATCGCGCGGCTATCATGAACATTCACCAAACCAAAGTGATACTCACCATCCTGTATCCCTTGCTTGATCGCTTTCTTGTTACGAACCAGAAAGTTCACTCGCATCATTGGGAAGTCACGTTTGAGTTGCTTTCGAATATCGACAAGGACACGCTGAGGAATCACGCTCGAATACGCGATTGTGATGTTTTCTAATCCACCATAAGAGAGGCTCAACGCTACCTTGTCGAAGGTACGAGCTTGCTCAATGGTTTGCTTGGCATAATGGTAAAGAAGATGCCCGTCTTCTGTGGGCTCTACCGAGCGACCTATTCTTTCAAAAAGGTTTACTGCGAGCTGGTCTTCAAGGTTAGTGATCACCTGCCCGATTGTTGTTCTGTGTTTATTGAGTTTAACGGCGGCTTTGCTGAAGGAAAGCTGGTCATAAACGGTAACGAACGCGAGAAGTTGTTCAATGCTGAAATTCATTTTGTTGTGCTTACTTTTAATCGTTATGTATTTAAATTATCACAGGTTGACGAAATATCTACTTTGTCAGAATAATATTAGTGAAAATAATTCGTCGATTTGAAACAAAAAAACCTACTTAAGCCAGTAGGTTTTATCATTGATGTTAAACGAATAACTTAAATGTACTCGATAACTCGAGCCAAATAGTTAAAGTCGCCTGAATCACCGTGGTAATTACGGTAAACATCGACACTAAAATATCTAGGTTGGTCCACTTGAATATGCTCAGCAATTCGTTGCTCGATGGATTCTAAAGTTTCACCTGTTTGCGAGTAGATGTATTTCTTGGTGGTCTTTTGAAGCTGGCGTTCTTTGGCTTCTTTGTGTGTGACGTAATTGTTCACGTCAACCCACTGACCAATGTAGTCAATCGCCACGTAGTCTGAATTTTCTTCAACCATGAACAACGCCGCTTCTTGTTGAACGTCGGCCAGTTGTAGCATGTCGCTATCGACTTTTTGCTGTTCCATTGAGGTCACATTTTGTGCCATGGCAGCGCTAGACGTTGCCATGATAAGTAGCGTTAAAGCTGTTTTATTCATTTTACGGTATCCCTAAATTAAGGTAATTCTGTTACCCAAGGTTTGCCCTGAGTTGCTTTGTGATAACCATATTCGTATATGGTCAATAAGTAGTGTTCATCAAACATGTCTTTAGTTCGTTTGGCGTAACCAAAATCGTGCTCGATGTAAGTAAATTTCATATCAATGTTGTTGATTTCACTGATGTATTTCATTCGATATAAATCACCACGTGTTTGAGCAAGAGTCAGGCTTGATACGCTCTTTGCTACTAAATCTAGACCCTTATCTCTCAGCGAGTGGTACGGCGCTTTCAGTGCTCCATTTCGAATAACATCGAGCTGTGGTGGCTTTTCTAACCCAAGAGCATCTGAGATCTGCTGATAGTCGAAGTTAGATGGATTGAAAAATACTTGAGCGGCTAAACCACCATCGACGTGAAGTTCTTCATAACTTTTACCCTCATGTTCCACATTGATAAACTGCGGTGGGAAGACTCCAGGAATGGAAGCACTTGCTGCTAAAACCTTATATATAAGTTCAGACTTATCTGGCATGTCACTATTTGCAATTGCGCCCACATTCCAAATGACAAGCTCTCCAGAATCAAAGTGTGTGCTACCAATAAACAAACGCTTACCGCTGCGGTGTCGCGCAGCAATTTGCTCGATCATCGGTTCAGGGAACGCCTGAGCGATAAATTGATTCAAGTTTTTTCCGTCAGTAAAAGCATCTTTAAACACGGTGTTTAAAAAGTTCTTTTTGCCAAGCACTGATTTGTCATTGATGTTTAACATCACCTCCTTCATCTTCGGGAATGCATCTCCGCCGATGAATACAAATGGTGCCATTAGCGCTCCTGCACTGATGCCAGTCACTATTGAGTAGTCTTTCAATTGGCCTGATTCTTCCAGCCCTATCAAGATACCGGCTCCAAAGGCTCCGTTCGCGCCACCTCCTGACAAAGCTAAGATATTCAGTTGCTCACCTGACACGCTAATTGGCGTCGTTTGATCGGTTGGAGAGTATAAGAAGTCTGGGTTCTCACTCGCCCACATACGCAATGGCTCTTTTACTGATATCGCTTCTTCTACAACCACTTCTTTGTAATTATCTTTGTGTACGCGTACATCCAACGTGTGGGGTGAGTTACATGCCACTACAAGTAATGACAAAGCAACGGTAAAACCCGAGGAAATTAGACGGTTCATAATTAGGCTCATTTAATGTTCTCTAAAATGATTCAGAGACTCTGTTTAATAAAAAGAACAGCTATAAACAGAGAAGTTAATAAATAGGGATAAAGTGAAGTCCGTCTCTTTCTGGCGGTAATATAGCTAAGTTTAGGTTTAGCTCGTAATCTCGTTTGTAGGACGCTACCCATCGAATAGGTACACCCTCACCACTATCGGAGTTAAACGCTCTACCCGATTTTGACCACGTTGAAATCGTGGGTAGGCTCTACAAATTCATATTGTGCATTGATCGTTTGTAGCTCCCAAGTCCCATAACTTTTAGTTAGCTCCAACACACCGTAGACCGCGTTATTGGCATGTCGGAATGCAGCAACGGGAGACATTCTCTTTATTAACCCTGCTGTAAAAAGGCCAGAGATAAGGTCACCGACACCAACCGGTTGTTTATCAAATTCAATGTTCGGTCGTTGGGCTAAATAACATGCCTTTTTCGTTGCCAGGATCATACTGAATGCGTCATCGGGTAATGAGTGAAGATGCTTCACAAGCACCATCTTTGGCCCAAGCTCCAATGCTTTCTTACAAGCTGTAACCGCGTCATAAAGGGAGAGGATTTTAATGCCGGTCAATTCACTTAGTTCAAATTGGTTTGGCACGATGACATCGGCAATAGGCAGCAAGTGTTTGGTAATGGCGATTTTAACGCCAACCTCAACGATACAACCTTTATCTGGGTCACCCATTACAGGGTCACAGACATAGAGCGCACTGTGGTTCTTTTCTTTAACTAGATTAACCGACTCGGCAACCGCTTTACATTGGTCTGCATTTCCCTGATAACCCGATAGGATCGCACCACAGTCTTTCAGTACGTTGATGTCGTCTAAGCCTCGAATCAAGTTTCTAATATCATCTGAGCCGAACGTTTGCCCAGTCCAACCTTGTTGATATTGATTGTGATTAGAGAACTGAACAGTGTGGATTGGCCACACATCGAGTCCCATTCTTTGGATTGGAAAAACCACAGAACTGTTTCCTGCATGCCCATAAACCACGTGAGATTGAATAGAAATAATGCTTTTCATGCGTCGCTCTTTCAGTTTGAAATGGATTTGAATACTTGGATAAGACGACTAAATAAACACAACGGAACATCAAGACAGGCATTTTTATCGGTCTAACCACTGTGCTTATTTGGTCGGAATAGCCTCGACATCGCCGAGGCTTATTCTTAACGATTTGGACGTTATCGGCTTAAAATCATGTATTCGATTCTAAGCCTCACTTGAACTTATGCGCCTTGAAACTCGGCGAAGTGCTCGTCCAACACCTTGCGAGTTGCACGGCCAATCAGTTCGTACTCATGGTGAGTCAGGTTAGCTAGTGATACACGAACAGATGCGTGTACTACATCGAAGCCTTTTCCTGGAAGCAAGATAACGCCAGTTTCGTGTGCAAGTCGGAACAGGAAGTCTTTGCCCTTCTCGTTCGCTTTGAACCATTCAACGAAAACTGGGCCGTACAAATTGCCACCCAAAGTGTCGAGCTCAAGCAATGTGTAGTAGTCTACACGATCTTTGTTTTCTTCAATTTCGATACCCATGTTTTTGTACAGAGTTTTGTAACGTTCGCGAATAATGCGTTTGCACGATTCTTTGTAGTTTTGCTCTGAATCCATTAGGCAGTTCAACGAGAACAGCGCCATTTGAACTTGTTGTGGTAGTGAAAGACCAGCAGTGTGGTTTAGTGCAACACTGCGGCTGTCTGCAACGATGCGGTCAATGAACTTAATACCACGCGGTTCTGGGTCTAGCGTTTTGTAACGATCATCCAATTCCAGTTGACGTGATTCTGGTAGGCTGCGCATTGCATCATCGAACACGTTGTTGTGCTGAATCGCAATTGAGCCAAGGCGCCAGCCTGTCGCACCGAAGTACTTAGAGAATGAGTAAACACAAAGCGTGTTGTATGGAAGTTTGGCAAACAGAGAAACGAAATCGTCTGCGAATGTGCCGTAAACATCATCGGTGATAATGAACAGATCACTACGTTGTATGTTGACGAAGTCTGACAGGTTATTCAGAGTCTCATCAGAGAACTTCACTGAAGCCGGGTTTGCTGGGTTCACCACACACAGCAGTTTAATGTCTTTGTCTTCAAGCTTCTTGATTTCAGACATAGGTAGCTGCCACGTTGTCTCATCTAAACGAAGCTCTACAATCTCTAGCTCGTATTCTGAAAGCTCAGGGATTTCTAAGTAAGGTGTGAAGATTGGTGTGATTAACGCAACCTTATCGCCTTTCTTCAATAGACCGTTGTTAAACATGGTTTGGAACGTGTACGTCATTGATGCCGTACCACCTTCTGTCGCAAACAGATCGAAATCCGTCGTCATTGGCATTGGGCCGTACATCTCTTCTGCAATGTATTGTTTTACAACACTTTCGATATTCGTCAGCATGCGAGGCGGTACTGGGTAGTTACACGCTAAGTACGCGTTCACTAGTTCATTCAAGAACACTTGCTTTTCGATACCTAAGCGATCTTTTGCGTAGCTCAGAGCTTTTTCAATGAATTGAACACCTGGGTTCTGCTGATTGTTGTTTGCGTAAGAATCAAAACGCTCAACAATACCCACACCATCTGGAATGCCACCAAAGCTACCATCTAAATATGAATACGTGCGCTCGGCTTCCATTACTGCGAATTCACCCAAGCGAATAAATGCTTTACGTGGCAATGTTGCTAGGAAATTTGGATTACCACGACCTGCATCTAATAAAGCGCGGTCTGGCACTGCTTGAGCAACTTCAATTAATTTGTCTTTTAATTCAAATGGGCTTAAATCAGCGAATTTTGAAAAGTCGATATTTGTATTTTGTGTAGTCATAATATTTACCTAATTAAATCTTGAAAACTATAATTATTAATTCGTTTTACTTAAGTGTGGTTATTCAGCCCTATCCAATGAGGTAATTGACTAGGACTTTTAATAAATTTAAATATTTCTGGTTATTTAACTTATAACGAGTTTGTGGTTTTAATTACATACCAGCATTAACAGTAATGATCCCGACGATAATTGGGCCCCATAGAGTCAGTAACACGTTGGCTACGGCGTAAGTTACAGTGAAAGAGAATACTGGCGTTGCATTGCCTGTTTTTTCCATCAATGCAGCGAACGCTGGGTTTGCACTTCGACCACCGGTTACACAACCTAAAGCTTCTACTGGGTTCTTAATCTTCAATACAAAGTACGAGAAGAAGAACGAAATAATCTGTGGAATAATGGTGACCGCCATACCCAAAAACAGAAGTGACATGCCGTGTTCTTTAATAGTGTCAACTGCTTGAGGGCCGGCTTCTAGGCCAACAATGCCAACAAACGCTGCTAAACCAAAATCACGAATGAAGTTTGCTGCACCCGCTGGGAACTGAGCCACATGTGGGTTTCGGCTACGTAACCAGCCAACAAGCAGGCCAGAGATCAAACAACCTGCACCAGAACCAATCGTTACGGGAATACCTGCAATCTTAAAGCTGATTAAGCCGATAAGTAGACCCAGAACCATACCGAAACCCAGTACGATGAAATCAGTCATGGTTGCTGAACCCATGCGCTTACCGATGTGTTTTTCAACTCGGTTGATGTCTTGAGCGGTACCTGTTAATTGAATAACGTCGTTTTTCTGAACAACCAGATCATCAGTAATGGCGACTGAAGCACCTTCGCGGATGTAATCAGTCACATACACGCCACGGAATGAACGTTCGTTTGAGCTGTCTTTAATTTCTCTTAAAGAACGACCAATCAGCTTTCGGTTATCAGCGATAAGTTGACGATTTTCTTCAATAACTTCATAGCTTTCCGGTAATGCTACTTCATTGTTTTGAGCCTTGTCCTGTAACTCATGAACCGCATTTCTACGACCGGTAACCACAACAAGATCGCCCGCTTTAAGTGCTGTGAACTTGTCTGCATTCAGCTCTTTTCCGTCGCGCTCAATAAGTTCGATACACGCAGCAAGTGATGATTGATTCAATTGCGCTAGTGTTTTTCCAACCAGTTTGTCGTCGTTAGTTACTTTAAAAGCACGTGTCACTAAAGCGGTAACTGCGTTAAATTCGCCATCTGCTAAATCGCGTTTACCGTTGGAGTTTTTTTCCTCTAGTGCGATAGCTTCCGATCGGATATCCCACTTCATCAGTGTTGGGAATACCCAAGTCACCATCAAGATTGGACCTAATGAACCAAAGATATATGTTACAGCGTAACCAACAGCAACATTAGTTTGCATCAGGTGTTTGGCTTCTTCAGACACACCACCCAAACGTGCGATCGCATCGCCTGCAGTACCAATGATCGCAGACTGAGTTAAACCACCAGCCGCTAGGCCCGCAGCAGTACCTCTGTCTAGGTCAAATAACCAAGCAGCAGCAAGTACACACAATAAGCCTGAAACCGTCATAACAACCGCAGACAACAGTATGTTGATGGTTCTAAAGTTAAGCGCTTTAAAGAATTGTGCGCCGCCTTGATAACCAACAGCATAAATAAAGAGCGCAAAGAAAATACTTTTTACGCCGGGATCAATCTGAACACCAAATTGCCCAATAATTACGCCCATTAATAATGTTCCGGCTACACCGCCTAAAACAAATCGGCCGATAGTAATTTTACCAACCATATAACCCAATGAGAGTGTAATAAATAGTGCGACAAATGGTGCCATGTCAAACAGATTAGAAATAATGTCCATGACAAATTTACTCTTGTTACTAAATATAAGGAGTAAATAATCTAACGAATAACTTAATAATGATATTTGTTGGATTATTCAAAATAAATAAAGCATCTCGTTGCTTCGAACCGAATATTAAGAACAAAAGGTTTTATTATGTAATCTCATTTGATGGATCAAATCATCACTTTAACGGTTTGGCGCGTTCTTGAAGTACAATTAACATATTAAGTCATTGTTTTAAAAAGAATTATATTAAACTAGAAAAAGTTGATAATTTTCGAAATCAATTTCAATTAAGTGTTTTTCCACCGAAAGCCTAAACCTACCTTTCCTTTTTCTACTGGCTTAAGGCACTAAACAAAGGCGTGCTTAGCATAGCCACCAAGTTAAGACGGATTTTTGATGGATCCGATCCTCTATAAGCGATTATCACAATAAATGTAACTCCGCTATCGTTACATTCATCAAACAAATAGAGAACTAAACCATGAATAGCATGCCGCATGAGCTTGTATGGGGAGAGGTTTACTTTCCACCGCTGTTACTGGTTGTCGCATTGGCTTACGTGTTGACGATATTAACCGGCTCAATTGCAACCAGACTAGGGCTTCATAAATATGTCGCGCTTCCTGCATTAGCTGAGTTAAGCCTAATCGTCATTTTTACTGGCATCATCGGCCAATTCATTACCATTTTTTGAGGCAATTCCTGTGATAAAACGTTATCTCATTACACTACTATTATTCTCAGCCGCTGGCTCTGTCATTTATGGTTATTACCAATCTTATTCAAGCAACCCTTGGACTAGAGACGGCCAGGTGAGTGCTTATATTGTGTCTATAACACCACGTGTCACAGGCCAAGTAACGAAAGTCCATGTTAATGATAACTCTCAAGTGGCCAAAGGCGATATTCTGTTCGAAATCGACCCAAGCCTTTACCAAGCGACCTATCACAAGGCCTTAGCTTCTCAAAAACAAGCATTTGCATTACTTGCAAAAGCAAAGAATGAAGAGCAACGCGCACTGAACTTAGAAAAAAGAACGCCAGGTGCTATTCCAGTTTTAACGCTAAACAACCTCAGTAATGCGGTTGAGACTTCGTCTGCGAACGTTCAACTGGCTAAAGCAAACGTCGAAGAAGCACAACTTAACCTTGAGTATACAAAGGTGTATGCGCCAACTAATGGTTATATTACTAATCTAAGCCTACGTGAAGGCTCACAAGTAGTCGCAAACACGCCCGTTGTCGCGTTAATTGATGAGGATAGTTTTTGGATTGAAGGTTATTTCAAAGAGACAGACTTAGTCGGAGTCGACGTTCAAGACACTGCCTATGTGACACTGATGATGCATAACAATGTTCAACTAAGAGGACATATCAAAAGTATTGGTTTTGGTATCGCCAAGCAAGATGGGAGCACAGGTAATGACTTATTGCCAAATGTGAATCCAAACTTCCAATGGATACGCCTAGCTCAACGCATTCCTATCAAAGTGACGTTAGACGAAAGACCAGAAGATTTACAACTGCGCGTTGGCATGACTGCCTCGATTAAAATAATCAAATAGTTAGGTGATATTTATGCTCACTGCATCGACTAAAGAAGCGATCAAAGCGGCGCTTTCTATCGTTATTTCTATATGCCTGGCCTTATGGTTCGGATGGGAGAAGCCATATTGGGCAGCGATTGCGGTTGCAGTGATGGCATTGAATGAGAGTTTTGCTCATGCGATAAACAAAGGTCATAACCGGTTAATGGGAACCTTGTTAGGGACCGGTTATGCCTTTTTCCTCATTGCGATGTTTTCACAAGATCGATTTTTGTTTCTAACATTTTTTACCGTGTTCTTAGGCACTTGTATTTTCATGTCTAGTGATGAGAAGTATGGTTATGTGTTTTCAATTGGTTTCGCGGTCTGTTCGATTATTTCTTGTATGGGTGGGTTTGATAGCCAAGTGACCTTCCATTTTGCCGTACTACGCATACAAGAAACCGTACTTGGCATCGCGACCTTTTCTGTCGTCTATCGTTTAATTTGGCCGGTTAACACTGAACAACAGTTCTTAGACCGCTTCGATAATAGTAGAGCGGTACTCATCCGTGCTATGAAAGAAACAGGTACCATTAATGTAGAAGACTTAGAAAGTAATACTGCCAACATAGACAAACTTTTTCAGTTGGCTGAACTTCCTTTGACGGGCAGCTATCACCTAAAAGAAAACATCCAACATTGGCGACTTCGCATCAATGAGATGGCTCACCTACAAGACAAGCTGTTACAGCATGTCTCAGGCGAAAATCAAGATACAACAAATTGGTCTACAGTCCTTGTAAGCATCGAGAGCTTTAGCGTATCTACACCAAGTGATTCTTTAATCGGGGACGATCTTTTAGGCATGGAATTGAACAATGAGGTGTCTTGGCACCATGAACACCGTACATTTGTTCAACACTTGAATGAAGATGCGCGCAAGGTACTTCAGGGTGTGTTGATGTTCGTCACCTCTTTACTGATTTGGATTTATCTACCCGTACCTGGTGGGTTTATTTTCCCTATGATTGCGGGCGTATTTTCTTCTATGGTGCCAACGATGCCACCGAGCATAATCAAAGATGCTTTTTTTGGTGTTTTAGGTACAGGCACTGTCATTTTATTGCAGTACATTTTTGTTATGCCCTTGATGACAGAACTAGGGGAGCTCGCCCTATTTTACTTCGTCAATACTGTCGTGATTTGGAAAGTATTCAACACACCAAAACTCATGGTACATCGAATATTAGGGATTAACTTGCTGGTTGTTCTCACGTCAGGTGCACTCAACCTCACGCCGGTTTATAGAATTGAAACGCCACTTTTGATGCTCGTAAACATAATGATTATTCTGATGATAGCGAAGTTGTTTACTGATCTATTTAGAGTGAAGGTCACTGCTTAGAACTAAATACACTCAACAATTCAAAACAAAACGGTCTGCCAAGTATTTTTACTTCGCAGACCTTTTTTATATCCATTTAAAGGTAGACAAATCATATAGTTAACTATAAATTTCACTAAGTGAGGATAGCATCCATCAAACGCGATTAACGACTTTTCCCCTCTCATTTTAGAATCCTCTCATTGATTGAAGCGATGCATACCCAAGAGAAGCATTCACCAATTTAATTCTCTCGGATAAATACATTACAAACTGCACACGAAGTTCAGTACAACATTGTCTGTTTGAGTCTCCAAGGTTTGAGACTACTCAGCGTGGAAACCGTCATGAGTTTTTTTGAAATGAGCAAAAGCGCCTGTAAGAACTATCCTCTTTCTGTCCTAGCGAGCGCCCTATTAGTTACAACCCCTTTTTACGCTTCAGCGACAGAAGAAGCCACAACTTACAGTCAATCTATGGAGCAAGGCCGTGCCCTATTTGACAAATATGGAATTAGTCATGATTTACCAAAGCTTGCAATCAGCTCTCTTGTTCAAGGCGAACATTTGGTTGAGCACGCGCAGCGTACGATTAAGGTAGGCGACGACATTCGCGAGTCATCGGTTTATCTGATCAAAAATACGGACAACAAAGGCAACATTGATCTGCGCATCAAATACAACCCGCAAGAGCTGGATGAAAACGAAAAACTGATCGATGAAATTGAAGAGTTTACGCGCACTGAGTATCGCCTAAGAAATTATGCAGAAAGCTTCGATCCATCGTCAGTGAAAGTCAATGAAAAAGACAACGGCGACGTGACCATTAGCTTCAACTATTCGAAATACGGCTTACCACAAGACATCGCCTATTTCCGTTTCTTGAATGTTGATATTGACCTTGTAGGCGGCACACCAAAACGCATGGTAATCACCAACGACAAGCCATTTAATCTTGGTAAGTCCAAAGTCGACACCTATTACCAAGTGATTGATTTCCAGACGTTAGACTCTGGTAAAGTCGTTATTGAACGTAAGACAACTAACATTGAGGGTACGTCTAAAAAGAAACCGATGACCATGAGCACTGTAACTGAACCAGTCGCAATTTATGAAGACGACAACGGCGTTAATGTCCTGCATGAAGAGCGTCTAGAAGAAGTTTCAGATCCTCGTATGCAAGAAGCGAGTGTTAAGTTAGATCGAGTATTCCCTTTAATGGGCGACATGGTGCGTCGTCAAGGTATCGATTTGCCATTACCATTCGGTGTTTCAGTTGCTTATCGCAATCAAGACATGAACCTTCCTATGACCGATTATGTGATTGGCGGTGTGCGCTTGAATGACCTGTTCGACCCTGAAGATAGCGTTGCTACGGTTAAAGCAGAAAGTCTTTCAATACGTGGTGATGTGAATATTCTGCCGTTCTGGAATGTATTCGGATATGTAGGAAAGGTAAACGTTGACGCGAATGTTGATGCCTCTTACACCGGTGCTGCGGGAGAATATCTACAAGATAAACTCAATAACAAATTACCTGGTCTAGGTGACAAACTGTGCGAGGGCGTATCAGCACTGTGTAGCAGTGGGCGTTTAAATGTACCACTGCATCTCGAATATGACTTACGCGGTGCGGGTACAACATTATCTGTTGGTTATAAAGAGTTCTTTGCATCACTGACCGGCACCTATTCACAAACGCGTCTGAAAGGGATGGATGATTGGGGCGACGGCATTGTCACGGTTCAGCCAATGTTGGGCTATCAATTAGTTGATTATCGAGCTCAATTCTTCGTTGGTGCTGAATACCAAGGTTTAGATTCACGTATGCAAGGTACTGTAAAGACAGACGATATTGAATTTGATTACGACGTTGGCGTCGACATTAACCAGTGGGCATTCTTAACCGGATTCAATAAGCAGATTGGCAAGCACTACAACATGACCATGTTGTACAACAAAGGTGAAACTCGCTCTGCTGTGACATTGAACCTTGGCTACCGATTCTAACGGTCAAACCATCGCTCTATTTTGAATATAGATTCGTTAGAGCGATATTTTCATACGAGCCTCTGAAGCTCAGTCGTCCAGCAAGATGACAACTCAAATATATGCCATGTCGATGCTCCATAGATGGAGCGCAATACCCAATGGAACTGCAGGATTGTCGATACAAGTGCGTTTGATCGTAACTATACCGAATATTATTGTGGAAAATTAAATATGAATATTGCATACCGCTCACTTATCGCATTGTCTATTGCTACTGCCCTTATAGGTTGTGGCGACGATAGCCAACCAACGGTTCCAATGCCAGACAAGCCTGAGCCTTTAATTCCGGCTCCTGCGGAAATCTTTACTGCTCAAATCGGCGACGCGATGATCACAGCATCTAAAGAAGAGCTGGTGATTACGTCGAATACCGAAGACGACAAACTGGATTCCGTTGAGTCTTTTAAAGGCATTAAATTTGCCGACGCAGAGCGTTTTAAGCACAGTGAAATGGTTGATCTTGGGAGTGACATTGATGCCACTTCGTTTGGTGATGCATGTCCTCAATTGAAGACCGTTTCACAGACACAATCTGAAGACTGTTTGAACCTGAACATTTGGCGCCCAGTAGGCGTAGATGCTGATGCAGACCTACCGGTTTATGTATTCATCCACGGTGGTGATTTCGAATACGGTTCTGGTGCAGAGCCGCTCATCCAAGGTGATACCGTGGTTGCTCAAGGAAGCGACGATGGTAAGCCTTTCATCTATGTAAGCTTGAACTACCGTCTTGGTCAGTTAGGTACTCAATGGATTAAAGGCGCGAACAAAGATGGCAATTATGGTCTAGGTGACCAGAAGCGCGCCTTAGAGTGGGTACATAACAATATCGCTGACTTCGGTGGTAACGCTCAAAACGTAACCGTTATAGGTCAAGGCTCAGGTGCTATGTCTATTGGTTTCTTGCAGCAAGATGACGATATCGCAGGTCAATATTTCCAACGTGCAATCATGCAAAGCAACCCTTATGGGTTTGAGTATCCAAGTTATGACGTTGCTAAGAGCCGCAACTATAACTTTGATGCAGACACTTCGGTCGACGAGATCATGGCGTCGCAAGAAACAGCTTTGGATGGTATTGAACAGCTAAAAAATTGGTTGTTAGGTTCTTTGCAAATCCCAATTCTGAGCCCAGCCGCAGATGAGACGCCAATGTCAAACCTGATGCCTTTTGCTCCATACATATTGTGTGAAAAAACGAGTCTCCTTGGTAGCTGTAGCGAATCAGCTGAGTCACCAATGAAAGCAGGCTTCTCAGTACCAACTGTCCTAGGTGAAAATGCACATGAAGCGAACAGCTTTGGCATGCTATTTAGCGCTACGTTCTTAATCCCGACGGTCATCGAGTTATTAACAAATGATGAACCTGAACTGCTTACTAACGAAGATCCAACAAAGCTAGCTCTAGCTATGGTTAATTGGTTAGAAGATGAAAACAACATCGTTCTTCTGCAGCAAAAACTATCTGAGCAAGCAAGTGATGAAGTTTCAGCAGATCTTGTATTGCCAAGCAGTGCGTACAGCGCAGTAACGGGCTTATTTTATGGTGCCAAGCTAGAAGGTGATCTACTTGAAATGACTGGATGCATTGATACCAACGATATTACGGGTACCGTAGGTTGCTTGGTCGACATTGTTGAGATCACTAGCCACCAGCAAACCCAAGATATTCTGGCTCTAACGGATTTCTACCCTAACTCAGAAGCCGGCATAGGTGGTGCTCTTGACAACATGAAGCAATTTAAAAACCTGCTAAATGACACCTTGTTCAATGGCCCGGCTCGTTATATGGCAGCAAACAGCGAAGTTGAAGCAACGCTATACCACTTTGAGCACAAACCAAGCTTTAACATGTGGAACTTTAAAACAGGTCTAAATGAAGAAACGGGCGAATACGACCAACTGTCAATCATAGATCTATTCAAAACGATTGGTTGCATCAGCGGTGCATGTAACGGTTCAGAACTGCCATTTATGTTCAACAAAGCTGTACGTTTTGATGGAAGCGAAGTAAATCCATCAAGCAAAGAAAAAGCACTAATGAACGAAATGTCGCGTCTTTGGTTTAGCGATGAATTGTTCCAGAGCTACCAGTACAGCGATGCTGCCGACAATGTGCTTGTAATTGATGGTGCAGGATTCAGCGACAACAGTACTACCTTCGACTGGGACTATGTCACAAACCCAGGTGTTGATCCTAAACTTCGTGAAGGTCGCTTAACGGGTCTAGCAGAGCAAGGTCTTATGCCTTGGGACTGGTACCTAAACTAAATATATTCAACACCTCTCCTACTTTAACGGCCAGTTCGCTGGCCGTTTTTATATCTACATTTTATGTTTAAACGCAGGTTAGTTATGACACTTAGCAAACTAAAAACAGCATACACAATAATGTTGATTGCTTTGGTCACAGGATGTGCCCAACCTTACCCCGATGTTGAACCCGACTTCGAAGCTAACTGGCAAAGCACAGAACATCAAGCCCAAGTGTATTTAATCCCCACCGCACCCGAAGCCTTTGCTCGCCGCATTGCTCTGGTTCGCCACGCCCAAAACTCCATTGATATGACCTACTTTTCTTGGGAAAGCGATACACTCGGCCTAATGCTGTTAAACGAGCTAAAACACGCCGCTGATCGCGATGTGGCCGTACGTCTCACACTGGATGATTTGATGGTATTCAATGACAAATGGTTGGCCGAGCTAGACTCACACCCCAATATTGAGATTAGACTGTTCAACCCTTTTGAGTCACGCAAAGCTGGCTGGATAGGACGTGCGTTTAACTTCTCTACTCATCAAAAACAGTTAGATAATAGACTGCATGAAAAATACTTTAACGTTGATCACCAATCGATGATCCTCGGTGGGCGCAACATCGGTGATGACTACTTTGGTTACAGTGAAAGTGCCAACTTCTTTGATATGGATGTGCTGTTTAAAGGCGACGTGATTGCTGCATTCGACCAAAATTACCAAGCGTTGTGGAACAGTGAGCATGTAGTGCCAATTCAAGAGCGCATTAAAATCAAAGAGAAAGAGCAATACCAAGCGTTCACCAAAGCGTTGAACAAAGGTGAAAAGAATAAAGCGTTGATCACGTCTGAAGTCGAAAGGCAGATAAAGAGCTTAAACCAACCGAAGTTTATTTCGGCCTCTGTCACGCCGGTATTTGACTCACTGGAGAAACTCAATGACAACAAGCCCTACTTTCGCCAACGTATCGAACACTTGATGAAACAGAAGGTGCCATCACCATCAGAAGCGGTGATTTCAACCCCATACGTAGTACCAAGTGACCAACAGTTTGTGTTTATTGATGCATTGACCGAACAACAAGCTCAAGTGACATTAATCACAAACTCTTCGGCGTCGAATGACTCTGGGTTTATACCCGCCTACTACGAACAACATCGTCAAACTTTGTTGGACAAAGGGGTTGATATTTTAGAATACAAAGCTGATGCGATAAACGACGACCATTATTTTCATGTTGATACTTACTATCACAATAAGACCGTCATTTTAGACGAACGTGTTACGTATATTGGTTCATCTAACTTCGACCCGAGATCGGACTTCCTTAACATTGAGTTTGGTGTCTTGATTGAAAGCGAAGAGTTTGCAGAGCAAGTGATTCACTACTTAACGCGTCAGAGAGAGGAATTATTCTGGACGGTATCACGTGAGCAATCAGGAGAAACGATATGGGCTTCAGGAGAAAAGAAACATGTTAAGAACCCTGACTACAGTGCATGGAACAAGCTACCGGACTGGTTGTTTCGAAAAATGAATGGCGAATTTGAACTTTGAGCTCAATCACCAAGGCTGCGCTAGACGCACAATAAAGTTATTTGCTTGTGATTCGTTTTAATCTGTCACTCACCCAAATGCAAAAAAGCCGCGTCACATTCGCGGCTTTTTCGTGTTTCACATAAGCGTATCTTAGCTTACGAGCGATAAGTCATCGCTCTCTTCGCTACATAGTTCACCATATCAAGCGTTGTGAAGATCGAATCAACATTGTTAATGTCGTAATCCACATGTCCACGCTCCACATACTGTTCTGCGAGACGATAGATATCGACAACACGTTCAGCTACCGCTTCCATAGGATCAATAAAAGTAATGGTTGGAAATGCGGTCTCAAGTTGGTTTCTAACCAGAGGGAGTTCAGTACATCCCAAAATAACCGTATCAACGCCCTTCTCTACGATGGATTGAATCGCTACAGCAAGCAGTGCGGCATTACGCTCAAACTCGCCCGCTTTGATCCCGTTGGTTTCTCGGATTGCTTGTCCACACTCTGTCATCTCACCTGTTACTTCACCATAGATAGCACTATGCACGTTATGCTCTTGCTCAAAGGAATCTGGCTTAACAAACACCAGATTTGCGTCCGTTAGGTAACGATCATAGATTCCCGAATTGTATGTGCCGTTGGTACATAAAATACCAACAACAGATTCAGAGTTCTGCTCTTTGATTTGATCAACGGTGGTTTGAAGCATGTCGACAATATAAACGTTGGTGTGCTTTTGTACTTCAGGTCTAAAGTAATGAGCGGTGTTACAGGTCATTACGCCAAACTGAACATTGGCATGTTCTAAAATGCACGCTGACTCAATCAGTTCAGGCACAGGATCGGTACCGCCTTCGTTAATCGCTTCAGATCGATCGGGGATATCTGAGTTTTTCACCACTATCATGGCCATGTGGTCTTGGTCTTTAAGTGCGCCGTGTTCAATTTCTTTCTTGGCGACGATATCTTGGAACAAAGCATCTGCTTCAGGGCCCATATTACCAAATACACCGAATCGTACCTTTTTCATTGTTTTTACCTTTGTGTTTGTTAGAGCACAAAGGTTATTACGCTCTTTCGATTTACTTGAATCCTATTAGATGGATCGCATCCTCGCGAGTGCATAAACAGCGTACAAAAATCAAAATTGAGTACCCAAGGAAAAATGAATACGAAACTCGTCGCCTTCAGGCGCATCCAAGCCGTAAGCAAAATCGAGCTTAACTGGCATTAACTGTGAGTTCCAAATCAAACTCACGCCCGTCCCACGCTTCCAATCCGCTTGTTGATCAAATGCATCACCCACATCAAGAAAGGCGCCCAACCAAATTGAACGATAGACTTGATGCTGATATTCGAGCCCAGCAGTTAACAGATAACGTGCCCCCGTTAGTTCACCATTCTCGTCTTTAGGGGAGATAGATTCGTAACCATAACCTCGTAGGTTTCCATCGCCACCCGCAAAATACCGCAGTGACGACGGCACATCAGATAATGATTTGGCAATGTTGATGCCTACGTTTGAGCGGAAATGGAGCTTCTGCCTGTCACTAATATCCCACGAAAGGACACTGTTTCCTTCCAACCGCAACAGCCTTAAGTCAGAGAACAGACTAGGGTCAGAATACTCGACAGAATAGATGTGTCGATGATTGAGCTCCAACTGATCATTTTTACGATCAACCTGAGAAAAACTGATGCCAGGTAACAGCAATTGCGATTGGTCTTCCTCAGACGCCTGACGGTACTGTTCGTGCAAGTATTTGACATAAATGGTGCTTTGCCAATCACTGTCTAATTGCCAGTAACGTTCGAACTTAAGATCGTTTCTAAAGCTATTGGTGTCTCGATGATCAATTCGTTTCGATTCAAACTGAATACCAAAGTAATCCGTTGTGACTTTCTCTGTGGGGATTTTGTACCCCAACTGAAGTGATTGCTCCTGTTCAGACAAATATGTCTGTGTTTCAAAGCTGTGGCCTCTCCGGTTATACCAAGGCTTTGACCAACTGAGAGAGGCGCGTAAACCGAGATCAGTAGAATAGCCGCCACCGACCTGCACAATATTACGAGAACTTGGCTCGGCAATGATTTCAATTGGAACTTCTAGGTTGTCATCAAGTTTGTCAAAGTCACCATGTACGATGACACTTCTAAACCATTGAGTGTCTGACAAATCAGATTGCAGTTCACCTAACTTGATGGTGTCAAAGTCATCACCTTTTTTAAAGGTGGGTATTTTCTCGATACGAGTAGGGTCAACCCCATCATCAGGAATACTTATAGAACCGAACTTGTAGCGTGGACCACTTGCAAAATACAAGTGTATATTCGCGATGTTCTCGCTAGGAATAACCTCAATCTTTGACTCGATAAACCTGCCGTCAAAATAACCTTTCCGCTTTGCTAAAGAGAAAATCGCACGCTTAGTTTGGTCGTATTCTTGGTGAGACAAAGTTAGACCTGAGCCTAACTTGCTTTGATTGAGTATGTTGATGAACTCTGCATCTAGGCTAGCTTCACCTGTAATTTTTACTATCGATTCTGCGATGCGCATGACAGGACCAGAATCGACGTTAATGATCACTTTATCAGAATCATTGAGGTTGATATCGAGCTGTGGGTGATAATAACCATAAGGGTTGAGTGCATCTTGAATACGCTTAGATAGCTTCGTTTTTGATAGCTGTGATGAAGAAACATCGGCTAAAGGTTCTAAATATAATTCTACATTTTCGGTGAGAGTTTTATTAACCCCTTTAACCTCAAATTCAGCAGCACTAGAAGGGTGTTGGGTAAACAGGAAAAATGAAGTAGCCAGCACTAATTGTTTAATCGAGGTCTTCACGCGGTTACCCAATTGCTCAAAACCCGAACAGGTTATGAGCAAAGCGTTAAATCGCTGAATCTCTTATGGAGGACGCTATCCTTCGAACGGCTTATCGGGTTGTTTAACACCGTAGCAGTCGTTTATTAACGACTCAAATCCCCCTTATTACAGACACAAAAAAGGCGCAAATAAGCGCCTTTTGAATGTCTATTACTTACTGATTTATATAGCTTGCTGACTCATATAGTTTACTGACTCAAGATCAGTTTTTGTTCAGCCACACATCTTGGTTTTGTGGAGCTTTCTTCTTCTTTTTCTTCTTGCCTGTACCAGCCGGTGGCGCAACAGGTTTTAGTGCTGCGATCAGTTCAGCCGTCACTTCTTCATCCACTTCAAAGCCTTCAATTTGCTCACGTTCAAGACGAATCTTGTTCTTCTTCTCGATGATTTTGAAGTGGTGGTAATCTTCGTGATCGATCAAAGATAGCGCAAGACCAACCTCACCTGCACGACCACTTCGGCCGATACGGTGCATGTAGTCTGATGGGCTACGCGGCAAGTCAAAGTTGATTACCACAGGAAGCTTCTCAATATCCAGACCACGTGCCGCGATGTCTGTCGCGATAAGAACATCGATCTCGCCAGATTTGAAATCTTCTAGGATACGAGTACGTGAACCTTGCCCTTTATCACCGTGGAATACTTCAGCGATGATACCGCGCTTGTAAAGCTTGTCTGCTAGGTGCTCACAGCTGTTCTTCGCATTAACGAAGATCAGAGCTTGACGCCATTCGTGTTGTTGAATTAGGTGTGCGAGTAACGCTGTCTTGCGACCTTTTTCTACTTCAAATACACGTTGAACCAGTGTGCTCGCATTGGCACTTTGAAGTTGAACTTCAATTGGATCATTCAGTAGTTCGTGAGTCAGCGTTTGAACTTGCTCAGGGAACGTTGCAGAGAACAACAAGGTTTGTTTCTTGCTCGGCAAGAGCTCCAAGATTGCATCAAGTTCTTCGGTAAAACCTAGGCTTAGCATTCGGTCAGCTTCATCAAGCACTAACGTTTTTACTTTGTCTAGCTTGATAGCGTTGCTTGAAATAAGGTCAAGCAGACGACCCGGTGTTGCCACCAAGATATCAGTGCCGCCACGTAGCGCCTGCATCTGAGTGTTTACCGATACACCACCAAACACACAAACCGTTTTAATCGCGCCATTGAAATGCACAGCGTAAGACTTAACGCTGTCAGCCACCTGCTTAGCAAGTTCACGAGTAGGAACCAAGATAAGGCCAGAAACAAAGTTACCTTTGCCTGAACGACGGTCCAGAGGTGCATCTTCATGAATCTTTTGTAACAGTGGAAGTGCAAATGCTGCGGTTTTACCTGAACCGGTATTTGCGCCTGCAATTAAATCGCGTCCTGCTAACACACTTGGAATAACTTGCGCTTGGATAGGCGTTGGCTGTTGGTATTCAAGCTCTGTTAAACGAGCCATCAAAGGAGAGATTAAGCCAAGATCAGAGAAGTTGGTTGGTGTCGTGGTGTTAGTCATTAATTGCAGGAACTCAAAGCTAAAATAATAGCGCGCTATATTAACGTATTTCAGCAGTATTACGTAACTAAATCGCCCTTTCGCTTCTATTTCACTGATTAATACCCGTCAGAAATGAAGTTATCGATGTGAGAACCTCGATACTCGCCGTACCAACTTCGTCTAAGAGTATTCCAGCTAATCAATTGTCGTGGGTGGCAGTTAGTTCAGCCATCCTGCTACCGTTTGTTCCGGTGCATACGAATTCGGTTCGGTTAACCAAACGGCTACTGCGTCTGGTGTAGCGACGAGTGGCTCAAAATTGATGTTAAATTGCCATTCAGACTCACCACGTTGGTAACCGTCGTAAACCACAACAAAATCATGCTCGAGTTTCTTACCCCTGTTCTCGCCCGCCTTAACACTGGTGACTTCGTTCATCGCCAGTAAAGCTATATGAGCAACATAATCACCTTTGCCTTCGTAACTTACGCTGAACGTATCGCCTTTATGGTTGACCGTTAGCTTGGGGTTATTTTGTTGTTTAAGCGAAGGTAACGTTCTGTCTAACCAGTTAAAGTAACCGCGCCACTCTTTTTCATCGACAACAAAGCCCGGTGTGTAAACCCCACTTGTTAAGCCGTAAGCTTTATACAGTCGTTGCTTCTGACTGAACGCCTTACTCGCGAACTTGTCGCCCCAACCTAGGTAATCCCAATAATCGACGTGATAGGCAAGCGGAATAACTTGTGTCCACAGTTTTGGATGGTCTTCAAAAGTACTGAGGTAGGCATCTGCAGGCGGACAACTTGAACAACCTTCAGATGTGAAGAGCTCGATAACCTGTGCGGGCTGGCCTTCATTACTCCAAGTTTGTGCAAGCGACACTGAGGAATAGAAGCCGATCGGTAAGGCAAATAAACAAAGTTTGATCAATGATGAATTGCGTTTGGCGTGTGACATACCGAGATCCTTGTACAAAACGAATTGAGTGGCGCTCAAATACAGACCGTGATGCCTAGGTTTTTCTTTCAGGTGCTTAATTTGCGAAGAGATAGAGTTTATTTCAGATACAAAAACGCCAGCTTTAGAAGCTGGCGTTTTCTTAAAGTTCTATATTTACATGTTAACGCTGAGATTAACGGTTGATACCGATATCGCGTTGCATGTGACCAGATAGGTCGCTTGCGTAGTAACTACGTGGAGAGTTGTCTACGAAAAGAATATCGAAAATGTGTGCAATCAATCCTTTGAAGTTAACCGAGTAGGTCTTCTTATCCATAGAGTTAGGAACAGCGATAGTATTCATTTGTACTGCTTGAGCCATGATTGCCTCTCTATAAATTTATTAATGTGTTTCGTTCTGATGACAAGAATAATAGGTGATCTTTTGCAGGTTAAAAAATGACTAAAATTAGATTTTGGGATTAGTTTTTCTAATAAAACAAACCATTAACAATACCACAAAATAGATATGCAGGCTATGTGAGTATAAATTCAATATAGTGTTTAAATCATGCATTTAGTACAAATATCCCGCAAACAACAGTGGCCAATGTCACAGAAAATTTACATAAATAAATTTTCCACTTCATTAGCCACGTGTTCATTATCGACTTTTCGATAAGTTATATTTGTTTTTAATTTACTTGTTCAATGCCTGGCTTCTTCGCATAAACCGACGCTATAACCGCAATCGTCATAGTCGAAATCAGTACAGCAAGCGACCAATAAGTTGGGATAGCCCACTCACTGTCAACCAATAGCATTTTCACACCGATGAACACCATGATGAATGCCAGTGCTGGTTTCAAGTAGATGAACTTGTCCATCATACCTTGCAGTACAAAATACAACGAACGAAGGCCAAGTAACGCAAATACGTTTGCCGCTAATACCAAGAACGGTTCTTGTGTTACCGCAAAGATCGCAGGGATAGAGTCCAATGCAAACATCACGTCCATGACTGCGATCGCACCGATAACCAACATCATTGGAGTGAATGCCCATTTAGCACCCTGTTTAACCATTAATGCAGGGCCATGGAAATCTTCGGTTACCGGCATCACTTTACGAAGTAGCTTTTCAGGCAGTGTATTCACACTCTCCTCTTCGCCCTTGTCTAATGCCAGCTTAATACCTGTACCAATCAAGAACGCAGCGAACACGTAAAGTACCCAGTGGTATTCCGCCAATAGCTGTGCGCCTAGTGCGATCATAATTGCACGAAGCACCAATGCACCAATTACACCCCAGAGTAGCGCACGAGGTCTTAGATGCTCAGGAACTTGGTATTGAGCAAAGATCATCGCAAAAACAAACAAGTTGTCTACGCTAAGGGATTTTTCTAACAAATAACCCGTAATGAATGACACGGTTGCTTTTTGCGCTGTGTAGTCACTGTTCGGCGCATAAATGTCCCAAAACAGGTAAATAGAGCCAGCAAACAAAAACGCAAGTACAAACCAGAATACACTCCAGATTGCCGCTTTCTTGATAGTAACGTTACCGCCACGAGTCTGATAGATATCAATAGAGACGAGAATAACCGTCAGCAGGAAAAAGCCCGCATAAGTCGTCATGATTGGCGATGAAAAAAAGGATTCACTATTTGTAGATAATAGAGATTGAGTTGAGTTCATTATTCCTCCGGGCGGAAGAACTGTACAAAGACCTTCCGCAAACAAAGCATATCAAGCTCCATTACGGATCTTGACTGTGATTGCGTTGGTCTCGTTGAAGTGAAATATGGGATTTCACCTTTACATACCGGATAGACTCTTGGCCTAACGAGATGACGATATGTAAACTTGCGCTAACTACTCCCCAAACGCGTGGATAATAATCCTCTGATTATGTTTCGTCTATATAAATTTGCACGGGAAAAGCAAAAAGGAGCAATCTGCTCCTTTTTTATTTCTTTCACTTACGCTTGGTATAGCGTGTATTGATAATAAGAATACTGCGACTGTTCAAAAGCTAGTCTTATCCAGCGCGCAGAGCCATTACAAACCTGTAGTCGGCACCAAATACACTAACGCTGACCAAACTGATACCCAACCAACAACCGCTACCGCATCTAACCAATCTTTCTTATCCATGCATATCTCCACAAGAAGGCGACCTGCAGAGATGAAGCATAAACAATGCCAATTTTATAAATAACCCAACGTAATAACATTAAGCATCAGCATCAGTAGTGATTATCTAAAGCATTCCATGCAATTTAACGGTTCATTGTGTTGAAGCGACTCTGGGTGGTCTTGCAGAAACTCGATGAAGCAGTCTGCCATAGAGTCAGTGGTGACCGTGCCATCACCTATCATATCCAACACAGCGTTATAACCCTCTTTCCCTTTCATTGTGTAGGCTGACGACGCGCCACGGTAAATACGGTTGCGAGAAACAGTCTGCCAACCCAATTCATCAGAGTGGATTTCTAGATGGTGAATCCTGTGTCCTAGAGGCGCTTCTTTATGGTAACAAAACCTCAAATTATGCGTATAAGGAAAGCTACCTGAACCTGTGCCCACGACACCATTATCGATCGCGTTATTGATTGCACCTTCAAGCATGCCAGCGATCGTTTCACCTTTTACTTCATACACACCAATGGGTACGGCAAACGGTAGTAGTTTTCCGGCAATATCGGCAACAGAAACATCGCCGCTATTCAGTGAATTTCTAACACCACCTGCGTTGTGAATGGCAAAGTCAACCTGATGCCCTTTCTTGTTCATTAGATGGTGAAATGATTGAGCAACCAAGGGCGCGAGTTGGCTCGGGCCTTTATCATCTGGAATACGTACATGGCGAAGTTTTGTGTCTGCATGAGCAATCACTTGTTGCTGAAGCTTTCGAACTCGCGGCTGGTATTTATCCGTCAGAATGCTCTGCAGCTCAGGATCTTTCTTACACACTGCAATATTAGGGTGATTGTTTAAAAACTCACACGCCATATCGTGGGCATCGTCTTGCCCTACTTCACTCAGTTTCGCGTCTATAAAGAGTCGACGGCCTAATAACAGTTCGTTCTTACCATTGAAGTGCGTCACTTTACCTTGAGAATCGAACTCAATTTCGCAGTGTCCTAGGCTCATGGCGTGGAAACCCGCTTGCACAACATAGGTATCGCCAATTTTCACACCGTATTCATCATCTTTAACTAAGCCGATATCAGAGAAATCACCTTGTAAGCGATGACTATGACCACCAACGATGACGCCAATACCTGATACGTTAGCTGCTAACTCTAAATCAGCTTCGTAACCAAGATGGCTAAGTAACACGATCTTGTTGATGCCTGCTTGATGAATTTGCTCAATGGTCGCTTTTGCTGTTTCCAAAGCATTTTCAAACGGTGTATCGATATCTGGGTTAGCGATGCCTGCCATCTTGTCGATGCTTAAGCCGAATATTGCGACCTTCTCGCCGTCAAATTCTTTCGTTATAAAAGAAGCACTTCGTGTTTCAGGCAGATAAGGCTTAACAATGTCGTTGTCCGCTAGCGTATGAGTTTTATTGATATACTCATTCGATAGATTCCAGTTACCGGCCAACAGTGGGAATTTGATTCTTTTCGCGAAAATCGCAACGGGCTCATTACCCATGTCTAACTCGTGATTACCGAGAGTCATGGCATCTATATTAAGGGCATTCAACAAATCGGCGTTGGCTTTTCCTTTGAATAAAGAAAAGTACAAAGTGCCCTGGAAGCAGTCGCCAGCGTGCAGGAACAAGGTTCCAACCTTCTGACGCTGGGCATCTTGTTCTATTTGTTTGAAGCGTGTTGAAATTCGAGCAAAGCCACCTGCACTGACATAAGGTTCAATGATGTGGTTGTTCATTTTAAGTGATAGCTGTAACGAGGTTGGTTCAAAGTATGAGTGGGTGTCGTTGATGTGTGCCAACACTATTTTTGCCGGCTTATTCTTTTTAGTCATATTTTCTTCTCTCTTTGTCCCTTCATACTAGGTCGAGAATCATGACAGAATCGTGAATTTTATGAAACTGCACTGCAAAAAAATACTCGAGATAGATCAAAAATCTCATTTTGCACCGTATTAATAAACAACGGGTTTTGTGACAGGTGAGCATACCGGATTTGGATTATTCGATTATGATTAAAGATATCTGTTAGCTTTCAAATAATTAGCAGAGCCTTCCGTTAGGAGTAAGCCTATGCAACTAGAAAGAATCGAGATTTCTGGCTTTCGAGGTATCAAGCGCATGTCACTCGCGTTTGACGAGCTAACCACGCTTATTGGTGAAAATACTTGGGGTAAGTCTTCATTATTGGATGCCCTTTCCGTCGTTCTGCCCTCAGACGGTGTGCCATATCACTTTGAAATGACCGATTTTCATGTCGATTACTCTGTTTCACACCCGCAGTCTCAACATCTTCAAATTGTTCTCGCATTAAAAGCTAACGATAAGAGCGAACTTAACGCAGGTCGTTATCGCAAACTCAAACCTATTTGGGTTCAGGATGAGTTTGGCGCATTTCGCATCTATTACCGAATCAGCGCAACATTAGAACAGTATGAGACAACCACACACTATGCATTTCTTGGTTTGGACGGTAATCCGCTCAAGCTTCATCATTCTGAAAAGCTCGCTCAAGAATTAATGACCTTACATCCCGTCATCCGTTTGCGTGATGCAAGGCACTTTGATCGTCCTTTCAACGGCAAGTCCCTTAACCACAATGCTCACCTTCCTAGCAATGGTCACGCTAATAATGCAAATTCAAACGGGAACGGGAACGGGAACGGGAACGGGAATCATCACGCAAGCAATGGCACAAATGGAAACGGCGCCAATAACGGGAATGGTCGACAAGCAAGAATAGAAAAACGAATCGACAACACCTGCCGTCGTCTAATGGCGATTCCTGGTCATGTGAATAAAGGTGAAATGCGCAGTAGCCTAGAGTCGATGCAAAGTTTGATTGAGCACTATTTTTCTTTCAAAAGTACTTCTCGTCGCAACCCTAGAAAACAGCGAGACGGATTACTTTATTCTGCTGGCGCCAATGATCAGAGCATTCATCAACTCGTCGAAGAGACCAAAAATAAACAAACCCGCTTATTATTCATGGGGTTACTTAACGCTTATCTACAAGCTAAAGGGCCAAACGACCTAAGACGATGTGCGCGCCCTCTTTTGATCCTTGAAGATCCAGAAGGTCGATTACACCCAACGCACTTGGCAAGGGCTTGGAGCTTAATGCAGAAATTGCCCATGCAGAAAATCCTCACCACCAACAGTGGCGACCTACTTGCAGCTGTTCCACTTCAATCTATTCGTCGCTTGGTTCGTCAGTCAGATAAAACCATCGCCAATCAACTCAACATGAACCATTTCAGTAAGGATGAACTTCGTCGAATTGGTTTTCATATCCGCTTCCACCGCTCTGGGGCACTATTTGCTCGCTGTTGGCTATTAGTAGAAGGTGAAACTGAGGTTTGGTTGTTCAATGAACTTGCCAACCAATGTGGCTATAACCTAGCAGCGGAAGGTGTGCAGATTATTGAGTTCGCCCAATCAGGACTTAAGGCGCTGATTAAGGTTGCACAAGAGTTTGGTATTGATTGGCATGTGGTGACTGACGGCGATGCCGCCGGTAAAAAGTATGCCGCGACAGTGTTATCGAAACTCGGTAATGATCAGGAAAGACACAGACTCACCGAACTGCCAGATAAAGATATCGAGCATTACCTTTATATGAATGGGTTTGAGAGCTTTTTCCGTGACATGGTTAAGATTCCATACGATCACCCTATCCCTCCGAAGAAAGTGGTTGCCAAGGTATTGAAGAAACATGCAAAACCCGACCTTGCACTCGCCATTGTTTCTCATTGTGAGAATCAAGGACAAGAATGCATTCCGCTTTTGTTAAGGTGGACATTAAAACGCGTGATCACCATGGCCAACGGAAATACCTAAGCATAATTTGTTTTATAGAAGCTATCAGTTGCTCTACTGATGAAATATTTAGCTAGTCACCTTAACCAAAAAAGGCACACCAAACGGTGTGCCTGTATAAATCGATATACAAATTAATTGGGGGTTATCTTGCAAGAGTTCACAGTGACTAACTAAGGTTAGGTTAACGAATTAAGCCTTTGCCTGTTTAGCGTGTTGTTCAACAACTTCCGAAGATTGAGTCGATTTCTCGTGAAGCCATAACCCTGTTGCTTTCATCAAGTATCCAAATACACCACCAAGCAGTAAAGATGGTACTACAAGTTGCCAATCGCCACCTGCAGCAAACGTCGCACAGCAACCAATGAAGGTGCCTGGGATATAACCTAGCCACGCTTGTTTCGCTTGAATACACATAAAGAAAGCCACAATAGCAGTAATCATGTAGCCTAAAATCTCTAACCCTGCGAAGGTTGAGCTTTCGATAATCACCATTGCCCAGAATACGCCAGTCATGTTGGTCAATAAGCTACCTGCTAGTCCTTTAACACCGCCTGTTGGCGAAGCAAAGTAACTGGTGCAACCTAAGAAACCTGCCCATGACAACAAGCCAAAAGAGATAGCAATCCATCCCCATAGACCTGACAAAATACCTGTTGTTAATGAAATCGCGACTAATGTACTCATACTATTTCTAAAGCCTAATTACGTAATTGAACGCAACCGGATTTAGCCTCACTTAAAATCAAGTAAGCATACTATGGGAAGATAGCCCTTATTTAGCCGATCACGATCACATTAATAATGTATGAAGTTGTGCATTTATCACTAGATGGAGACCGGAATCGCTTATTCAACACATTTAGTTATTAGCATTGGTGTTGAATAGCGACTAAAGAACCGACCGTTTGCCTTTCATCATGCGCTTACCTTCACGCTTGATACATTCAGCAAGTGGGTTCTCTGCCATGTCAGCACGCCAAATAAAGGACAAGGTTCTTTCCATTTCGAGCTCAGGAACATTCAACGTCACCAGTTGGCCTGACTCAACAAACTGTTCGACATCTAGATAAGGTAAACACGTTAAATATGGGCCGTTTGCAACCAAACTTCTTAAAACAGGAACGTGTTCATACTCTCGCCAAACATCGAGATCGCCAATTAAATGGTGAATAGAGCTATCAAAAACTTTGCGAGTACCCGAACCATGTTCGCGTAATACCCACTTTGCTTGTTCTAATTGCGCCAAGCTGACTCGTTCACGCTTCGCAAACGGGTGATGAGCCGATGCAACCACCGTTAAATGGTCGGTACACCACACTTCTTGGTGAACTCGGTTGTCATCACAACGACCTTCAATAACGCCCAAGTCATATTGATAATCTAATACACCATCAATGACAGCATCGGTACTTTGCACGCCGAGCGAGATTCGCATCTCAGGAAAGTCGTTATCAATAATACTGATGAGATCCGGAACGAGGTGTTCCGCTGGAGTTTGGCTAGCACCTAATTTGAGTTCGCCACTCAACAAATGCTGCTCGTAAAAACCCATCTCAATTTGCTGCGCATCTTGCAGTAAACGCTTCGCTTTTGGCCTTAACCACATGCCCCAATGAGTCAGGGCCATTTGCTTGCCCTGCCTTTCAAACAAAGGCCTGCCGAGCATTTTTTCCAACTGTGCAAGAGACATACTTGTCGCCGACTGAGTCAACGCCAATTTGTCTGCTGCCTGACTAACGCTCCCGGAGTCTGCTACTGCATCAAATACCGCGAGTTGCTTTAATGAATAACGCAAAATTCATCCTTAATGCTTTTAATTATTTGTGTCCTGATGCTCGTTTTTTATAAAGCCAATGAGCAATTAATTTCATTCTACGCGTAACCAAATCTATATCAATAAATTTGATGTGGTTTCTAAAAATTATCAATTTTACCTCTACCCCTCAACGCCCTAATCTGGAATGGCAGGACACAACGAGCCCTGCAAAACATTACTGATTAACCATTACGGATTAACCAGGTCATTAACACTAGGAATTACACATGACGGATTGTTCAAGGGGGGGATATGGCAACCAGCACTTCTGAAAATCATCAACTGTTCTCACCAACAGAAATGATGGCGGAAGCAGAGAAGTTTGCATTAAGTAAAGCAAATAAAACCAGCAGCATGACATTGAGTTTGGCAATCATGGCTGGCGCATTCATCGGGCTTGCTTTTTTATTCTACATCACGGTAACCACTGGCAGCGCTGATGCTGGATGGGGACTGAGTCGCTTAGCCGGCGGTCTTGCCTTCAGTATGGGTTTGATCTTGATTGTGATTTGCGGTGGTGAGCTATTTACCAGCTCAGTGTTATCAAGCATCTCATGGGCTAACAAGCAAATCACCTTCACTAAGATGCTGTCTATCTGGGGCAAGGTGTATGTCGGCAACTTTATCGGTGCCATGTTCCTATTGGCTTTGGTAAGCGCAGCAGGCTTGTATCAACTGGATGGCGGGCAATGGGGCTTAAACGCTCTAAACATTGCTCAACACAAGCTACACCACACCCCAGTTCAAGCGTTTGCTTTGGGAGTACTTTGTAACTTGTTGGTGTGTTTAGCGATTTGGTTAACGTTCAGCTCTGCTAACGCAATGACTAAAGCAATGATGACCGTGTTACCCGTTGCAATGTTCGTAAGCTCAGGCTTTGAACACTGTGTGGCGAATATGTTCATGGTTCCGCTAGGCATCACGATTCAAGCATTCGCACCAGAAAGCTTCTGGATGCAAATCGGCGCAACACCAGCACAGTACGCAGACTTAAACATCATGCAATTTGTCACCGCAAACTTGGTACCAGTGACAATCGGCAACATCGTAGGTGGTTCAGTATTGGTCGGCTTAGCTAACTGGAGCATCTACCGTCGCCCACAACTTAAAGCAGCAAAAATTACCGCTATTACACAAACAACAGAAATTACGTCAGTTAAGGAAATTACTATGAACACAGCAACTACTATCAAGCAAATCATGAACACTCAACCAATTACACTGAGCGTAGAAATGCCAACATCAGTCGCGATTGATACACTTTTAGACGCGCAACTTGTTAGCGCTCCTGTTTGCGATGTTGAAGGTCGTCTAGTGGGTATCTTCTCTGTTCATGACGTAATGGTTGACCTTTGGTGCCAAGATTACATCCCAACTAAAGGCCAAAAAGTTGTAGACCTAATGAGCCGTGACGTTGTGGCAATCGATGCAAACGATAAGCTAGTAGACGTTGCTGAGTTCCTATGCATCGACAAAGAGCAACTGTACCCGACGACAAGCATGGGCTTCGCTACTCGCCTGACATCTCTTTCTCTAGAAGAGCGTGCAAAAGCGATGAAAGTTAGCCAACCACATATGCTTCCAGTGTTAGAAAACGGCGTAATGGTGGGTGTGTTGACTCGCATTGAAGTGATGCAAGCGCTACGTCCAATCTACGGTGACCGACTAAACGTGGTTCCACAAGCTGAACTAGAAACGGCTTAACTAATCTTAAGTTGAACTATTAGGGATTAGTAGTTCAATTAGATAACTCAGTCATGGCAACGTTGACTGGCTAGAGGTAAATGGTGGCTTTTAACGTACTAAACGGTTTGACACAAAACAGACCTAAACGCGTTGCCATTTATCTCAATAAAAAAGGCGCAAAGTGAAAACTTTGCGCCTTTCTCTATTTCTAAATACTGACCTATTTAGTATCGACCAAACTTTTGATGTTTCTAAAAAATGTTGATACCTGTCAGAGAGCTAGAAAGCTAGATTACTTCTTTACACCTTCAACGTGTAGATCCATATCTACATAGCTTGAAGCGCCCATTACTGGAATGTTGAAGTCAGCAAGCTCTAGACGAGTTGTACCAACGAAACCTGCACGCTCACCGCCCCATGGGTCTTGACCAGCACCGATGAATTCAGCTTCGATAACGATAGGCTTAGTTACGCCGTGAAGTTTCAGGTCACCCATAACTTCAAGTTTGCCGTCACCTTTATCAACCACTTTTGTGCTGTTGAATGTCGCATCAGAGAACTTACCAGCATCGATGAAATCACCGCTACGGATATGCTTATCACGTTCTGCGTGGTTTGAATCAAGGCTTGTAGTATCAACCGTTACGTTTACTGTAGACGCTTCAACGTTGCTTTCATCAAATGAGAAGTCACCTGAGAATGTGTTAAAACGACCTTGGATAAAGCTGTAACCCAGGTGGCTAACTTTAAAGTTAACAGAAGCATGCGCACCTTTTGTATCAATCACGTAATCAGCGGCGTTCGCAGCGAAAGGCATTGCCATTGCAAATGCTAATCCTGTAGCGATAATTGACTTTTTCATTTTGAAGCTCCTATCATTTTTCGTAGCGTATCGTCTTTGTCGATAACGTGGTGTTTTATCGCCGCTAAGGCGTGTACTGATGCCATGATGATCAGTACCCATGCAGCATAGTAGTGAATCGTTCCTGCGAGATCAGATTGGTTTGCAAACAGTTCACCCATACTTGGTACAGTGAACCAGTTGAACACGTCGATCCCGCGGCCATCTGATGTTGAAATCAAATAACCTGAAATAAATAAAACCGCTAAGTTAATGTACATAAAGCCGTGAGCGATCTTCGCTGCTGCAACTTCATAGCTTTTACCTTCTACTTTAGGTGACGCGGTAACTAGTTTCCAAACCAAGCGGATAACAGTAACAGTAGCCAAAAGAATGCCTACCGATCGGTGATAGTCTGGCGCTGTTTTGTACCACTCGCTGTAATATGAAAGATCAACCATCCACAGGCCTACACCAAATAAGCCAAATACTGCGAGAGCTGAAATCCAATGCATCGCTCTAGCTAAAGGGTTGTAATTTCTAACGTTGTTGTCCATGCATCTCTTCCGAATGTTAACGAATCGTGTAGTTTTGAAAAGCGTACCCTACACTAAGTTTGTGTAACATATTATTTACCAAGCTTTACAATAGTTACATCATTGCAAATTAAACGAGTTATTCAAATTATTTGAACAAGTTTGGGCTAAACGTTAAATTTCAACAATTTGCTCGATTTCGTAGAGCTCATCTGAGATGTCTAACATTTTGCGTTCCATCACTTTCTGAGCGTCTTCTATCCCCTTGTTGTAGTAAACAGCACCAAACTTTTTGCTGATGAAGTCGACCAAGAATTCCGTGTCGAACTGACCAAGCTCCACATCAAGTTCATCTTGCAGGTACTTTTGGAGCGTATGAGTAAGCTCAGATTTTTGTTTCGAATCTAATTGAATGGTCATGAATGTTTCCAAATAAAGAGTAAGTAGATCAATTGTGATTTGCTGACTAGACTATAGTCGAGGTAACTAGCTAGAATTCCTCATAATTTAGAATACAGACCAGTAGAGCGCCAGTGCTATCCATAAAATCGCTCAGCAATGGTTAATTTTGATAGAGAGATCAAGAACTCGCACTTTGACGATAGGTAACGGAACCGCAATTACCGTACTATTGCCCATCAATAAGATAGTAACCGTGTATAAGGGACTTCATTGTTATTAGATCTAGTGATTAAAAGCGTTAATCAGTTTCAAGACGATTGCCTAAAGCTCTGTGAACGCCACTACCCTACTGTACACAATCAAGGGATCAGTGAGCATCATATAGGCAAGGCATTTGCCCGCCGAATGGAGCACACCTTCGTTAGCTTTAATCATGCAAGCAACATCAGCCCACTTGAAATGCTTTCCTCTAGAGAAACGCCTCGACACTTCCGAATATCTTCCGAAATCGGTACCGTTTGGATGATCAGTCATCATATGGTGAGCGCCGGGAAAACCTGTCGTAGAAAGTTGATGTTGGACATCCATAATTGGCAACAAGAGTATGGATTTTCCATTCAACCCAATGACGTTTTGATCATTGTCTCCGACCATTGGATTAGCCGAAGCAAAAACAGTGGTGAATTACTCCATTGGTGGATGGGTGAGCTCCCAGACGAGGTTACGGAATATAGCCAACAAGGTATCACGCTAAGAGAGAGTGATTCTCAATTCGCCACTGAGTTAAATAACAACTTTAAAATCAGCCCTTGCTTTATTAAATTTGGACACCCTTTAAAACGTTCAGGAAATCAACAACTGGTTCGTAAATACCTGCAACTTTATGCGGTACTTCAATGGCAGTAGGAATACGGGTCAACTTTTTCGTTCAGTTTTGAAAGTACATTGTTAGACCTCTATCCCAATATTTTATAAAAACACATATCAAGCCCTGCCCAATAATCAATCAAAGTTTATCTTCAATAAAATAATAACTTATCAGATCATCATTCATATTTTGAGAAGTAGATATCATTTATATGCAAACGGAGCTGCTTGTTGATATTGCAACTTTGACATTCCCCCATAACCTGGGGCTTTGTCCCTACTTTTAACTGGTGTATTTACGCTGAAAGCTTATATTGATTGATGTTGATATGAGATAGATTACTCAGAGATTAAATTCACAATAATCATTATTAATGGTGAATGATAAGTAATTTTAATGACTAATATCAATTATCATGCTGTTTTTTCGTTAATTATATTTATTTAAATATTGGCTCTACAAATGAGTTTTTATTAATTGACAATTTACTTACACCTGTCAATATTGTGACAGCCGCGACATGTACGTCCGCCATTGAATAAGCCCTCTTTACTAGCGACTATGATTTTATCAGACAGAAGTGAATTTATTAGCTGTATATCCGTAGATGCTGATATGCAGTTTATTGCGAAATACCAAGACCTGACGCTTAGGAGCGTCTATCAACCTATATTCGACTCTTCTATGACTCAAATAGGTGTTGAGGCTTTGGTGCGTATTTCAAATAACAAAGGTGATATTGTTCGTCCTGATCACTTCTTCCATTCCGACGAAACCTCAAGCACAGACAAAATCAATGTCGAGAGGCTGAGTCGAGCGATTCATATTCGTAACTTCGCACAATCTACAATCCGTCATTTACACCTATTTTTGAACGTTCTTCCAAACGTTGGGGAGTTGTTTGCTGCAGAAAAGGTCAGCGATAGCTTGTTAGCTAAACGCCTTCACGAGCTTAACCTTTCATGCGAACAGATAGTGATGGAGTTGGTAGAGTTGAATGCAGAAAGTGAAGAGCGTTTGAAAGATGCCGCCCTTTCGCTTGCGGATAATGGCTTTCAAATAGCGGTCGATGATTTTGGAACACAAGCATCAACCGAACAGCGCGTTCGTCACATTAACCCTCATATCATCAAGATAGACCGCTCGGTTATGTTGGACTTTGAACAAGGCGACACTCGAGAAATGGAGTTAGTGCTTGATCTTGCAAACCAAATTGGCGCAAAGACTGTGATTGAAGGCATAGAAACCCAACAACAACTCGAAGCGATGCAAAGCTTAGGCTTCAATATGTATCAAGGCTACCACTTGGCCATGCCAAAGCCGATTGAGTTGGACATACGCCTAGCAATCTAAAGCCTCCCCTCAACTTACTTAAAGCCGCTTGCCCATTGGGTAGCGGCTTTTTTAATGCTTATCTATTCGTACCCTCTTGCCACTTTCACTTGTTAAGACATTTCAGGAAGGGACAACACGTATAAAAAAGCCCAGTCAAAACTGACTGGGCTGGCTTTAAAGAATCTGTTTTATATCAATCCCTAATAACCCGCAGTGGACGGTTTGATTCTATATAGAATAGCGAACATCACTGGTACTACTATTAGCGTTAGTACGGTAGCAAAGCCTAAGCCTGCCATGATGGTAATCGCCATTGAGCCGAAAAATGCATCGAATACCAAGGGAATCATGCCCAAGATAGTTGTTAGTGCTGCCATAGATACCGGTCGCACACGACTGATCGCGCTGTCGACAACCGCTAAATATGGGTCTTTACCTGTTTGTAGCTCACTGTTGATCTGGTCAAGCAGTACGATACCGTTCTTCAAAATCATGCCACTTAGACTCAATAGACCTAAGAACGCAGTGAAGCTGAATGGCATATTAGTACCTAACAGACCAATTGAAACACCAATGATAGAGAGTGGCACCGTAAACCAAATCACAAGTGGCTTACGAACCGAGTTAAACAGAAGCATAGTGATGATAAACATCAGCAAGTAACCCATTGGCAGTGAACCAAATAGAGATTCTTGTGCATCTTTAGAACTCTCGTACTCACCGCCCCAACTAATGTTGTAACCTGCTGGTAAATCGAGTGCTTCAACCTTTGGTTTTACGCGAGCAAACAAGCTAGCTGGTGTTTCATCACCCAATACATCGTGATCAGCCAGAACCGTTAACGTACGCTTTCTGTCACGACGTTGAATCAGTGGCTCAGACCATTTAAGCTCAACCCCATCGATCACTTGTTCTACAGGAATGTAGGTTTGCAGTGATGGGCTCCAGATCTTCACATTGTTGAGTGATTCAAAGTCAAAACGCTCTTCTTCAGGCAAGCGTGCCACGATAGGTAACATGTGCGTACCATCACGAAGTAATCCGATGTTGTAACCACCAAACGCCATCTGTAGCGTCTCAGACAGATCTGTCTTTGAAATGCCAAGGCGACGTGCCTTTGATTCGTTAAACAGTGGCACGAGCTCTTTGGTGCGTTCACGCCAGTCGTGACGCACATTTCGAGAGCCAGGGTCCGCCAACAGGATATCTTCTACCTCAACAGCTATGCTGCGAAGGATCTGCGGGTCTGCACCGCTAATACGAGCTTCGATTTTTGATGCTGGCGACGGGCCAAACTCAATCAGTTTAAATTGGAACGTAGGTTGTTCAAATTTATTGGCCAAGTCCTTGTCTAGCGCTTCTAGGACTTTAAACATGGTGTCTCGGTCAGTCGTTCGTACCTGCAGCTGACTGTACGCTTCGTAACTTTTCTCTGGTTGGTATGTCAGCGCAAAACGTTGCATGCCCTGTCCAACCGTTGTTGTCACAAACTCAACGTCGTCTTGCTGGCGAATGTAACTTTCAACTTTTTCTGTCTGCTTGATCGTTTCACGCACATCGGTACCTTCCGGCATCCACATATCTACGTAAAACATTGGCGTGTTTGACGGCGGGAAGAACTGCTGCTTCACCATACCAAAACCGACCACAGAAACAGCTAATAGCGCAACCATACTAACTACAGTAAGCCATCTAAATCGAAGTGCTACTTTCAGACACGCACCGAATACTACAAACAGGATGCCTTTGTATGGGTCTTCGTTCTCATCAACCTTGTCTTCTTCTTTAAGCAACATCTCGGCAAGGAATGGCGTTAGTGTTAGTGCTGTTACCCAACTCAAAAACAGTGAGAAACACAGTACCCAGAACAACGAACCCATGAATTCGCCTGTCGCATCTTTCGACAAACCAATCGGTGCAAACGCTGTGATAGCGATAATGGTCGCACCTAACAGAGGCCATTGTGTTTGCTTCACGATGTCTTTTGCTGCTTGAAGCTTGGTTTTGCCTTTCTTCAAGCCAACCAAAATACCTTCAACGACTACAATCGCGTTATCCACCAGCATACCTAGCGCGATGATCAAAGCACCCAGCGAGATACGGTGCAGTTCAACATCGTTGTAGTCCATCAAGATGAACGTACCGAACACCGTCAGTAGCAGTATTAAACCAATGATCAAACCACTGCGTAAGCCCATCGCGAACAGAAGTACGATGATAACAATTGCCACCGCTTCCACTAGGCTGATCAAGAAATCAGCAACAGACTTGTCCACTTCTTGTGCTTGGTTGTAGAAGTAATTCAACTCAACACCAGCTGGCTTAATGCTTTCTAAGCGATCAAATTCTGCATCAAGCGCATTACCGATTTCCACCACGTTTACGCCCGATGAGAACGCAATGCCAAGGTTGATGGCTGGTTTGCCATTGTAAGTTAATACGTTACCTGGCTTTTCTTGGATTCCGCGAGTGACCTCAGCGACATCTTTTAAGCGAATTAGGTTACCCGTATCTCGGCCATGAATGATTAAGTTTTCTAACTCTTCAACCGTGCTCAGCGTGCCGTTAGGTTTGATGGTTAGGCTTTGACCATTGAGCATGACCTCGCCAGCCGATACCACACTGTTTTGCTGTGCGAGCAATGATGTCACTGTCGACATGTCTAGGTTTAACGCCGCTAAACGCTCAAGTGACATCTCAACGAACAATTGCTCTTGTTGGTCGCCTGCGATACTAACCTTGCCTACGCCTTCAACCAGTTCGATTTCACGTGTGAGATAATCAGCATACTGTTTGAGTTCGACGTAATCGTAGCCATCCCCAGTAAGCATAATCATCACACCAAACACATCACCAAAATCATCGATGATCTGGACAGAGTTAACACCACTAGGCAGCGTTGGCTGTAGGTCGTTGATCTTACGACGCATTTCATCCCAGATTTGAGGTAGCTCATCCGGACCATAGTCCATCTTCATGCTCACCATAATTTGAGACATGCCATTCGACGAGGTTGAGGTAATCTTGTCGATATAAGGCAGCTGTCGTATCTCTTTTTCAAGTGGATACGTCAACTCCTCTTCAACTTCCATTGACGTAGCGCCAGGGTAAGTTGAAATAATCATTGCATCTTTAATGGTAAAAGCCGGGTCTTCTAAACGGGATAAGTTGCCAAAAGACGACACACCACCAATGGCTAAAATGACTAGAAACAGCCAGCTGATTACTTTGTTTTTTATTGAATATTCTGCGATGTTCATTCTGCTTTTCCTGACAATTGGATTCCGTCACGGAGTTTTCTTAGATTCGAGTTTACGAGTCGATCACCTTGCTCAACGCCATGAGCGATTAATGCGCCTTGGCCACTGATCTTGTCGACTTCTACTTCGCTTTTGAATGCTTGTCCGTCTTCCATTTTCCACACATAGAACTGATTCGCTTCAGAGCCCGCTTCTAGCGTTGTCATTGGTAATTGGTAGCCTTGAACATCGCTCAGGCCCGCTTTCGCCATATCTACATTGACCGTAACGCTCGTGCCCGGCAGAATTTCACTTTCAGGCTGCTGCATCTGCATCCAAAATTCGTAAGTACGAGATTGTGGGTGCAGTTCACTGGTGTGTTCTAGATACGTCAGTGGATATTGGCCGGTGTGACCGCCAAAGGTCGCCTCAGGACGATAGCTATTTGAACGCATGTCTGGGCTAATTGACGCCAAGATCGAATCTGATACTTGAATTCGCACATACACTTTGTCGTTCTGGTACACACTCAGTAGTGTTTCTCCAGGCGTCGTATTTTCGAATCGTTGCTTATCGACAGTTGAAACTGTTCCTGAGAACGGCGCTAAAAGATCTGTGTAACTTAGCTTGCGTTTCGCCGCCGCCAAATTCGCCGATGCGAGCTTGTAGTTAGCCGTCAGTTGGTCGTGTTCTGATTGCGATAACATTTCGCTGCCAAACATCTCAGTACCACGAGCCAGCTGTTTGCTCGCCAGTTTAAATTGAGATTGAGCATCAGTCAGATCTTGTACGTACGTTGCGTTATCTAAGGTGGCTAATAACTGCCCTTTTTCGACATTGTCGCCCGCTTCTACTAATACTTGTTGAATCTCGCCTGCTAGCTTAAATGCCAAGGGAGTCAATTCGGCTGGCATCACCTGGCCATTAAAACTTCTGAACTGATTAGTAAGCGGTGCGCCAACTTCAAAGGTAGAAACCAACAAAGGCGGTTGCTCACGGTGCACAGCTTCATTGTTACAGGCTTGAAGTAACAGAGCCGACGCGACAACAACTGATAATTTTGAAAGGTTCATTAAATACCGCCCTCACGAAGCCAAGCTTTTACTTGTTGTCCGTCTGATAACACATCCACACCCGCTTCAACGATAAGGTCGCCAGACGACAATCCGTCGATAACCTTGCCTTGCTCATCTAGAAGGACTTGTACTTTAGAAATCAGTTGAGAGTCAGGGTTATAACGCCATAGTTCACCATGGCCTGCGTCTTTGTTTAACCAAGCTGAATCCACAATACCAATGCCGTAGTCAGATTTACTTTTCTGAACTTCAACTTGCGCTGTCATACCAGAAAGTAGATTGATGCCTTCTGGCTTTTCGATAGACACAACCGCTTGGTAGCTGTTGGTGTCTTCATCTGGTTGCGTTGAGATTTCTTTAAAGCGAGTCGGGATACGAATGCCGCGGTGGCTGTCCATCACAACCCACATGTTTGAGCTCGTTAGGTCTTGAATAGAACGGTCTTCCAGCTTTGATACTGGAATTGAAAACGTCACATCCATTTCACTGTGATTCAAGATATTCAGTACAGGCTGCTTTTCTGCGATCAATTGATATTGCTTTCCAAACACCATCGATACCACGCCATCGAATGGAGCAACTAAGGTAGTGTAGCCAAGGTTTGTTTTTGCTTGGTCCAACTCAACTTCAGCGGCAGTAAAGGTGTTCACGGCTTGGTCGTAGTAATCGGTACTGACCAGTTTTTTCGCATATAACTCAGAAGCTTGTTTGTATTGGCTGTTTGCCAGATCAAATTTAGCTTGGGCAGCATCAACGGCAATACGGTAATCCGTCGCGTCTAATACAGCTAACACCTGACCTTTCTTCACTTCTTGTCCCATACGAACATCGAAGGTTTCTATATCACCACCCACTTGGAAAGAAAGTGCCGCACGGTCAGTTGCATCAACCTTTGCAATGAAGCTATCAAGATCAATATCAGTCTGTTGCGGGATTTCGAACAGCTTGACTGGCTTGATTACCTGCTCATTTTCCTCTGACTGAACTTTGTCACATCCAGTTAGAGAGCCTGCGAGCAATAGTGCTGCAATAACAGCTCCCATGCGCTTGCTCGATATGGCATTGATAGACAAATTGGACTGCATGATGTCTCTCCATTTAATTATTATGATTTATTACACAGGTGGGCAGTATATTTAATATTAAATAATTCTCAAGCTTTACTTTCCACTTGTGCAGTATTTTTTATTTCAGTAAAAACAGTGTAGAATGTGGTAATCAGGTAATTATGTGAAATGAAGATGACCGAAAAGAAGCAAGGTAGAAGAAGTGCAAAAGACGCCGAAGAGACGCGTTTTTTGATCATGAGCGTTGCCGCAGACATGTTCTGTGACTTTGGCTACGATCGTGTATCACTGCGAAACATCAGTGAAAAGGCAGGCGTATCACATAGCCTTATCCGCCATCACTTTGGTAGCAAAGAAAAGATTTGGCATGCGATAAGTGATTGTTTGCACGATTATTTTCAGTCTTACATCAGTAAGATTATGGAAGAGCTGCCAAAAGATGTTGCGCCAAATATCGCTATCTACCTGTTTAGCATGCGTCTGTTCACCAACATGATTCACTCACGTAGGCCAATGCAGCTTATTTCTGACTCTGTTCGCCAAGAAGACAACCTTGTCGATTACTTCATCGACAATGTCGGCGATGTTGAAAAAGAGATTAACGGCCTTGCCTCTGAGTACAATGCAGCTAACCCAGACAAAATGATCAACATTTATGAAGTTAAATGGCAAATGATCATGTACGCAAACGGCGCTGTATGCCTCACTCCCTTTATGGAAAGCACTTGGAATGAAGGCGATATGGTTACCTCACCGGAAGATGCCCTACTTAAGCATTGGCAGCTTTTCAACACGCAGATGGTCAGCAAGTTCAATATTGATGAAGAGTGGGTTCTAAACCCAACCTCGATTGAAGAGCTGATTTACGAAGTACCATGTGAATGGAAGTGTAACCAGGAACATAAAGCTTAATCGGCTTCATACCTATTAAGAGCTTATAAGATACAAAAACGCGCCGTTACAGAAGTCACTGTAACGGCGCGTTTTTATATGTATAGATCTTTAAACTGGAGCTTTGTCCAGCTTGTTAACGACGGGCTTTACCGCGATTTTGATGAATCTTAAGCTTTGCTTTCATCTTACGTTTTTCTGATGAACGGCTCTTGCTGCGACCACCACGATCGGGTGCTAGATCTTTTTCTAGGCTTGGTTCAAAGCCCTCTAGCCACTCTTGAGGCAAGCGCGTATCAAGTAATCGCTCAATATCACCCAGTAGGTAAGCTTCTTCCTGACTCATCAGAGAGATCGCTAAACCGCTGTTGCCCGCACGACCAGTTCGTCCGATACGGTGAACGTAATCTTCTGCTTTGAATGGCATGTCATAGTTCACAACTTGTTCTAGCTGCTGAATATCGATACCACGGGCTGCCACGTCGGTTGCGATCAACGCGCGAACTTTACCTGACTTGAAATCGTCTAGAGCTTTTTGACGCGCACCTTGGCTCTTATCGCCATTGATTGATGCCGCTTTAATGCCGTCTAACTTAAGCTCTTTAACGAGAGCATCAGTACCCTGCTTAGTCTTAGTGAACACCAACACTTGTTGCCAGTTTTTTGAACCAATCAAATACGCTAATAGCTCACTTTTACGTGACTTATCTACCGGGTAAACCATCTGTGTTACGGTTTCAGCAGTGCTGTTTTTTGGCGTAACTTGGATTTCACTTGGCTTTTGCATCATACGGTGTGCAATCGCTTTGATTTTGTTATCAAACGTTGCAGAGAAGAACAGGGTTTGACGCACTTCGTTCATGCGAGAAAGAATACGCTTGATGTCAGGCATGAAACCCATATCTAACATACGGTCAGCTTCATCCAGTACCAGTACTTCCGTTTGGCTCAACATGATGTTTCTAGTGAACATGTGATCAATAAGGCGACCAGGCGTCGCGACAAGAATATCTGCGCCACCGCGTAGGTTATCAGTTTGAACCTTCATGCTAACGCCGCCGTAAGCCACCACGACTTTAATGTCGGTGCCCTTTGCGTAGCTAGTTAAGTTATCGAAAACCTGTTGTGCCAATTCACGAGTTGGTACTAACACAAGCGCACGAACGAGCTTAGGGTTCGGAATAACGTTGTCTTTTGTCTCGATTAATCTTTGAATAATCGGTAAACCAAACGCGGCCGTTTTACCTGTACCCGTTTGAGCACCAGCCAGTACATCTTTGCCTTCTAATACCAATGGAATCGCTTGTTCTTGAACACTGGTAGGAGCCGTAAAATTAAGCTCTGATAGCGTGGCAAGAAGATGCTCAGATAATCCTAGTTGGTTAAAAGATTTTGTAGATTCAGACATAGTATGATGCTCAAAGATTAAATAGGCGCGGATTGTAGCAAACCTGCATTACGCTGTTTACCCTTCCTTTTGATTTTTCTTCATTTGAAGCGCATTAAACTGCTTCGCTTCTTCTAAAACGTTGGGATAAAGCTTATTAAAGTGACACTGCAACGTATCGTAGTGACGTTCGAGGTCATCGTAACATGCCTCGAGCATACCGAGCTTGGGCCTTCTCATCGCCATTCGCTGCAATACCACCTCTATAGACGACATGTCTTGATAGCTCTCTAACCATCGATGCTCAGCCATTTTCTGATGAACCATAACGAAATTTTCTGGCCAGTGCGGCTCTTGATGTTCAAAGATCTGCTCATGGCTATCTAAACAAAAACGCTCTAATGTCTGCTGTGAAAACTGAGCCCAATGATTAGCTAAGCAGTGGTCCCAAAATACATCGAGTGCGATAGGCGCAAAGCGTCGTGTTTGGTCTGAGAAAAGTGATTTTGCAGAACGAGATACATCATGACGATCAGTGTAGCTATCAACAAATCGATGAAGCCTAATGCCGTCAGAAAGGGAATCAGAATAGTATTTATTAGGGTCGCCTTTAACAAAATCACCTAACAGGTTACCTGCTAAGTTGCTGTTACAGTGCTTGGCGATGTGGAGGTGTGCGAGAAAGTTCATTGAACCTCATTAAAGTATCGAGAACTAAGTAACATGGTAAACGTACTCGTTTATCTTCGCGAACTTTAATGAGGATAGTTTTGGTATGACGTGTGAGCGAATAAGATTTGCTCAGTTTAGAATTGTTTGCTTTGAGAAGCTTTAGCTAAGAAAACTTTTAGCTTTAAAACGTTTCAGTTGAAACTGAATTAACGATTTTAAAAGCTTAGTTCGAAGACTTGAAAAGCTCTTCAGCTAACTGTTTCACTGTCTGTTCATAGTCAGACAAATCAATGCCAATTTCCATAGCATCTAACAACTCTAGACTTTCGTCATTATAAGATTGGTCACTCATTGTGCCCCCTCTATTCCTTGATGTGGACATGATGTCCTATTAACTAGTGCACCATCTTGGACTTATATTATGTCACTTTGATGAACGCACTCTACTCTACCCATTCCATATTCATAGCTTAAAGCTACTCGCGATCATTAACGCTTTTTTACGCTAAAGGGGTATACGCGAACGACATATGTACTGCCACCTTACACCAAGTACAACAAATTACTCTATAAATTTTGAAGCCGATCATGGTCAAACGTTTGCTTTGGTCATTTCAATGCTGCTAGGCCCTCTTGGTGTAAATATTAATTTACAGTGGATATTTTTAATTACAATATGCATTGCATTTGGAATTAAACTCAATCAGAATACTTCAAAATCGAGATATTCTTTGGGTTTATTCGCTTAAGCTAGAAGAATTACAATGAAAACACACCCTAACGTAAAGAATTATATACAATGAATAAATCAAAGGTTTTTGGTAGTACTTTGATCATTGCAGGCACAACCATTGGTGCTGGCATGCTCGCTCTTCCACTTGCTTCTGCAGGTATTGGCTTTTCAACTTCACTTTTCTTGATGCTGGGTTTATGGGCGTTAATGGCCTTTACGGCACTATTAATGGTAGAGCTTCACCAATTCGCAGAATCTGACGCTACCCTACACACGTTAGCTCATACCATTTTAGGGACAAAAGGAAAGTGGATTGCGAGCTTCGCGGTAATGTTTCTTTTCTACGCTCTGTGTGCGGCATACATAGCTGGCGGCGGTGCGCAATTTAACCAACGAATTTCGGATATCGCGGGTATCGAACTCAATGCTCAAATCACCACGCTTCTATTTACCCTATTAGTTGCCGGCGTTGTGACGATTGGTACACACAGTGTTGATAAAGTTAACCGCGTTTTATTTGGCTTGAAGCTTATCGCGATGGTGTTGGTACTTAGCTTCCTAGCGCCAAACATTACCTCTCAATACTTAATGAGCATGCCTTTACAACAAGGCCTGATTGTGGCGGCGATTCCGGTTGTGTTTACCTCTTTTGGTTTCCACGGCAGCATCCCATCAATTGTTCGATACCTAGATGGTGACGTTCGTTCTTTACGTAAGGTAATGATTATTGGCTCGGCACTGCCTCTGGTTATCTACGTTTTCTGGCAAAGTGTTACTTTGGGTGTGATTAGCCAAGAGCAATTATTGTCTGATACAAGTTTAGGCGCGCTATTAGTCTCACTATCGCAAACTGTTCATCAATCCAACCTAAGCGTGATCGTCGGTGTGTTCGCGGACCTTGCACTGCTGACATCTTTTATTGGTGTGAGCTTAGGCTTATTTGAATTCATGGGCGACTCACTGAGCAAGAAACTTGGTAACGCGAAACGTGTTAAGACAGCCGCTATCACCTTTTTGCCGCCACTGGGTTTTGCCTTATTTTACCCACAAGGCTTCATCATGGCTTTAGGCTACGCAGCCATTGCACTTTCAGTGCTCGCGATTCTGTTACCAACAGTGATGGTCTACAAGGTTCGTTACACTGATTTCTCTGTCAAACCTCAATCTGCAGAAGCCAGTTACCAAGTGTTAGGCGGTAGCAAAGCGTTGTTTTTAGCAGGTAGCATTGGCGTATTTATCATTGCCATTCAAGTTCTTATTTCAGTCGGCTTACTGCCTTCTTTGGGTTAATAAACCTATACAGAACTAATTTACTCGATACAGATCTCATAAATAACATGTCACTATCATTAATTTTCACAATTAGTCGATTGAAGTCACATTTTTATTGAGGTCGGTTATTTAGAGTCCACGGTAAAGGATTTACCGTGGAGTTTTTATGAAAGAAGTACAATTTCGAACGATAGACAAACTGTTTATCAAGATGTCGATCAACGACAAGTTTTGGGTCATTTTCTTAATCTTTTTTGCCGCTTTGGTAAGCCTGGCTGGACTGAACTACGCCAACAAAATGGAACACATTGACGTAACTGCAAAACAGCAGGTCGAGTATCAACTGCAAGGCATTTTATCAGCATCAGATTCCCCTGCTTCTGTTCGCTCTGTTAGCCAGCAAACTCGCGCTCAACAAACCACTATTTCAAACAATGGTTCGGTGACTGCCACTGCACTCGCACAAGATGGCAACTACTACTCACTTACCGTTTCAACTAACGATATACAGAATCAAAAGCAGCAAGCACTGTACACTTTATTACTGAGCTTTTTGTGGTGTGTGCCTTTTGGTCTTTTCTGTTACTGGGTAGCGACTTTCCTAGGCGGCGCACTTTGGGTTCTTTACTCAACGACTCAAAAGATTGGTGATGGTGACTTAACATCACGCCTTGGCTTCCACCCTGGCCGTGATGAGTTCGGCACGATTGGTTGTGCGCTTGACCGTTCAATGGACACGCTTAGTGAGTTAGTCAACAACGTAAACCACAGTGCAGCAACGCTAAGTGAAACGTCGGCTTCTTTCGAAACAGAGATGAAGCGCAGCGAAACACAAATCATGAGCCAAAACGCCTCTCTAGACTCTGTAGCGACAGCAATGGATCAGATGACAGCTTCGGCAAATGAAGTCTCTAACATCTCTGCACGCTCAACTGAACAAACTGAACAAGACGCGCAGCAAATCAACGATAGCCACGCGAAGGTTCAACAGGCAATCTCGGAAATCACCACCCTTTCTTCTTTGATTGAGCAAACCTCATCTTCTGTTACTAGCTTGAATGTGAATACAAGCCAAATTAACGAAGTCATCACGACGATCAACGCTATTTCAGAGCAAACTAACTTACTTGCTTTGAATGCCGCTATTGAAGCCGCTCGTGCGGGCGAACAAGGCCGAGGTTTCGCTGTCGTTGCTGATGAAGTAAGAACATTAGCAAGCCGTACTCAGTCGGCTACGGTAGAAATCCAAGCGATGATTGAGCGCTTACAGCAAGAGAGCCAAAATATCGCGAAGATCACCGAACAGACGGTTGATCAAGCGCAAACCAGTAGCCAACTGATTTCGGACATTGGTCACGATGTAAACTCGATTGCAGATTCAGCTCAAGCACTGATGGACATGAGTATCCAAATCGCAACATCAGCAGACGAGCAAAGTAACGTTGCCAATACGATTGCAGCAGAACTTAACGATATTCGAAGCCAATCCGACGTGATTAAAGACGTCGCTCAGAATTCTTCAAATGGCGTATCTAGGCTAACAGAAGCGTCGGTTTCTCTGTCTCAGACGTTGGCACGCTACCGCACTTAAGGCTCAACTGGCGAACTAGCGGCGTGAATTGAAAATAAACTAATGAGGACTCGTAATGGGTCCTTTTTTTTGGCTGTTGTTTAATAACATTACAAGAGACATGGTCAATAACGATGACATTATCAATTACCATGAAGCAAGTCGCAAAGGAGAGATTAAGAAGTGTCAGAACTGTCTAATATTCGAGCTTAGGAGTAATCTAATTGAACGGGTCTTTTTTCGCTTACCCTCTTGCTGCAGGTGACACATAATGAATAAAACAGAAACACCAAACACCGACGACATTACATGCCCTTTATGCCAACACGACGAGTATCTGCTTTCAGAAAGTGGAGAGAAGTTTACTTGTGCATCTTGCGGTTTCCATACCAAACAATTTAGTAAGGTAGTCAGCCTCCAACTAAGCTCTACCCCACCAAAGCTGCAGAATTCGATATACCACCATTTGAGCAGTGCTTGCCATTAATCCAAACTGAAATTTCTTCTAAACTGTAGATATCCTGAGCCGCGAGTTCTGCTGAGTCGGCTTCGGGATCTACGATTGCTTCATCAATACTCGGGCGTAATCGAAACGATTGGATACCCGCGCGAACACCAGCCTCAATCCCTTTCAACGTATCATCCACGTAGATGCACTCATTCGGTAGAAAGCCCATGTTCATGGCCGTGTACATGATTAGATCAGGCTCTGGCTTCCAACTATTAGCATCAAAAGCCGAGAACACTTTGCCTTTGAAGTCGTCAAGCATGCCTGTCATCGCCAATGAAGATTCAACTCTAGATTTCGGTGCATTGGAAGCGATACAAAACTCGATATCTTGTTGTTTTAGGAATTCAATAAGTTCGATAGCACCGTCCATCGGTTTTAAATGACGCTGGAACAGTGCTTCTAATTCAGTGCGATATAATGGTTCAAGTGTATCAATCGAGATAGATAGCCCAAGACGTTCTTGTGTATCCATTAAGATGTCGGCTAGCTTCCCGCCTTGGAAATGCGCATAGCAGTCGTTGACGTTTAGCTCCGCTCCAAAGCCAGTGAAAACGTTCACCAAAGCTTGGCAGCACAGCTTTTCACTATCGATAAGTGTTCCGTCACAATCGAAAATCACACATTTAGTCTGTTCTAACCGCATAGGTATCTCACTTAGATTGAATCCAAGTTTTATCCTATAGTGTTCTTTCAATGGGCGAGATGATTGAGGTAACAGTTTGCGGATACAGGCTTATTTCTCTTCGCGAAATATGGAGTTGATCACTTTATCGCTCGACATAAGCAACAGTTTTCATCAAATTAACACAGATTCTACGAAACCAAATACTTCGAGGTTTACATAAGTGACTCAATTTCAGTGGAAAATATAAATCACAAGTTCCTAGTCGGCTTGGGGCGAATTGATAAAGAAGCCAAGACGTATAGGCAACTCAAAGAGAGCGACGGTTAGCTAACAACCGACTCTTCTAATACCTTTGCTTCAATAGTAGGTGCAGACGCATATTCTATAGTTCCAGTATCGGGATACGAATCTCGGATAGCGACAAACTCGGGTAAGTGTTTCAGTAGCAATTTAGTAAGCTGAGGATCAAACTGGTAACCACACTCTCGCTCGAACAAATCGACCACCATATCTAACGGCCACGGTTCTTTGTAGCAACGTGCACTAAGCAGCGCATCAAACACATCGGCTACGGCAGTGATACGAGCAAACAGGTGTATTTCATCACCTACTTTGCCATTAGGGTATCCTGCTCCATCCCAACGCTCGTGATGTTCGTTAGCAATGATTGCTGCGAGGTTGGTAATATCACCGGATCCGCTCTTCAATAAGTTATAGCCAGCCGTAGTGTGAAGTTTCATAACTTCCCACTCTTGGGAGGTTAATTTCCCAGGTTTATCCAAGATCGATTCAGGGACAGAGATCTTACCCACATCGTGCATTGGGCTGATGATCTCAATCATCTCGACTTCGCGATGGCTCAAGCCACGATACTTAGCAAGCAGTGCAGATAACTTGGCAACACGCTTAACGTGATTGCCTGTTTCGCCAGAGCGGGTTTCAATTGCTTCACCGAGAACATGAATCATATCCTTTTGGATATTCAAGGTCTGTTTCTGAAGCTTTAAGATTCGTTTGTTCTTATTGGCCAACTCTTTCTTTTGGCGCAGAGTGACAAATTGCATCAAGATGATCAGGCTCAAACCCGCAATCACCATCGACAGCCCTAATAACAACTGGAAGTTTTTACGAATAAAGGATGAAGGCTCATTAATGAAAACCGCTTCGTCAGGTAACGCGCTTGCGCTAATCCCGTATCGCTTCATTGCGGGGTAATTAAATACAAAACGCTTGTTGTCTCCTGGAGTTAGCTGTGTCGTAAAACCAAGAGGAAGATATTTATCCAATGCATCGACAGCCTCTTCACCCATGCTTTGTGAGTGATTAACGTAGCCACCGAGTACATCACCCGAAATATAGAACTGCCACAAAGCAAACACCGGAGCGGCACTCGCTTTTGACAAGGTATCCGCAATCTCTTGGTAAGTGTGGTAAACCCCTTGCTTTAACTCGGTGTTGTAATGACTGAGCAATACCGCATCGTCCGCAGAGATCCCTTCCAAAAACTGGCTCGTATGCTCTAGCGACAAGTCGCGAATTTCTACGAGATTGATATTTGGGAACTCAGCCATCATTCTGTTCATTTCTTTATGAATCAATTCAGACGTGACACTGTAATCATTTACAAAATAGAGGTTCTTTAGATTAGGTCTTAATTTGGCGATCAACTTAATGTTAACGTCTATCTGATCGTTTTCATAAAGCACGGTTGCTCGGTCAGACACCGCGTACATGTCGGTGCTGAAATCATTGATGCCGGCTGCAACGACAGGTGTTGAGCGATCAATCAAATTAGGCAGAGATTCAAGAAAATTGGCCGCGTTATCGTCCGTCGCGATTACGCCATCAAACTTATAACCTGCATATTTCGCACGTAAGTAATTCGCGAGAGAGTCGTAGTACTCTGGGCTGTGGACACGCTTTGAATCCAAATACTCTATTGAGAGTTTAACTTCGGTTTGAGACTGGTTGAACGCACTGTCTATCCCTTTTTGGAAGTCAGCAGTCCATTGATAAGAAGGTTCGTATGAGTGTAAAACTAGGATGCGTTTTATATCCCAGTCGTTAGCAAAGCTGAGTGAAGAATAAGCGCTAACACACAATACAGCGATTGATATCAATAGCTTGTACATACAATACCCTTTAAATAAGACGGGGTATTGTACTTAGATTAACGCTTTGTCAAAGAATCTTTAGTTCTCGATCCACACTTTATCGCAAGAAGCATGATCTTGTGCCCAAAAACCGTGTAACTGCTTAGCAAAGTTGTTGATACTTTGACCATTTCCAGCAACGACATCCGAGATCAATAAGGAGCCATCCGCTTCTGTGACGATAGCGCTCGCCACAACTTCACCATTTTGAGTACCAATATATAAGACATGATCGTCAGAAAGCATAATTTGGCTCAAGAATTCAAGCATGTGTGCCCTTTCCGTTTCATCTTGGTAAACGCTTGCTTGGTTAAGTGAAAAAAGCACGGTCAATTTATGGAAATCGACTTTATGCAGTTCATCAATTTGGGAAGGAGTTTGATCTTGTGCTAGGAGTTGGTATGTCTTGGATGTGAGTTTGCTTTGATAAAGTTCACGGCCGAGGAGGCTCTCTTTTGCGGGGTAAGCAATATCGAGCTGACTAAACAGCCATTGGTTTTTCTTGTGTGCAATTTCAGGTATTTCGTTATTCATTCTTTTAGTACCTACGGTTAGTATCCCCAAATATCGCAGTTATTTGGAAGACATACGGTCGGCTGAGGTGCCGAGCTACAAGCGGAGAGCATACAGAGCATGACCAAGGCCAACAAGTACTTTAAATGCTTCATATTTTTCATTATCCAACAACATCCTTTAAGAACTTAACGAAAAGCTCTACACTCGTATTCAAGCTTTCAATATCCTTATAGTAAACAGAACTATATAAATAAAAAGGACTTCTTATGAAAAAAGCCTTAATAGCAGCAGGTATCGTGACAATGTTAGCTGGCTGTTCGGACAACGAGGTTGGCGACGTCTCATTGGGTTTCTTCACAATGAAGGATATCAAGATGTCTTCATTAGATGACGATAAGATCGCAGGTGTTACCTGTCATATCGCATCAATCGAAGCAAACCTTAGCCTTTCTGATCCAAGTGATAGCTCTATCTCTTGTCGTCAAACAGGTGAAATTACGCCAGAAATGATTGCTCAAATTGACAAGAGTAAGTCTGGCGAAGTGGTATTCAAGCAATCGAAAAGTATCTTCTTTAAAACAATGAAGGTTCGTCGTATCTACGATGCAGAGAATCAATCGCTGCTTTATTTGTCTTACACCACCAAAGAAACGGAAGGCAGTTTCAAACATAGCCTTTCAACTGTTCCGCTTTGGGGTACAGAGGCTTACGTAGATCCAGCAACACTTGTTCCTGCTGAATAGCCTTAAGCACAAGTAAGCCTAATCACCTGTACAGACTTTGTGCAGGTGATTCAAAATGTAATAAAAATGAAAGAAACAGAAACAAAATGTGATATCATGCGGCAAAATTTTTTCACTGTATTTTTCATATGAAGTTTCCTGGACAGCGTAAATCTAAGCACTACTTTCCAACTCACGCACGTGATCCGTTGGTCAACCAAATTCAACAAACGCCTAAGCTTCACCGCGCAACGATTGTCGGTGTTGGCCAAACGATTGTTGATATCGAAGCCCGTGTTGACAACGAGTTCCTAGAAAAATACGATCTGAGTAAAGGTCACTCACTGGTATTGGAAGAAAGTAAAGCAGATGCGCTGTATGAAGAGTTAGTTGAGCGCGGTTTGATCACGCATCAATACCCAGGCGATACTATCGGCAACACACTGCACAACTATTCCGTACTTGCAGACAGCAAATCTGTCCTGCTTGGCGTAATGTCTAAGAAGATTGAAGTTGGCTCATTTGGTTATCGTTACCTTTGCCGCACTTCTTCTCGTATGAATCTAAACCACCTTCAAACTGTTGATGGTCCAATTGGTCGTTGTTACACGCTGATTTCTGAAGATGGCGAACGTACGTTTGCAATCAACGAAGGCCATATGAACCAACTTCTTCCAGAGAGCATTCCTGAAAAAGTGTTCGAGAAAGCTTCTGCATTGGTTGTGTCGTCATACCTAATGCGTGGCAAACCTGAAGATCCGATGCCAAAAGCGGTACAAAAAGCGATTGAATACGCGAAAGCCCACAATGTGCCTGTTGTACTAACACTTGGTACTAAGTATGTGATCGAAGGTAACGCTGAATGGTGGCAAGAATACCTGAAAGAAAACGTAACCATCGTCGCGATGAACGAAGATGAAGGTGAAGCGCTAACGGGTGAAAAAGATCCTCTATTGGCTGCTAACAAGGCACTTGAGTGGGTTGACCTAGTTCTATGTACTGCTGGCCCTATTGGTCTATACATGGCAGGTTACACTGACGAACCAGCGAAACGCGAAACCACATTGCCATTATTACCGGGTAACATCCCTGAATTCAATAAATACGAATTCAGCCGCGCGATGCGCAAGCAAGACTGTAAAGACCCAGTAAAAGTGTACTCTCACATTGGCCCTTACCTAGGCGGCCCACTTGAGATTAAGAACACCAATGGCGCTGGCGATGGTGCACTTTCAGCACTACTTCACGACATGGCAGCAAACAGCTACCACCACGTGAATGTACCAAACTCAGAGAAACACGAGCACGCTTGTCTAACTTACTCTTCACTGTCTCAAATTTGTAAGTACGCAAACCGTGTGAGCTACGAAGTGTTGACTCAGCACTCTCCTCGCCTTTCTCGTGCACTACCTGAGCGCGAAGATAGCTTAGAAGAAACATACTGGGATCGTTAATCGACCATATTAGGCAGTTAACTCTTAGAGGTTAACGCCACGTTAGATTACCCATTCCTTGAAGGGCTGCTATATGCAGCCCTTTTTGTATTCAACGCCAATATAACTGCAGCTGACGGTAATCAGAACGAATATTTTGCTCGTTTAAGATTTGATCTCGCGCAATGACTCTTTAGATCTGTTATCTTCCAGCACATAATTCGTGTGGTTTGCCTTTACTTGGCAAATTTATACAGTACTATCGCCACGCAAACGTTTACGTACCACCTTTCGGTTCTGATATAAGGATCAAATATGTTGTCTGATATTGATATTTGTCGCTCTACTCCCCTTAAAAACATCAGTGAGGTTGCCAAGCAAGTTGGCCTGCACCACAACGAACATCAGCCATTAGGGCAATTCAAATCTAAAGTGTCTCTCACATCACTTGAACGCCTCGCCAACCAACAAGATGGTAAATTAGTCGTAGTCACGGCGATCACACCTACACCTCTTGGTGAAGGTAAAACCGTCACTACTATCGGATTAGCACAAGGCCTCGCAAAGATTAACCTGTCGGCTATGGCCTGCATTCGCCAGCCTTCAATGGGTCCGGTATTTGGCGTAAAAGGCGGCGCTGCGGGTGGTGGTTACTCTCAAGTTGCCCCTATGGAACAATTAAACCTGCATCTGACGGGCGATATTCATGCTGTTACGGCCGCTCACAACCTCGCCTCTGCCGCCATTGATGCACGTTTGTATCATGAACAGCGTGAAGGGTTAGAAGCCTTTGAAACGCGCTCAGGCTTAAAAGCACTGAATATAGACCCAAGCAGAATCGTTTGGCGACGTGTACTTGACCATAATGATCGCGCATTACGCATGATCACGGTTGGCAAGAACGAAGCAGACAAAACGATTAATGGCTTTGAACGCGAAGATGGATTTGATATCTCAGCCGCTTCAGAGCTAATGGCCATTCTTGCTCTAGCTGATGACCTTCAAGATTTGAGAAAACGCATCGGACGAGTGGTACTTGCTTACAACAAACAAGGCTTGCCGTTAACCGCAGATGACTTCAACGTTGCAGGCGCAATGACCGTAACCATGAAGGATTCTATTGAACCAACATTGATGCAAACCCTTGAAGGCGTTCCGACCCTAATTCACGCCGGGCCTTTCGCGAACATTGCACATGGTAACTCTTCAATTATTGCCGATAAGATAGCGTTAAAACTGAGTGACTTTGTTGTGACCGAAGGCGGTTTCGGGTCAGACATGGGCTTTGAGAAAGCGTGCAACATAAAAGCGAAAGCGTCAAACAAAAAGCCCGATTGCGCTGTGGTTGTTGCAACATTACGTGGATTAAAGGCCAACTCTGGTTTATACGATTTGAGACCGGGCACTCCATTACCAGATTCTATTTTTAATGATGACCAAGACGCACTAATTGCAGGCTTTGAGAACCTTAAATGGCACATCAATAACGTTAAGCAATACCAAGTGCCTACAGTAGTTGCGATTAACCGATTCCCACAAGACTCAGCTCAAGAGCTCGATGCTTTGAAACAGATGATCACCGACTTCGATCCAAGCGTTAGCGTTGAAGTAAGTGAAGCATTTGGTCAAGGTGGCGAAGGGGCGACTCAACTGGCTCACGCTGTAGTAAAAGCTTGCCAAAAACAGAGTGAATTTAAGCCTTTGTATCACTCAGAGCAAAGCCTAGAAGAAAAGCTAATGGCAGTCGCTGAAGTTGGTTATGGCGCGGCAAGTATTTCGCTATCTCCACTGGCTAAAAAACAACTGGCTGAATTCAAACTGCATGGCTATAGCGACCTATCGGTTTGTTTGGCAAAAACACCACTATCGATCTCGACAGAAGCACACGTAAAAGGTGCACCCACCCAATTTGACGTGCCTGTTAGAGAACTAAAACTGTGTGCTGGTGCTGGCTTTATTTACGCGTTGTGCGGCAATGTGATGACCATGCCAGGCTTGCCTGACAAACCGGCGTTCATGTCGTTAGATATTGATAGTAATGGAAATATCGTCGGCCTAAGCTAGATGCTCTTAGCTAGATAAATGGCAATTAATCGCGATTAATTTGGCTCAATTTTCAGACCGGTGTTCTATATTGAGCAATCATTCCCTTACGAAGTGATTGCTCAACAATCAAGCTTAAGTGCAAAAAGTTGCACTAAAATCGTAGTTATATGCGAATCTTGTCTTAACTTCTGGGTCAAGATCACATTAAAAACCTTATAAAATATATAGTATTGCGCTGATTCTTTGAGGACAGTGATGAATACAAGTATAAAAAAACTAGTCAGCCAATTTCTATGTACCATCTTTGCCCTAGGACTAGTCCCTGCCCTCTACATAAACTCTGAATTTGACAGGGTTGAAGCTCAGCACACGCTAAATATCAAACAGTCCAGTCAGAACCAGATCGAATACAGCTTTCATGAGCTCGCTGTTATTGTTGAGCAAATATCTAACTCTGTTCCTTCTATCGCTGACTCTCAAACACTACTCCGAGCGATTCAAGAACCTTCTATTATCCATAAAGAAACCCTGCAAGATCTTTGGGTGATGTTAGCTCGTGGCCAAAAATACTATTCTCAGCTTCGTTATCTCGATCTAGCTGGAAACGAAGTGTTCCGCGTTAACTACAAAGACGGTAAAGCAACTGTCGTCCCAGAGAACCAACTGCAAAACAAATCCTCTCGAGATTACTACAAGATGCTACAGAAGTTAGAGATTGGCGATGTCAGCTCTAGAGGCATTGACTTAGAAATGGAAAATGGAGAAATCATCCACCCATTAACGCCGGCGCTTCGCATTATGACGCCAGTCGCTGAAGGGAATCGAATTATTGGTTACTTCATTGCAAATCTAAACATGCTTGAGATTTACAAGCGTCTTCATTACCAAATCGGAGACTCAGCTGCAGTCCCGGTCATTCTAAACAAAACAGGCCATGTCATCATGGGCCCCGACCCGGCTGAATCATTTGGACATGTTCTAGAGTCACGTTCAGACAAGACATACGCAAAGCTATATCCGGCGCTTTGGAAAGACATTCAAAACAACTCTTCGTCTAGCTATTTCGATGGTAAGAACTGGTATTTCCACTCTGACATCAGCCCAAAGATAAAGCAGTTTGAAGGCCCTATTTACATGGTTCTTCACATTGAAAATCAGCAGTTCAGCAGTCAATACCGACAAGAAAAACAAGCGATTGTCGTTCAGATCATCACCTTATCTTTCTTGATTTCGATGATCTCCGCTGGCTTCGTATTGTGGAACAGCAACCACAAGAAGAACAGTATCGAGAGCCAACTTGCTAAGGCCGTGATGAATGGTATGTCTGCCTTGGTGATTACCGACAGAAACAACCGAATCATCAAGGTAAACCAAGAGTTCACCCGTGTGAGTGGCTACGAGTTAGAAGACGTAAAAGGCCGCCAACCGTCCATGTTTGCTTCTGGTCGCTACAACGAAGAGTTCTACATCAAGATGTGGAGCATCATCAAAGAGAAAGGCATGTGGGAAGGCGAAGTGGTTAATCGTCGTAAAGACGGATCTTTGATCACGGAAATACTACGAATCCAAACCATCAAAGATTCGAAAGACGTGATTCAGTTTTATGTCGCTTCATTTGTGGATATCAGTAAACACAAAGAGCTAGAAAACAAACTGAGAAACCTGAGCGAAAAAGATGCCTTAGCTGGGTGTTGGAACCGCCGTAAGTTCGATCTTGAACTGCGAGATGAGTGCTCTCGTGTGAATCGTTACCCTACTCGCGAACAGTCTTGCTTAGCGATCTTGGACATAGACCACTTTAAACGCATCAACGACAGATTTGGTCACGATTATGGTGATCGCGTTATTCAAACCGTTGCTCAGGTGCTACAACGTGAATGTCGAGAAACTGATTTTGTCGCTCGTATTGGTGGTGAAGAATTTGGCGTTATTCTGCCTCACACCACAACTGAAGAAGCCGAATATGTTCTCAACAGACTGAGAATTGCTGTCAGCCTTGAACTCGATAACGTAGTCACTGTGAGTGGCGGCATTACCAACATCACCAATGATCCAGCGCTGAACTACAAGTGCGCTGATCTAGCGTTATACGAAGCTAAAGCAGCAGGTAGAAACAATGTATGCTTATTCTTAGACAAAGAAATGAGTGAAATAGCCTAACAATAGATAGTACAAGCACTCTTGTTAGGCACTCGATCAGCTTGGCACGGGAAAGAACTCTAACTTGTTCCCTTCTACCACCAGAATACAATCCATGTTCGCAGCATGAGCAGCCTGCTTACCTAGGTTAGTATCTTCAAACACAACGCACTGCTTTGGCTGCAAACCCATACCAAAACACGCATCCAAGAAAGTATCCGGATTTGGTTTGTGATTCTTCACATCTGTTGCTGTCACTAGGATATCGAGCTTACTCAAGATATCTGTCTTATTCAGTAACTGTTCGGCACTTTTACGTTGACTGCCCGTTCCGACTCCAATCTTCTTATTACCCAGATGCTCTAACAACAGAGAGTGAGTACAAGGGATAACGTCTCCTTTGTCTTCAATAGCCGCAAACGACGCCATCTTAAACGTAGAGACCGCTTGTGGGTCGAGCGATAAACCGTATTTGCTGTTCACCTCACCGGCTATCTTATAACTCGGCATGCCACCCAAGCTATGCAGCCAAGACGCTTCAAAATGAAAGCCGAACTCTTCAGCCGTTTGCTGCCAAGCCTTTACATGTGCAGGCATTGTATCGATCAACGTACCGTCCATATCAAAGATTAATCCTTCATATGCCGTTAAATCTATTTTCATCACTACTACCACTCTTTAATAAAGTTACTGATACCATAACCAATATTCAGTATCATGGCGCCATATTACCGTTCAAAATGGATGTTTATGTTACAAATATCTAACTCTGTTTCGATTCAAGACTGGGAACTCCAGTTAACAGCGATCAGAGCACAAGGAGCCGGCGGTCAGAACGTCAATAAAGTATCGAGCGCGATACATTTACGTTTTGATATCAAGCACTCTACCCTACCTGACTTCTATAAAGAAAAGCTTCTCGCACACAAAGATAGCCGCATCACTAAAGATGGCGTGATTATCATTAAGGCGCAGCAGTATAGAACGCAGGAACAAAACCGAGATGACGCTTTAGTGCGTTTGAAAGAACTTATCTTGGAAGCAACAAAAGTTCAAAAAGTGAGACGAGCGACTAGACCTACACGCAACTCCCAAAAGCGAAGAGTCGATGCCAAGAAACGAAAAGCTCAGACTAAATCCTTAAGAGGTAAAGTTCAGTAGTTTGTTTCTTTTCGCTATTGATTTATATGCCTACCAAAAAGGCGAAGAGTTCTGGAAGCTAGATATCTCTAAATGACATTTCGGTCTTATTTAGTTAGCTTTTCACTAAAGTAAGCTTAAACCTAAAACTCAATTCTTGAAATTGCCTAAACAACAAGGCAGCTAGGCGTATCCCCCAGCTACCTTAAATAGATTTCGAAAGTTCAATTAGAACTTGTAGCCAACAGTTAGGCGAGTTTGAACCTCGTTGTCTAGACTGTTATCAGCATCGTATTTAAGCGCATTAACGTCTGCGTAGATGCCGTTGTTAAATGTAGTACGAACACCAACACCAGCAAAACCTGCTGTATCACCAGCAGTACTGCTATCGCTCTCTGTTTCTCCAATAGCGCCATCAGGAGATAAGCCGTAATCAATTTCACTAATATCAGTACTGTTAACAGCTACACCGAATTCAGCATAAGGCTTTACATCTAGATACTGAGTTTGGAAAGTGTAACCAATATCCGTAGATAGTGTCATCGTTGTTGATTCATAGTCGTTGTTATCAACGTAAGTGGTTCCATCAGGGGTTACTTTATTGCTGGTAGATTCAGCCGTACCTTTACTTATTGAAGCTTTGACACCAACGATCTTGTTAATATCATAACCAGCTTCGATGACAAAAGACTGACCAGCCTCAGAATCAAAACTTTTAACATCACCATCTTCTTGTGTAGTTGTACCGTTCTGTGTAGAAGTTAGAGAGTTAAGGCCTACACCAGCCCCCAAGCGCCAGCCTGAATCTTCAGCCATTGCTAAGCCAGATGTCAGACCAAGAGTAAGAACGATCAAAGTTATCTTTTTCATAGTAAGTTGCCTTAAGTTGTAATTTACGAATTTAAGCAACATCCCTGCGCTTCAGTATTTGTAGGTTATCAACCACTATGAAATGAGCACAAATGATATAGTTCTATAACAGTAATGCGTCATACACATATCATAAATAAGCTATTGTTTAATCTTTACTTGTTGAATCTTAATTCTCCACCTTCCTTTATTTACACAACCAAAACCATTGCACGACCCTTTTATCAAAAACTAAAAAGCCCCATAGGCAAACACCTTGGGGCTTAAAATCTCATTAAGTAGTAATACGTTTCCCATAACTCTCTATGAAATAGCACTACCAAACAGCTGCGTGGAAGAGTGAACTGATTGTTTCATGTCCCCCAGTGAGCGCATCACCCATGAAACAACCGTTCTAACTCTGTTATCAGAAACAGACTACTTCTGTTTTTTGACCGATAAGATCAGTTTAATCAACAACATTCTCTCTTCGCTGGTCAGTAAGCGACTGACCGCTGCTACATCTTCTGCAGTCGCTTGCGATGCACCCACAATATCAAGCACGACATCCAAATCAGTCACTTTCAGAGTTCTTGTGATCGAACGGTACTGAGACATTTTGATGTCCGCTTCTCCGCGCTCAATACGTTGGTAAGTCTTTAAGCTCATTCCTGCACTTGAGGCCAGCTTTCCTTGCGACAAATTAGCTTGCTTTCTGCGCTCAATCAGCGCCATGACTATGGGCTCTTGTGACATTAGCTTTTCCTCATTAGACAGTTATGACCTAATTTCAGCAAGAAGCAGACCATATTGACTTGTGATGGTTTACATAAGCCATCAAAGGCATATTATCCAATTATTAAAAAACGTTACGTATCATAAACTTTCACGCTTTGATTGGTCGTGGGCGTAAAGGCTAGAAAACTTGAAGACTCAAGTGTTGGGAAATTAAGAAAATTGCATATTGCGAATAAGAAAAACGTCAAATTGGAAATTGCGAATCACTATACATTGGCATTTCCTTGCATTAGTAACGCATTAGAATCAGACAATCCCCGCCCAGAAATTATTGCAATACAACATAAGCTACTCACTTACAAAGAGGTGTTGCTACACGGGAGCATGTTGGAAGGTAAGGAATTAAAGCAGGCTTTTTCTGCATTGAACGAAAATGAAAAAGGTGTAGCGCAAGGTGGGACTAAAAGCATCAATGCTGCGATAAAAGAGATGGATGAGATTCTAGAAAGATACAGCCGTAAAGCGGTTGTAGAACTAAGCAGCTAAGTACCTAAGCGGGTAAATGACTAAACAGATAAACCTGCAGAAATAAAAAAGTCGACGCTATCGTTAGATAAAGCGTCGACTTGTTCTAACATTTTGAAGTTCTAACGTTTAACTGCTTTTCTAACACTAGCAATCAACATCAGCATACCTAGCAAACCAAATGAAACACTACCTCCGCTGCTGCCAGAACCAGATGAAGTTCGCGCATTCACATAAGCTGTTCGCTTAGCGTCAGTAGAAACAAATTTAGCGGTTTCAGTTCCAGCAATTACGCTATCAATCCAGACTTTATAGTCAAGGATTTCAGTAAATACAGATGTCACCGTAGAGTTTCCACCACATGTGTCTGGCCCAAAGCTAGTGATACCAACCTGTCTATAGTCAGTACCATCTTTCCAATAGACTGGACCACCAGAGTCACCTTGACAAGTACCATTAAAGAGCCCGCTAAATGGGCTGTAATCACCGTTAAAACATATTTGGTTATCAGTTAATGCAGAACCATCAATAAAAGCAGTTGCACAAGTCGCATTGTCTACATAATTAAGAGATGCTTTTTGCAATAAGGTCGTACTGTCAAAACCTGAACGTGTATCGCCATGGCCAACAGCAACGAAGTCATTAACACCAATTCGATAATCATCGTTTGAAGGACGCTTAACAACATCATTGATTGAGTCGACATTCAGTGCGCTTTCTAACTTAAGTATAGCAACGTCATTGCGTAATAGGTCGCTCAACGCATTTGAATAATCACTGCGATAGTAAACTTCGGATACACGTGCTTTTTGAATGTTACCGTTAGGAAATTGAGACGAATCTTCAAGTTGAGGGACAACAGTAGTAAACAATTGACCTTCTTCGTTACCGTAAATACAGTGCGCTGCGGTTAGAATGTGGGTCTGGTCTAAAATGGTTGCGCCGCAATAAGGGCCTGTTGAGTAAACACCGTCATAATCAATACGATCAATGAATAAGCTCGCCATCGAAGGAAACTCAGCTACTGTGGCGTCGCTGCCATTCACAATATAAGGTGTTACACCCACATCAGGAGTACTTTCGTCCGTGTTTTCCGTTGCCATAACACTTGATGTGTAAATCAATGGCGCTAAAAGCCCTAAAACGGCTTTACGAACCGGACTCATTGTATGGTTTACGTTCATAGTTAACTCCTTGTAACCCCTACTACTTATTTACAAAAATGATGAATCGTCACCATAACACGTCACAACCGTGATTATAGTAAGTATTTGTAACGATATCGCCACATATCTCATTTTATAAACGAATTTTAAGTAACCGTTGTTAGTGGGTAACGCTAAACCTAATACGATCACAAAAACATACGCTACCAAAAACAAAAAAGCCTACCGTTAGGCTTCCCAATAAAGAGAACCAAACAATAGGCTTTCGTTAAACTTGGTGTTTTTCTCTTAAAAGAGATTAGCCACGGTAGTAACGCTGAGGTACGAATGGCATTTTTTCTACTGTCATTGGTAGCTTCTTGCCACGAACTTCAGCGAATACTTCAGTGCCAATAACCGCTAGGTCAGTACGAACGTAAGCCATAGAAACAGGCTTGCCCGCGTTAGGACCCGCAGTACCACTTGTTACAACGCCAATCTTGTTGTCTTCAGCATCGAACAGCTCAGCGCCTTCACGTACTGGTGCTTTAGTCTGACCAACAAGACCAACACGCTTGCGCTGAACGTCTTTAGTCGCGATTTGCTCAAGGATGATATCAGCGCCAGGGAAACCGCCTGCACGTTCACCGTCAGTACGACGCACTTTTTGGATACCCCATAAAAGGCTAGCTTCTACCGGCGTTGTTGTTGTATCTAGATCGTGACCGTACAGACATAGACCACACTCAAGACGAAGTGAGTCACGAGCACCAAGGCCAATCCACTCAACTTCAGCTTCTGAAGTCAGCTTACGCGCTAATGCTTCAGCGTGATCGTTCGGTACAGAGATCTCGTAGCCATCTTCACCCGTGTAGCCACTACGGCTCACGATGCATTCAACGCCATCAATATCGACTTTTTGAACATCCATGAACAGCATGTCTGCAACGCTTGGTTGGAAACGAGCAAGAACTTCAGATGCTTTAGGGCCTTGAAGTGCTAATAGAGCGCGGTCATCAATCACTTCCATCTCTACGTCAGCTGGTAGGTGCGCAGTAAGGTGGTCGATATCTTGTGTCTTACAAGCCGCGTTCACAACAACAAATAGGTGATCGCCTAGGTTTGCAACCATAAGGTCATCCATGATGCCGCCCTGATCATTAGTAAAGAACGCGTAACGCTGTTTACCAGAAGGAAGGTCGATAATATCTACAGGAACCAAAGATTCTAAGACAGCAGCTGCGTTCGCACCATGTAGACGAAGTTGCCCCATGTGAGAAACATCAAAAAGACCGGCAGCGTCACGAGTGTGTAAGTGCTCTTTCTTTACACCTAGTGGGTACTGAACTGGCATATCGTAGCCAGCGAAAGGAACCATTTTCGCACCCTCTTCAACGTGAAGTGCATGCAGTGGTGTTGTTAGTAGGTCTTGATTAGCGTGTTCTTGAGTCATTTTATTCTCCATGAAGCGTTGCAGGCTGTCCAAAATCGAGTCTGCCGCTTATATCTCTATTTAGAGTCGCCTCTAACGATACGGATTAACGTTAGAAACAGTAGATAGTAAAAAGTGATGTCTTTTATATAGGCTTATATTGTTAGCTTTATAAATCTGAATAGCTGTACAAATCCCATACAACTCACTTTCTAAGAATTCACTTCAGTAAACTTCAATCAACATGAGTAAACCGCGTTCACTATAATAAACAAGCCTGAGTGAGTTTTACACCCTTAACAAGATTAAAACAGCTCAAAATGTGACATTTAACAATTTAAAAACAATTTATAGATACATACAAAAACGCGATATTGATGATTTTCACATCAATATCGCGTCTGTTGGCAAACGTTCGAAACAAAAGCAAACGTTTGCATTCACTATAAGAAATTTTAAATTTGTTAACTTATTTTGCAGTCACCCACAAAATGAGTGCATCTTCTGTACTGGTAGAAATCAGCATGTGGCCCATATTGGCATCGTAATACATGCTATCGCCTTCGCTCATTGGCACAGGTTCGTAGAATTCTGAGTAGAACATCACATCGCCAGAGATGATCATTAAGAACTCTTCACCATCGTGACGAACCCAATCATTATATTCCTCAAAAGTACGCGCTCTTACGCGGCTTTTGAACGGCATCATCTTCTTGTTAGAAAGCTCTGTCGCAAGCAATTCATGCTCATAAGTCGGTGTCGGATGAGGTTTGCCTTGGCCTGCTTTAGTTAAGTCACGACGTCCTGTTGCGACTTTTTTTCTAGGTGGCTCAAAGAGTTGTGGCATATCAATTTGCAAACCCATCGCTAATTTTTGCATAGCTTGAAAGGTTGGCGAGATTTGTTCATTCTCGATTTTGCTCAGCGTAGAACGCGCCAAGCCCGTTCTTTGGCTTGCTTCTTCTAGCGTGATCCCAAGCTTGCCGCGGATATCTTTGATACGCTGGCCAAGCCTAAGTGGTTCTATATTCTGGTCTAACGTTTCTTTCGCCAACGTTAAAGATGGGTACTCATCATAAATGTCTTCTGACATAGGTCCCTCATTATTTTCTTACTTCCTGTCTATTCATTTCATTGTTGCATGAAGCGGTTTGTTGATTAAAGAGCACACACAGAAATAAAGCGTGCTCCCTGTAGCAAAACGAGAAAAGTTGTTTCCTATTGGAAATTTTTGTTGAAAATTGATTTTATCGGAGCTATGTTATCGACTTGTTAGATGAAGAGATGCTACTTCAGCTTGCAGCAAATGATAGATTTAACATTTGTAAGAGCTGTTTTTTACCCGAACTTTTTGGGAAACAATTCGTGCTGCATTGACCCTACAACGATCGCTTAGACGCTGTAAGAGTATATTTATAACGCAATTCACGTTTATCTATACCTATATAGCGCAAACGATACCGATGCAGAAATCAACGTAAGACCTAATGGACTATAAAAACAATCACCATTAGCTTAATGAAAGGTCTCGACAATGAACGCTTACCAAAACCATAGCTTAGACAGTTTTTTCTCTACGAACCTATCTGCGACTGACGACGCAGTATTTGCTGGAATCCAAGCAGAGAACACTCGTCAAAACGAACAAATCGAACTTATTGCTTCTGAGAACATCGTTTCTAAAGCAGTAATGCAAGCTCAAGGCACTTGCCTAACCAACAAATACGCAGAAGGCTACCCAGGCCGTCGCTACTACGGTGGTTGTGAGCACGTAGATACAGTTGAAGCTATCGCGATTGAACGCGCTAAACAGCTGTTCAAATGCGAATACGTAAACGTACAGCCTCACTCAGGTGCTCAAGCGAACGGCGCAGTTAAACTTGCCCTACTTCAACCTGGCGACACTATCCTAGGTATGTCTCTAGACGCTGGTGGCCACCTTACACACGGTGCACGCCCTGCAATGTCTGGTAAGTGGTTCAACGCAGTTCAATATGGCGTAGACCGCGACACACTTGAAATCGATTACGAAGCGGTTCGCGCTTTAGCAATCGAAAGCCAACCTAAAATGATTATTGCTGGTGGTAGTGCTATCCCACGCGTTATTGATTTCGCTAAGTTCCGTGAAATCGCTGACGAAGTTGGCGCTATTCTAATGGTCGATATGGCACACATCGCGGGTCTTATCGCGACAGGTGCTCACCCTAGCCCACTACCACACGCACACGTTGTGACTACAACAACGCACAAAACACTTCGTGGCCCACGCGGCGGCATGATTCTTACTAACCACGAAGACATCAACAAAAAGATCAACTCTGCAGTGTTCCCTGGCCTTCAAGGTGGCCCACTAATGCACGTTATCGCGGCTAAAGCAGTGGCGTTTGGCGAAGCACTTGGCCCAGAATTTAATACTTATATTGATTCAGTGATCGACAACGCAAAAGTTCTTGCTGAAGTGTTGCAAACTCGCGGTTGTGACATTGTGACTGGCGGAACAGACACGCACCTAATGCTGGTTGACCTTCGTCCTAAGGGCTTGAAAGGTAACGTAACTGAAGAAGCATTAGAGCGTGCAGGGATCACATGTAACAAAAATGGCATACCATTCGACTCAGAGAAGCCTATGATTACTTCTGGCATTCGTTTAGGTACGCCAGCTGGAACCAGTCGTGGTTTTGGCACTGAAGAATTCAAACTTATCGGTGAATGGATCGGCGATGTTCTTGACGGCTTAGTTGAAAGCCCTGAAGGCAACGCTGAAGTTGAGCAACGTGTTCGCAAGCAAGTTAAAGAGCTTTGCAAACGCTTCCCTCTTTACCGTTAAACCGTTTTTAAGATTTAAATTAAAACCTCATAAATTTTTGGAGAATAAGCAATGGACAATACACTAAAGTTTGCAGACAGCCACGAGTGGGTAAAAGACAACGGTGACGGTACTGTGACTATCGGTATTTCTGAGCATGCTCAAGAGATGCTAGGTGACGTTGTGTTTGTTGACCTGCCTGACACTGATGACGAAATTGAAGCTGGCGAAAGCTTCTCTCTAGTTGAATCAGTGAAAGCTGCTTCTGATATCTACGCACCAATCTCTGGCGAAATCGTAGAAATCAACGAAGAATTAGAAGATAGCCCAGAGCTAATCAACGAAGAACCTTATGAAGGTGGTTGGATTGTTAAAGTGAAGATGTCTGATGCGTCTGAACTAAACAACCTTAAAGATGCGGAAGAATACCTAAGCTCTATCGAAGAAGACTAATAGGTAACCTCATTACGATAAAGCTGCTCTTTTGAGCAGCTTAATTTTAGGGGCTAGCTCACGGCTCCAGAGAGAAAGTAGAACATATCATGACTGAATTACTTCAAAGCCAATTACTGAAAGACTTGGGTACGCAAAACGAGTTTGTTGCTCGTCATAACGGCCCTAATAAAGCAGACCAGCAAAAAATGCTTGAAGCGATCAACGCGACTAGCTTAGAAGCACTGATCGACGAAACGGTTCCTGCACAAATCCGTCTTGAAAAACCAATGACACTTGCTGCGCCACTGAGCGAAATGGACATGCTGACCTCTCTTAAAGAGATCGCTAACCTAAACCAAGTGAAACGTACTTTCATTGGCCAAGGCTACTACAACACATTCACTCCAAACGTTATTCTACGTAACGTTTTAGAGAACCCAGGCTGGTACACAGCTTACACACCATACCAACCAGAGATTTCTCAAGGTCGTCTTGAAGCTCTACTGAATTACCAACAAATGGTAATGGACTTAACTGGTATGGAAATCGCGAACGCGTCTCTTCTTGATGAAGCGACAGCGGCTGGCGAAGCAATGACACTGTGTAAGCGTGCTGGCAAAAGCAAGAGCAAAGTATTCTTCGTTGCTGATGATGTTCACCCTCAAACACTAGAAGTTGTTAAAACTCGTGCTGAGTACATCGGTTTTGAAGTAATGGTTGGTGCTCTTGAAACACTTCCAGAGCAAGACGTATTTGGTGCGTTGGTTCAATACCCTGGTACAACAGGTGAAGTTCGCGACCTAACAGACATCATTGCGAAAGCTCAAGCAAACAAGACTCTTGTAACGGTTGCAACTGACCTACTTGCTTCTGCTCTACTTAAGCCAGCTGGCGAAATGGGCGCAGACGTAGTAATCGGTTCAGCACAACGTTTCGGTGTTCCTATGGGTTACGGCGGTCCACACGCTGCATTCATGGGTACTCGTGAAAAGCATAAGCGTACAATGCCAGGTCGTGTAATCGGTGTTTCAATCGATACTCACGGTAACCAAGCACTACGTATGGCAATGCAAACTCGTGAGCAACACATCCGCCGCGAGAAAGCGACGTCGAACATCTGTACAGCTCAAGCGCTTCTAGCAAACATGGCGTCTTTCTACGCGGTTTACCACGGTGCAGAAGGCCTTCGTACTATTGCTCGTCGTACACACCACATGACAGCTATCCTAGCAGCTGGCCTGACTAAAGCGGGTTACGAGCTAACGAACAACAGCTTCTTTGATACCATCACGCTGAACACAGAAGACAAGACAGATGCACTGTACGCAAAAGCGCAAGCAGCAGACATCAACCTTCGTCGACTTGTTGGTAAAATCGGTATCAGCTTAGATGAAACAACTACAGTCGACGACGTGAATGCCCTATTCGCTATCTTCGACGTAAAAGAAGACGTTCAAGCGCTATCTTCTGACATTGCATCAAACGAGTTTGCAGCAATTCCAGAAAACTGCCGTCGTGAATCAGAGTTCCTAACTCACCCAGTATTCAACACGCACCACAGCGAAACGCAAATGATGCGTTACCTAAAACAGCTTGAGAACAAAGACTTCTCACTAACTCACGGCATGATCCCACTGGGCAGCTGTACGATGAAGCTGAACGCTGCTGCTGAGATGATTCCAGTAACATGGCCTGAGTTTGGTTCAATTCACCCATTCGCACCTCTAGAGCAAGCGGCGGGCTACACAGCACTAGCAAAAGATCTTAAAGAGAAGCTATGTGAAATCACCGGTTACGACGATTTCTCACTACAGCCTAACTCTGGTGCATCTGGCGAATACGCGGGTCTGATCGCGATTCAACGTTACCACGCAAGCCGCGGTGAAGCTCACCGTAACGTTTGTCTGATTCCAAGCTCTGCGCACGGTACTAACCCTGCAACAGCGTCTATGGTTTCTATGAAGGTAGTGGTTGTTAAGTGTGATGAAGATGGCAACATCGACATGACAGACCTAGCAGCGAAAATCGAGAAGCACAAAGAAAACCTATCAAGCATCATGATCACTTACCCTTCTACGCACGGCGTATACGAAGAGCAAGTGAAAGAAGTGTGTGAACAAGTACACGCAGCGGGCGGTCAGGTTTACCTAGACGGCGCGAACATGAACGCTCAAGTAGGTCTAACTTCACCTGGCTTCATCGGTTCAGACGTATCTCACTTAAACCTACACAAAACATTCTGTATCCCACACGGTGGTGGCGGTCCGGGGATGGGTCCTATCGGTGTTAAATCGCACCTAGCACCTTTCCTACCCGGTCACATCGAAAACGGTGTACAAGGTTCTGACTACGCGGTATCAGCAGCAGATTTAGGCAGTGCTTCAATTCTACCTATCTCTTGGGCTTACATCGCGATGATGGGCGAACCTGGCCTAACAGACGCAACTAAAGTAGCGATTCTGAACGCGAACTACGTGATGGAGAAACTACGTCCTCACTACCCTGTTCTTTACCGTGGCACTAACGGCCGCGTAGCGCACGAATGTATTATCGATATTCGTCCGCTTAAAGAAGACACAGGCATCAGCGAAGAAGATATTGCTAAGCGTCTAATGGACTTCGGTTTCCACGCACCTACTATGTCTTTCCCAGTAGCAGGCACGCTAATGGTTGAGCCAACTGAATCTGAAGATTTAGAAGAGCTAGACCGTTTCTGTGAAGCGATGATCGCAATCCGTCACGAAATGGCAGCAGTGAAAGCCGGTGAATGGCCACTAGACAACAACCCTCTAGTGAACGCACCGCACACTCAAGTTGACCTTTCAGGCGCAGAATGGGACCGCCCTTACTCTCGCGAACTGGCTTGCTTCCCATCGAAAGCAACCAAGAACTCGAAGTACTGGCCAACAGTTAACCGTGTAGACAACGTATACGGCGACCGTAACCTAATCTGTTCTTGCCCAAGCATCGATAACTACGAAGATTAATTCGTAGCGGCGCGAAGCAGCGAAACATAACAAAAGGCGAACCAAATGGTTCGCCTTTTTGTTTTCTGAAATTCGAGGTAAACAAATGCATTGACCTTACCGTAAGGGAAAGGTTTAAGGTGAAGTAAATCCAACGATGAATGAGGAAACAAATTATGGGATGTTGCAATAAAGCGCCAAAAGGTGGAGCCCATCTTGGCTTACTTCTAAAAGTCACGCTTGGGATTGGGTTATTTGTGTTTCTGTTGGCTTTGTGGCAGTAGAAAGCTCTCTAAACCCAATCAAACAGAATATGGTACATAGCGTTCAAATTAACTATGCGCGTCGCCGATCTGCTGGCTATCTCTCAAGCTCAATTTTATTTCGTATGTAAGTAGGAATAGCGAGCTTGTCGTCTAGACTTTCAAATTTTGACTCGGTATTAGCGCCAACAATCTCGTTAAGCTCATCAAAGCTAACTCCGATGACTCTCGATGCCGTCATAATACCATTAATAAATGACTTCTTTTCACGCTTTTTCTGGACTTCACTCACTGGTATTTCGCAATAGTCACAATATTCTTGAGTGAGTAATGCCAACAACTCAACTTTCGATTCCATATCTATACCTTTAATAGAAATATATCGCCCTATTATCAGACAGTTAAAGAATAAATTCTAGGTAATAGATATAAGCGTAATTTGTGATGCTCATTTGAAAAATTGACAGGTAAATGTCGAAATTTATTATCTAGTTTTATTTATATTAAAATCAGTTATTTACACACATTAAACTAGTATTACAACCATTAGAACCTATCCCTATCTCATAGTAAGTGAAACTCTATAAATCCAATGCTTGACCCTATACGGTAAGGTGTTTATATTGTCGCCCGCCCAACGGGGCACATCCTAAAATGCACACCGGCCATCCTGCCATCATTCGTGTATTTATATTGGTGTTGTGAACTTCCATGCTAACGAAACTTCGTCCTTTTACTCGTGAATCGGGTGCGCTTATGCATCTTTCGGTTCCAATCATTTTGACTCAAATAGCTACCCAAGCGATGGGATTTGTCGATACGACAATGGCTGGCCAAGTAAGCCCTGCCGACCTCGCCGCTATTGCACTTGGCACTAGCCTTTGGATCCCAGTGTTACTGCTATTACGTGGCGTGATTATGGCGCTAACGCCTGTTGTCGCTTACCACCGCGGCGCACGTGACTTCCAGAGTATCTCTGTTGAATTCTTCCAGATGGTTTGGCTCGCATTAATTGCTAGCGTGCTGCTTATCGCTTACTTAGTGAGTGCGAAACCGATCCTAGAATGGATTGGTGTTGCCGCTGAAATCATCCCTATCGGCAGTGACTATGCGTTTGCCCTAGCCTTTGGTGTTCCGGGTATTGCCCTGTTTTATACCTTGAATGGCTTCTGTGAAGGTATGAACAACACCAAAGTGCCAATGATCATTTCGGTGGTTGGTTTGTTGGTAAATATTCCGGTCAACTACGTGCTTATCTACGGTAAGTTTGGCTTCCCTGAAATGGGCGCTGTGGGTTGTGGTTGGGCAACAAGCTTGGTGTATTGGTTAATGTCGGGAATGCTGTATTCCTACATTAAAGGTCATCACCACTATAAGACCATCATCAACTTTTCAGATGCGAAGCCAAAAGCAAAAGAGATGCTTCACCTTCTAAGATTAGGTTTACCTATCGGGATGAACATCGCGGTATGTGGCAGTATCTTTGCGGTAATCGCATTGATGATTGGCCGTATTGGTGCAGAGAACGTGGCAGCCGCACAAATTGCACTTAACATATCGAGCCTAACTTACGTGATTCCGATGAGTATCTCTTTTGGTATTACGATTCGTGTTGGGCACGCTTTGGGTGAAAAAGATGAACTTGGCGCGATTGAGCGAAGTAAAGTCGGTATCTTGGTTGCGGCGTTGATTTCATTACTTTCGGTTGCGATGTTCCTTCTGTTCCCTGAGTGGATCATCAGGCTTTACACCACCGACCCAGCAATCAGCGCAACAGCAGCGGTATTGTTGACCTTTACGGCGATGTACCAGTTCAGCGATGCATTGCAAACGTCTGCTAACGGCGCACTTCGTGGCTATAAAGATACTAAGATCCCGATGATCTTAGCTATCGCTTCATACTGGGGCTTAGCATTACCACTGGGCATGGTATTGGGCCTAACAGACCACATTGTGCCTGCAATGGGTGAAGAAGGCTTTTGGATTGGTATTCTGACGGGCTTGAGTGTGTCAGCCGCTCTGATGTTACTTCGTTTGCGGTACGTAATTAGGAAGCGTTAATTGCCACCAGCAGATGCTGCGTTAGCAAACTAAAATAAACCAATAAGCTAATACAAAAAGCGCGTTATTGCCATTTGGTAATAACGCGCTTTTTATTGAATTCGAATAAGCTTTAATCTAAATAGAATCGTTTAGCTGCTCTGGTTAACATTCGTCGTTTACTACACGAACGGTACATTCACAACCACCAGCAGGACATTCATTTCCGGTAACTCGCCCACCAAAAGAATCATAGATAACATAACACCCAGCAGGCAAAGCATCGTCAATTAGATTGTTGCTATCAAGGTCTGCTTGACTAAATGAATGAGTGTACCCAACGACAGTGTGTCGGTTTCCAACAGCCGATGTTAAATTATCATCTTCAGATAGCGTCAGAAAATCAATCATATCAAGTTCATCACCTTTGTCCCCTTCACTTTCAGGGCAAAGCGTCCCCCAATCTACTTCAACGCGACCGATACCGAAATCGATAACATAGTCACCTTGGTCATCTGGGTTTTCTGCACTAGGGTTAAGCCCAGCAATAATCGCCTTAGAGGTTACTTGTGTGATCACCCCTTCCATCGCACCCGCAACACCTTCAAGTACCGCTTCTCTCGCTGACTCTTGGATATTAAGAAACCTCGGTGCTGCCGTTACAGCTAAAACACCGAGTATCACGATGACAACGATTAATTCCATTAACGTAAAGCCGTTTTTCTTCATGACATCCGTATCTTTTGATAACTTAAATATTCGATAAACCAATGAATTACCTATAACTATACACCTCAAATAGGACTCATAACACTCCATTACTATCAGTTTTTATAACACTGGTATGTGGTGTTTGTTCTATCTAGAGGCTGCAAAGATAACTGGAAGCGTTGTCACATAAGGTGTCAGCGGGTTTAAATTCGATCAAATGCTTGGGGTAACTGAAAGTATCGATGGAAGAAGGTTTAATTGATTTATTTGAACTGAGACACGCTGCGTATAACCAAAGTTAGACCATTTTTTGACTCGCCCTTTGTGTTTCTCCACTTAAGAAAGCAAGAAATGAAATAGAACCCATAAAAAAACGCGCTACTACCACGGGTAATAGCGCGTATCTATCAATTGTTATACGACTATCGCAACATTAGTTCACAGCTTTAACGTAAGGAAGCACTCGGTATCCATCACGTACTTTTTGGCTTGGAATGTAATGGCGGAAAGCTAAATTAAACACACCAGAGTCGTTTTCTGTTTTGATGTTGTTTACAGCATCATCACCACAACCAAAGCTTACTGTGTAAGTGCCGTCTGCATTTTTCTCAGCCGTGTTTGAGCTTACGTTCGCCACTTCACCAAACATGAAGCCTTGCTTGTTGTAGACAGTTACCGACCAAAACGCTTGGTTTTTAGGGTCATCAAAGGTTGCCTGATGACAAGTGTCTGCCGGGAAGTTGCCAGAGACTTCATAAATATTGTCATCTAACTGCGCGCCACCCCAACCGATAGCCGCACCCACTGCGTACTTCTCTTTGGTAAACATCTCTTTTGAAGCATCTTCAGGGCTGGTAAACATACCAAACGTCGCCTGAGCACCATCGCGTTTTAGTAGTTTTGGCATTTCCATCTTAAGGTTTTTCTCTACCTCATCGAATGATTTCTCATCCACTTGCATTGCCATGAATTCGCCATCTGCTTTTGCATCAATGCTCATCTGATCTTGGATTTTATGAACTTCATCTTTGGTGAACGTCGCATCAGTACGAACGATGACATACACGTGGTCACCACTGTGAGTAGAAAGATCAAACGTACCAGAACCGTATTGCATTGGCTGAATGCGGTGGTCTTCTGTAATCACCTCCATCGACATGTATTTGCCTTCAGGAATCTCAGGTAGCGTAATCGTCGCGCCTTGTGAAACGTTAATCACAGCCATTGAGTAGTAAGTGTCTCGGTTCATTCGAACCACAGGCTGTTTATCGGTTGGCGTGAGTTCGCGTTTGTGTAGGAATTTATTAACGCCAACAAGCTCTTGGTTTTTCAAATATTGGCGTGACGTTTCGTACACCGCGTAATTGTCGACGGTAGTCACTTCACCATCGGCATTGAAGAACTCTGTCAGAGTTGAAACTTCTTCAGCTGCGTAAGAAGAAAGAGAAACTGCGCTTAAACCTAAAACTACTAATGCTAATTTTTTCATTGTTGACCTCTAATAAAATCGATAACGCTAAATCAATACATAGTCCATTTGTTTTTGTTCGAACAGTTAGTTCGTTAACCGCTCAACTTGTGAACAATGTTATCAAGGCAGCATAAATTAACAAATGACATCGCCGTATAAGAGATATGCAGCGAAGTAATGTTACTTATCAACCTTTATACTTGATTAAAATGCAAACAATACAGTAGCCTATTTATAGACCATACAATTCAGTATTTCCAAGGTGAGTCTTTAACAAAGATATGTTGATCGCGTATGTCGAAATTATTTTCGACTACCCTTAGCAAAGGTGATTTAAATAGTTGCTTTAACTAACAATATTTATCTTTTCGCCATCTGGTGACCTGAATCTCACTTGATTAATTAGTCAATAGGTAAGCAAATGAACCCAACTTTAGACTCTATAAACCAACTAAAGCAGCAGATGGAATCCTCGGTAATAGGCCAGCAGCATATGGTCGACACATTACTGGTTGCGCTACTTACAAATGGTAATGTTCTGCTAGAAGGATTACCCGGAACAGCAAAGACTCGTTCTATCAAATCATTGGCTTCTGCCCTGCAGGTTGACCTTGGTCGTGTTCAATTTACGCCGGATCTTCTGCCTTCTGACGTAACGGGCACAGAGGTATATCAAGACGTAGATGGCAAACCGACGCTTACCTTCCAACCGGGCCCAGTTTTCAACAACCTATTACTGGCGGATGAGATCAACCGATCTCCAGCAAAGGTACAAGCTGCGTTGTTAGAAGCAATGGAAGAGCGACAAATCACTGTAGCTGGCAAGACTTACAAACTGCCTGACCTATTCATGGTTTTAGCGACACAAAACCCGGTTGAACAAGAAGGGACATACCCACTGCCAGAAGCGCAAATGGACAGATTTATCATGAAAATAAATCTCGATTATCCAGATGCGGATGCCGAAGAGCAGATCATTAAAATGGTTCGAAGTGAGGAAAAACCAAGCACTGAGAAGCCCGCCCCCATTGATCCTCAATGTATTTTTGATGCTCGTGATCAACTGCGCGACGTACATTGTAGCGACGCGGTTCTTAAATACATTGTCGCAATTGTGGTGGCAACAAGACAACCCGAGTTGTACCCAGAATCACCCCTTTCACAATGGATTGGTGTTGGTTCAAGCCCGCGTGCAACCATCGCGTTAGACAAGTGTTCAAGAGCGATGGCATGGCTAAACGGTAAGGACTTTGTCGACCCTGATGATGTTCGTAAAGTGGTTCATGGGGTGCTGCGTCACCGTCTGATTCTGTCTTACGATGCACTGGCTGAAGGCGTCAGTTCAGACAGAGTTATCGATGAGATTTTGTCTCAAGTTGCAGTAGCGTAACGCGAGAGGTCACCATGGAGACGAAACCAACACTTGATCCCGATATCTATACCGATCTAAAGGCATTGCGATTGTTGAAATACAAGGCGCATGGCTTTGACTTTCTACCTAATCAGCCAATCAACAGTGCGTTAACGGGTCGCCACGTTTCAAAGCTACGTGGGCGTGGATTGAACTTTGAAGAGATGCGTCACTACCAAATTGGTGACGATATTCGCACCATGGATTGGAAAGTGACCAATAGAACGGGCAAGCCACACGTCAAAATATTCTCTGAAGAACGAGAGCGTAACGTTTATGTCATGGTCGATCAGCGCACAAGCATGTTCTTTGGCAGTACTGGTCGAATGAAATCTGTAGTTGCTGCAGAAATCGCAGCTTTGATCGCTTGGAAAGTCATAGACAGTACCGATCGTGTGGGTGCCATTGTTTATAACGACAGTACTGCTCTGCCCCTTTCGCCACAACGCAGCGCAAATCACGTACTCAAAATACTCAATGAGATTGCGAGTAAGAATCAGCAGCTCAAAGCGGGAAAGGCGCAAGACACACAATCCAATTCGTTCGCTAAATTGTTTCATCAGGCGCAAAGGTTGGTTAAGCATGATGGCCTAGTGATCTTAATTACCGATGGCTACGGCTATAACGAGCGTAGCGAAGAGCAAATCAAGGCTTTGTGTCAGCACAACGATGTAGTGTTGTGTCATGTTACCGACCCACTAGAGCATGATTTAGCCACGCTGAATAAGATGGTACTCAGCGATGGGCAATTGCAATTATCCGTATCAGGCCAAGAAGCACAGTTACGCGATGCATTTGCCAAAGATGTGGTTCAAGCCATAGATAATTTCACGGCAGTGGCGAAAAAATATCGAATCCCTGTATTGCCATTCAACACCGTCGATCCAACCGATGTTCAGCTTAGAATAGCACTCGGCGCGAGTTAAATAACTGAGAATGCAGACTATGACGACTAACACTGGGCTTGAGCCTTTACAACCAGAGAACGTGAATCCATTGATGGCCTCTTTGTCTGAGCCTTCTTTGCCAGAAAGTATCTCGTGGCTACCGAATGCACCAGGCTGGTACTGGCTGCTCTTGTTGCTGTTTTGCTTCGCTTTATATCGTGTCTATTTAGTTATTCAAAAGTACCTAGCAAACACATACAGACGCGCTGCCTTGGTAGAACTCGAGCAACTCTCTTTAGAGGCTCAATCCGGTGACGTTTCATCATTTCAAAAGCTACCACAACTGCTACGAAGAACCGCATTGTACGCCTTTCCTCGTGCAGAGGTCGCCCCTTTAACTGGTACAGATTGGGAAAAATGGTTAGACGACCATTGCACTAATCGCCAATTTTCAACCGAGTTCTCTACATTAGAACTTTCAGGCGTACTTGCTCAACTCGCCTACTCTTCAGCAGCGACATTAACGGAAGAAAAACGAAACGCCATCATGGAGAACGTTGCACTTTGGATAAAGCATCACGAGGTGTCACATGATTGAATTTGAATACCCGATAGCGTTTGCACTGCTCTGCTTACCCTTTGCCGTGTATTGGTTATTGCCTGTTTACAAAGAGTCAAAAAGCGCGATTCAAGTGCCCTTTTTCGATCGCCTGATTGCCGTGTCTTCACAAGAGTCCTCTGAAACCGCGGTCAAGATGAGCCGCCGTAAAGTGCAATGGCTATTGGTCATTATCAGCTATCTTGCTCTTATCGTTGCGATTGCCAAACCGATGTGGGTAGGCGAACCCATTGAACAAAAGAAATCCGCTCGTGAAATTATGGTCGCACTTGATCTATCAGGTTCGATGTCAGAAGAGGATTTTGCCGATAAAGAAGGCAACAAACACGACCGTTTAACCATTGCAAAGCAGGTGTTGCGAGAGTTCGCAGCCCAGCGAGAACATGACCGCTTGGGGTTAATCTTGTTTGCCGACTCTGCGTATGTTCAAGCGCCATTTACTGAAGATATTGACGTGTGGCAATCGCTGCTCGAAGACGTTGAGCTTGGCTACGCCGGGTTTCAAACCGCTTTTGGCGATGCGATTGGCTTATCAATTGCCGTATTCGAACAAGAACAGAGCCGCCAAAGAGTGATGATTCTGCTAACCGATGGTGATGACACAAGCTCGAAAATGCCTCCTGTCAAAGCCGCCGAAATCGCCGCCAAATATGGCGTTAAGATTTACACCATTGCAATTGGTGACCCGAGTACCAAAGGTCGCTACAAGATGGATCTTCCAACATTGGAGAAGGTATCAGCCACAACTGGCGGGCAGATGTTTCATGCCATGGACCGAAAGCAACTCGAACAAGCTTACGCAACGATAGATGAACTAGAACAGCAAGAGTTCGAACTTTTATCTCACCGTCCGAAACACAGCTTGCACCACTATGCATTTGGCGTGTGTCTGGTGAGCAACCTATTCGCTGCCTTAATCGTGTTTGGTGCAAATCTGCGTCGTAAAAAAGAAATAAAGCGCGTTATTCGTCGTAGAGAGGAGCTAACCAATGACTGATTTCAATACATTGTTTGGTGGCGATATCACCCAGTTTCATTTCATGCGCCCATTATGGTTGTTTGCACTGGTCCCGTTCGTGTTGTTTTATCGCGCACTCGTTCAACAAGACGATTTGGTCGCGCAGTGGCAACCTGTCATGTCTAAAAACATGGTGGAACATCTGTCTCTCAACCAAAATCGAGCGCGTATGGTTTCTCCTAATCGATTGTTTTTGGTGTTTGCGGTTCTCGCCACGCTCATTATGGCGGGTCCAACGTGGCAGCAACAACCTTCACCTTTTTTTGAAGACAATTCCGAGCTGGTGATCGCCTTGGATGTCTCTGATTCAATGAATAAAACCGACATTCAGCCGTCACGATTAGAGCGCGCTAAACAGAAGATCAATCAGCTTGTTGAACTGCGCGGCGACGCAAAAACTGGTTTAGTCATATACGGCGGCAGTGCGCATGTCGCTATGCCTGTCACCAAAGACAAAGAGTTAACGCGATACTTCCTCGATGTATTGGATGGAAGCTTGTTACCAGATAACGAGAGCAAACCGGCTTCGGTGTTAAAGCCAACGCTCGAGCTAATCTCACAAGCAAAAGCACCATCAACGGTTTTGATACTGACGGACAAGACCAATGACCAAGCGATAGAAGAATTCACTAAAGCGTTTGAACAACAGCAACACCAAGTGATCGTTTGGGCGATGGGTGAAAACCCACAAAGTGGCGGAAATGGCACAGCAGGTTTAACAGAAACTCAACTCGCTTCACTGTCACAACTCGCGCAAGCAGGTCATGGAAACATGGTTTCATTCACCCACGACGCTAGCGATGTAGACGCGGTTTATCAAGGCATTCAAAACAACCTGTTTGCGGTCAGCGATAGCGCCCTACCTTGGTTAGACGTGGGCTATTGGTTGCTGTTCTTGTTGCTGCCGATTCAATTGATGTGGTTTAGAAAAGGGTGGACGCTACAGTGGTAAATAATAAACAGGTAGTGAATCATGAGTTCGGTAATCTGACGAAGCCAACCTCTTCGACTCCGAACCAATCCAGTCGTTTAGCTTGGTTATCCAAACTTAAGCCAATGCACTTGTTGCTTGTGCTTATTGCAGGAAATCTGATTTGGGGAATTGCCGATAAGCACTCATTTTTTGATTTTTGGCTATCCAACGATCAACACGCTTATGTTGAATTCAAGCAAGGCAACTACGCGCAAAGTGCCGCTCTGTTCGATGATCCAACATGGAAAGCCTACAGTCGTTATTTGTCAGGCGATTTCCTTGGCGCGATTGACCAATTAAGCCCACAAAATAGTGAACAAGGTGGCGAACCGGCAGCGCTGACTGATTTCGCTAAGTTAATCGTCGCAAACAGCTACGCTCATACAGCTCAATTTGATAAAGCCACGGCGCTTTACAACGAACTGTTGAACAACGAAACGTATTCAGAACAAGCGACAAACAACCTAGCCGTTGTGGAAGCTGCGATAGAGAAAATCAAGAACACACCACCGACAAAGCAAGATTCAGAAAAAGTCATTGATGATAGGAAATTGGTCGACGACGAACCAAAAGAAGGGAGTCAGAAGGAGCTCGTGATCTCTGACCAAGTTTGGCTAAAGCAAGTCAGACAGAATCCATCTAAGTTTCTAAGACAAAAATTTCAACAGGAATACAGCAATGAACAAAACTAAATCGACAGCCCGAGCATCCGCCCTTCTGAAATGTTGGTTTACTGTCTTATCCGCGATGGTGCTTTTAACTTCAATGCCTGCAAGTGCTAATGACATAAACCAGCTTATCAGTGACGGTGAATTGAAGCTAAACGTTGAAATTAAAGCTCAAGATGTCGCAGTGAAACAACAAGTCGCACTCGACGTTGAAGTATTGAGTACCCGCCCCTTTCAAGAAGAGTTGGCATTACCTTACTTAGATATACCCAACACGGTCGTAAAGAAAGATGATCAGAAAGTCGCTCGTTCAGCACGCACAATTGAAGGCATTAAGTGGTTTACACAAAAAGCACGCTACTATTTGTACCCAATGCAAGCTGGCGAGTTTACTGTTCCTGAATTGAGCATCCCCGTTAGTGTAGAGCTGACCAGCGACAACGTTGTTGAAGGTGCGATTCAATCTCAACCCATTAACTTTACATCCAAAATGCCCGTGAGCAAGATTGATACAGACGCGTTGATTGTTAGCCCAAATGCTGAGCTTTCGATATCAACCGATCGTCCGTTTACCGACGAATTCGAAGTTGGCCACGCTGTCACTGCAACGTATACATTAAGCGTGGCAAACTCACACATGATGTTGCTGCCGGAGATCAACATCCCAGACATTTCCGGCATTGAGTTGTATCGCAAACCAGCAGTCAAAGAAAACGTATTTAATCGCCTGAATAAAAGCAATACCGCGACACTCAAACAACAGGTAACGTTAATTCTTCAAGAACAAGGGAAAGTCGTCTTACCAAAACAGACTATGACATGGTGGAACACAAAAACCAATCAGCTGGAATCGTTGACTGTAGTGCAGCAAACGCTTCAAGTCGGTGACGCAAAGTTATTAGACTCGCTAAGTAACACTTTAGGATCGAGCGACGGGGCTCAAACCTTATCGAATTGGCTGGGTCAATATTGGCATTACTTGGTCATCGCTGGAGTATTCCTTGCTGCGATTGCTCGCCTGATCGGAAATCACTTCATTGATTTAAAACGTTATTTTGTCGTACGCCAGCAATTGAATACCAAAAAGTTGAGTATTCAGTTCTGTCGACACGTTGAAGAAAAGCAGTACAGCAAAGCGGTGCAAACTGTCTATGAAATTACGGGGCGAAAAACCTTGTCGAAAGGCACGCTTCAACTGCCTCTAGATTCTGAATCAAACGACATTTGGAAGAAGCTATTGAAGCTTGGCTACGCAAAAAATACTGAAGGGCCAGTTTCAGCTTCCCTCTCAGTTTCACTAGCAGAAGCCAAAACACTGTTAAAAGCCATCAATGAATCGCCCAAAACCCGAAGAACACCGTTTAGGTTTAATTGGAATCTGAACTAAGCGGTCAACTTAACTAATCGGTCTACTTAACTAATCGGTCTACTTAACTAAGCTGCGGTGTTAACAAAGATGTTGGCTCAACTGTCACAAACAACGTCTTCAATCACGGACACGACTAAGTTCTTGAACCATTGATGTGCTGGGCTGGTAACGGTTCTTTTATGCTCAATCAAAAACAGTTCGAACATTAACTCGGGAACATTATCTAGAGAGAATATTGGCACTATCTTGTCGCCTATTCCCTCTAGTTCCGTCAATTTGTGGGTCGCAACCAAAATTGTATTCGAACTCTGCATCACTTCCACCAAAGTAAGAAGCTGTCCGCTTTTAAATGCAATATCTCTCTGCATTCCATTCTTAACTAAGTAAGTATCTACAGGGTGTTGCAGCCCGTAATTCGAGCGAATATCGAGCGTGAGATCGACAAAACGAGATTCGAGGCACTGCTCAAGAGTGACATTTTTCGCTTTCGCTAAAGGGTGATGTTCAGAAACATAAAATACCGGATAGATCTGGCCAAGACTCACGTATGGAAATTCGATTGGATTACTCGGGGCTTCGATGTGAATGGTAAAATCCACATCTCGTGACAGCAGTTGGCTAGTAGGCGTTTTTGCAATCGGATATTCGATAAGACTGGCGTTTGGCGCATCGTGCATGAAGCATTCAGCAAGGGGCACAGAAAGCATCCGACTCATTAATGGCGGTACAGAGACAACAAAGGTTTGAACACATTCAGCAGGATCAAACGCAGATTTCGTTACTAGGCTTCGCATCGCCAATAGCAACTCTTCTAAAGGTGCTTGCAGTTCTAACGCTTTTTGCGTGGGCACTAGGCCATTAGACTCTCGATAAAACAGTGGGTCATCAAACAATTCTCGCAAACGACTTAACGTACGACTCATCGCAGGTTGAGACAGATACAAGGTGTTGGCAGCTCGCGTTACGTTCCTCTCTTTGATTAAAACACTTAACGACACCAATAAGTTTAGATCCAGCCGAGAAAGCTGTTGTTCGATAGTCATCATAAGACATGCATCCGAGTAATATCACTCGTTAAATAATTGCACCATTGTGACTAACAAACAAGTAGTGATGATAACTGGCTAAACGTTTCGTTCAATAATTCGAGCTATTCAGTCGATGCGCCCTACTTTACTGTCATTTTTAATACCCGTTATTCCTCTATCTTGAGCAAGGATGTGACCCATTTTTGTAGTGGGTCTTCGTTATATCTCGGGTGCCAAGCAGCCACCACATCAAAGCTTTCTGGGGAGTGCTCCATTGGGATCGTCACCAAATTGAACCCTTCAATAGCTCTGGATGGCAAAAACGCAATAGAATCTGTGGTGTTTAAATACATGGGTACAATGGAGAAACACGGTGCGGAGACCACGACATTGCGCTTTAACCCAAACTGACTGAACCATTCATCAATCGACCCTTTAAAGTTTGGGCGAGATGGTGAAGCGATGATCGTGGGATAACTCGCGACTTCCTCTAATGAAGGTGTGGTTTGTGCTATTGAAGAATGAGGTGATGCAACACACACATGATGCTCTTCAAACAACTTAATGACTTTGTAGCTATCAGGAATATAGTCCGGAAACGCGATAGCTAAATTGACCTTCCCGCTTTCCATTAGCTCATGCAAATTATCAATTTCAAAATCGCGCACAATCAGCTTTAAGTTCGGTGCTTGTTCCCTTAATTGCGCGATTAAGCTCGGCAAAATGATCTGCTGAGCGTAGTCTGTTGCCGCAATAACGAATGTCCCTTTGGCTTTTTGTGGTACGAAGTTTGTTTTAGATAACAACAAATTGAAGTCGATCAGTAAACGATCGACACCGACAGATAACTCTTGTGCGAAGGTGGTCGGAACAAAGCCATTGGTTTTTCTCACAAACAACCTATCATCAAACACTTCTCGCAGTTTCTTCAAATGCTCACTGACAGCTTGCTGAGTCATCCCCAATTGATTCGCAGCTTTGGACGCGTTCTCTTCACGGATTAAAGCTTGGAAAACTCTAAGCTGCTTAATGTCTAATCGGTCTAGTTTGCTCACACGCACTCGCTTCGGTGTAGTTGGATTCCATGTCAGTGTAACACTCAACAAGAAAAACCAGTAACACTCACAATTAGACTTTGTTTCTACTTGTTTAGAAGTTTAGTTAAAGTTCTTCCATCGAAACGAAACATATACAGATCGGAGAACAACATGAAAACAATCATTCTAATTGGCGCACGTGGCAAGATGGGTCAAGCAGCATTAATGGGACTGGGCAATCACAACGTTATCACTGCGGGTCGCTCTGGCGATGTCGACCACATCGTTGATATCACTGACCCGCAATCAATTGAGGCACTTTACAAAAAAGTCGGACACTTTGATGCAGTTGTTAACACCGTTGGCTTGTGTGAATACAACACCTTTGCGGATATGACTGAAGATCAATGGATGACCACGGTAATGAGCAAAATGATGGGACAAATCAACCTTGTTCGCATCGGCCAAAAGTACATTGCTGATGGCGGTTCATTTACTCTAATTAGCGGTATCTTGAATGTTAAACCTATTCCTTTTGCGATTGCTGATGCTACCACTAGCGGCGCAATTGATACCTTCGTTAAGACTGTCGCTTATGAAATGCCAAGAAACACACGTATCAATGTGATTAACCCGACCGTTCTTGCTGAAGCGTGGGATGTTTACGGTGAAATGATGCCAGGTTTTGAACCTGTACCAAGCAAACTTGTTGGCAAAGCGTTTGAGCGCTCGGTCGATGGCTTTCTTACTGGTGAAGTGATTTTCGTAGACGCGTAATGCACGAACATTAGTTACTTTCCTGCAACTAAAAAGGCGAACCCATCGGTTCGCCTTTCTGTTTAAAGAATCGTATTTATCGATTTATCGCCAAGTATGATCCAGCTGCAATCATTATTCCACCAGCACTTTGGTTTAACCTTTTATGTGCGCGTGGCGTTTTCAACAAACCGGCCATTCTGCCCGCGCCTACAGCGATAAGCATTAAACCGGACATTAGAGCAACAGATGCTAGCGCAGAAACCAAGACAATATCTTGTGAGCGCAGAACAGTCAGATCAATGAAAGTCGGCAAGAACGAAATATAAAACAGAATCACTTTAGGGTTTGATGCTGAAATCAAAAAGCCTTGCGCGAAACTCGCGAGTTCGGATTTTTGACTCTGTTTGGCCGCAAGTTCCGCAGAGCCTTGCATTTCAGGCAGACTCTTAAACATCTTGTAGCCCAAGTAAATCAAATAAGCTGCACCAACATAGCGAATCACCTCAAACGCAATCGACCAATTCTCGGCAATCGTTGCTAGACCAAAACAGGCAAGCGCAAGATAAATAAGATCACTGCATATCATACCTAACGAAAGCGTGACGCACTTTCGCCATCCTTGAACCATAGCACGAGCTAAAATGGCAAATACGCCAGGCCCCGGAGTAATACCAAATATAAACATGGCAATAAAGAATGTAATCGCACTTTCTAATGACATTGGACTGTCCTTTTCTATAACCCTACATAATTGATCATGAACGTATCATGCTGTCTTGAGTCGAGTAAAGAAAACGATCAATGCCAGTGAAATAAAACGGAAACTGGTTTTAAACTGGATTCAATGTCGCCCATTTTGGAACAGCAAGTTGTTTACTAATCGACAGGTGACGTATGTAAATCACAAGGGCAATAGAAACAATCGCACTCACATCGGTATATTGTGGAAGCAACGCCAGTGTAGTCGCATGTAATGTACACCCTAATGCTACAGGTATGGCATAAAGCTCTTTTGATAACAGTAGCGTCGGACGTTGAATCAAAACGTCCCTGATAACCCCTCCTCCCACGGCCGTAATAATACCCAACATGATTGGACCTAGCGGTAGCCCGAAACCTAAGCTCCATGCTTTTTCAGTACCTTGAATCGCAAACATGGCGATAGCAATCGCATCGACATAAAGGTTAATCGTATGAAACCACCGCTTCTTCAAAAACGAAACACAGATAAAGCCTATTAAGCTACTCACAACCGCAATCCAGACATAATACAGTTCCTTTGACCAAAACACGGTCACATCGAGCAATACATCACGTGTGCTGCCTCCCCCTACAGCTGTGATTACACCCAATACCACCACCGTGAAAATATCCGTCTTTTTTTCACTCGCTGCCAATACCGCAGAGAACGCGAAAGCAGCAGTGCCAAGGACAGAGATAGTATTTATGAGTTCCGTTGTTGTTACGAACATTTGATGACCCTTTAGATGCTAATTTGGTGATAAAAAACAGACGTGAAACCGAAGTTGTCGCGTCTGCTTCTATTAACGTTTGTTTAAGTAGCTTTACTTAGTAACGCTATTACGCACCGCTTTACCTGGGTAAACATTTGGCAGCACTTTAGAGTCTTCTACGACTACTGTACCGTTAACCACAACATAAGGGATACCTGTTGATGGCAAACCTGGTTCTTTAAGTGTCGAGTTGTCCGTTACCGTTTCAGGATCAAACATCGTGATGTCAGCATCGGCGCCCACTTGAATACGACCCTTTTGGCTCATTTGATCAATACCATTGTCTTGCAAGAACTTAGCTGGCATGTAAGACATTTTAGAAACCGCAGACATCAATGGCATCAGGTTGTCCTCACGAACCATTTTCAATACTCGAGCTTGAGTACCAGCGGCTCTTGGGTGTCCTTGTAGACCTTCATAAGACGTATTCCAGCTGTAAGCCATCATTCCATCCTCTTTCATCAGTGGGAAAGCATCACTACCGACAATTGTAGACTCATGAGCGAGCGCGTTTTTAAGGTCTTGATCCGTTGCACCGTAGAACATGACACTCGCTTGAGGGTTCTCTTTTAGCAACTGCTCGTATCGCTCTTTGGTTAGAGGTTTCATTGTTTCTGTTTCAATAATGTCTGAGTAATCTCGTGCCATATTGCGCTGGTAGTTTTCTGGCTCTAGGTAGTCCGCCGCTGCAATGGTTGCACCATAGTTATATGGGTAGATCTCTGCTGCAACGTTCATGCCTTTGGCTTTTGCATCGTCCAGCATCTTAAGTGCGACCGGTGTTTCATTGAGAGTTTGCTGGTGCATGTGCTGAACCAACAAACCACCACCATAAATACCCACTCCAGATAGCATCTCTTCAATACCAATTAAGCCTGATGTTGGTGGAAGTTGGCTTGAGAATCGACCGTGCAAAAACGTTGGAACACCGTATTCACCCGCAAGTCTCTGCCACTCTTTAGTTTCGATGGTCGTCGCCGCTTTAGACATGTAACCTACTGGAACACCGATACCTAAACCGCCATCTTTGAGCTCCTTGTCGACCATTTCAGAAATCGTCTCTATTTGCTCTCTAGATGCAATCTGAGTCATTGAATCACCAGAAATCTTCGACGCTTTTGCCTCTTCGGTATCAAAAATATCGTTAATCATTGTACCCGTGCGTGTGTGGTAGTCGTCGTTAAACACTTTGGTACGAATACCCGCAGATGACACGCTCGCACCAAAGTTCGTTTGTGAACTGCCGTCCAATCGTTGATACCAATCACTCACTGGATAAGCGCCAACTTCTAGAGCCAATGGCGTTGTAACACCACTACGTAGCTGTAGCTTTTGCATGACAGGAATCGCAACAACGTGTGAGTGAGTATCAATAAAACCAGGTGCGACAACCAGCCCTTCAGCATCAATCATTTTATCGCCTTCGATAGCATCGCCAGTGATAGCGACGATCTTTCCATCTTCAACCGCGACATTGGCAACTTGGTCATAGCCCGTTTCAGGGTCCATAACTCGACCATTCATGATAACGAGATCGTAAGCGAAGACACTTGGTGACATTGCCACCAGCATTGCTAGGGCCGTACGTTTGATTTGAGTAGCTTTGATTTGCTTGTTCATAATGTTGACTCCAAAGGTAAATAAGTAAATTAAGTCAGCGTTGTCCGCCTCTTTGATTCGCATTATTGATGAACTTTGTCAGTCTGATAAATCACTTAGGACGGACTCAACACATCCAAATCTCATCAAGTAAAGTAAGTTATTGATATTGTTAAGAACCCACATCTAAACACGGCTTACTTTGATGATAGTATTTTTGAAATTATTTAATTTTCTTAAATTCGTGTGAAAGTTAGTGGGTTAAGCGACTCAATTAGTCACGCCACAAACGAAAAAAGGCAGCGCTATTAGCGCTGCCTTTCCGGTTATACATCAAAAGTTAGAAATAGAATTTGTAGTTAGCCCAAACAACCGTATCGTCGATATCAATAGCGCGAGTTTGGGACTGCATATAACCTGTGGTGTTATCGACTCTTAGCTGCCCCCATCGAGTTTTATCGTTAGAGAAAGGCGTCGCAATCATTAATGTTGATTTAAGCATCGACGTTTCAATATCACCGTTTAAGTAATTGTACTCTGGCCACGCACCGATGTAAGTACCATCTTCACCCAACTGATACATCATATAGAAAGCGGCTGATCCGCCGATCGCTTCTTTCTTGTCAGCATCAAACGACAACACTGACGCATCAGAATATTCACCTGCCAATACGCCTAAGCGCGGGAATAGCTGGAGTCCTTTCACCCCGGTATCAATCGCTGCAACTCCGCCCAATGACGCAGAAGTAAACATCGAGTTATCAATAACGTCGAGCGATAGCGCAGCTCTTGGAACAATTTTGTTCTCTGTTGAAAAAACATGGAAATACTGAACTCGACTGTCAGAATATTTCCCTTGTTGAGTCATAGTTCCTTCGACGGTGAGCATGCCTGTCTGCCCATTATCAAAATGAAAGTCGCCAGATATTGAACCCTTTACATCGCCTTGGTTACTCATACCAAAATACGCTGAAGTGCTCGTTTCCGTTAAGTCTGACGGGTTCGGCTCAGACTCTGCAGCGAATAGAGGCGCTGCTGCTAATAAAGGCGCTGTCGCTGCAATTGAAAGAATAGATAGTGAAAGTGTTTTGCGGTTAATCATCATATATACCTGTGTAAGTTAAGTTATCACCCTCCTATGAATGAGCGAACTGTTCGCCCTCGTTTCCGTACACCGATATTATTGAATGGAACTGATCTATCTAAAACTCCACTTAGACGGATGTAACACGTCCAAATGATAAATTCAGTTGCTCTGTTGATATTTCCTAATCCCCTCGATGAAAAACCACAATAAGGACGAGTTTGATCCATCATTGATGATTCGTTTGATGATCCATACCACTTTAATATCGCCTGCATCCCCAACAGCAAAGATATTAAAGAGGCAACATGAAAAAGCTAACAACACTTGGACTATCAGTCGCACTTTTTAGCGCGTTCTCCGTTCACGCAGACACCGAGGAAATAGAGTGGATTGATCTTGTGCCAGCGCAAGAACAAGCCATGATCAGAGAAGCGACACAGCCTTTCCTCGCCGAACATTCTTGGGATATGCCAGAACAAAATAAGTTAGGCTCAGTAAGAAAAGAGCTTGATGGGCAACGTGTTAAGATTCCGGGATTCATCATTCCTCTTGAAGGTGATGATGAGATCGCTACTGAGTTTTTGTTGGTTCCTTATTACGGTGCCTGCATACACGTACCGCCACCACCGACCAATCAAATCATCTATGTAAACTCTCCTAAAGATGTGAGCGCACAAGGGTTATGGGATACGGTGTATTTGACGGGAACCCTGAGAACGAAAGATACCTCGACAGACGTTGCCGATACGGGTTATCAAATGATTGATATCGAAATCGCACCCTATCAATAACAAACTCCTGTACCGCTGCGCTCCAACCTCCCCCCAAATACCTATTCTGCCCAACTACGACGCACATCATAGTTGGGCATATGAATTACCTAATCCTACGAATATCTGATACGTTATACTTAATGGACTAACAATTGAGTACAACGTATGAATTTTAGTATTGAACAGTTACTCGCCTTTGTGACCGTTTACGAAGAGCGTTCATTCAGCAAGGCTGCTGCCCGATTAAACAAACACCGTACAACCACTGGCCAAGTCATCAATAACCTTGAAGACGTGCTTGCTGTTGAGCTATTTGAGCGCATAGGTCGCACAGTAGAACCGACCGAAGATGGTAAGCTTCTTTATCACTACGCTAAGTCTGCGATAGAGCAATCTCGTATCTTCGATAATATCGCGCTAAGCCTCTCTTACGGTGGACTGGAAAGCATCAATTTTGCCTATCCAAGCATGACTCCACATCGCCTACTCTCTTCCATACGAGCCCAACTCGACCAAGACTTTCCAAACATGAAGGTTAACTTTCTGGTGAGAACAAAGAGCCAGATTGAACAAGGCTTAGCAAGTGGTGATATTCACTTTGGCTTGGTGATGATCGACAAAGGCAAAGGTATGTACAGTAAGGACTCGACCTTTATTGGCCATATCGAGTTTTTGCCGTTTGTGAAAAAAGGAGGCAAACTCTCTCAGCTTTCGCCAACAGAAGCATTAACCGCTTTACGCAGCACACGTCAGTTCGTTTTGAGTGCGTTTAAAGATGAAGGTCTCAAAGAGAAGCTCTTAGTATCAGCGATACACGAAGAAGTTGATCAACTTGCCTTGGTTATAAAGTTGGTTCAAGACGAGCTCGGTTGGGCGTGGTTACCTAAGGTGTTGTCAGAGTCACCCTATGTAACTGAAAGCTTGGAAACACTGGAGTTAGACCAACTGAAGATGGGAATGAAATTCTCGTTTGCGCTTTGGAATCCACATTCAAAACAGATCATGGAAGTGAAAAAGTCGATCATGACAGCGACAGATGCCTACGTTGAACGCTTTATCGCACTGCAGAATCCATTGAATTAGAAGCACTAAAGCAAGCATGGCATTGATGCATACTAGCTTATGATACAAACAAAAAAGTGATCCTAATGGATCACTTTTTTGTTTGTTGGTTAGTTAGTTAGTTAGAGATAATTGGCGATGAGATTAAGGTCTTCTAGGCCATCTAACCGTCCATTTCGCAATACCGGGTCGACACCTTGCTGGAAGTAATTATCCCAGTTTAATTCTAGGTGGATACTGCCTTCATTATCTATCGACATAACACTGTCGGTCGCTTCACTATATTGGTAATCACTAAACAGCGCATCACTGAACCAAATTCGTGACAACTTGTTCATCAGTGCTTTGTCTTTCTTCGACGGCGATACTTCTTCACCATCCAATTTAAATGACTTGTTGAACACAAATGGCAGCTCTGAACCATTACACGCTCCACTAATACAAGAGACGGTTTTTAATGCATCTGAAATATCGACGCTTCGCTCTTCGCCCTTGGTATTGTATGCCCAAACATTGAAGCTCGGTTTGTAGTCAAACTGGTAAAACGTGACGGGTTGTTGAGATTGCTTTGCTTTAATACGTGATGGACCACTAAAGAGCATGTCGTTCATCATCATTTTGAACTGCCCCATATTTCGCATTGCATTATCGAGCTCACTTTCGTCATTTGGATAAAAGTCGGTAAGCGACAGTAGCTCGCTTGTACTGTTTCGATTTTCAAGTCCAAAATACAATTGACTCACCGCTTCGTAAGCCGATTTAGGCAACACGGCAAGCAGATCTTCCAGTTCAAGTTGTATGGTGGCTTCGCCATCTGCCGATGCAAATAGCGAATCAATATCTGTTGATGCCTCATCACTTTGCACCCAGTTTTGAACCGCATTAATCCAGTCTTGAGAGGTGGCGTTATCACTTTGCAGCTCTGGTGATTGTTCCAGCACCAAATCGAGTATTTTAGGAATGAGAAACGTCAGAGTTGGCAACATACTCATCGTGTTCGAGTCTTTTGCGTTAACGCCGATTACCGTTGGAACGATAAAATCGGACTGGTACGGTTGTGCCGCATTTTGACTGCACGCCCCGAGTAGAGATGTCTTTTCACACGCCAAATAAGGCGAGAAAGGCATTAATGTCCCCATAGGTGTATGGTCTGCCTTACCTAATGATATTGGTGAATATTCATTTACTAATGGCAGAATACTTTTAAGTAGCCAATCTTTGATACGCGTTGTCGGTGACAATAACGACTCTTGAGTGAGCAATACTTCTTCCAAAGATGCGTCAACAAGATCTAGCTCGTCGTCTTGGCTCTTCGCAACATCGTAGCTTCGGTATTCAAAACCATACGGATTACTTTGCATGATACTACGTTGAAAATAGTCATTAACCTGCCCTTCTTTCTCAGCTTGCTGCTGCAATATCGATACAGACATCGCGCCTGATCCTTGCCCCATCAACGTGACATTCTGAGCATCTCCACCAAATGCTTCTATGTGTTGGTTTACCCACTCTAGCGCAGTTTGTTGGTCACCAATGCCGTAGTTGCCACTGTTGTTTTCACCTTTAACCCAATGACTTCCCAGTACGCCCAATCGATAATTGAATGTAATGAAAATAAACGGATTAGTCTCTGCCGATCCTTGAGCCACAATCGTGTCTCCATGAATAAGCTTGGCAGACCCCGAGCCGTACTCAAAGTCTCCACCGTGTATAAACAGATAGACAGGTAAACCATCCCCGCTTTGTGTTCCCTCTGGGCGCCATAGGTTCAAGTTGAGACAATCTTCAGACTGCGATTGAGCTGTCGCCTTTAACTGTGGGCACGCGTCACCAAACTCGGTTGCATCAATCGTGCTCTCTAAATAAGTCAGTTCACTATGGGCAAAACGATTTGCATGGCCAAATTGAACGCCTTTAAAAGCTTCAATATCAACCAAGCTCTCTTCGCCTTGATTGTCTTGAATCAAAACGGATTCTTGCAATGCCTTTAGTGTCGCGTTGCCAACATTCGCGGTGATTATTTTCGCAGGCAGCGGCATCAGTTGTGGTTGTTCTGGCGTGGTTCCTGAGTCTGAACTTTTGTCTGAACCACACCCGATAAGAAGTGAGGTAATGCCGAGAGTTAGTAACGTTTTATTATTAAAATGAGAACGCTGATTTCGCTTAACAGTTGGAAATTTAAAATTCATGGTTGAGCCTGCATTTGGTTATGTTTATTGCTTCACAATGCGAACTCCCTGCGCGTTATACTTTCCATTGAATCGTTGTTTAGTCGGTATTCAGTTATCAGTGTTGGGTTAATGAAATGAGTTTATGTCATAAAAACACATCCAGTTAATCTCCTATGACGGATGAAACCCTCTCCATTAACGCTCAACATCTCATGCTTAAAATCGATAGCCAAAATTGACCGTCATCGAATCTCGCGTTTCACCTTTGTTATAAAGAAAGGTCAAATTGTAGTTCTTACCTAATTGTTTATTCACACCCACCAAATACGCCCACTGAGATAAGCTCACGCCAATGTCATAATCAAATTCCAAGTCACCCGCAACCACATGCCCTGCCATTCTTGAATCCAAACCTTGGTACTCAGCACCAACAAATAGCTGAGTACGATAATCAACGAGTTGATAGCCAAGCATAGGCTGAACAGTCACAATGCCATCTCCCCAATTGTCAGTGTCTTTTAAACGCGTTTTTGTATAACTGCCCGATACAGAAGCAAAAAATTCTTTATATCCCACGGACAAAGTTGTCCCTAAGCCCACGATGTCATACTCCAAACTCAACGGAATTTTCACACGACCCGTTTGGCAAAGTGCCGACAACTCACTACAAAATGCATCCCCAAGGTGTGGTAGTTTGTTGTTTAATTTATCTCGGAGAAACTCACCCGCCTCACCGGTGTATTCCGCATCAACTTGAGCATCGACGTTGATTTTTCCAACCAAACCATAAACATTCCAAAACGGTAATATATTGAGATCAGCTCTAAGCGTTAAACTTTCAGCATTAACAGCTCCGATGCTAGCGTAAGGGTCGAAAAGATCATTCAAGCCCACACCTTGAATCACGAAATCAGTGAATGGGATGTCCATGTTCTGGTTCCTGTACGCGACAGACACACCAAAAGGCAATGGCAAATCGATTCCTTGACGGCGAACCATATCGCCCATCAAAGGAAACACTCGGTCTAGCACAACACTCTCTTCTCTCATTCGCGGATCCGATACTTGCTCAAGCATTTTGTGGTCTAGGACTGTCACCTCATTTTGCTCATCATAAATAGCAATTGGACGAATCATCGTGTTCATACGCACTGGCTTATCGCGCTTCTTACCTTCAACTTCGATGTGCTTACTGTCGATAATAAGCTTTCCTGACTCGAGTCTTTTAAAATCAAGTCGTTGTAAGTAACTCTCGATTTGATATCCATTGAATTTAAACGGCTGATCGTTATAGATACTCATCGTCTGTGGCTGCCCATTAACGAGTTCAACTTTCACGCTTAAATGACGGAAGTACGAAATATCCTGCGGTAATGCATACTTTGAGTATTCAAAGAAGATATCGACACGACCATTACCATGATCCTTAGCTTTAACTGAATACGGGTCGTAGCTCTCAGCGTAATGCCTCAGTCGATATTCGGTTCTGACAAATGCTTCAATTTCATCGATAATTTGCTCTTGTTCATCAAGGTCATCGGGATTGTATTTAATTCGCAGATCAATGTTGCCTTTGGTATCGGTGTTCTTCACTAAGAAGACTTTTGATTCACGAACATTGTCTCCAACTACAATTTTACGAGTCGCATATTCAACCAAGTGCTCTCCTTGCATGAGAGAACTCATGGCCAACTTAGGAATGTCTTCACTGAGCGAATAACGTTTGAAAATCTCTTTACCAGGATGGTCAGCTTTCGACTCAGCTGATAGCACTGAAAACGAAGCCCACCAAAATAACGGGGTTGCGAACAAAACGAGGGTTCTAAAGCTGAACAGATTAAATATTTTCATTATTTGAGTGCCAAATACTTCCACCAAATACCTAAAGCCATAGATAAGGCAGATTAAATTTAATGAGTGAACCCTCCTGTTCACCAAATCATAACGACCATCAAACCTTCGATATCAGAATGAAGCTTCTTTGGTATGGCTACATTTTACGGCCTATTTTCCCATCCCTTGAATCATGTATGATGGATCAAACCCATCACTAAAAATGGAAGCTGCTGTTAATAACCGTTATTAGCCGTTAGTAAAAAGAGTCTTAGACTTAGACTGGTATTTTGAATATTTAAAAACCACTCCCTAAGCTAATATAGAAAGCGTTTTCGTCGTCGCTTCGAGCCAAGTCCATACCAATTCGTAACCCATATCGGCGAGCTATCTGATATCGAAACCCGACACCATAAGCTCCTACTGTTTGGTCTTGGCTAAGTTCTGCTTCTTCTTTCGCCTGACCGTATCCATAAAACCCAGACACATTCCAACGATCATCAATGTCGAAAACAACTTGAGATTGGAGAGTGGTAATCTCATCCCCTTGATATCGATAGGAAGACACGCCTCTCAATTGGATATACGGTTGAGTGGTTGGCGAAAGAAACAACTCATCTGATTGAAAGTTTTGATAATTGGCCGCAAAAGCCAGCGTCCATTGTGTTGCCAATGGGACATAGACTTCCCCTTCGACATCTAACTTTCGGTATGCTTGATCACTGCCTAGCTTTTCATCGTAAACCATGTAATCAGCTGAAAATTGATAGCCACTGGTTGGGTAAAATAAGTTATTGCGCGTATCGTAATCTGCAGTCAATCCTAAACCCGAAGTCACGATGGTTTGACCTAAGGTGTACTCCATCAACTTATCAACGATCTGACTGTCAGAAGTTATCTCGGTATAAGAAACGAACTGTTTAACGCCCAACATAAGAGGCGTATCAGCCACTCGAAATTGGACTCCTTGCTGCAAAACAACACCACGAGTCTCAGTTGAAAACTCTAACGGTTGGATGTCCGTAGACTTGTTATTTGGGAGCTCTAGTGACAAATCTTTATAGATACTAAGATTCATTTGCCCAGCCCCAACACCACCCGTGTAACGAATGGTATCGTTCAACCATGTGTGTCGATGCCCGACAAAGGCAAACCACGATCCGTTTTCTGTACCCGCTGCGCCCAATACTGTTATCGCGCCAGGAACAAGCTGTGCGCCTCCATCGATAGCATTGAGTGCCGCTTGTTTTCTTTGCTGTTTCTGCTCGTCAGTTTCATGCATGAATACGCCGACAAGCCCCCCGCCATAACCAACAGCAGGTTCGGTAATCAAAACCGGTACAGGCAAGAAACCCACGGCGTTTTCTGCTATGTGGTGACCCATATCGAATTGGTCGTCCATAGCATCGAAAAATGAGCCATAAGAAACGGAAGAAAAAAGAGCGCCGATTAGCGAGACAGAATGAAACAATTTAGATTTAATCATTTTTGCACTTTGGTTTAATGGCAGAGTTTACGCCTGCTGGTTAAGCTTCCATGCAATGATCGGATTCGTCTATTAAAGTCCGACGAGGAGTTTGATAAGCGATTGATTACGTTTTATTGAGGCCGGTTTAAGAGGTGAGCCTACAAAAAAGGAAGGCTATGTGCTTATACAAACACATTAGCCCTACTCACTGAGTGATAACGTTACTTGTTGTTAAACAAAGACTTCACATCAATATGAGCCCAGTTGGTGTCGCTGCCAAGCGCAGGAAGTTTCACCCACATTTGCAACTCATTTAAGTCAGCAACGACTTGGTAGTTAGTTAGATCCACATCTTGATTAGTTGGCTTAGTCACACCACCATTTTCTTTGAAGCTGCCATCTTCGTTATACAGTGGTAAGTCAAAGATGTTACGCATTGCCTCAGCATCAATGTGACCGCACAGGTCATCATGACGTGCATTTAAGTTATCAAAACGTTTTAGTGAAAAGCTTTGAGTTTCACGGATACCCAAACCCCAATCTGGGTTTAAGAACGTATTAACCGTCGCAAACGAGTTAGCGTCTTTACCGCTGACGCGTTTTCTGTTTTCTTGGATTGTGTTCTCGTAAGCACAAGCCTGACCGCTTTTATCCGCTAACATCCAGATTGAAGCAATATCAGTACGTGACGCTTGGAAACGTGAGCTAAGAGCTTCGATCGAATCAGATTCCGCCATGTAATCGACCACTGAGTTTAAGAAAGATGGCTTCTCGACCGATACAATATTGCCGCCCATTGATGTACCGTCATGCAGATCGGTATACACACCCTTGTCGTTAAAACCAGTAACCATCCATTGCCAACCAGGCCAGCTCACATTCACTAATGCGTTTGAACCATCTGTTGGATTATAAACCGTTGTATAGATTGGGAAGTCTAGGAACAGATCACTCCAGTCCATATTACGACCAACAACCGAATGACCATCGACCGTGCTTTCGCCCCAAGTCGCTAACGAAGAACAACCAGAGAATGAGTGTAGCTTTCCAAGGTAAATTGCCATTGGACCGCTTTGGTCTAGCACGATGACTTTTTCCAGTGGCCAGCCTAGACCATCTGCTACACCTTGGAAGTATTGCTTACGACGTAAAGAAAGTGCTGCGAAAACGCGAGTGCCAAACAATTCATATGCTTCTTTTTGGCTGATTAGCCCTTTATCAAATTCAGGCTGAACAATAACGTCGTACATCGCTTGCATGTGCTCTTTTGACAAGTTTCCGTACTGCTTGCCCATTTCATACCAGCTGCCGTTAAGCTGAAGGACGTAAAGCATTTCCTCGCCAGTTTCAAACATTGTGCCGTTTTCGAATTGTGCTTTAGTAGTAAGTGTTGAAGTGTTCATAATGACCTCTATTTATCTAAGTAAGTTGGTTTGTTTCTTTAAGATGGGCTCATTATATGGACGATTTTTAAATACCAACAATTCGATATGACGGACGAAACTCATCCAAATATATAAGTACGAGTACATGAGATCAGAGAACATGCTTATAGAGAACACGCATTGGAACTCAAGAAGCAGTAAAGAAAGAGAAAGAGAAAGAGAAAGGATATAGCTAGGCGTGAAACATAAAGGGCATGTCATGCACAAAATACTGAGCCAAACAAAAAGGCGAACCTATTGGCTCGCCTTGATCATTTTATTGGTCAGAATCGTTTAGTCGTTACGAATAGGTGATAATAGCTCAGGGTTAACCACCAAGTTTCTCACACCGTGGGCGTGGTCTTCGTTAAAGTCATTGCCTTCACACCAGCTCCCCACTGTCGCGATGTTTACTTTCGCTACTTGTGGACGAACGCTCCATGTTACTTGGAAAGGTGAACCTTGCTCATTATAACCAGGACCCGTTGTAGAGCCTGCGTATTGAATCGCTGAGCCCGTATCTTGTGGGATGTTTGGTGCTTGGTGTAAGCCGTTCACTTTTGAATGTTTAGCGAGCGCTTCAAAGTCGAGTGCTTTGTCATCATTCACTAATACGTAAACTTGGGTTTCTACACGCAGTTGCGGGTTGGTAATCGCGTCGTTAAAACAAGCGCCCAATGTTTCACCCGGTTCAACTTGCGCCGTTGAATAAACATAGTGAACTTCAATTGTGTCACCCGAATGCAAAGAACCATGCTCGCTCGGACAAACCTTGCCCTCAAATGGTTTCAGCTCAGCAGAACTCAGTTTTCCTGTGTATTTAAAGCCACTCTGGAATCCCTTACCATCACCGTTACCAGCGTATTGAGTAAACTCGCCGCCTTTATGCTCAGCATTTTTATGGAAGTGAATATTACATAAGTTCATCGCTGTTGAATCAGGGGCATCCGAAAACAGTCTAGTATTTGTACCTTCTAATGAACCCAAATCTCGAGGAGCTTGCGGTCCAAAACCTTGTCCTTGGGTATTTTCAGAAAGCTTCTCTCTTTGTTCTGCGATAACACCATCTGATACAGACTCATGGTTCGCATCTGATGCATTTGCATGAGCTGACAACATCACCATCGCGACACTTAAAAACACACTCTTATTCTTCATTTTTCTTCCCTAGAATATTGATAACTAAACCTAAACCGACTTAACAGCAAACATCTTACTATGCTCGTAAGTGAATATAAGACTTGTCTTTGTAAGATTAGATTTCATTGCTTGCTTTGGGATGAGTATTAGAACCCTTGATGCATATAACAAGTAAAACAGGGTAAATTCGGCGAGTCCCTTCCAGAACTAATAATTTCCTATTTTCGTTAACCGTCGCCTGACTCAGCGCTCAGATAAGTGAACACGTTTCTTAGGAAGAATGGTGGCCAGATTTAGAAGATCAAAAAAGGCGAACCACCTGGCTCGCCTTCACGTTTCATTCTATCTATTAGGTTGTCGTTCTAGGTTAACGATTTAACCGTTACCGGTGGCAAATATCCCAAACGTCATGACGTTCAATGCATCTGTCACGCCCTCTAGTGATTTAATCACGGTCTTAGTCGGTTTATTATGACGAATAAAATAGCTTCCGATGCCTTTTTCACCGCCACTCTTAGCATCGCTTTCCGTTGTTTCTGTCGCTGCTACTTGAGAAGGTTCCACTGATTCTGGCTCTGCATTAGCGTGAGCTATCGTGTCTTTATTTGAATCAAGGTTAGTGAGTGGTTGATGATTAACGATTGAATCATGGGAAGAATCAACGCTGGTCTCAGCGTTTGTATCCTTTGAAGTCTCGAGATTACTCTCTCCCTCTACACTTTTCGACATAGCGTCTTCGTTGCTTAATGTCTCTTCGTCTAGCTGATGATTACTCGTTGAAGAACAAGCTGTTAAGAAGAACAGGCTAACGATGAATATGAGTAAATTTCTCATCATAATGATAAAGCACGAATTAATAAAACATTGTTCGATTGTATTTTATTTGGGTGGCGACATCCAGTGATAAGCGGAATAAACACGAAAAGCCGCGTTCTTGAAGAGTAAACAAAAGCGTACGGTTTAGTGCTTAAGACTAATAATTCGAGAGCTCAATCAGGTTGCCATCAGGATCTCGGATATAAACAGAGACAATTTTTCCTATTGCACCTGTTCGTGGTACGGGCCCTTCTTCTATCACGACGTCTTGCGCTTGGATATGTTCGACAACTTCAGCAATTGGTGTATTGGTAACAAAGCATAGGTCTGCACTTCCGACCTGAACACGCCTTGCCTTTGGATCGAACTCGCTGCCACTTAGGTGTAAATTGATCTTCTGCGTCCCAAATGACAACGCTAACCTGCCCTCACCAAATTCGATGGGCTTCATTCCAAGCACCCGTTGGTAAAAGTCGACCGTAACTTGTAAATCACTCACGGTTAATACCAAATGATCCAACTGACTGATTTCCATCATTACCTTCCTGTAACTAAGAGTGATAAGGGCTTATTGGCGGTGACTAGGCTTTGTTAGGTGAACAATGTCATTCGGCAACCCACATAACTCATAACAGACATGTAGGTTGGAATGACTTAACTTAGCCTTCGCGCTTACTGAGCGTGTAGGAAACTAAACTATCATCACCTACCTTGAACACCCAAACATTCTCGCCATCTACAAATTGAAATTGATTGGTTGATTCAGTCGGCTTTAATTTACCAATAAATTCAGACAATACTGGCCCGTTGATAATAAAGCTTCCTTCTGAAATATTCGCATCCAGATCGCCCTTCCACTCTCCCGCAGTTTGGCTCGTCATTGATACAGCCAGTGCTAGATAATATTCAGACCAAAGACGTCTTTTACATCGAACAACACCTTTTGCGTTCTTTCCCTAGAGACTTGGGTGCCATTGCGTAAAATTTCGATGAGTTGCGCTTTGTCATCCAACAGATCAGCTCTCCTTTCACGAATAGGACGAAGCATCTCTTGCAGGCACTCTTCCAACACTTTCTTAGTTTGTCCATCGCCTAGCCCACCTCTTTGGTAATGCTCTTTTAGTTGACTGACATAGTTAGTGTCTGTGTGAAAAGCATCAAGGTAAGTGAACACGATATTGCCTTCTACCTTGCCTGGGTCTTCAATTCGTAGATGATTTGGATCGGTATACATGGATTTGACTGCAGCTCTGATCTCTTTCTCTGTCGCACCCAGATTAATGGCGTTACCCATCGATTTAGACATCTTACTTTTACCATCGGTACTAGGGAGGCGAGATGCATTGCTGAGAAGTGGTCTGCATTCATTCAAGATTGGTTTGCCAGCGAGCGAATTAACCTTTCTTACAATCTCATTGGTTTGTTCTAACATCGGCAGTTGATCATCACCGACAGGCACTAAAGTCGCGTTGAAAGCGGTGATGTCTGCCGCCTGTGAGATGGGGTAAGTGAGGAAGCCTGCTGGAATTGAACGTCCAAACTCTTTGTTCTGAATTTCGCTTTTGACTGTTGGATTCCGTTCTAAGCGAGCGATAGAAACAAGATTACTGTAGAACATGGTGAGCTCAGCTAACACCGGCAACTGTGATTGCAGACAAATCGTGGTCTTGGTCGGGTCGATACCCACCGCAAGATAGTCAGCGACTACATTGAGAATGTTGGAAGAAACCTTCGAAGGATTATGGGCGTTGTCGGTAAGCCCTTGCATGTCGGCAACCAATATCGTTTGGTCGTGAATATGCTGTAAAGAGACTCTTTGTTTAAGTGAACCGACATAATGACCCAAATGCAAAGGCCCAGTTGCTCTATCGCCAGTCAGAATAATCTCAGGCTTGTTGGTATGGCTGTTTGAGTTGGTATTCATGGTGTATCTCCAAGTTAGAAAGGCTACTGGAGATAAAAAGAGGAGACATTTTTGATGACATTCTTAGCTACCGTCCAGCAGCTAAAGAATGTGAGTATTCCGTGCTGCTCTGTTAAGAGCACCACCAAAAGAAAATTGAAGTTGAAGCAGAATTAAATTTCATGGTTAAAACCTATCAACAATACAGACGAGCGACAACTGTTATTTACGCGCACCAAGAAAATAGGTTTTAAGATTAACAGGTTATAAGCTTAATCTTTACTGGAACACAGTTCAGTGATTCGGTCACACATAGCTTGGTTGACTGTGAAGTGGGAGTTAAGGAAAGTTAGTTGGGCAAGTGCCGACTCAACGGTGCGCTCGTAGCCTTGGGTAAAGGTTGGTAGCAATTGGGCAAAATTAGGAAAGCGTGCTTCTAGCCTTCTATCCGACATAAATTCATCAACGAATTCAGGCTCAGATTGTTCAGTTTGATCCACAAGATCGATCAAACGATCGAGTGCGTAAGATTGAACGAACCGACTGCCCGACAGCTTTTCGCCTCGGTTATAACGAGACATACCCACATAAAGATTGGTGAGTGCCTCACCAATGATCCACTCTTGGGAGTTTGCGTGTGCCTCGCCTTTTGCTGGTGGAACACAACACTGCGTATCAAATTCAGGTTGCTGCCAAACAATGCGCCCTTCAGCAAATGGGATTTGCGCTAACTCGTGGGGTTCAAACACTGCAAACTCACAAAAGATTCCGTCAGTGTATAAGACTTTATAGCCATCGACGGTATTTCTCACTGCGTAGTCGATTGAGTGAATATCAGATAGCCAATGCAAACTGTCTAAGAAATACTGCTTGTGCCCTGTTTGCACTATTGCGAAAAAATCGACATCTGAATACTGATCAAGTCGTTCCGTTTCAATGCCTACTGAGCCCAAACCCAGCAAAGCATGAGCCTTATCCGATGCTTCCAAAGACTCCCCAATCGCATCTAAACGCTGGAGTAATTTTTCTGGTGTGTTTATGTGTCTTGTCTGAATATCTTTATCCGTTTGCATTGCTCAATCCCTATCAAGTTGAATGCCACTCAACCTAACTGATAGTTAGAACATCTAAGAAGCTTAATTTATAAAATGTGTGTTTTGGATAACGATCTGCGCAAGTTATTGTTTGAATTACGGTGGGATTTAAAGATGAGAAAGAGTGTGTTTAAGCTATAAACAACACTCTTCTGTCATGACTTATCTTTTGAACAGCTTATATTTACAACAACTGATATTTACAAACAATTAAACGATAAAAGCTTTAGGGTTAAACCGATGACTTCGCTAAGTAAGCTGCCATTTCTTGTGGTGGCACCATGCCTCCGCCTGTCGCCCATACAAGGTGTGTTGCATTCGCTAGCGTCGACTCATTAATCTGTAAACGAGCAAGGTATTCACTATTTTGCTCAACATGAACCGCACCTGGCATACCCGCTAATGCTGAAGGCTCAAGTTGAATGCCCTCTGCTTGATTCAGTTCACCTAACAATTGGTACATACGTTCATCGGTTAATGTGTAATAACCATCAAGCAAACGCTCCATCGCGCGACCCACGAAACCTGAAGCCCGACCCACCGCCAAACCGTCTGCGGCGGTGAGGTTGTCGATACCAAGATCTTGCACCGCAATCTCATCATGCAATCCAGTATGAACACCAAGCAACATGCAAGGTGAATGAGTCGGTTCAGCAAAAATGCAGTGAACATCATCACCAAAGGCCATCTTCAAGCCAAATGCGACACCACCGGGGCCACCACCTACTCCACATGGCAAGTAAACAAATAATGGGTGTTCTTTATCTACTGAAATGTGTTGTTGCTCAAATTGCTGTTTGAGCCTTTGCCCTGCCACCGAATAACCAAGGAACAGGGTTTGCGAGTTTTCATCATCAATGAAAAAGCATCGAGGATCTTGCTCTGCTTCTTTACGTCCTTGTTCCACCGCAACGCCATAATCTTGTTCATATTCAACAACGTTGACGCCATGCTCACGAAGTTTGCTTTTCTTCCAAGCTCTCGCATCTGCCGACATATGAACAGAGACAGTAAAGCCCAATTTGGCACTCATGATACCGATCGACATGCCTAGATTGCCTGTGGAGCCAACCGCAATGCTGTATTGTTGGAAGAAGTCACGAAACTCAGGTTCGAGCAACTTACTGTAGTCATCACTCTCACACAGTAACCCGGCCTCAATCGTAAGCTTCTCGGCATGCGTTAGTACTTCATAAATACCACCCCGAGCTTTGATTGAACCTGAAATCGGTAAATGGCTGTCTTTCTTCATCATCAAACGCCCTTTTATAGGCTGCTGATAATGCGCTTCCAATACTGCTTTCATAGATGGAATGTCAACAAGCTCTGACTCGATGATGCCATTGGTCGCTTGAGTTTCAGGAAACGCCTTGGCTAGATAAGGAGCAAACCTTTGCAGCCTCATGCTCGCATCGTGAATATCTTGTTCGCCTAATCCCACATAGGGTAAACCTTGCTCCAAAGTCGTGATGTTTGGGTTAAACCAAGTCACTTCATCGAGTGCGACTAATTGTGCAAGCAGTGGGAAGTCTGAGATGAGCTTGTCGAAATTCAATACAGTCATGGGTGACCTTTTCTGGCTAAGCGCATACAGCGCAGGTTCAATCATTGGTAAACCTATTAAAACGGGATTTTGGTGTTTGTTCAAACGACGAAAAATCACATTTACATGAACTGAATTCATCTATTAATTAGAATTTCGGAAATTAACGCAACCAAAGCAACTTATGATTAACTATGAGTCATAGATAGAGCTATGATATGACATTGACGATGTGTATCGAAATCCTCTTGCTTGAATCAAGGTGCCTTTAACGAAATGTATAGCGAAGACAACCTGTACTCTAAAAATCAACGCTTAAACAGCCACCAGCTGTCAAAACTGCACACGTTTGAAGTGGCCGCTCGACATGGTTCTTTTTCACTTGCAGCCCAAGAGCTATCGATGACACCAAGTGCGATTTCTCATCGTATCAACAAGCTCGAAAGAGAGATGGATATACAGCTGTTTGAACGTGCGCACCGCAGAATCACACTGACAAGCGAAGGCAAACGCATCTATGCCGCATTGAGCCGCACCTTGAATGCTCTAAACCAAGAGATTTTAGATGTTAAGAACGAAGAAATATCGGGCACACTTACGATCTATTCACGACCGACATTTGCGCAGAGTTGGCTAGTACCTCGGATAGCGAACTTCAAACAACGTTACCCATCAATCACATTGAAACTGCTGACTGGTAATGAAAATATCAGCTTTCAAGGACACAGTATCGATATTGCTATCTATTTCGATGATCTTTTTCCCGATAAACTTTTCTGCCAAGCATTCATGCACGAGAGCATGACTCCGGTTTGTACCGCTCAATACGCTGAGTTACACGGGCTTAGTCAACAACCAGAGAACCTCAATCGAGCAACTTTACTGCACGACAGCCAAGCATGGAACTACGACTCAAACCGCAATGAATGGGAAGTGTGGGCACAAGCGAACCAACTCGGTACTGTACAGTCCAGCTCAAATATGGAATTTGACCGTTCAGATCTCGCGATCCTGGCAGCCATAAACAATGCCGGTATTGCCATTGGACGATATAGCGTTGTATCGAAATATCTTGAAGACAATACGCTTATCGCGCCATTTAACGAACCACCCGTCACGTGTAAACAACAGTACTATTTTGCGACGCCTTCAGAACACCAATCACCAAAAGTTAAAATGTTTATTGAATGGGCTTTTGAGCAAAGAGATCAGATGTAGCTGCTTATCTTCGGATCTTGCGGCTTATGTGGAATATGTGGAATATGTGAATTCTTGGCTCAACCAGCTCTTTTTAGCAGCATTAATTGTTTATACATTCAATGAACTGTAGGCTAGCCTGTCTTCTCATAAGCAAACAGTAGAACAACCTATGAGCGCCTCTCTTCGTAATAGCATTTTCGTCATGTTAGGAATTTTATTCCTAGCACTTAACCTTCGCGGGCCTTTTACGAGCTTGGCTCCTGTGCTTTCTCAGGTTATGGAAGGCCTCAACCTTACGTCGTCGGCTGCTGGCTTCTTAACGGCTTTGCCACTTCTTACCTTCGCCTTATTCTCACCATTAGTCACCAAGATATCTCAACGAATTGGTCTAGAGCCTAGCCTGCTATTAGGCTTAGTTCTGATCACGACCGGAATTACACTGCGCTCTGCTGGGTTAATCCCAGCCTTGTATGTCGGCACAGTGATGATCGGGCTTGGTATCGCGATTGGTAATGTGTTGTTACCTGTAGTAGTGAAAATTAGCTTCCCGACACGCATCGCTACTGTTACTTCTTTGTACATCTTTACGATGGGCATCGGCTCGACGTTAGGCTCAAGTTTGATGGTGCCATTTTCAGAACTCACCTTGTTCACTATGACAGGTTGGCAATTAGCGCTGTTAATGAACTTGGTATTTCCAATATTAGCTTTGATGATCTGGTTGCCTAAAATCAGAAAACGTTCATCTTCTGCTAACGATAACAAGCAACAAGACAAACCTCTGCCGATGAAGAAGATGATTAAAAGCGGCGTTGCGTGGCAAGTAACGTTGGCGCTTGGGCTTAACTCATTTACCTTCTACTCTTTGGCGGGCTGGCTGCCACAGATATTGAACGATCTTGGTTACAGCGAAATCGATGCAGGCTACATCTACGGCTTCCTGCAATTTTCGACTATGGTTCCGGGGTTGCTGTTACTGCCATTCTTAGCCAAAAGTGACAATCAACAATGGCTCATCACTCTGTGTGCATCGAGTGTGTTTGTTGGATTGATTGGCCTGTTGTATTTACCTGAGTTTGCGATCTTTTGGGTGGGACTGTTTGGATTAGCTAACTGCTCGACGTTTATTATCGCGCTCTCTTTTGTTGGCCTGAGAACATCAAATAGCAGTCAAGCCGCATCATTGTCGGGTATGGCTCAGGGAATCGGTTATGCGTTGGCAGCCACTGGTCCAACGCTGGTGGGTAAGCTTCATGCTCAGACAGATTCTTGGAGTGTTCCTATTCTGCTGATCGCATCTGTTGCCTTTGCGTGCACGATTTTCGCGGCATTGGCAGCACGAGATAAGAAAGTGAGCGTTTAGGCCAAACAAAATGATTGTGGCGTCGCGACTTTATTTGCTCGCGACACTATGGCTGACGACGGTTTTGATGTATTCACTTGGCGACAAACCAAATTTACCTTTAAAGCGCTGACTAAAACGCCCTTCCGATTGATAACCGCAAGACTGAGCCAACACCGCAACATTTTGTTGTCCGTTTTGCATCAGATAAAGCGCGTGACTCAAGCGAACTTCAGCCAACACCTCTCGATATTGCATACCTTCCAGTTTCAATTTACGGATAAGCGTGGCTCGGCTCATCGCAAAACGCTCCGCCACCGACTCTAATGGATGCTTCTCATCTGGTGAATGTGAAAGATAATGGCTAAGCTTTTGGCTAAACGAGACGTTGGCACTGGCAAACAGTCGATGCAATACCCCTTTTTCAGCTAATTGCTGGTACAAGCCCTGCAACCAAAACTGTTGAGTCTCTTTGCTCATGCTCTGTGTATCAAACGAGAACAGAGCATTGAGTGAGTCTTGTAAGTTTCGATCCGCTTTTACTGTAGGCAGCCCCAGATCATTCGAACGTTCCTCACTAAAATCAAGCATCGCCTGAGAGGGCTGGAATTGAAAGCTGAATACTCGCGACAAGAAACGCCCTTTGTGGGGCATGTTCTCAAAACTTAGTGAAGCTGATGCCTCACACAACAGCAGCTCAGAATGTGAGAGCTCTGCCGCTGAATCTTTCCAAAACAGGCGCTTACTGCCTGTAATGATCTGAATGATACTAGGGGATAGAATCCTAACATTACGCAGCTTTTGTAACTGCTCTGCACGAAAGATCGTCACTTGATATTGATGATTCATCTCATCCCCTTGTTTACTTATTATGTACGTGTATAAACTTTTAACGTACACAAGCTATTAACGTGTATAAGTTGCGGTCAGTTTCGCTTTGTCTAAAGCCATACTGTTCAACGTGAACCCAACCACTGCCGATGGCGTATTTTCGTCGAGGCTAAGTTTGTCCGTTGGTAATGCCCAAACCGTGAACTGGTAACGGTGCATGCCATCTTTTTCTGGAGGACAAACGCCACCGTAGCCAACTGTACCGTAATCAATGCGACCTTCTTTGCCACCGACTTTAGAGATGTCGACACCGCGAGGTAGCTCGTTCACAGTTGCAGGGATATCAAACGCAACCCAATGCCAGAAGCCACTTTCAGTCGGTGCATCTGGATCATAAGCTGTGATAGCAAAGCTTTTGGTGCCTGCTGGTGCATCTTTCCACATCAATTGTGGTGATTGATTATCGCCGTCACAACCCCAACTAGAGTATTCAAAAGTCTTCGCCATTGGGTGACCTTCTTGAATATCGTTGCTGGTTAATTCGAACGCCTGAGCAGAGCCTGCAGCCAAAACACTGATTGCCAATACTGATTTGATGATGAGTTTCATAATGGTTCCTCTTATTAGGTATGAGCCCAGTATAGTCCTCTCGATTCGCCCAATAACGACAGTAAGTACATAATTATCTAATTTACTTCAAACAAATGATACTTACTGTATTTTTACTTTATTATTTAAAAGCATGACCCACTCGACAATTTGTTGTTAAAGGAACACTTGTTGACATTCAGGTTACAAATCGCACCCAAAACTCTTTAGACTCGCCCCACGACTTTTAACGAGAATGATTGGATGCGCAGGTTTACATTAGCTCTTTGCTTGATCTTTTGGCTCCCAACTCTAGCCAATGCCCAAAGTTTGCAAGATAAGTGGCAAACTCTGTATCAACTGAGCTGGCAATCATCTCCAATCTTAGTATCTCAACAAGAGTTGGCTCAATATCCGAAAGTTCTGCTTCATGAACGTAGCCGCTATCCTGATTTCAACCAATTCAGTTGGGACGACATCGCAGCGTTAGCGTCAATACAAGATCGCTGCCGAACGATTGAAAGCAATAACCCTTCATTACATGACGCCATCGAGTTTGAGCTCGCTTTGTGTCAGCAACAAACATTGGATTCGATTTGGTTTGCTGCACACTCCAAACGACACCCTGCCGGTGGCAGTTTTGCTGATCGTTATTTAGCAGCTTACCCAGACGTAAGCGAGCAAATACGCCCGTTTTTGAGCATTACCAACCCACAGCACCCTCTATATACAAAGCTAGAAGCGCTAACTGCTCAAGGCAGAGAGGCATTGCTCAATGGATACCGCGCTTGGCAACAAGATGATGTGCTTTGGTTAAGTGGCGAACAAGGCTGGAAAGCCATTCCCTTAGATGTTTGGCAACCTATCGCAGAGCAACAAGAGGTATCTTTGGCAGGTGAAACCTGTACTTTTCGTTACAGCAACGTGTGTTTAAGCGAGCCTAGCAATGACAACCTGATCATGAAAACCTTGATATTTTCATTGCTGTTAACGTTGCTTTCTGGCCTCGCTAGAGTCTTATACCTAAGAACAAAACAACGAAAAGAGAGGCAGTTTGTCTTACAGCTTCTTACTCATGAACTGCGCACACCCATTACTAGCCTAGGCTTAACCGTCGAGATGTTCAGAAATCGCTACGATGACTTTTCGGATGAAACTCAAAGTGCGGTTTGGCGTTTAATATCTGACTATCAAAGGCTCTCTCAGCTCACCGAAAACAGCAAAGTGTACCTAAGTTCGGATCAGTCAGAGCCTTTGTTAAAGCAAAATGCATCATTAGAAGAGTGGCTCGATCATGTATGTGAAAAGCACAATATTTCTTATCAATGTGAAGCGCGTGAAGTTGAACTGAACCTTCCCTATTACTGGTTAACCATCTGCTTGGATAATCTAATCAAGAATGCCAAACAACACGGTAAAGGTAAGGTTTTGGTAAAGGTCGAACTCGGAGACAAGCTGACTATTGAGGTACAAGACGAGGGGCACTTCCCTTCGCCGATACAACGACTCATGTCTCGTGTCACGCCAAGTGAAGCGCTCAAACTGGATAACATGGGCATTGGCCTAACTATTGTCGAACACTTGATGAAACAAGCGAATGGCCGCCTCATTATTCTTCGTAACCCAACCCGATGTATTTTGGAAATTGCTTATGAACACCCTACTGCTGATTGAAGACGACCAACTGCTTGGACAAGGCCTCGTCAGCTTCTTTGAATCCAATGGTTACCAATGCCTTTGGGCGAAGGATTCAGAGAGTGCCAGTAAGCAATGGTTTCGAGCCGATCTTGTGATACTGGATCGACAGCTTGAAGATGGTGACAGCTTACAACACCTTCCAAACTGGTTACTCCTCAAAGCACTACCGGTGATTGTGTTAACCGCTAAAGTAGAAGTTCAACAACGTGTTGAAGGCTTAATGGCGGGAGCCAAAGATTACGTGACTAAGCCATTTTCGAACGACGAATTACTTGCTCGAGTCATTACCCAGCTTCGTCCGTCAGGTGTGAGCCTCTTAAATTACGCAAATATCCAAATCAACTTGTCGGAACGGAGCGCTTATCTGGATGAAAGCCCAATCACGTTGAAACCTAAGGAGTTTCAGCTATTGGTACTGTTTGTTCAGAACCAAAGCCGTGTGTTTCACCGAGATGAGTTACTCAATAAGATTTGGGGTTATCAGGCCTTTCCTAGTACCCGAACTATTGATAATCACATACTGCGCTTACGCCAGAAGCTGCCAACATTGAATATCGAAACACATCGCGGCGTTGGTTACCGCTTGGCCGGGGAATCATAATGAAAGTTACTTCGTTAGCCGCACTGCTCTGCACATTGCCGCTCGCAAGTCATGCGGCATGGTTTACTGACACGCCATTGCAGCACACCTATCAATCGTTGCTTGATGGTCAACCTCAAGTTGCGTGGCAAGAGCTACAAATCGCACTCGATCAACAAACACTCGATAGTGAGCTTTGGCTGCCAGTCAAACAAGAGATACTGAGCCAGACTCAATGTGGAACCTCACTAAAACAAAGTGCTGAGCCGAAACACCACATCCAAGTCAGCTTCATTCGACGCTATGGCCTGTCGTCGCACGGTTATCAAATCAAAGTCTCTGCCGAGCAACTCAACAAACGCTTAGAAACCCAAACTCTTTCTTTGGTATCGCCTAAAGGTAAAGCCCTTCTCGATGGGCAACTCACTTACAACAATGAGTATCAGGAGATTGAAACCAATGAAATGTTCATCAAACCCGAATCCGGTGTTTATCAACTAAAGATAGGTTCAAACCACTACCCTATTATTGTCGCTTTAAATGACGGTAATCGATGGCTGACGCTCGAGAATAAACTCAGCGAACCACATATCGTGCTCTCGCCTCCAAAGGTGATCGACAACTGCCCTGACGCTAATGTGAGTTGGCAATGGTTTGATGAAGACTACAACCTGCTGGGTTACAAAGTGCCAATCAAAACAGCGCAAGCACCCGTACCCACAGAAAGTCCACTTGGAACCAAAGCCAAGCACTTAAGTGCCTCGGTTGAAATGTTTGAATACCAAGGCGCTATTGAAGTCCAATATGTGCAACGCGTCGCCGTGCCTTTCTAATGGAACACACTAAAGCCAAACAGAAAATAGAGACATATAGGTGACAAAGCACTAGCGCTACTTAGGTGTAATAACCGTACTTACCCTTTACGGAATCTAGATATGCTCAGCGTACGTCACCCACTCAATCTTTCTACTTGTGCCATTGTGGCTCTAACAACAGCTTGTCTGTTTTCATCCAACGCACAAGCGAGTCAAATAACGCTCACCAGTAATAGCAGCGTTAGCGGCAGCAGTATTCGCGACAACGCTAACGCCACTAGCAGCAATACCGTCTCTATATCATCGAATACTCTAGAGATAGATTGGAACGGCTTAAGCGTTAACAGCGCTGCTCTCACTGTTGATAGTAAACCACAGAAAGCGACCAATCTGGTTATTGGCTTTTCCGATAAATCTGACTCAGCAAAAATCGCCACTTGGACCTTAGTACCCAGCGGGATAAACGTTGAGGCAGAGCTTAATCAAGACCAGCTCACTTTTCAGTTCAGCTTGCCTTCAAATATTCAGGTGAAGCGAAACGATCCCATCGAGTTGACGTGGTTTGATCTTGCAGAACAACAAACTCAGACACTATTTCTTCCGTTTAGTGAAGGCATGCGCGTGCCTACTGACAACAAACTTTGGGCAAGTTATCTCGTCGGCAACCATTCTGGAAGCAACACTACTCAAGACTTAAAGATGCCTTTTTGGACGGTACAGCAAAACAATCATTTCATTAGCTATCAAATGGTTAATGCAACCAATAATCAACTGCTCTTTTCAGAGGCATCCTCTGATACCTCATCTCATTCAAAGGCCAAAATTGATATGAAGGCATCACACCAATTTACGATGCTCAATCAATCACAGCCTTTTATTGTACGTATCACCCTTGGAGATTCGTGGTTAGATGGAGCGAAACACTACCGCGATTGGCGCATCGAAAATGCCCTTTCTGAAACACTGGTTGCTAAACAAAAACGCAATCCAGATGTGAGTAAGCTAATCGGCGCGAGCCACGTTTATTTGTTTGGCAAAGATCCACTAAGCGTCCAAGATGTAAGCGACTGGTGGGGATTGAAAAGCTGGTATCTAAAGGGCTCTAAACTCAACGTTTCCAAGGAAGCAAAAAGAGAGCTTTCATCACTCTCCAAGGGTAAAGATTGGTTCAGTCAGTACCACAAACAGTTATTGTTGGACTCTATTAGCCAGTCGTTGCAGGTGTTATTTCCAATCGGTAATCCGACACTCGAAAACAACACGATTAAAGCTCAATACGTGGCAGTGCAGAATAAGAAAAATTGGTTGGTTGAACACGCCTCCCCCTACCTAAACTCGTCAGACACTTGGGGACAAGCGTTGTCTTCAGATATGGTCGCCAATCTAAATAAGGCAGGTTTAAACAAACTGTGGCTAGGATTCGATAATTGGACGCCAGCATTCTATCAACCTAACGCCGTGGCTATGGCAAAACAGTCCGGATATCTGGTCGGTACTTACGATTCCTACAACACCGCCATTCCTGCGAAGCTCAATGACAACTGGCTAACCGCTCAATTACCAGAGCCAATGCGTCAGAGTTGTGCCATTGAACTAGCGGATGACAGCCTAAAAAAAGGGTTTCGAGGTAACGGATTCTATCTTAATCCGAGTTGCCATTTAGATTACGTAAAACAGCGCGCTCAAGACATTATGAGATTCGGCAACTTCAACAGCTTGTTCTTAGATGTTGATGCAACCGCCATGGCACGTGAAGATTACAGCGGCTCTATGGACAATCATATCAATAGTCATAGCTACAGCAATGGAAATGGCAATACAAACGAGTCGGACATGCTTTCTGCCTTCAACAACCGAATGCAGTGGCTAAGCGAGCAACCATCGTTAGTATTAGGATCTGAAGACGGCAACAGCCTAACAACAAAAGGCATCGCGTTTGCGCACGGCTTAGAAACGGTTGGTTTTGGCTGGACAGATAAAGACATGAAAGAGAATCGCCGATCTCCCTATTACTTAGGTCGTTGGTACCCAGACCACAAGCCTGACTTCTTCTTTAAACCCGCCGAGGTTAAAGAGCCCTACAAGTCGCTAGTGTTTTCGCCACAATATCGAATTCCGTTATACCAAGCCGTTTTCCATGATGAAGTAATCAATACACACCATTGGCATTCAGACAGCCTCAAGTTCACTAATGTGAGAGCAAATCGAGACTTAACCGCCATGCTGTACAACACGCCTTCGATGGTTCACTTGACCAGAGACGAAGCTTTATCAAGTTCAAGCCCAAGAATCAAAGCACTCAAACACTATCAAGACGGCTTTGAACCAATGCACGAACAGTTATGGGATAAACAGTTAGTCGATTTCGACTGGTTAGATAAAAACGGCGATGTTCAACAAACTAAGTTCAGTGACGGGAGTACAATCATTGCCAACTTCTCTAACAAGGCATTTCGCCACAACGGTATCGATATTGCTGGCCTATCGATCAAAGCTATATTGGCGAATGGGCAAGTCGTCGACTGGCAGCCCGATCATAGTTAGCTTCGATACGGTTTAGACAATAACGAATAATAGGAAGCCTAAGCACTTAACTGCTAAGGTTTACCCCGTTACTTTTGCTTCCTATTTTGAAAGGCAGTCAGTAGATAGTCGATAAAGACCTTCTTACGTTTCGGCATCAACTGCCTGTCTGCATACACTAGGCTTACTGAAACTTCCGGCATCTCATATTCAGGTAACAAACGAATCAGCTTACCTGTCTTGAAGTGTTCCCGACAAATGAATTCAGGAAGCACTGCCAAGCCGAGCCCATCCACACACGCTGTTAGACATGCCGTGATGGTATTCACCCGCAACTGACACGGCAGATCGATCAAAATCGACTCTCCGCCTTCTAATTGTAAATGCCACTTGGGTAAACGCGCCGCCTTGTTCACCACCTCAATCATTCTGAATGGCGGTTTAAGATCATTGGGCGAAGAGATTTCATCGAACTGTTCTAAATACTCAGGGCTGGCTGCCAATACACGCTTTGATGTTGTGAGGTAGCGAGAAACCAAGCTCGAGTCCACTAGCTCACCAATTTGTGCGTAAAGATCGATCCCCTCCGCAATGATGTCGACTTCTCGATTCGACAGTTCTAAGTTCAAAGTCACGTTTGGGTGCTCTTTTAGGAAGCTGTGGATGTATTTGGCTAATACTTGATGCCCCAATTCGACAGGCAACACAACATTCAACTGCCCTCGGATCAAATCCTGATTGGCTGAAACCTCTAGCTCAGCTTGGTTCATGATCTCTTGCATCTGCATACTCGACTGATAAAAGCGCTCCCCCTCTGGCGTTAAGACTAAACTTCGTGTCGAACGAGTGATCAACCTCACACCTAGGTGCTGTTCCAGCTCGTCTAGCTTTCGGCTGACGGTCGACTTGGTCATGTTCAACGCTTCGGCTGCGTGCGTGAAACTCCCACAATCAACAACTTGTGTAAAAACAGTCACAGCATTTAAGTCCATCGTACTTCTCCCAAAGCGCTATTAGTTAGATTCTTGCAACAGTGTTTCCCTTTTTTCCTATCTTATCAATCAATCGAATTCATTTACAATTCGTTACATCTAAATAAAAACAAAATGAGAAAGAAAAAATGACAGAGAACAACAACGCTTCGCAAACAGTAAGCACAAAAAAACGTAAAAAAGCTCCGCTTATTGCTACTGCGATCATGCTGTCATTGGGTTTAGCCGGCGCTGGATACTGGTACGGCTATGGTCAGTACTTTGAATCTACCGACAATGCCTACCTACAAGGCGACATCACTAATATTAGCCCTAAGGTCTCTGGCTATATTGTTAAGTCTTACGTGAGTGATAACCAATCGGTTAAAGAAGGTGATTTGCTGGTTCAAATCGATGACCGTGATTACCAGTCAGCACTCGCTCAAGCAAACGCCCATTTAAGCGTCGTGCAATCAGACGTCAAAAATCTAGTGGCACAACAAACGTTACAACGTAGCAAAATTAATCAAGCAGAGAGCCGCGTTGATTCTGCACAAGCTGAATACGAACGTGCGATTCAACAAGTGGTACGTTCTCGTAGCTTACTAAAACGTAACTACGCATCTCAAGATGAAGTCGACAGCATGGTCGCACAACAAAAAGTGACTCAGGCAGATTTAGAAGAAGCAAAAGCAAACCTCGTTGCAACCAATGATCAATTAACCGTTATCGCTAGTGAGATTGAGCAAGCAAACGCATCAGTGACCGAAGCTCAAGCCCAAAGAGATCAAGCACAACTTAACCTTGATTACACCAAGGTTTACGCGCCAGCAGATGGTGTGATTGGTAAACGCAGCGTACGTGAAGGCTTGCTGATTCAAGCAGGCGCACCACTTATGAGCTTGGTACCAAACAACCAAGTGTGGATTGAAGCCAACTTCAAAGAGACACAGCTAAGTGGTATTCACAAAGGTCAGACGGTTGAAGTAGAGCTGGATGCGTTCCCGGGGCAGCCGCTTGAAGGTGTAGTAGACAGCTTCTCCCCTGCGACTGGCGCTAAGTTTGCGCTCTTACCACCAGAAAACGCGACCGGTAACTTCACTAAAATCGTTCAACGTGTTCCGGTGAAAATTACGATTCCAGATCAGCAAGAGTTGAAAGGTCGACTGCTCCCTGGTTTGTCTGTGGTAGCGACCATCGATAAACGAGGCTAGACCATGAGTAACGCTGGTGTTGTCACCCAAACTAATGATGATGACGAGGTTTCGAGACGCCATTGGATCGCCCTATTTGGCGGCTTGATTGGCGCGTTTATGGCGATCTTGGATATTCAGATCACCAACTCGTCTCTCAAAGATATTCAAGGTGCGCTATCAGCCACCTTGGATGAAAGCTCGTGGATCTCTACGTCTTACCTAGTCGCAGAAATGATCGCTATCCCACTCAGTGGTTGGCTTTCTAAAGCGCTCGGTAAGCGCCGTTATATCACCTGGACGACGGCCATTTTCACCATTTCATCTTTGTTGTGTTCGTTTTCTTGGAACATGACCTCGATGATTGTATTCCGCGCGATGCAAGGCTTCAGTGGTGGTGCTTTAATCCCGCTTGCTTTCTCGTTAGTGATTCAGTTATTACCTGTTAACAAACGTGCTGTGGGTATGGCACTGTTTGGCGTAACCGCGACCTTTGCTCCATCGATCGGCCCTACCTTTGGTGGTTGGCTGACGGAGAACTTCTCGTGGCACTATATTTTCTACATCAATATTCCGCCTGCTTTGCTCGTGATCACCATGATCAGATATGGCTTGGACGATGAAAAGCTCGACCTTGGCACGCTTAAAAAAGCAGACTGGTTTGGTATCGCCACCATGGCATTAGGGCTAGGTTGTTTGGAAGTGGTACTAGAAGAAGGTAACCGTGAAGAGTGGTTCAGTTCGAGCTTTATTGTTGGCTTGAGTATCGTCTCTGCTGTGAGTTTGGTTTACTTCGTGATAAACGAACTTCAACACAAGAAGCCATTGGTTAACCTGCGGCTATTGCGGGATGGGCAGTTTGCGATGTCCTGTATCGCCTATTTGATTCTAGGGATGGCGTTGCTTGGCTCTATCTATGTTCTGCCGATGTATCTCACTCAAATTCAGCAATATAACGCGATGGAAATTGGTGAAGTATTAATGTGGATGGGTTTCCCACAGCTTCTGATATTCCCAATTGTGCCTAAGCTAACACAGATTATTAAGCCTAAGTACTTGGTTACCTTTGGCTTCGCGATGTTCGGTTTTAGTTGTTACGTAAATACACACATGACAATCGATTTTGGCGGACAACAGCTGATTTTATCCATGGTTCTGCGTGCTATTGGTAGTCCGTTCATCATGGTTCCGCTGTCTTTGGTTGCCATGAAAAACATCAGTAAAATGGATACACCAGACGCATCAACGTTAACCAACGTGATGCGAAACTTAGGTGGTGCTTTCAGCATCGCGATTATCGCTACGCTATTGGATAACAAAACCCGTGAGCACTTGGCACACATCAAGGAATCGTTACCTTCCGTGAATCAACTTGGTTGGCAGACGCTTCAGCAACAACAAGCGTTTTTCATTCAGTCAGGAAGTGATGCGGCAACGGCGATGCAACAAGCGCAAGCAACCTTGCTCGGCACAATGCAACGTGACGCTGCGATCATGGCTTACAACGATGTGTTCTTAATGATGACAGCGTTCTTGGCCCTAGCCGCAGTCTTGATTCTAAACATGCGTGATTAGCGCAGGAGTTTCAGTAAATAAAGCTTCAGGCAAATAAAACCATTTCGAATAAAAACTCGATTAATAAAACAGAGAGGTGAGCTTATCGGCTTGCCTCTTTTTTATTTCTAAAACACGTATAACCCCACAAAAATCAGGTAAAAGTAACCTCCGTTTGAAGGATTTCATAAATGTTTTAATTACCAATAGTTTATTGAGTGTTTGTATGTGATATAGGCACCTTGACAATGTGCAACTTGACACCTAGATTAAAAATAACATTTGGTATTGAGGAAAATGGATTTGACCTTACCACCTGACCTACGAGTTTTAATTGTCGACGACTCCAAGAGTGCAACTATTCTTATAAAGCAGCAACTCTCGAGCTTGGGCATTTCACATGATTGCATCTTTATTGCGACCGACTATCGAAAAGCCATTAAAGCGGTCGAGACGCACTCTTTTCATGTACTCCTCATTGACTACCACTTAGAACAGTCTTTTACTGGCTTTGAGCTGTTGGGTATTCTGTATCGAAATCGCCTGATAGACCATACTGTGGCAACAATCTTACTCTCTGGGGATATGCGTCAGGAAACAGTATTAACCGCCCTTTCAGGTGAAGCACACCACTTCGTTTCTAAACCGATTAATACTCAAACGTTGGGTAAAAAGATCCAAAGTGCCGTGTCCGTTTCGAAGAAGCTCACGCAACTGAATGATTTATATCCAATTGCCAGTCAAGAGAGATTAACTCAAGCTTTGGCAATCTCCCCTAATGGCACTAGCGTCCAGTTCGAGGCGACATTGATTGAACATTTAATTGCCGGTAAGAAATGGCAGTTACTCTCTAGCGTCATTAACAACTCGAAAACCAACATGCACCCAACCAAATTGGTGGCTGAGGCGCTCATTCTCGACAGCTTAGGCAAGCCCAATTTAGCCATAGATAAGCTCCACAATTTTCTGATAGCGCAGCCACTCTCATTGAGCGTTATTGATTGCTTAAGCTGTATCTATGAAAAACACAAAATGCTGCTGCCTGCTCTTAAATTAGCGATTCGTGCATTTGAGATGACACCGAGTATAAGCCATCGTGCAATCAGGGCCATCGACTTAGCTGAGAACGCAGATAACACACATATGATCATAAAGTTAGGTGAAATGTATGCTACCCACATTTCAGCTGCTGATATTGATGTCATCCATTCCATTGGTGCGCACTTTAATTCGTTAAAAGCAACGTATCAGCGCGAGACGCAGCTAAAGTACAAACGTATTTTGCTTGAGCACGCCAACCAATTCACTGAGTTGGTAAACCTGAAACTTCCGGTAAAACAACAGCAGCAAGTTTTGGCCAGCCTTGCCCTATTTCAGAGCAGCATATTGCTCATCGAAAATAGCCCTCAGGTTGCCCACAAAAAAGTGATTAGAGCTTCGACCCTGTTAGCGAATAATTTCCACAGCCAACCGACTTACTTGCTCGCTCAACTATTACCACTGCTCGTCCACTTTGGTGAGTACTCTCTTTATCACTTAGCAGTGGAATGCCTAAAATCTCGGGGAGAAGCAGTAAGTCACAAACTTGAGTCCAAAAATGTCGACCCTTCAACGTGTATAAACATTGAAAACTTTGGGTCGATCCAGGAATTAAAGGACTATATTCACAGTTACCCATATTCAGTTGCCGCCAAACTTGACTATATATATGCCGTCCATAAAGCTCATATAGATGAGAAACTTAGCGACGACTATTTAGAAGAAATCTTACAATTAGAACTTCCTCCAAAATGGAACCAATGGATTAGTGATTCATCACGGTATGGTTTTTCCACTAAGCCGCCTAGCCCATTTTCAACATGCAGCCGACAGGAGTCCACATGCTAGACTTTGATGCTTTAAACGCCTATTTAGACAACGACAGAGAAGTCATTTACGCCGTTTTGTCTACATATCAAGAAGACCATGGCAATTCGCTACAAGAAATCGAAGAGTTGGTTCAACAACAAGATTGGGGCAAGCTTCATTTTACTGTGCACACCTTAAAAGGCATCTTAGCCAGTTTTGGGGAAGAAACGGCGACTGTTGCATTAGAAAGAGTAGAACAAAACACACTCAATAAGCTTGCGCCGCAAGCTGATGATCTTTCGGTTATCTACAGCGAAATGAAGATCATTAATCAACAAATTGATGAGGTTCTTAGCACTTATTAGTCGATAGAATTAAGACGTGCGTGGCGATACTTAATAGCCGATACAGCTAAAAGAGTTGAGGTACTTGGAAACATTGAACCTCGACTCTTGCCATTTTTTTCATCATACCCCCTCTCAATTATAGATCTAACCCACACCTATAAATTCACAGTATTTATCTAGACAAAGCAATGCATAACACATGCTTTATAAACCAGTCATCTTGATGTTTTAAATGAAAAACCAACACACTGGATGAGATGCAAAATAGTTAAATATTTGTAGATCTTTTTGTGACATAAACATACGAAATTGCATTTTATTTATTGGTAAAGAAGAAACTGTTATCTACACTCTAATGAAACCAAGCGTTAATCACTTGGTGGCATAATAATAAAATAAAACGTTCAGTCGGCTAGATAAGGACAAGGAAATGAACAACGATAGTTTTGCTGCGTTTCAGGGGCTCACGGATGAAACACCCATTACCGAATCATTTTCTACGAGTGCAGACCCTTATGCTCATTATCTGAAAGATATTGTTGGCATTGATCTGCTGTCGCGTGAAGATGAAGTGTATTACGCAAAATTGAATCGCGCGGGTGATAAAAAAGCGCGTGATGTTATGATCGAATCAAACCTGCGCCTTGTTGTGAAAATCGCAAAGAGTTACCTAAAGCGTAAAGGCAATAATTTCACCCTGCTCGACCTGATCGAGGAAGGCAACATTGGCTTAATTAAAGCCATCGACAAATACGATCCAGAACCAGGTTATCGTTTTTCAACCTACGCTGTGTGGTGGATACGCGAAAACATTGAAGCCGCACTCATGAACACGGGTCGAACCGTTCGATTGCCAGCCCACGTATGTAAAGAAATAAACAGCCTCGCCTCAAAAAAGCTCGATGTAAGCAAAAAAATGAGTAAAGAGGTTTCAATTTCTGAGCTATCAGACAGTTCAGGTGTTAAGGCCAAACGCGTCGATCAACTGGTGGCGTTAAGCGGGTTTATTGACGTGACGACAACGGTTGGAACTAGCCATGCGCCTATGGTGCTTGATCAATGCGAAAGTGAATATATCCCCGACCCTCAGCAAGATTGTGAAGATCAATCCTTTACCCAAGCTCTAGAACAAATCATCCATACACTTCCTCCAAAATTACAAAAGGTGCTAATCCACCGTTTTGGTTTCTTTGATAACAACGTGAAAACGCTGTCTGAGGTCGGACAAATGTTGGATGTGAATGTTTCTAATGAACGTGTTAGACAAATGCAGAAAGAAGCGGTCGAGAGAATTCAAAAACGACTCAAATTTGATGGTTGGGTGTAAGTCGTAACCCAGTTGAGAATTAGTTGAAAATAACGTAAGTAAAACAAAGATCCTTAAGGGTGAGCCTCAAAGCTTGCCCTTTTTGTTTGCCTGATTTGCTAGAAAAACAAAAAGATCGTAAGCACACGAACCCTAAGTCGCTAATGGCTAATGGCTAATGGCTAATGGCTAATTACAAGTACCAAAGCATTAACTTACCTTAGAGAAGTGACTCGCTCACTGCGCAAAATGAGATAATTGATATAAGTGGTTTCAAGACAATCTTGTTCCCACACTGATAAAATCCGTTTGGCCGCAAAATAATAATCTTTGTTTCTCAACAACATCCCAACGGTGCGGCTAAGCTTTTCGAATCGAACGTGATCGCTCGCAGAGATGTAGTCATCTTCACTTTCAATAATGGGTGCTAAACCATCAGCAAACCAATTATTCAATATTTCTCGCATCTCCAATTCGGACTCAGGCACATCCACACTCGACAACTCTCGATGTTGAGGTGGCGGCACTATGTACTTCGACGCTTGCGGTGAACTGACATAACGATACATGCCCTCACTCCTTTTCAACTCTCTCTATAATAACTAAGAACATTCTTGTGGATTCTCAAGTTTTTTGAAGCCAAAGAATGAATCTCAGCGACAAATAAGAAAGCCATGCAAAGGTCACTCTACATGGCTTTGCTCAGGGCAACTTTACGCTGCCCTATCTACTTGTTGGTTTACACTAAATGTCGGTTTAGACTAAAACTAAGCTCTCTCGATTAAATCGAGCTTTGGTCGAAGTCGTTGCCTTGATCAGTTCCAGTTTGAGAATCTGAATCGAAGCTTCCAGAGTCGTCCGTGAAGTCAACACCTTGGTCTTGACCTCCCGCACTTGTCCAGTCGCTGCCACCAGATTCCATACCCGCCATGTCCGGTTGCTGCTCTTGCGTAGAACCTTGCATGGTGTATTGGTCATCGACTTCAACTTCAACAGAACCGCTAGCTCCGTCTATTGAGCTACCCAATTCGTCGTAACCTTGGAATTGGATCTCGCTAGTACCTTCGTAACCTTCTGGTAGTTCGACAGATACAGGCTGCTCTAGGTTGCCACTGATTGTGAAGCTACCATCACCGTTATCCAGTGCGTTACTCACAGTAGCGCCCTCAGGTAAGCCAGACATATCAGCGTAATCAACCGATTCGTTACCACTCACCTCATCAGGAATCGAGATAGAGATGGTATCGCCCGGTGCCGCTGTTACATCTGCTGTACTGTCTTCAGTTTCAGCATCTTGAGCTTGGTCATCAGCTTGTTGAGCCACTTCCACTTGTTGCTCTTCTGTTGCTTGAGCAGCTTGGACTTGTGGTTCATCACTTTGTACTGAATCATCCTCAACTTGGATACTTAAGCTGTGACTTGATACTTCACCGCCGTCGTTAACTTCAACATTCATCGCTAAATTGCCATCGAAGTCTTCGTTCGGCCAGTAAGTCCACTCACCTTCGCCTGATTGGGCAAAGAAGCCAGCATCGTTCGCGTCTGCAACATCAACAACTTGTGCAGAATCACTCACGCCCAACTCATCCACCAGCTGTGCATCCGTGATAGTTAATGAACCATCATCAGCTAAGGCATAACCTTCGCTCGCCGCTGCTTCATCGCCACTTTGGATATCCACATTGAAGAAGCTTTCGATGCGATTCTCGCCATCGGTCGCTATAAATCCAACTTGAACATCGCCGGTGTAGTCTTCAGCAGGAGTGAATTGATAGTTACCTTGGTTATCGCTCTCAATTACGCCCTGACCTTCCATCAAGCTTACTGACTCAATGCTCAAGCTATCGCCTTCTGCATCGCTCAGGTTCGCTAACATGTCTTCGTCAGTGAACGATAAGGTGGCATCCGCTGCGATTTCCGTAGTCGTGATGCTGTTAACTTCTGGTGCTGCATTCTCTTGTGAGTCGCCTTCTTTCACGACTACGCCAGTTTGCTCATCATGAAGCACGCCATCTTTATCAACAACGTAAGCAATGTCTGCTTCACCAGTAAAGCCTGGTGCTGGTGTGAACGTCCAAGTGCCATCGCCATTATCAACAATCTCACCTTGGCTGCGGTCGGCAAGATGAACCAGTTTCACTTCATCATCGCTGTCTGCATCCACATTCTCAGCCAAACCAATTAGGTCGTCCGCCGTCAGGATGATGGAATCACCCGCCACAGTTTCGAAATCACCCGTATCGATGCCATCATCAAACGCTTCTGGCTCATCTCCGTAATCAACCGTTGTTGCGCTTACGGTCACGAAGAACTCACCATGGAAGTCTTCAGGAGGCGTCATTTGAATGTTTGAGATATCCCAGTCGAACAGGTCGATGTATTGACCCGGCTCGGTGATCATCACGGTATTCACACCATCGGTTACCTCGAATCCAACAGGGAAACCTGTCATCACCAAGTTACTTAGTGTTTCTGAATCATCGACTAAACCAACGTTCAGTCCCAAGTGACCCGTTTCATCTTCGCCGAAGACTAATGGACCATCATGGTCAGTTGAAATAACCGCGCCATCTGCGACAGGACGTACGAACACAGGAACATCAAGAACCGTTTCAAACTCACCGTCACTCACGACAACTTGCAGGTCAGAAACACCCGCAAAGTCGCCTGTTGGTGTGAATGTCCAAGTACCATCACCGTTGTCTGTTACTTCTCCGCCATCTTCACCGTCTGCGGTGATAATGCGAGAAACAACAAGGTCAGCGGTATCAATGTCACCGAACAAGTTCATCAAGTCGCCAGCATCGAAGGTGAACGCGCCATCTTCGTCTGTGGTCATCATTGCGTTGCCGACATTGAATGGTGCATCGTTAACCGGAATGACATCCACATTCAGCGAGCCATCAACCACTTCTTCACCGTCAGTAGCTTGATAACCCAGTTCTACTAAGCCATTGAAGTCTTGAGTAGTCACTAAGTGATACATGCCGTCTGGTTGCTGAGTTAAGGTCGCGTTCGCTGGAGCTCGAACTGTGATGCTTTCAATGCTGATTTCGTCGCCATCAAGATCTGTAACTTGACCCGCGATGTAAGCAGGGTCAATCACCATGACCACATCTTCTTCGCCTTGCATCTCAATGGTTGGCGCTTCAGGTGCATCATTCACTGGCGTAACATCGATGTTGCCGTCGACTGAAATAGTCTCTTGACCGTCGCTAACGTTAAACGTCATCGGCACATCGCCATTGAAGTTTTCGTTTGGCGTAAATGACCAAGTACCATCTTCGTTGTCTAGCAACTCACCTAAGCTAGGGTCGATTTGTAGACCAGAAGCCGACAGCTCGTCTGCGGTGTTATCGATGTCGGTAGCTTGAGCTAACAACATGTCTTGTGTGATAAGAATGGTGCTGTCTTCGGCTGTGGTTAGTTTCACATCCTCAGACTCAGGTCCATCATTCACAGCCAGAACTTCGATTCCTGCCGTTGTTGTTGCAGTTGCACCGTCATCATCGGTTACAACCACATCTAGGCTGATATCACCATTAAAGTTCTCGTTTGGCGTGAAGGTCACAGACCCGTTATCGTTTTGAACCAAGGTGCCGTCAGAGCCTGAGTAAGTCACGCTTTCAAGCGACACTTCACCATCAACGTCAGAGCTATTAGCAATTAACTGCTCAGGGCTGATTGTGATGGTGCCATCTTCGTTCATTTGGTAAGACGTAGAACCCGCTACCGGCGCATCGTTAACATCCGTTACCGTCACACCAATATTGGCATCGACTGTCTCAGTGCCATCAGTCACTGTGAAGCCTAGGTTGACATCGCCATTGAAGTTCTCGTTCGGAGCAAAACTATAAGTGCCATCACCGTTATCCGTGAATACACCTTCTGCGCCCGTGTAAGACACATCCGTGATAGACAAGTCATCGCCGTCAATGTCTGCAGAACCTGCTAATAGGTCTGCATCCGTGAAGATTAGCGTTCCATCTTCCTCAACGGTAAAGTTTTGGTCTTCTGCTGTTGGTAGGTCATTGACTGGGTTAACCGTTAGGTCGACGCCAGCTTGAACAGTTTCAAGGCCATCTGACACATCGAAGCTCAAATCAATGTCACCGTTGAAATCAGCATCCGGCATGATAGTAAATGAACCATCTTCGTTTGCTGTTACGGTTGCATTGTCACCCGCGGATAGGTTGCTTGCGGTCAGTGCATCACCATCAACATCCGATGCGTTCGCCAACAACTGCTCTTGAGATAGCGTAATTGAACCATCTTCATCAACCGAGTAAGCCACGTTTCCGGCCACTGGTGCGTCGTTAACTGCAATAACTTCAATACCAGCGGTGGTTTGAGCCGTTGCACCGTCGTCATCAATAACCGTCACATCAAGGTTGATGTCGCCGTTAAAGTTTTCGTTTGGTGCGAACGTTACCGAACCATCTTCATTTTGAACCAAGATACCGTCTGCACCTGAGTAGCTCACGCTATCAAGCGACACTTCCCCGTCCACATCGGAACTATTAGCAATCAACTGCTCAGGGCTCAATGTGATGGTGCCATCTTCGTTCATTTGGTAAGACGTTGCGCCTGCCACTGGTGCATCGTTAACGTCTGTTACCGTTACGTCGATGTTTGCATCGACTGTCTCTGTACCATCAGATACTGAGAAGTCCAGGCTTACGTCACCATTGAAGTTCTCGTTCGGTGCAAAGGTGTAAGTGCCATCACCATTGTCGGTGAACACACCCTCTGCGCCAGTGTAAGACACATCGGCAACTGAAAGCTCATCACCATCAATATCAGAAGCACCCGCTAGCAGTTGCTCGTCTGTAAAGGTAAGTGAACCGTCTTCTTCAATGGTGTAAGCGACATCTTCTACAACTGCGATGTCATTCACTGGATTCACAGTAAGGTCGGCCGTTGCAACAACCGTTTCAGTACCATCAGAAAGGTCGAAGCTTAGGTCAACATCGCCATTGAAATCGGCATCCGGGGTAATGGTAAATGAACCATCATCGTTTGCCGTAACGGTCGCGTTATCACCCGCGGTTAGGTTGGCAGCGGTAAGATCATCGCCGTCCACATCCGATGCTTGAGCAAGCAGTTGCTCTTGGCTTAGCGTGATTGAACCATCTTCATCCACTGAGTAAGCCAAGTCACCTGATACTGGTGCGTCGTTGACTGCGATAACATCTATTCCCGCAGTCGTTTGAGCGGTTGCACCGTCTTCATCTGCAACGGTTACATCTAGGCTGACATTGCCGTTGAAGTTTTCATTTGGTGCGAAGCTGTAAGTACCATCACCATTGTCAGTGAAGATACCGTCTGCGCCTGAGTAGGAAACGTCGCTAACGGATACATCACCTTCAATATCTGAGCTGTTCGCAAGAAGCTGCGCTTCATTGATGGTAATCACGTTATCTTCGTCAACGCTGTAGGTCGTTGAACCTGCAACTGGCAAGTCGTTAACAGCAATGACGTCGATACCTGCGGTTGTTTCAGCGGTTGCGCCATCTTCATCCATAACAGAGACATCAAGACTGATGTCACCGTTAAAGTTTTCGTTTGGAGCAAAGGTGTAAGTACCATCACCATTATCGGTGAATACACCATCAGTGCCGCTGTAGCTTACATCGCTGACAAACACTTCCCCTTCAACATCCGAGCTATTCGCTAGAAGTTGTGCATCGCTTAGGGTGATGCTGCCATCTTCTTCAACGCTGTAAGTTGTAGAACCCGCTACCGGTGCGTCATTGATTGGAACAACTTGAACATCAATATTCGCCGATACAACATCAGTACCATCACTCACATCGTAAGTTAGGTCGACATTACCATTGAAGTTCTCGTTTGGCGCAAAGGTGTAAGTACCATCGCCATTGTCCGTGAACACACCGTCAGTGCCTTCGTAGTTAACCGACTCGACAGAAAGGTCATCGCCGTCAATATCCGTTGCACCAGCCAATAACTGTTCATCGGTAAAGGTCAGCGAGCCATCTTCATTAATGGTGTAGTCGTGGTCGTAGATTACAGACAGGTCGTTAACTGCTGTTACGGTCACGTCTAGTTCCGCTGGAGTAACCCCACCGTTGCCATCGTCTACGTTGTAGCTAATCGAGAATTCACCGTTGAAGTTCTCTTCCGGTGTAATGGTGTAAGTACCGTCACCATTGTCAGTGATAAGCGCGTTCTCAATGGAAACATCTCCAACACTTGGTTCGTTTCCGCCCGTATCACCAGAGTCATCACCTTCATCGCCGGTTAGCAATTCAGAGATATCAATGCCGTTTTCATTCGCAAGCGCTTCTTCTGCCGTTGGCAAGTCGAACGCATTTTGAGTGCCCACATCTTGGCTTGGAACAATGATGCCATTCACGATATCGAATACATGCCAGTGGTCACCTGATGGGTTATCAGATAAATCTGGGCTGAAGGTTTCAACCAATGTATCACCTACAAACACCTGAACTTGTACATCTTCAACACCATCTACATCCCAACTTCTGTTGGTGTAGTTGTGTACTGAATAGTGCATGTCAGCATCTTGGTAGTTTGGAATGGTAATGGTTTCAGGACCATGGCCATTTACATCATCCACATCTTGTTGAACAACGTTACCTTCACCAAGATCATGGCTCATGTCGCGGTAGTAAATATGGTCTAGCTCATTGCCATTCTCTGTATCGTATAGCCATAAGTGGTTGTCCATATCTCGAGGACTTTCACCCCAAGTCACCACGATACGCATATCTGTTTCTTCAAGTACTTCAGATATAGCGGTTACGCCACCATTCACATCTTCGCCCGCAGGGACAAGGAAGCTACTGGTGATTGAACCTTCTTGCTCAATGGTAACCGTGCCTTGGTCAACGACTGAACCTGTAACAGAGTAGTTACCTGAATCATCCGTTACTGTGGTGTAGCTATTGCCAGCACTGTCGGTCAGGGTGACTTCTGCACCAGACACTGGACTACTGGTTTCAGCGTCTAACACAGTACCGGTTACGGTTGTTTCATCGCCCTGCTCTCCAATAATTGCGGTCATGTCATCGTCTTCGATGTCAGTCGCGAATTGTAGGAGCTCTTCTTGAGTAATGGTGTATGAACCATCTTCTTCAATGGTTATCGCCACATCAGCCGAAACAATCGGCGCGTCGTTAACTGGGTCAACGGTTAAGCCTAAGTTAGCGGCAATTGGAGTGTCGCCATCGCTGATGCTGTAGGCAACGTCGATGTAGCCATTGAAGTTTTCGCTTGGAGTGATAGAGAACGTACCATCGCCATTATCGACAATCGTTGCGTCGTCACCCACTAAGGTTAAGTCGGAAGCGACAAGGTCATCTCCCTCAATATCAGCGGCATTCGCAAGTAACTGCTCCTGCGTGATAGTGATGACATTATCTTCATCAACGTTCGCATAAACATCAGATGTCGTTGGCAAGTCATTGGCTGGGTTTACCGTCAAATCGGCGTTCGCCACAATTGACTCAGTGCCATCCGAAATATCAAAGCTTAGGTCGATATCGCCATTGAAGTTCGCATCTGGCGTTACCGTAAAGGTGCCATCGCCATTATCAACAACAGTTGCATTATCGCCTGCGCTTAGGTTGCTTGCGGTCAGGTCATCGCCATCCACATCAGAGGCTTGAGATAGCAACTGCTCTTGAGTCAGAGTAATCGAACCATCTTCATCAATGCTGTATGCCAATTCACCCGATACTGGTGGATCGTTAATTGGAAGAACATCAATACTTGCGCTGGTGGTTGCTGTAACGCCATCTTCATCTGTCACCACTACATCGAGGCTAACATCGCCATCGAAGTTTGCGTTCGGTGCAAAGCTGAATGTGCCGTTACCGTTGTCAGTAAAGATACCGTCAGCGCCTGTGTAAGTAACGCTATCAATCGCGACTTCGCCTTCAATATCCGAAGAGTTCGCCAACAGTTGCTCCGCACTGATGGTGATCACTTCATCTTCGTTGACTGAGTAGCTGGTTGAGCCTGCGATTGGCGGATCGTTTACCTCAAGTACGGTGATTCCCGCGGTGGTCGCTTCTGTTGCCCCTTCTTCATCGGTAACAACAACAGCTAAACTCACATCACCATTGAAGTTCTCGTTTGGAGAGAAGGTGTAAGTGCCGTCACCGTTGTCTTCGAACACACCATCACTGCCCGTGTAAGTCACGCTATCAATCGCAACCTCACCTTCAATATCTGAAGAGTTGGCTAATAGCTGTTCGTTACTGATCGTGATTGAGTTATCTTCATGCACAGTGTAAGACGTACTACCCGCTACAGGTGGATCGTTCTCAGGCGTCACGCTCACATCAATGTTGGCTTGAACCGTATCCGTGCCATCTGACACATCAAAGCTGAAGTTCACATCACCATTGAAGTTCTCGTTTGGCGCAAAGCTGTAGCTTCCGTCACCATTGTCGGTCAGCACACCATCAGCACCCGTGTATGTCACACCTTCGACTGTTAGATCATCACCTTCAACATCCGTTGCACCCGTTAACAGGTCAGCGTCAGAGAAGTTAAGAACCCCATCTTCACCAATAGTGAATGCTTGATCTTGTGGCTCTGGCGCATCATTGACAGGTGTTACCGTCAAGTCTAGGCCAGCAGCGACCATGTCCTCTCCATCGGTGACATCGTAACTAAATTCGATATTACCGTTGAAGTTTTCACTCGGTGTAATGGTGAAACTGCCATCGTCGTTCATTTGAACGGTCGCATTTTCATCATTGGTGGTTAGATTGATTGCCGATAGGTCATCGCCATCAATGTCGACAGCGTGCTCTAGCAACTGTTCTTGAGTTAGCGTGATGCTGTTATCTTCGGCTGTAACGGCACTAATATCACCGTCAACTTCTGGAGCATCGTTCGCAGGTGAAATGTGAATCGTCACGTCTTGCGTAGCTGTTGCGGTGGTGCCCGTATCAACATCAGTCGATGTTGCATTCACAGTTAGAACCACATCACCATTGAAGTCACCTGAAGGGATAAACTCTAGCCCTTCTAGCTCACCTGGTTGCAATGACCATGTGCCATCACCGTTATCGATACCTGCAGAAAGCGAGCTGCCTTCTGGCACGTCTTCAATCAAGATAGCAAGGTTTTCTGAGCCATCGGTATCGGTTAGAGCGGCATCAATATCGAGTGGTACAGGTGTATCTTCGGTACCAATGATTTGGTATTCCGCGTCAGACACTGTGATTTCGATGTTGTCGATACCAAACGACTCGTCATTGACGCTTTGATTCAGAGTTGAACCGAAGCCAAGTTCAAGTTGGCCGTCTTCTACTGGTACCGTTAGGTTGATTTGATGTGCTTGGTCATTCCAACCACTGAAGCCCTCACCTTGCGATACGCCGTGAACCACTTCGCCGACTTCATTTCCTTCTGAATCGTAGAGCGTTGTTGTGCCATCTTGAGTACGGAACGCAGAGTTATCTAACGAGGTAAGCTCTTCGCCACCGACAAAGATTTGGAACGACTCACCATCCCAAGAGTCAATTTCGTAGAAGTTGAACGAGATATTAACTTCGCTCACATCACTTGGAATGTCGTAAGTTTTGCTGACGGCTTCATCACCGCCCGTTCCACCAATACGACCTAGCATGTCACCCGACTCGAAGCCTTGTGAGCTTTCAGTACCTGTATTCCAACCGTTTGAGCCAGACTCGAAGTTATCGGAAGCAATCACCAAATCAGACGCAATCGACAGCTCTGGCATATCAACCACAGATTGAACATCAATCGTCGCTTCTGCTGGTACTGTCGCGGTACCGTCATTCACGTCGAACGTCACATTCACATTACCGTCGAAGTTTTCATTCGGTGCGAATGTGTAAGTGCCGTCGCCGTTATCTACCAAAGTACCGCTATCTGAAGCCACATTTTCAACCGATAGGTTATCGCCATCAATGTCGCCCGCATTTTGCAGCAGTTGTTCTTCTGTGAAGGTAAAGCTGGTGTCTTCTTGAGTCACAAATTGTGGCTCACCGACTGTTGGCAAGTCATTAACTGGGTTAACCGTTAGGTCAGCCGTTGCTTGAAGCGTCGCATCACCATCGGTAATGTCGAAGTTCAAATCAATGTCGCCATTGAAGTTAGCATCTGGCGTGATAGTGAAACTACCATCATCGTTTGCAGTAACTGTCGCATCACCACCAACGGTCAGGTTAGCCGCTGTTAAGTCATCGCCATCCACGTCACTCGCTTGAGCAAGTAATTGCTCTTGGCTCAAGGTAATTGAGCCATCTTCGTCCACGCTGTACGCCAAGTCGCCCGATACCGGAGCATCGTTAACAGGCAGAACATCAATGCTTGCGTTGGTCGCTACGGTTGCGCCTTCTTCATCAGTAACGACAACATCAAGGCTTACGTCGCCATCGAAGTTCGCGTTAGGTGCGAAGCTGAATGTTCCGTCACCATTGTCGGTAAAGATACCGTCTGAACCTGTGTAGTTAACGCTATCAATCGCCACTTCACCTTCGATATCAGAAGCGTTCGCCAACAGTTGCTCTGAACTGATGGTGATAACTTCGTCCTCGTTGACTGAGTAGCTCGTTGAGCCTGCGATTGGTGGATCGTTCACCTCAAGTACAGTAATACCGGCGGTGGTCGCTTCAGTTGCGCCCTCTTCATCAGTAACGACGACATCAAGGCTAACTTCGCCGTTGAAGTTTTCGTTTGGTGAGAAGGTGTAAGTACCGTCACCGTTATCTTCAAAGACACCATCAGCGCCAGTGTAAGTCACACTATCGACTGCCACATCACCTTCAATGTCCGAAGAGTTAGCAAGTAGTTGCTCGTCGCTGATGGTAATTGAGTTGTCTTCATGAACGGTGTAAGACGTGCTACCTGCAACCGGTGGATCGTTCTCTGGTGTCACGCTGACATCAATGTTGGCTTGAACTGTATCCGTGCCATCTGACACATCAAAGTTGAAGTTCACATCACCATTGAAGTTTTCGTTTGGCGCAAAGCTGTAGCTTCCGTCGCCATTATCAGTAAGAACACCGTCCGCACCTGTGTAAGTAACGCCTTCAACCGATAGGTCATCCCCATCAATGTCAGTCGCACCTGTCAGCAAGTCTTCATCAGTGAAGTTCAAGATGCCGTCTTCGCCAATGCTGAACGTTTGATCTTGTGGTTGTGGAAGGTCATTAACTGGATTAACGGTTAGGTCAGCCGTCGCAACCAGCGTATCTGTACCGTCGCTAATGTCGAACGTTAGGTCAATGTCACCATTGAAGTTCGCATCTGGCGTAATGGTAAAGCTGCCATCATCGTTAGTAACAACCGTCGCGTTTCCATCAACAATCAAGTTAGAAGCAGTAAGGTCATCACCGTCCACATCACTTGCTTGAGAAAGAAGCTGTTCTTGGCTCAAGGTAATCGAACCGTCTTCCTCAACACTGTATGCCAGGTCGCCTGATACTGGTAAGTCGTTAATTGGTAATACATCAACCGTAATAAACGTATCAACTTGAGCGCCGTCTTCATCTTGAATGGTCACATCCAACTGCACTTGGCCGTTGAAGTTTTCATTCGGTGCGAAGCTACATGTACCGTCACCATTGATTGAGAAGATGCCGTCTGGACCGTCGTAGTTGATCTCAACAAGCTCAACATCACCTTCAATATCAGATGCGTTCAGCAGAACTTGAGACTCACTGAAAGTCAGTACTGAATCTTCATCGATCGTGTATGACGTTGGGCCAGCAACTGGCGGATCGTTCACTTCTAGAACCGTAATGCCCGCCGTAGTCGATACGGCTGCATCGTCTTCATCAACAACAACCACATCAAGGCTAACTTCGCCATTGAAGTTCTCGTTTGGAGAGAAGGTATATGTGCCGTCACCGTTGATTTCTAGAACACCGTCACTACCACTGTAAGTCACGCTATCAATCGCCACTTCACCTTCGATATCCGAAGAGTTCGCTAGCAATTGTTCGTTACTGATCGTAATAGAGTTGTCTTCATGAACCGTGTAAGACGTGCTACCCGCAACCGGTGGATCATTCTCTGGCGTCACGCTCACATCAATGTTAGCGGTTACCGTATCGGTACCATCTGATACATTGAACGAGAAGTTCACATCGCCATTGAAGTTTTCATTTGGTGCGAAGCTGTATGTGCCATCGCCATTGTCGGTTAGGACACCGTCTGCGCCAGTGTAAGTTACACCTTCAACACTTAGGTCGTCCCCTTCAATGTCCGTCGCACCTGTTAATAGGTCTTGGTCATTGAAAGTTAACACGCCATCTTCGCCGACTGTGAATGTCTGGTCTTGTGCTTCTGGACCGTCGTTCACAGGTGAAACCGTTAGCTCTAGGTTGGTAGAGACAACATCATCACCATCAGACACATCAAACGTAAAGCTTACATCACCATTGAAGTCAGCATCTGGCGTTAATGTGTACGTACCATCACCGTTATCGGTAATCGTAACGCTCTCATCATCGGTTGCTAAATTCAGAGCCGTCAGCTGATCGCCATCTAAATCGCGTGCATTAGCCAATAGGTCTTCTTGCGTAATGATGATTGAACCATCTTCTTCAACCGTTGCAGAAACCGGAAGTGCTTCAGGTACGTGCTCAATGTGCGCGCCTGTCGCGTTAATGTAGATGGTTTGAGAGACCGTTTCAGAATCATCATTCGATAGCTCTGTTGCGGTTGCCGTTACATGAACTTCAAGCTGTTCGTTGAAGTCTTCAGGTAGCTGGATTTGTAGTGCATTTTCGATAGCCGTTGTTGGTAAGTTCACCGTACCATCAGGGCCAACCGTCACTTCACCGCTGTAGATTTGGCTGTTCACTTCACCGACATCGATTGTGAAGTTGAAATCTGTGTAGTCAGCATCACCGCCGCCATACAAATCTTCAAAGCCGTAAACCAGCTCGCCGTCTTCATTAACCGTCGTGCGAGTATGTTCGATACCATCTTGGTTTAGCTGAGAGCTTGAACCACCATGGAAGATCGCGTCACCATTCTGGCCTTGAATCACTGTCTCGGTTCCATCTGCCGCAACAAAGACAAGTTGAGGATCAACCGTATCCATGTTCGCAGGTGAACCATCCTCAGCACGGAACTCGTACTGACCGTCTTGCATCGCATCAAAGTCGTTGTGCTGATGTCCGTTTGGAATTAAGAACAGGTTAAAGCTTTCGCCTTCCGCAACTTGGAAGCTGAACTGTTCTTGCCCAGGAACAAGGTCACCACCACCATCGACTTGTGAGGCATTCTCGTAGACGATTTCAACGCCCGTGATGTTGCCGTCTTCGTCAACTTTGTAGTAACCCGCTGTGTTTTCGTAACCAGCCGTCTCACCCTCAAATGTGACTGTGATTTCAGTATCGTTGTAACTGGTGATACCGTTGTCTTGGTTATTGATTACCCCTTCGTTATCGTAGGTAATCACTGAGCCTTCAGGCACACCATCAACCGTTACCGTCAATGTTTCTGATAGATCTTGGTCTACTAGCGCAGCAGCAATATTAAGCTCAACAATGCCGCCTGGCTCAACCAGAATTGCTTCATCATCAACGTTGACACCATCGCCATCCGTGATCACTAGGTCAGGTGCATCAGCTACGGCTTCAATGTGAACATTGATGTCTTGTTCAACCTCATCCGTGCCGTCTGTCACCGTAAAGCTGAACTGCAGGTCACCACTGAAGTGCTCTTCAGGAACGAAGCTGAACGTGCCATCACCGTTGTCGGTGACTGTGCCTTCATCGCCAGAGTAATTGATGCTAGTAACGCTTAGGTCGTCGCCATCAATATCAATCGCACCACTCAACAGATCTTCTTGAGTGAACAGGATGCTGCCATCCTCTTCAATGTGGTACAGGCCTGGAGCAACAATTGGAATGTCATTCACCGGATTAACGGTCAATGTCATGTCATTCGACGTGCTCAGCTCACCGTCGCTCACCTCATAAGTGAATGCAATATCACCGTTGAAGTTTTCAGAAGGTGTCACGGTGTACGTGCCATCACCATTGTCGATAATGCTTGCGTTCGGATCATTGGTTTCAAGCGAAGTAGCAAACAGCTCATCACCATCTTGGTCGCTCGCGTTCTCCAACAGCATTTCTTGTGTAACGAGGATTGAACCATCTTCGTCGACATCTGCCACCATTGGCGTCGCTTCTGGTGCATCGTTGACGAACTCAACTTTTAGGTCGATGTTTGCGGCAACCACATCAGTGCCATCGCTCACATCAAACGCTAAGTCAACATTACCGAAGAAGCCTTGCTCTGGTGTCAATGTGTATGTTCCGTCGCCATTGTCTGTGACTTCTACCGTGTCGCTTGCACTCGTCACATTCACAACTGACAGTTCATCACCTTCAACGTCTGTCGCTTGTGCCAGTAACTCAGCTTCGGTAATAGTAATCGCTTGACCATCTTCCGTAGTGAAAGACATGTCAGGCACGTCTGGCGCATCATTGATTGGATTTACGGTTAGGTTGAGGTCAGCGGCAACAGTTTCGATCGCGTCAGTGACATCGTAAGTAAATTCAATCTCACCAAAGAAATCTGCACTTGGTGTAATCGTGAAGCTACCGTCTGGGTTTTCTACAACAACCGCATTTGGATCGTTGGTCGCAAAGTTAACCGCTTCAAGGTTGTCGCCATCTACATCGGTTGCATTCGCTAACAGATCCTCTTGAGTAATAGTGATTGAACCATCTTCATCAACAGCGGCTTCAATTGGACCACTCACCTCAGGGCCTTCATTAACAATTTCAACGTCAACTCTTGCTGTACTTGGTGCGCTTGCTTGCCCGTCACTGATGTCGAAAGTCAGATTCACTTCACCGTAGAAGTCTTCTGCAGGTTCGAAGGTAAAGGTATTATCACCGTTATCCGTTAAGGTACCTTGCGTTTGGTCTGCAAGTAATAGGTTTTCGACATGAAGAATGTCGCCATCAACATCGGTCGCGCCAGACAATAGGTCTTTCGCTTCGATGATCATGGAGCCGTTTTCAAGCATTTGGGTGTGCAATGGCTCACCCGGAACCGGCACATCATTGACCGGTACAACCGTTAGGTCTAGATGCGTTGCAACTTCATCAGTACCATCAAACACCTTGTAGTCGATGTCGATTTCACCATTGAAGTTTTCATTCGGCATGAAGGTAAACGTACCATCACCGTTATCAACTAGCTCACCGTTGTCACCACCGTAAGTGATGTCAGAAATAGACAGCGTATCGCCTTCCACATCTGTGGTGTTCGCTAGCAAGTCATCCGCACTGAACGTGATGCCTTCATCTTCGTCTGTCGATAGAACAATCGGGCCAGAAACGATTGGCGCATCGTTCACGGATTCGAAGTTGATGTTGATGATGTTGCTGTCTGTCAGCTCACCATCCGTAACTTGGTAACCGAGTTCGATTTCACCATGGAAGTTTTCATCCGGTGTTACCGTCCAAGTACCATCACCATTATCGGTGAGTGTTGCATGCTCTGAGTTTTCACCCACTAGCTCGAGATTCTGAATATCGAGGTCGTCGCCATCAATATCAGATGCTTGCGCCAGTAGTTGTTCTTCGGTAATCACAACCGAAGCAAACTGTGCAGAACCATCGGTATCGACAGTAATATTCGGAAGTTCAGCCGTTAGCTCGATTTCGTTGTCACCCGCATGGATATTCAACTCAACCGTTTCGGTGATCTCTGAACCATCAACACCAATCGATGTAAACACGGCTTCATCATGACAAGTTTGTGACACTGTCATGTTTTGAACGACGTAAGTACCATTACCTTGCACGGTACCAAGTTCAAAGTAAGACACCGGCTCATTTACCGTAAGCGTATAGTCCGTCTCGTAATTGCTACGGTCTTCTTTGTGGTAAGTCATCGAATCGATTAACTCACCATCATCGTTGAAGGCGCGAATTTCCACTTCAGTAAAGTGACGAGACTCTTCCATGAACCAGCCACCCAAACCATCAAGGTGGAAGCTGATTTCATTGATGTCTTGACCTTCAACCGAAACGGTCAGTTTCTCATCACCACTTAGGCCTTGGCGGTCTGTATCACCAATACCGTGACCAATGTGGGTGTTACCATTCCAGGCACCAAGAGGATCATCGTTACTTTGAACGGTTACTGTTAAGTCTCCATCCGAGAACTCTCGAGTGTAAGGGTCGACTTCTGTACCCCAATCGTCCACGCTCGCGTTATCGTCAAACGTACCGATTTGCGTGGTGTGTGTACCGTTAGCCAATGCGTCATCATTTGGAATAAAGCGTACTTCTGTGTCGGCAGGAACTTCTTGTCCTACTTCCAGCACCACCCATTCGTCATTCACATTCGCTTCAATGATGCCGTTTTCTGGCGCTTGGTCTAAACGTAGTGCTGGCTCTTCACGAAGTGTCACACCAACTGTTTGGTCTTCTTGCGCTTGGATGAAGATTTCATCACCCGCTTCCGGCGCATCGTTGACAGGGTTAACTGTCAAGTCGAGTGTCGTTAGAACTTCATTCTCACCATCACTGATGTTGTATGTGAAGTCCAACTCGCCATTGAAGTTTTCTGTGTGCGTAATGGTGAATGAACCATCGTCATTAGCAACAATTGTCGCATCTGGATCGTTGGTTTGTAGGTTAGATGCCGTTAGATCATCACCTTCAACGTCCGTTGCGTTCGCTAGCAACTGCTCTTGAGTAATGGTAATTGCGTTATCTTCATCGACTTCAGCCTGAATACCCGAAGTTTCAGGTCCATCATTCACAGCAATAACATCGATGCCAGCGGTTGTGGTTGCGGTTGCACCGTCTTCATCAACGACAACAACGTCTAGTGAAATATCACCATCGAAGTTTTCATTTGGCGTAAAGGTGTAAGTACCATTGCCATTATCAACAAAAGAGCCGTCATCACCGGAGTAAGTTACTCCAGACAATGATACATCGCCTTCTACATCGGAAGAGTTTGCCAATAGTTGCTCATCACTGATCGTGATTTGGCCATCTTCTTGAACTGTGTAAGATGTCGAGCCCGCAACCGGTGGATCATTCTCAGGCGTTACACTGACATCAATAACAGCTGATGTTGAATCAGTACCGTCAGAGACATCGAACGAGAATTGAACATCACCATTGAAGTTCTCGTTTGGAGCAAAGCTGTATGTGCCGTCGCCATTATCGCTAAGAACACCATCTGCACCTGTGTAGAGCACGTTTTCAATCGACAGTTCATCACCATCAATATCCGACGCGCCTGCAAGCAGGTCAGCATCGGTGAAGAGTAACGTACCGTCTTCTTCAATCGTGAACTGTTGATCTTGCGCTTGTGGCAAGTCATTAACCGGATTCACGGTAATGTCTAGGCCAACTTGAACTGAACCACCATCGTTATCGATGATATCGAAGTTCAGGTCTAGGTCACCGTTGTAGTCGGCGTTAGGTGTAATGGTGTAGCTGCCATCATCATTGTGTTGGATGGTCGCGTTTTCATCAGTAGATAGGTTGATAGCTTCTAAGTTGTCACTATCGATATCACCTGCTCGTGCTAGCAATTGCTCTTGGCTTAGCGTGATGGAGCTATCTTCATTGATGGTGTAAGCCAAATCGCCCGATACTGGCGCATCATTGATTGGCAATACATCAACGTTAATGTGTGTTTCAACCGTTGCGCCATCTTCATCTTGAATGGTCACACCCAGTTGAACCTGACCATTGAAGTTTTCGTTGGGTGCAAAGCTGCATGTACCATCACCATTTACAGTGAAGATACCGTCAGAGCCATCGTAGTTAATGCCAACAAGTTCTACATCGCCTTCGATATCCGAAGCATTCACAAGAATCTGAGATTCACTGAACGTCAGAACCGAATCTTCGTCAATGGTGTATGACGTTGGACCCGCAACCGGTGGATCGTTCACTTCAAGAACGGTAATACCTGCTGTGGTTTCATCAATTGCACCCTCTTCATCTGCAACAATCACATCAAGGCTAATATCACCGCTGAAGTTTTCGTTAGGAAGGAAGGTATAGCTGCCATCGCCGTTATCTTGGAACACACCATCAGTGCCACTGTAAGTTACAGTATCAACCGACACCGCACCTTCAATATCCGAAGAGTTAGCTAGCAACTGTTCATCAGAAATTGTGATGGCATTGTCTTCGTTAACCATGTACGAAGTAGAACCCGCAACTGGCGGATCGTTCTCAGGAGTCACACTCACATCAATGTTAGCGCTGACTGTTTCTGTGCCATCAGACACATCGAAACTGAAGTTCACATCGCCATTGAAGTTTTCATTTGGCGCAAAGGTATAAGTACCATCACCGTGGTCGGTCAGTACGCCGTCACCACCTGTATAGCTAATACCTTCAACGGTTAAGTCATCGCCATCAATATCGGTAGCACCGGTAAGTAGTTCGGCATCTGTAAATTGAAGCGTACCGTCTTCTGCAATACTGAATTGTTGGTCTTGAGGAACCGGCAAGTCATTAACTGGGTTAACCGTAAGATCGGCGGTTGCTTGAACCGTGTCAGTACCATCAGTGATGTTGAATTGAATATCAATGTCACCATTGAAGTTCTCATCTGGAACGATGGTAAAGCTACCATCATCATTGGCGGTTACTGTTGCGTTACCATCTACCGTTAAGTCGCTTGCGGTTAGATCTTCGCCTTCAACATCGGACGCTTGAGACAACAGCTGATCTTGGCTCAGTGTGATTGAACCGTCTTCGTTAACGTTGTAAGCCAAATCACCGGATACTGGCACATCATTGATTGGCAGTACGTCAACATTGATGACGGTTTCAACCTCTGCACCGTCTTCATCACGAATGGTCACATCAAGCTGAACTTGGCCATTAAAGTTCTCATTCGGAGCGAAGCTACAAGTGCCATCACCATTTACTGAGAAGATACCATCAGGGCCATCGTAACTAATACCAACTAGCTCAACATCCCCTTCTACATCTGAGGCATTAAGCAACACTTGAGACTCACTGAAGGTCAGTACTGAGTCTTCATCAATGGTGTAAGACGTTGGACCTGCAACCGGCGGATCGTTCACTTCAAGAACATTGATGCCCGCAGTCGTCGCGTCGGTAGCACCATCTTCATCAGCAACAACCACATCCAGTGCAATTTCACCGCTGAAGTTCTCATTTGGCGAGAAGGTGTAAGTGCCGTTACCATTAATTTCGAGGACACCGTCGCTACCAGAGTAAGTCACGCTGTCTATGGATACATCACCTTCAATATCTGAAGATGTTGCCAATAGTTGTGCATCAGAAATGGTAATCGAATTGTCTTCATTCACCGTGTAAGACGTTGAACCCGCAACTGGCGGATCGTTCTCAGGAGTCACGCTAACATCAATGTTTGCAGATACCGTATCGGTACCGTCTGACACATCGAAGCTAAAGCTCACATCGCCATTAAAGTTTTCGTTTGGCGCAAAGCTATATGAGCCCTCACCCAAGTCAGTCAGTACGCCATCAGTACCTTCATAAGTGATACCTTCAACCGTTAGGTTGTCACCTTCAACGTCTGTCGCACCTGTAAGCAGATCCGCGTCTGTGAACAGTAAAGTACCGTCTTCTGCAATACTGAATTGTTGATCTTGAGGGACTGGTAAATCATTAACTGGGTTAACGGTTAGGTCTGCTGAGGCTTGAACCGTATTGGTGCCATCAGAGATATCAAAGCTGATATCGATGTCGCCATTGAAGTTCTCATCTGGCGTAATAGTGAAACTGCCGTCGTCGTTAGCTACAACCGTTGCATCACCGCCGACCGTTAAGTCGCTGGCCGTCAAGTCATCGCCTTCCACGTCAGAGGCTTGAGAAAGCAATTGCTCTTGGCTTAGACGAATCGAACCGTCTTCGTCGATTGAGTACGCTAGGTCACCAGACACAGGCGCATCATCAACCGCCGTAACGCTTACGTCGATGTTCGCTGACACCGTATCGGTACCGTCTGACACATCGAAACCGAAGTTTACGTCGCCATTGAAGTTCTCGTTTGGCGCGAAAGTGTACGTACCATTACCGTTATCAGTAAGGATACCGTCGCCACCATCGTAGGTCACACCTTCAACCGTTAGGTTGTCACCTTCAATATCTGTAGCACCTGTTAACAGGTCTGCATCGGTGAAGATAAGCGTGCCATCTTCTTCAACACTGAACTGTTGATCTTGAGGGACTGGTAAATCGTTAACTGGGTTAACGGTTAAGTCAGCTGCGGCTTGAACGGTATTGGTGCCATCAGAGATATCAAAGCTGATATCGATGTCACCGTTGAAGTTCTCATCAGGCGTGATGGTGAAACTGCCGTCATCGTTCGCAACGACTGTTGCATCACCGCCAACCGTTAGGCCGCTGGCGGTCAGGTCATCGCCTTCCACATCTGATGCTTGTGATAGCAATTGCTCTTGGCTTAGACGAATCGAACCGTCTTCGTCAATTGAGTACGCTAGGTCACCCGATACAGGTGCATCATCAACGGCAGTTACGCTGACGTCGATGTTTGCTGACACCGTATCGGTACCGTCAGACACATCGAAACCGAAGTTTACGTCGCCATTGAAGTTCTCATTTGGTGCGAAGGTGTAAGTACCATTACCGTTATCAGTAAGGATACCGTCGCCACCGTCGTAGGTCACACCTTCAACCGTTAGGTTGTCGCCTTCGATGTCCGTAGCGCCTGTTAATAGGTCTGCATCGGTGAAAATGAGCGTGCCATCTTCTTCAACGCTGAACTGTTGATCTTGAGGTACTGGCAGGTCATTAACTGGGTTAACGGTTAGGTCAGCTGAAGCTTGAACCGTGTTGGTACCATCTGAGATATCGAAACTGATATCGATGTCGCCATTGAAGTTCTCATCTGGCGTGATGGTGAAACTGCCATCATTGTTTGCAACGACTGTTGCATCACCGCCGACCGTAAGGTCGCTGGCTGTCAGGTCATCGCCTTCCACGTCAGAGGCTTGTGATAGCAGCTGCTCTTGACTTAGACGGATAGAACCATCTTCATCGATTGAGTACGCTAGGTCACCCGATACAGGTGCATCATCAACCGCCGTCACGCTCACATCGATGTTTGCTGACACCGTATCGGTGCCGTCAGACACGTCGAAGCCGAAGTTTACGTCGCCATTGAAGTTCTCGTTTGGAGCGAAGGTGTACGTACCATTACCGTTGTCAGTAAGAATACCGTCGCCACCATCGTAGGTCACACCTTCAACCGTTAGGTTGTCGCCTTCAATATCTGTTGCGCCTGTTAATAGGTCAGCATCTGTGAAGATTAACGTGCCGTCTTCTTCAACACTGAACTGTTGATCTTGAGGGACTGGTAAATCGTTAACTGGATTAACCGTCAGGTCTGCAGAAGCTTGAACCGTGTTGGTACCATCTGAGATATCGAAACTGATATCGATGTCACCGTTGAAGTTCTCATCTGGCGTGATGGTAAAGCTGCCATCATCGTTGGCTACAACCGTCGCATCACCGTCAACCGTTAAGTCGCTAGCAGTAAGGTCATCGCCTTCAACATCTGATGCTTGAGAAAGCAGCTGCTCTTGGCTTAGACGAATCGAGCCGTCTTCGTCGATTGAGTATGCTAGGTCGCCAGACACTGGTGCATCATCAACCGCTGTTACGCTCACATCGATGTTTGCTGATAACGTATCGGTGCCGTCTGAGACATCAAAACCGAAGTTTACGTCACCATTGAAGTTCTCGTTTGGTGCGAAGGTGTAAGTACCGTTACCGTTATCAGTAAGGATACCGTCACCGCCATCGTAGGTCACACCTTCAACCGTTAGGTTGTCACCTTCAATGTCTGTAGCACCGGTTAACAGGTCAGCATCTGTGAAGATTAACGTGCCGTCTTCTTCCACGCTGAACTGTTGATCTTGAGGTACTGGCAGGTCGTTTACTGGATTAACCGTTAAATCAGCCGATGCTTGAACCGTATTGGTACCATCAGAGATATCGAAGCTGATATCGATGTCGCCATTGAAGTTCTCATCTGGCGTGATGGTGAAACTGCCGTCATCATTAGCTACAACCGTTGCATCACCGTCAACCGTTAGGTCGCTCGCTGTTAGGTCATCGCCTTCAACATCTGATGCTTGTGATAGAAGTTGCTCTTGGCTTAGGCGAATCGAACCGTCTTCGTCGATTGAGTACGCTAAGTCACCAGACACAGGCGCATCATCAACGGCAGTAACGCTTACGTCGATGTTCGCAGATACCGTATCGGTACCGTCAGAGACATCAAAGCCGAAGTTTACGTCGCCATTGAAGTTTTCATTCGGAGCAAAGGTGTAAGTACCATTACCGTTGTCGGTCAAGATACCGTCGCCACCATCGTAGGTCACACCTTCAACCGTTAGGTTGTCACCTTCAATATCTGTAGCACCGGTTAACAGGTCTGCATCGGTGAAGATAAGCGTGCCATCTTCTTCAACACTGAACTGTTGATCTTGAGGGACTGGTAAATCATTTACTGGGTTAACCGTAAGGTCTGCTGAAGCTTGAACGGTATTGGTGCCATCTGAGATATCAAAGCTGATATCGATGTCACCGTTGAAGTTCTCATCTGGCGTGATGGTAAAGCTGCCGTCATCGTTGGCTACAACCGTCGCATCACCGTCAACCGTTAGGCTACTGGCAGTCAAGTCATCGCCTTCCACATCAGACGCTTGCGATAGCAGTTGCTCTTGGCTTAGGCGAATCGAACCGTCTTCATCGATTGAGTACGCTAAATCGCCTGACACAGGTGCATCATCAACGGCAGTTACACTCACATCGATGTTCGCTGATACCGTATCGGTGCCATCTGAGACATCAAAGCCGAAGTTTACATCGCCATTGAAGTTCTCATTTGGAGCGAAAGTGTACGTACCATTACCGTTATCAGTAAGGATGCCGTCGCCACCATCGTAGGTCACACCTTCAACAGTAAGGTTGTCGCCTTCAATATCTGTAGCGCCTGTTAATAGGTCTGCATCGGTGAATATGAGCGTGCCATCTTCCTCCATTTCAAACGTTTTATCTTCAGGAACAGGCGCGTCATTAATCGGACGTACCGTTAAATCAATTGCGCTACTAATCGTTTCTTGGCCGTCACTGATGTCGAAAGTAAGGTCAAGTTCACCATTAAAGTCAGCTGAAGGAACAACGGTGAAAGTACCATCACCATTGTCTTGAACTGTTGCATCAGCACCAACTTGGACGTTAGAAGCAACAAGCTCGTCCCCATCTACATCACTTGCGTATTCGAGTAATTGTTCTTGAGTGAATGTTATGGAGCCATCTTCATCCATGATGTAAGCCAGATCTTGTGCAGCTTCTGGTGCATCATTTTCACTTTCGACTTTGATTTTAAACGTTTCGCTTACCGTTTCAGAATCAAAGTCATCTTCTACTTCGCTAATGGCCTCTTCGTCAGAAGCTTGAACATCAACTGCAAATGTCTCTTCTACTGTTTGTGAATCGAGCTCATCACCAACTTGTTGGTCACCCGACTCTGAAGATGTCTCACTCGGCGCTGCTGATGTACGCGCTGCTTGGCCTTGTTCTTCATTACCTTCTGCGTCTGCGCCACCTGTCGCAGCCTCTGCGTTATCACCACCTACAGCTTGTGCGCCCGCTCCAGCTCCGCCACCACTGCCAGCTGCGTTATCCGAACCAGCTTCAGAAGCGGCCCCACCAACTACATTGGATTGTGCTGCGTCTGAATCACTACCACTTTCTGGCGTCTCTTCTTGCACAGCCGCACCAGAAGCCGAGGCATCTTCAGCATTACCTGCACCACTCGGATTTTCGTCTAAAGCCTGGTTAACTTCGTCTGCCGCATCCGCATTTTCAGCACCCGTCGCTATTGTCGACGCAATCGTATTTTGTTGATTTTGTTGATTCTGCTGTTGGGAGGGCGTACCCGCGTCGTTCGTGTCCGTTTGTTCTACCGCGTCATTTAGATCTTCATTTTGGTTGTTTTGGTTATTTTCGCCTGCCATTACAGCCTCCGTTGCTACTAGCTAACTGATCGTATTTAGAAGCATTAAAGGACATCATTTTGAAAAACCAATTTTTTATACAACATTTTTCATAATTTCTTTTTAAAGAGAAAGAATCAAAAAAAATTTGAAAACTGCCTTTAAAGATCCTTAGTTATTGTGATTAAAGCAATTAAGGCAGTGGAGCGATGATAGACATGACGAATTTGTTGCGCTCGGTCGACAACAACCACAAAGGGCTGCAATTGCTATTAGGCGACTTTTACAATGACTTTTCTGACGCAGCCCTAAATATAGAAGAGCTTCATAAGAGTAATCGTTTTGATGAACTCAATAGTTACTCAAAAAAGTTGAAGACCATCTTAACGTTGCTTTGCGACCAAGACCTTCCGCCCAAAATGGCCAAATTGGAACACTTGAGTAGACACGAGTTCCCTGCGCCGGAAGATCTAATAGAGGATGTAAAAACTGAATTGCACAACGTCAATCGACAAATCAACCACTTGTTGGATATTAAGGAAGTAATAGATGGCAAGTAACCGAGGTCAGTCATGAGCAATAACCAAATAGAACATCACCTCAGAAAAGCACTTGTTTCCAATAACGAGGCTTCTAAGGTCACAGCTGATGACACTATTGTGCTTGCTAGTGCCATGACCAGCGTTCACAAAACGTTGCTCATTATATTCTTGCTCGCTTTGGTCGCTATTGCGGTGGCGTCACAAGCACGTATCGACATTGTTGTTTCTGTACGTGGCGAACTGCTATTGGAATCGGATGTTGAGAAGGTTCAACATTTAGAAGGCGGGATATTAGAAGAATTGTTAGTCAGAAAAGGGGAAGTCGTTTATGAGGGCCAACCTATCGCTCGAATACGCTCACTCGACCGTAACACTCAACTTGATACCGTCAATACTGAAATTATTCAGATAGAGCTCGATAAGATTCGTTATGAAAGCTTACGCGACATGGAAGAACCTAACTTCGATGCCTTTATTGAGGAATACCCTGAGCAGGTTCAGGTCAACATGAATACCTGGAGGCAAGAGTTCTCTAAAAACCGTTCAAATGAAGAGCTCATCACTCACGATATTAAGCACAAAAACTCGTTAATCAGCTCAATGTTAAAGCGCCGAAAAAGTTCAGAGAATCAACTCTCTCTGATACGTAAGCAGCTCAACATCAAAAACACCCTCTATAAAGAAGAGATGGCGTCTTATGTCGACGTTCTTAACATGAAAGTACAAGAGTCCAATATGGTGCGTGAGATTGAGAACCTTGACGAATCGGTGATGAATGAGCGTTTCCAACTCGACAAACTTGAAAAACAACACCGTGACTTGGTTGAGAATCGAAACTCTGAGTATCAAGCGCAAATCATTCAAGCAAATAAAGACCTCAAGCTAAAGCGAATCTTACAACCACAGCATTCCGACAAGGTTGATCGCTTAATCGTCTACTCTCCGGTGGATGGTGTGGTCGACAAACTGCATTTCAATTTCCGTTCTGCTGTGATTCCGCCAGGAGAAAGTATCGCCGATATTGCACCGATCAATAACTCCCTTCACGGTGAAGCGAAAATCCCACGTAAAGACATGGGATTTGTCGAAATTGGTCAGGCCGTGAAAGTAAAAATGGATACCTATAACTTTGCAAAATACGGGTTTGTTGAGGGAACCATCGCCTCAATCAGCCGTTCATCATACGAAGAAGAAGACGCTGAATTCTATTTAGCAGAGATTGAAATTGACCGAAACTTTCTTGAGCGAGGAGGCACTCAATACAAGTTATCACCTTACATGGAGTTTACCGCCGATGTGAAAACAGGCTCGCGTCGCGTGATCGAATACGCTGCGAAACCTGTGATGTCAGCCATCGAGGATGCTTTCGATGAGAGATAATCAATGAGCGGTAAACCTTCGTACAATATTTCCGTACCCGCTCTACGTCTAAGTATACTATTTAGCGTGGTATTGGCTGCGCTCGCTTTCTATTTATACTTTTCTTGGTCAAAAGTAGACTCAGTAGCACAAGTGCAAAGCGCCCCACTGCTCATACAAGCTCAGAAGCTTAATCAGACCATAGAACAAGATATTCAAACTCTGCAGCAGTGCTTAAGTACCAACACTTGCGGTACTAACGAATTCAACCTGGTTAACTTGAAGCGTGAAATTGATGAGTTTCGCTCTTTAGCCTCTTTGAACAAAACCGAGTTCAGCTTGGTTGGGGCAACTGAATACACACAACTAGAATTGGCGATTAATCGTTTCTCTGATAGCTCGAAAACACGTAACGACGTATTGGGCTTGTACCTTTCATTGACCAATAACTACCTGAAGATGGATGACAACTATCGCACCATGTTTAACAACCATGCGAATGACTTAATGTCTGAGAAAAACGAGTTCTTTATCTGGTTGTTTATGGTGGTCGTTATATTGGCTGTGATTACGATTCTATCCAACTCAGTTGCTATGTTGAAACTGAAGAAATCCAGCTCGAACGAACGCGAAATCGACTATGAATTCGATGCCCTGTATCAAGAGCTGAAGCAGCTAGATTTACAACGTCTTGAAGAGCTTCTTAATGAAGTGAGCATCAACCCCAAGCAGCGTCAGATTTACTCTCATCTCAAACTTATCTTCAGTAAATTAGAAGACCAAAAGCGCAATAACGATCTCTACAAACAGTTGTATGCGTTAATCGGTTATGAGATTCGCGGAATTACAAACACCATCAACGGTGGCGTCCAATATCTGGTTCAAGAAACCGATGAAAACGGCGTGTTGATGGCGAAGGATATTACCTCTGCGTGTAGCACACTATCTGAGTTAGCAGAAAATTATAATCGCTTGATTTCACAGGGTACGGAAAGTAAATCGAAAGAATTTTCACTACTCAACGTCTTGTCGGAATTGATGATTCATATCAGCGCAAAAATTCAGCGAAATGAAGGCGAACTTGACTGTTTTATCTCTGACAACTTACCGAATCGTGTTGCAGGCCAATCCACCAGCTTATTCTGGATACTGTTCCTTCAACTTTCTAACGCTATTCAACTCAAATCAAATAAGAAACTGTTTGTGACGATTGAATCAGGTGCGGCTTCAGACATGGAAAATACCCGTGTCACCATCAACCTCAACTTCTTATCAACGTTGGATGTCTCTGTTGCCAAGCTCAACAAACTCCATTGGAGCGCCCACAAAGACCATACAGCCAGCACAGATGACTTATCGAAAAGCGTTCTGAAGGATTACGGCTATTACGAGAGTCACTGGTTCCAGTCAGGGGCTCAGGAACGTTTCCAGATTGAACTGGATCTTAAGGCTAAGAACTTCCACACAGAGAAAACTCGCTTTGATGGCAAGCGTTTACTCTTGTGTGCTAATACTCAAGTTCGCATCGATGTGATGAAAAAAATGCTCAGTAACTTGGGGCTTGATATCACCGAGATTCGCACTGCAAATGAGCTTTTCTCAGCGGCGAAAACGTTCGGTGATTACGATGCGATTATGCTCACCGATACCTTTGAACCCAACAAACTGCCGTCGTTGAGTAAGACGGTGAAATCTCAACTTAAGAACCACCCAAACACCAAGTTACTGTTGTCAGTGACCAACACTCAGCAAGCTCAAGAGTGCCATAGCTTCGTCGACAAAATCATCAACGCTCCTGCTATCCCTTACGAGTTCATTCCAAACCTACTCACCATTATGGAAGCGGAAGCATCGGAAGAACAGATGGAGAACAGCTCGTTCCTTATCGTAGAGGATGACCGAGTTCAGCAGATCTTACTGAAACGAATTCTTACCAAGCAAGAATATGAACCAGACATGGTTGGCGATGGCGCCGATGCCGTGAAGCACTTCATGAATAAACGTTCTGACATCATCTTTATGGATTGCATCATGCCGGGTATGGGCGGCATTGAAGCCACAAAACGTATTCGACAATTTGAACAAGAAAACGAGAAGAACCCTTGCACCATCATAGGTGCAACCGCATTGACCAGCAGTAACGAACACCAGGCTTGTATTGAGGCCGGAATGGATTACGTGATCAGCAAACCTTATAAAAGCGACCAAATCATCAAGGTGATCAACAAGTATGTGGCGGTACAAAAACTTAACTAGCAGCATCATGGCTGCGCTTATATTAAGCACGACACCTTCAGCATCGGCGACTACCCTGCTTGAAGCGGTAGAGCTCGGCCTGCAAAACAGCCTGTCTCTTCGCGCTAGTGATAAGGGCGTGGAAGAAAACGAGTACAACATTGGTATTAGTCGCTCTAAATTTCTGCCTTCACTCAATGGTGCTGCCGATACCACATGGAACGAGAATGAAACCTTGCTATCGAGCGTACCCGATGAAACCTCTAGCTATAACTCAAATAGCTACAGTCTTTCTTTATCCCAATCCATATTCAATCTTGGTGACATTTTCAAATATGGGACAGCAAAGCTCGACTTCAATATCGAAGAGATTAAACACGAGAACAAAATCCAAAGCACCATTTCGGAAATCGGTTCTCAATACTTTGAGTATTTAAAAAACAACGCCCAAATTAAAGCGACTAAGGTTGAGCTCAAATCGTCTGAAACGCGTGAACATCAAATGCGACGTAATGTAGAGCTAGGTAACACCGCAGCCAGTGAACTGTACGAAGTCATTGCTCAGAAAGAAGGCGTGTCGAACCGATTAAGAACCTTGCAAAAAGATCGACGTGTCATTCTCAACGGGCTCTCTATTCAAATTCAATACCCTATCACTCCGTCGCAAGACATATACGAAAGCGTGCCGCTAAAAGAGATAAACGAAACCGAGCAACGCACGATCATGGATCAGGCGTTAAAGCTGAATAACGACTTGTTGGTGGCAAAGAAAAACGTAGAGAGAAGCCGCAGAAGCTTAAAAGAGAGCGGTTCAAACTTCTTACCGACCGTTTCGCTTTCAGCCAGCTATCGACACGATGACGCCAATAACTACGACAAAAGCGACATTACAGCTACAGGTGAAAGTAACTCAACCAGTGTTGGCTTAAACCTCGCCGTGCCTATCTTGTCCGGTGGCTCTGATTACTACGGCTATCAGAAGTCATCAACAGCCATCGAGCGTACTGAACTGCTTTACCAAGATTCGCTTTATACCACACGTAACAGCGTGAATACCTCAGTGCTCAACATTAACGATTTCTCGCAATCTATAAGCAGTTACGAAAACATCATTCGCGCCAACTACGCGTCTTATAAAGGGATCCAAAGAGCCTACCAATTAGGCACGCGTACCATCACCGACTTGCTGGCGGCGGAAAGTAAACTGTTCAGCGCTTTGAGAGACTACGAAAGCGCGCGATACGACTACATCATCGAGACCATCAAGCTTGAGCAAATTAAGGGAATACTCTCAATTCAATCTATCGAAAGCGTGATGCAATTAATGAGCGATATTGAAGGTCGCGACAATCAAGATTTGGTGCCAAAACATCTTCTCTCAACGGAGTCATTGAGAAAAGGAGGTCGCAATGCAAACTGAGCAATTTTCGCAAAAGATAAATATGGCAGATAAGTGTTATCTGACTTTCTCAACGATAATATCGACCCTGTTTGGCTTGGTACTGCCCTTCTCTATTCTGATCATTTTTGACCGTGTGTTACCCAACCAAGCACAAGATACTCTGTTCTTATTGTTCGCGATTATTTTGATTTCCATCTTCCTCGACTACCACTTAAAAAGTCAGGAAGAGAAGATATCTTCCGTCATCATGAGGCAGTTTGAAACCAACCTAACCAACAAGGTATTCCAATCCATTTGTTTGGCGGAGATCTCTAAATTCCGCCGTTTGGAGCCAGGCGAATACCTAGAACGAATCTCAACGATTCCCGAACTTAAGACCTTCTTTGGTGGTGAATCGGTTCGAGCGCTTATCAACCTTGCTGTTAGCGTGATTACTATACTTATCATCGGTCTCATCAACATATGGGCTGGCATTACCCTTCTAATTGCCTCGGCTGTCTTAGCGATTTTCGCTTGGAGCCTTTCCAAACAGAAAATTGGTAGCTTGCAGAATAAGTCAGACATCGAAGGGTTAACTACCTCCAAAATCATTGAGATCATCTCTAGCCCGCTTGATATCAAGGCACGAAACATGGAATACCGCGTTGAAAGCCTGATGACACAAATGGTCGAAGAGCGTGAAGTGGAGAACATCAAATATGAGCAGATTGAATCAAACTTCAGCCTAATATTGGCGCTAATTCAACAGCTATCCATTGCTTGCGTTGTAGTGGTCTTGGCGACTGCAGTAATCAATATGGAATCGAGTCAAGGCATCATGGCCGCCATCATCATGCTAACCAACCGTTATTTTGCGCCTTACCAGCAAGTAATGCGCACCGCGAGCCGCTGGGAATTAAACAAACTCCATATCCAACGTATCGCTGATCTCCTTGAATTAGCAGCCTCTGTGGAGCACCAACATGAAACAACAGAAGTAGAACGTATTTCGGTTAAGTATTCTGAAAAGCAGCGTATCGAGTTCGAACTCGGACAAGCCTATTTGCTGACAGGGAAAAGTGGTTCAGGTAAGACCCACCTCGCTAACTGTATTACGCGTCAGAACAGTGATAGCAAACTCGATATCATGATTAACGACACGCCTTTGGATGACGTCAATTACAACGTTTGGCGTAACAGTGTATTGATGGTCGACAAGACCAGTTCGTTCGTAGAAGGGACGATTATCGATAACCTCACCTGTTTCCGCCCAAGCTTGAATAACACGGCGTTTGCACTGTGTGAAACCATGAACATCAAAGCTCAAATTGATGGGCTTCCTGCCGGTTTTTATACAGAACTCAAAGGCCATATGCGTAACCCATTCTCTCGCCAAGTTGGCTACGCCCTATTATTAGTTCGCGCCCTGCTCGCCAGTAAGCGTGTATTGATATTCGATGACATCGATTGTGTGTTTGATGAGGAATTTGCGAGAGTCGTTCTCACCAGTACGGCTTATCGCGCCAATGACAAAATCTTGATCATCGCCAGCAATAAAATGGATAAACTTAACCACCGCCTCAAACGTGTAAAACTTACCGGAGGTGACCAATGAGTATCCTAGTTGACTTCAACAATGTTCCGCAGCGAGTTTTGGACTTTGAAGCAAGTGGTTATGATGAACGTTACGGTCAGTCGCCGCTGATTCGCGGATTAGCTTACACCTTGATAGCATTGGAATGGGAAGGTACGCCCGCAATCCTCAGCGATGCTTTTATTCCAAAACCCAAAGATGGCGACAGCTTTACAGCAACCATAGAGCGCCTTGGGTATCGCTGTGATGTGACTAAGCTAAAGACACTCGAGAATATCGATAAGCACCCTCACCCATGCTTTATTGAAATAGAAAATCTAAGTGCGATCTTCTTAGGCACCAAAGATGGAAAGTTGCTGCTGTTTGATTATACGAACAACAACACCATTGAATACCCAATGTGTAAAAAGCCCTGTTTGCTGATTGCGATTAGCGAATATTCTCGTCTGTTCCGCGAACCACCTCCGGAATCGCAAGACAGAAGTAATTGGATTAAATACGCTTTCTATCGTTATAACAATGAACTTAAAAGCCTGATCATTCTCAGCTTCGTCATCAGTATTCTCGGTGCACTGCAGCCATTCTTTATTATGAGTGTATATAACTTCGCACTGACTTCGAGTTCTGAGGCGACACTGTATTGGTTGACTCTGTTTGCCATCATTGTCGGCTTCTCTGAATACTTCTTTAAGAAAATGCGGGTCAACATCATTGCCACTTCCGGTAAAGATCTCGCCGTGCACATCTCGCAAGCCGTTATATCTAAGCTACTGTGGCTACCTTATGCGATGACATCTACAGCTGGGGTATCTTCCCAGTTAGCTCGTTTGAAAGATATCGATACGTTCCGACGCTTAGTGACTGCAGAATCAACCCTCAGCTATTTTGATATGCCGTTTGTGATTGTATTTATCATCGCCATAGCTCTGATGTCTGGTACAGCGGCATTGGTGGTAATGGGTGGTTTAATACTGATGCTAGTGTTCTGTATTTACTCGCGCTATATCTACTCGCAAGCCACATCCAAAAGTTCGCGCGCCAATGCTATGGTCTCGTATCAATGGAACGAAATCCTTCGTGGTATCAAGACCATTCAAGGCCTACCTTTACTTCGTGTCGTTCAATCTCGATTCAGTGCATCGCACATGCAAAGCACCAGCGATGCAGAGAACGTTGCCGTAACGAACAGTAAGATTCAGGCCGCTGGCGGCAGTTTGATTCAAGTGATTGGTACAGCAAGTATCGTGACCGCGGTAATCGGCGTGATGGAAGGTACTTCTGATGCAGGTGCCATGCTCGCAACCGTAATTTTGGTTTGGAAAGCGTTAGGCCCAATCATGGGTATCTATAACTCAATTTCCAAGTTCCAATCGATCAAGGCTTCATCAGCACAGATAAACAATTTAATGTCGATGAATGACGACAAATTGACCTTAGAAAAAAGCCCACCTATTCGCCAGTTCCAAGGCAGCATCGTGGGCAGCGGTGTCAGTCACCGATACGCGGGAGCAGCAACCGGCTTAACTAACTTGGGGTTCAAAATCCCACCCAGTGCCAAAGTGGTCATTTGTGGCCCTACGGGCTGCGGCAAAACCACCTTAATCTCAATCATTGCTGGGTTAGAAGACCGCTATCAAGGCGCTGTGTCTGTCGATGGTTACAACATTAAACAGTTCAATAGCTACCGTTATCGCACGTCGATTAACTACATTCCTTTCAATTTACATATTTTTGAAGGCTCACTTGAGACCAACTTCATTCTACACAACGGGCTGATTCCAACAGACAAGATGCAAGAGATGATCAGCTTCTTTGAATTAGATGAATGGCTTCCTGAAGGCTTGGCTACTCAGTTAAGCGTGGATAAATGCAAAAGTCTCCCGAATGGAATTCAACAAAAATTGCGTTTGGCACTTGGCCTAGGTAACTGTGAGCAATCTCTGATTATCATTGATGAACCGTTCAACGGTGCAGAGCAAGAAAACGCTCAATACTTTAATCGCCTGTTCTCCGATAAATTGTTGAATAAAACCGTGATTTTTTCGACTAATGACCCTGGTTTGATCGCAACATCAAACATGAGTTTAGTGTTAGAGCCGGATGGGAATTTGAAATATTTTGGCTTAACAGACAAATACTTAAACAGCTTGAGCTAAAACCTCAACGCTTAGTCACAATTCGCTATTTAGGGAAATGGATGTAATTGACAAAATCATAAGTGAGAGAGATGATTCGCCCCAATACCACAGGTAACAAGGAAGAAAATGTACACATTCGTTGCAGACAAGCTTGATGTAGCTTACTTATCCGCAATTCCTGAGAATCATATATTTCAGGGCTGTGACGTGCCTGAAGAAGAAATCGAACTTCGAGAGATCATTGAGATTTGGTACGAGTGTTCATTCCTGCCTGCTTTTAACCTACAGAAAATTGAAATCGCAAATAAACCAGAGCTCACAATCATACAAACACACGTTTTTAACAACGATACGAGCACACTCGCCTTCCTACTCAAAAACAGAGTGTATCGCGCTGCACTAAACAGAATGCTCGGTATTTGGACATTAGAACCCTCTGCAAAAACGGTTTTAGAGCAACTTCTTTTCGAATTAAGCCTCGATAACAATCGTCCTCATTAATACGCTTTTTAAGTTATTCATCAATAAGCATAAAATTAAACAAACTGCCAAACGCTATAAATTACTAATAAAAGAACGCATTTCAAAATAAGCTCTGGAATCACAAGAACTTATACCCCTCCCACACTTACGTAAAATTTACCGTTTCAAAGTTTCCATATCGGAACTTTTATTCTACTGTTTTTATATAACGACAGTTGGATGGATCCTTATATGGCAATTACGGTCTGGAATAACCTTTCAGTCAAACATAAACTCTTTGGCTTAGTTCTACTTCCCATTTCATTATTACTCTTCCTAGCAGGTAGACAGGCTTTTATATTAACGACTCAGTTAACCGATTTTGAACGAACCAATCAGTTATCTGTGTATCTTCAAGATATTTCTGTCTTGTATAGAAGTACCTTGGCGTCTAGCCCTGAAGAGTTTGCGACTCAAAGCAATCAAGTAAAGGCAGAACTAAAAAACCTGTCTCCCATCATTTTTTTAGACGCATCTGATGAAATGAATCAACTTGTTGCCGATTTCAGCGAAGCGACCTTATCGACGATGCAAGCGACTGACACTTACGATAAATTGGATGCCCTCGAATGGCAGAGCGATTTATACAAGCAACTGTTACTTGAAGTAGAGAAGGTCCCTTTTGAAAACACTAAACGTGAAATTCAACAGCACCTCACTGCCCTTCAACAACTTGAGTGGTTGATGTTTTGGTCGAATGAAGAGTTCAAGCTTGGTAGTTCACTGATTGAGATATTCCAAAGCAGCCAAGAGTACGACCCAGAACTCGCAGAACAAATCGAAACCTTGAGTGAAAGACAACAATTGTTCTTAGAGCGCTTTGTTTCATTGAACGCCAACGAACATCAAGTGTCTTTGATGGTTGAAGTGTTTCGAAATGATGTGTTTGCTCAAAGCCAAGAGATAAGAAGCGCGCTACTCGACCTAAATGCAATCAGCCAACTGACGCCACAAGAAGTGTCTGTTGGCTTAGAAGCGATGAGCGCTCGACTCAACTTATTACAAAGCCTTGGCGGCGTAATCAAGCAAGAGTTTCAACAAGAAGTTGAGCAAGCCATCTATGACGCGCAAATACAGCGAACCCTGTTTATTTCAATCGTCGCTTTGTTGGCAGCGATTGTTATGGGTTTAACCCTTAGCTTGGCCAGACAAGTCACTAACAACCTAAATTTGGTGTTAGCCTTCTTAAAAAGCGAAAATGATGACACGCGCCCTTCTTTAGATAAATTAATCCAAGGTAAAGATGAACTCAGTCTGTTTGCTCAACAAGTTGAACGATTGACCATCGAACGAGAACTCGCGAAAGAGAGATTGACGGTAGCAAAAGAAGACGCCGAGCGAGCTAAAGAAGACGCTGAAGAAGCAAAAGATCACGCGATACAAGCCAGTAAGGCCAAAAGTAGCTTCTTGGCTAACATGTCACACGAGATTCGTACTCCATTGAATGGCGTTATCGGTATTTCTGAGATCTTGTCTGATACACCGCTGACACCAACACAACGCGATTATGTCGATACCATTGAGACTTCTTCTCAACTGCTATTAAGCCTTATTAACGACATTTTGGACTTCTCTAAGATCGAATCTGGCATGCTCTTGATCAGCCCTCATTCAGCATCAATTCGAGAATCGATTTACGACATAGCCTCTATTGTGGCACCAAAAGCCAAAGAACAAAAAATATCGATTAACGTAGATATCAGCCCAGACACACCGGCACGCGTGATGATAGACGATCACCGTTTAAGACAAATCTTGATGAACTTTATGTCGAATGCGGTGAAGTTTACTGCAGAAGGTGGCGTCACCTTATCAATCCAAACGCTCAACAAAGCAGATAACAATGCCACAATTCGATTTGCTGTACGAGACACGGGTATTGGTATCGATTCAAAGCAACAAAAACAGATATTTGAACCCTTCGCTCAAGAAGACGATTCAACCACACGTCAATTTGGTGGTACTGGTCTTGGTCTAGCCATCAGTACACAGTTGGTTGAACTGATGGGTGGTCAAATTCAACTCGACTCAGTTAAAGGTGAAGGGAGTTGTTTCTACTTCGACTTGGAATTGCCTGTTGACTTGATACTGCCAAAACCAAGTGCAGCAATGGCTGATATTTATGTGCTGGGTAACGAAAACATGCTCTCCGAGCGAATCGAGTCCGACCTTAACCTTTATGGTTTGAAGGTTACCGATAAAACGAACGATATAACGGCAATTACAGAGCAGCTCTCCACTCAAAAACACACTAAACCTATCACTGTCGTTTTCGCCGAAGATGACGCATTCCTAGCTAATACCCACGCAGATAACTTAGCTAAGCTGCACCAAAACGGCATCACAATCTGTTTGATACGTTCCTTCTTAAGTGAGCCAGCGGATCTTGGTGACAGCGTTACAGCACAAGTCGCACAGCCCCTACTCGGCTTGCGTTTAATTAAAGCTATTGAGCTTTGTGATACACGAGGTTTGGCGGAACTATCTGAGGCAAGCCAGCCACAAGTTGAGATCCAACACAAAATCCTTATCGTTGAAGACAACAAGATCAACCAAAAGATTGCGGGTCTTCATGTAGGAAAGAGTGGTTTTGAATTCGAGTTTGCGAATAACGGTCAAGAAGCTATCGACATGTTCACCGCTAATCCTCATTACGCGGCGATACTCATGGATTGCATGATGCCGGTTATGGATGGCTTTGATGCGACAAGCAACATCCGAAGAATTGAAAAAGAAACAGAAGCGACGCGACGCATCCCTATCATTGCATTGACCGCCAGTGTCATCGATGACGATATTCAGAAATGTTTCGACGTTGGTATGGATGACTATGTACCAAAGCCATTCAAGTTCGAGATGCTTAAGGAGAAAGTGCTCACCGCGGTCGAAGCTATGCCACTACCAGCTTCCTATAAAGCTCAACCTAAGACACAACCTGCAACTGTCACTCCGATTATCAACGGGGCTGCGACAAAACGTACTTTGCCTGAAGAAGCGGAACAAAACGCAATTCCGAGCAAATCAGAAAAGATATTGCTTGTTGAAGATAATCGCGTGAACCAGAAAGTCGCTTCAGTGATGCTTAAAAAAGCCGGTTACGCCTTTGAAATTGCAGACAACGGACAAATTGCCGTTGATATGTATCAGAACGACAGTAGCTTCGACATTATTTTGATGGATTGCATGATGCCTGTTATGGACGGTTTCACCGCAACTAAGGAGATTCGAGAACACGAGAAAAACCAAGGCTTAAGCAAAACTCCTATTATCGCGTTAACCGCCAGTGTTATCGATGATGATATTCAAAAGTGCTTTGATTCCGGAATGGATGGGTACGTAGCGAAGCCCGTAAGAAAAGAAAAACTGTTCCACCAAATAGAAAGTGCGACTTGTTAGGAGAAACCAATGGATTGGATCAAAACAATTAAAACACTCTCGTGCAGAGCGCTGCTACCCGCAGTGATAGGGTTGTTAGGAAGCTTACTCCTTCTCAGCCCCGCTCATGCCGCAGAAGATTACGCCATATTCTCTTTAGACTCTGGGTTTGAAGAGATATCGATAAACAAAGCAAGAAAGCTATACCGAGGAAAAACCAAGCGCCTCAATGGCAAACGTGTAGAACTATCAGACTGGCCTGAGAACAGCGCCGAGAGAGAACAATTTTATCAGCTTTTACTTGGAAAAAATGCCGCTCAAATGAATGCACATTGGGCTGGGTTATCTTTTTCAGGAAAAGCGCGTTATCCAAGAGAAATCAAAACGGCATCAACCGACAGCTTAGTGGACTGGCTTGATGACAAACCAAACCGTATTGGTTACTCCCCACTCTCTTCGGTTCCTCAAAATGCCAACGTTCTCTACGTTATAAGTTCGGAGAAATAATATGAAAAGAATAATTACGTCAGTGTTATGTGCCTCAATGGCCTCTCCGGCTTTTGCGAATATCGAACTTACCGATAATTTATCCTTGAGTGGCTTTGGCTCAACGTCTTGGGCAACATCGGATAACGATAATCCATTAATCATCAACCGCGGTTTTACTGATGAGAGCTGTTACGACTGTGATACCACATTTGGTGTTCAACTCGATTACTTCTACAACTCATTCAAAGCTTCCGTGCAAGTTGTCAAGCCACCCCAATATGATTGGAGTGAACCGCAGCTAGAGTGGGCTTACTTAGGCTATGAATTTAATGACTTTGATGTCAGCGTTGGTCGATTACGACTGCCACTATTCCTTGCCTCTGAGTACTACTATGTGGGCCAAGCCTATATGACAGCAAGGCCACCGACAGAGGTGTATAACAGCGTTCTCGGAATCACAGCTTTCAACGGCATAAAAGTGAGCTGGACTTATGATGTCAGTGATGAAGCAACGCTATTGCTCTCACCTTTCTTCGGTGTAAAAGACAAAAACAAAGTCGACTTTAATTCGAGTACAGAGCTGGAATTTGAAACCAACCGAATGTTCGGTGCCAATCTTCAATTGAGCGGTGAAAACTATCGTTGGAACTTGTCATTCCTCGACTCCAATTTTGATCAAACCGTTTCTGGCACGATTACAATCCCTGGAACTTCGATAACAGCTCCATTCAGTAGCAAACAAGACAACCAACACATTCAACTTTGGTCGTTAGGTGCTGAGTATGAATTAGGTCAAGCGGTGCTTGCAAGTGAAGGACAGATCAGTGACTTCTCGTCCTCGATGTACGCGAGTTTGGGCTATAGACTAGATTTATTCACTCCATACGTCGTTTACGGAGCAGAGTTTGATTCTCACGAACACCTAACAGGAAACAGCTACCTAATTGGTGTGGATTACGATGTGTTACCAAACGTCTCTATCAATGGTGAAGTGCAATACTTCGAAGCTCGCAAGTCAAACGGTGCGTTTGTCGAAGATTTTAACGCGCTCACTGGCTTTGATGACAAAGATGCCGTCCTTTACACCATAATGCTGAGTTTCGTTTTCTAATCATGCGTAAAAATCATCGTCAATAGAAATAAAAGCCCAAGCTAATCAAACAGTCTGGGCTTTTTTATGTCTTTGAATTGTCATGCTTAAACAGCCATAACATTGATCTTAACTATCCTTTAATACAGAAACATTTAGGTGATTTAGTCACTAATGTCAGAGCCGTCAGCATTGTGTAAGAAGGCTGTAAAGTCACGAACTTCACTACCTTAATTTGGTCAACCTAAAAGCGAATAAACAGATACCTTAAACGGAGAACGCATGCGAATAGCTACTTTATCTTTAAGTTTGGTTTCAGCGGTCGGTTTCGCGGCTGAGCCAAATCCTTTTCCAATTACGCCAGACGAAACTGGCGAAGAGTTTATGGTAAGTGCAACGAATCCATACGTAAGCAGCACTGGGTATTCGATACTCAAAAAAGGCGGTAATGCAGTCGATGCAATGGTGGCGATGCAGATGACAATGTCTGTGGTTGAACCGGATATGACTGGGATTGGCGGCGGCACTTTTGCGCTGTTTTACCAAAAAGACAAAGATCAATTCCTCGCACTTGATGGACGAGATGAAGCCCCTTCAACTGCTACTCCAGACATGTTCATGGAAAATGGAGAAGCGCTAAGTCGAAACGAGATTTTAGGGGCTCGTTCTGTAGCGGTTCCCGGCACACTTCGTTTGCTCTATAGCACTCATCAACAATACGGAAAACTGCCATGGTCTGAGCTTGTTCAACCCGCAATTGAACTGGCAAGCAAGGGCTACGCGATGAACAGCTACACCTACGACATCGTGGTTCGTGAACAAGAACGATTGATTGAAGATCCAGAAATCGAAGCCCTGTATTGGAATGGCGACCAAATCAAACCAACCGGCACATTGATGAAAAACCCTAAGCTTGCTGACACTCTTAGCAACATTGCCCAACAAGGCGATAAGTACCTTTATGGTGGCGAGTTTGGTAAGCACATCGTTGAAACGGTTAACAGTCGAATCGACGCCGACCACGCTAAGCTCTCTCTTGAAGATTTTGAACAGTACCAAGTGAAACAACGTGAGGTTATCGAAAGCGACTACCGAGGCAACAAGATTGTCTCGTTTGGTTATCCAGCCTCTGGTGGTGTGATGGTTGCTCAAAGCCTTGAAATGTTAGAGGCCTATGACTTAGCAGACATGTCCAAAACCGATGTTGAACCTTGGCGCTTGATGACCGAAGCCATGAGAATCGCTAAGGCCGATCGCATCGCTTATGCCGGTGACCCAGATTACATCGAAGCGCCAGTTGCTGCCCTACTCGACAAAGCCTACATCGATGAGCGACGTAAGCTCATTCCAGAGAGTGGCATTGCGAAAACAAACCCGAAAGCAGGCAAGCTATCCAATACTGATTACGCTCAGTATCAAGGTTTTGAGAGCCAAGATACCGGGCACATATCCATTATCGACAAAGACGGTAATGCCATTGCTATGACTAGCACCGTCGGCACAGGTATGGGGTCAGGCGTAATGGTCGATGGTGTAATTCTTAACGCACAAATGGCGAACTTCTCCACCAAACCCACCATAAACGGTAAACCGACTCAAAATGCCATCGAAGCAGGTAAGCGACCTCGTTCCGCCATCACACCGTTAATGGTTATGGATAAAAAAGATGACCTGCGTTTAGTTGTCGGCTCTCCAGGCAGTTCGCAAATTCCGGGTTACGTGTTGAAAGCCGTAGTAGGTGTTCTCGATTGGGATCTGTCCGCGCAAGAAGCCATTGACCTTCCAAACATCCAATACGGCACCAAGATTGATCGCACCAAACCTTATGACCCAACGGGTTTACTCGTCGAAAAGAAAACTTACGCTGAAATGCTAGTACCAGAATTCATGCAGCTCGGTTATCCGGTGCATGTCATTCCAGTCGTCAGTGGCTTGAATGCCATTGAAGTCAAAGATGGCAAGATCTATGGCGCGACCGACAGACGCCGTGCATCAAGCTCTATGGGTGAATAATAAAACGAAATGGGCAAGTAACAGGCTTGCCCTTATTTTGTCTTTAGTTGCTTGAACCTTGTCTAAGCAGTTCATGGACACGAAAAAGCCAGTCGAACGTGTCGACTGGCTTTTCATTATCGGCTTCGCTATTTACTCATTTGGATATTATGAGCTTGGCGCTACTCGTTTCTCTTTCAACTGATCAATAACATAATCAGGAGCCACTTTACCTAGCTCACCCAAGCAATCATCGGTCTTTTCATTGCCGTAGCGTACGTAGATATCGCAGACCGCGTATAACTGCTCTGGAGAACCAGAGATCAAATATGCTTTCTCGAACGATTTAGTGGACTTGTCGATATCCAACTCTTCTTGTAATACCCCATTTAGGTACCAGTAGTAGCTGTTATCTTTCGCTAGCTTCGCAGCCACTTCAATCTCTTTGGCTGCCGCAGTTTTGTCTTCAAGGCGAACCAGAGTCAACGATTTCGAATAATGCAGAGCGGCGTTGTTTGGCACGCTCTCCAAACCACGATCTAATACTTCGACTGCTTGCTTATCTTTGTTCTGAGCTCGAAAATTATCTGCGTAGCTCAACCAAACTTGCGCTTCTTTTGGATGCGTATTGATCAGCTCTAGATAAACCGTTTCCGCCTTATCCCAATCGTTGTGCCAACGAAGCACATCAGCAAACAGTAATTGGTACTTTTCAGATTCTTGCGTTTCCAAGAAGCTAATCAACTCTGTGACTGGTGGTTCAATTTGTGCTTTCTGTTCATCATCTAATGCATTGAAGTCGCGGACTAGGTTTGACGTTGCCGTATGGCGAACCATGGTATCGCTATCTTTTAGCAGAGGTGAAACTAATGCCCAACGATGTTCAAGTTGGTAAGGTTCAGAACCGATAACCGCCGCTTCACGCACTTCAGGGTTTTGATCTTTTAAGCCTCTTGCCACCGCCACCAGCGCATTTTGGCTTGGGTATGAAGTAAGCTCTTGCAGTGCTCCAGTTCGATTTTCAACAGATTGATTCTGATCTTGTGCCATGTAAGACAACTGTTGAATGCGGGTTTGAGTGTCCGTCATTTCAAGCACTTGATTGATATTTTGTGCTGGCGCGTCAACCGTTTGTTGAACGCTATTCGCAGCCATCGCAGACGTTGAAATCAATGCGGACGTTGAAACCAATAAAGCAACAGCCGTCGCTAAACTCTTCTTCATCATAGTATTACCTTAAACTGGAGAACTTAGCCTGTCCTTAGACTCGTATCTGATTAAATTTATCTTGGACCTGTTGATCCAAAGAACAAGTTAAAACTTGGTCTCGAACGTGGCTTGTTGCACCTGTTTTGCTCGATGCGCCATCAATACTGAGTCGCTGAATTTACCATGAGCAACAGGATGCCCCATCGCGCGAGCGATATACGCCATCGACTTATCGACATGAGAAAAGAACTTATGCCAACCTGCACATAAGTAGTTCAAGCCCGGTTCGCCTGCACGAGTTTTGATAAAGCGGTTCTTAGGGCACTCACCATGACAAGCGAACTTGTAATCACACTGCTGACATTGACTGGTCAGTGTACGGGATTTAGCAAAACCAAACTTTTGCTGTGGTGCGCTGTACGCTAAATCATCAAGTTTCTCGTGATGAATATTGCCAATTTTGTACTCAGGGTAAACATAGTGGTCGCATGAGAAAACATCGCCATTTGGCTCCATTGCCAAACCCTTGCCGCATATCTCGTTCAAGGTACACAGTGGGTTCGGACGCCCAATCCATGTTTCTACGCTCGCTTCAAAATACTGAACAAACACCTTGCCGATGTCGTTCTTGGCCCACTCATCAAACACAGAAATAAGGAAATTACCCCAAGCCAAGTCCGACACACACCACGATTCCATGATCGAATCTTTATGTCCGGGGATCAGGCGTTTGTCGCCTTGTTTGAGCTGCTCGCTCACTTGGGATGTTTGCGGTGCAACCGTTCTGAACGTTTTCTGTTCAACGATAGGAATAAACTGCATTTGCGGTGACTTCACCACATCACGTAGGAAGCGATAGACCTCAAGTGCATTTTGACTGGTTAGGTTATTCACACAGGTAAGCGTTGCGAACTTTACTTGGTGTTTATGCAGCAGCTCCACGGCCGCCATCACTTGTTTGAATGTGCCACGGCCAGCTCTGTTGACACGATAGGCATTGTGCAGCATTTCAGGACCATCAATACTCAAACCGATCAGGAAGTTATTCTTCGCAAGAAACTCAGCCCAATCATCATTCAGCAAAGTACCATTGGTTTGTAAATCGTTTGAAATTAATACGCCTTTAGGTTGGTACTTTTTCTGTAACTCAACCACGCGTTCAAAATACGCCAAACCCAGCATGGTCGGTTCACCGCCCTGCCATGAGAAGATGATTTCTGGTGTGTTTTGACCTTCGATGTATTGTCGGATGTAGGTTTCTAACGTCTCATCATCCATTCTTGGAGAACTGCCTTTCTTGTACTCCAACAAATCTTGCTTACTTAGGTAGTAACAATATTTACAGTCAATGTTGCACGCTGCGCCAATCGGCTTAGCCATGACATGCAAGCGCTTAGACGCTTTACCGTTATATTGTGGACCTTGAGTAATATGCATGATTTACCTACCTATTTTAGTATTCTGGAGCCATCATAGTTCCTATTCGATCAGGTGACATGTTATACCCTTTATAACCAATAGGAATGACCTTAAACGTTAGAATTAGACCCTATTTCGAACATCTGAGGCACGTGATGAAATTTCTTAATTACAAACAGTTAGCAACAATTAGCAGCGTCACCATGACTATTCTTCTGAGTGGCTGTGCAAGCGTGCCTACACACCCTATCGCCCAACAAATTGATCAAGAGATGGTGTTGGTTGAAGGCGGCACATTCACCATGGGTTCGAACGATCCAGAAGCGACCAAAGCAGAGCGTCCTGCACGTAATGTAACTGTAGATAGTTTCTATATTGCGAAGTTTGAGGTGACTCAAGAATTGTTCGAATCGGTGATGGGTTCATCTCTCAGTTATTTCCAAAACCCACAAGTCCCGGTCAATAACCTTAGCTGGCAACAAGCGAACTACTTCGTCGAGCAATTGAACGAACTTACAGGCGAAGAATACCGTCTGCCGACTGAAGCTGAATGGGAATTTGCAGCCAAAGGCGGCAACAAAAGCAAAGGCTATACTTACAGTGGTTCCAATAACTTAGATGATGTTGCGTGGTACTCAGCAAATTCTAAAAATAGCGCACATCCAGTCGGGCTAAAGAAACCAAATGAACTAGGCTTATATGACATGACTGGGAACGTGGGTGAGTTTGTTATCGATGCCTTCGACGACACCTTCTACCGATTCGGCCCAACAGACAACCCAAACAACGCAAAACACAGCGACGTTGGTTTATCACACAAATCGGTTCGCGGTGGCAGCTTTGCTTATGACGAAAATGAATCTGAAAGTTACCGTCGTGACTTCGCAAGCCAATCGATCACCATGTCAGATATGGGTTTGCGTTTAGTTAAGGATACGAACTAAAGCTGTTAACTAGCCAACGAAGCGAACTCGCTAAAGATGCCAACGGTTATGGTTCGATAATCATCACCAACAATACTAAAAATACGATTCGCACTGTACACACGTTAGAAATCTGGCCAAACGTTAGAAACCTGACCAAACATTAGAACTCAGCGGCAACAGTGAATAAGGAAACTCTATGCATTACACCAAGCTTTCAGGACTAACCCTCGCGTTACTCTGTGCTCTCCCTGCTTCGGCTGCGGAAAAGCCAAATCTAGTCCTTCAAATCACGGTAGATGGCCTGCGCGCAGATCTAATCGAACGATATAAGCACAACTTCGGTGAAGGCGGTTTCCGGTACTTAATGGATGATGGTACCTACTACACCAACGCAAACTACCAACATGGCAACACGGAAACGATCGTGGGCCATGTGTCGCTTGCAACAGGTGCTCCACCGAGCGTACACGGCATGGTAGGTAATGTTTGGTATGACCGTAGCGAAGAACGTTTGGTGTATAACGTAGAAGACGGTAACTACCAAATGCTGACCTCTGGTGCAGGTGTCGATAAAGCAACAGAGATCGACCCAACCCAGAAGACAGCACAAGGCGATGGTCGCTCTCCGGAGCCAATACTCTCCACCACGTTTGGTGATGAGCTGACTATTTCCAATAGTGGCAAATCAAAAGTGTTCGGTGTGTCTGTGAAAGACCGCGGTGCGATCTCATTGGCGGGACACAGTGGTAAAGCCTTCTGGTTCTCCAAAGCACAATCTGAGTTTGTCACCAGTAACTATTACTACGACGAGTATCCAGATTGGGTATCGCGCTGGAACGAGAAAGCGATTGCTGCTCAGTATTCCAAACAGAAATGGGAGCTCTCATTACCGCGTGATAAGTACACGTTGCAAGAACACGATACCGAGCACAAAGTGAAACTCGGTGATTTCCAACGTACCTTCCCTCACCCATACGGCCCGGCAAGTTACAAGTACTACAGCACCACCCTAACCGTCAGCCCTGCTGGTGACGAGATCACGGAAAACTTCGCTAGCACATTGCTGATGCAAGAGAAGCTTGGCCAAAGTGACGTGACCGATTATCTGTCTGTAAGTTTTTCATCAAACGACTACGTGGTGCACCTTTACGGCCCTGAAAGCCTAGAAACAGAAGACAACCTTATCCGACTTGATAAGACTCTCGCTAAGCTTTTCAAGACCGTTGATAACCAAGTCGGGCTAGAAAACACATTGATTGTGCTGTCTGCCGACCACGGTGTACCTGAATCTTCACCTGCGGCAAATGCGCTTGGTTTCAATCAAGCTCAATACTTCAATAAAGACACATTACTCTCGAGTGGTGTTGAGAAACGATTGAAGGATGAATTTGGTTTAACCAAAGACGCGATTCGCTTGTACGCACAACCTTACATCTATCTGAATCATGATCTGATCGCTGAGAAGAAGCTTGATCTGGCTAAGGTCCAAGAAGCTATTGCGGATGAAATAGCAAAAGTGAAAGGTGTTGCGTTTGCTGTATCAAGTAGTGACATTGCGGCTAACCGAGTACCGGATACGCATGTGATGCAGCTAATTAAAAATAACTACCACCCTGCTCGTTCTGGCGACGTGTACGTAGTATTTGCACCGCGCAGCTACATTAACGACATGGAAGGCCTCCAGATTGCCTCTACACATGGTTCTCCATGGAAATACGACACACATGTGCCGGTGATCTTCGCAGGTTACGACGTTGAAGCTAAGAAGGTATCACGAGCAGTGACGCCATATGATATTGCGCCAACGCTTTCGAACAAACTGGGTATCACCCAACCAAGTGGGTCAATCGGAGAAGTGCTGCAAGAAATCACGGAGTAGACTCAATCTCTAAGGTTCCGTGAGCTAGATTTCGAATCCGGAACCCACTCAATAAAAGAGCCGTTTATCTAATTCTGACTCACTAGGTCGAAACAGATAAACGGCTCTTTTTGATTAATAAAGGCTAGGTGGATCGAACCTAATTCTTGCCCGAGTAACGAAACGCTTCTCTGGTTAACTGATTTAATTGGTCGTCATTCATCTTGTTGTGCACAACGGTGATACGACCTAAGTAAACCAACGGGACTTCTGCCTCTCGCTCTTCCAAGTGAAACTTAATCGCTTCGGCCGTTGCCACACCAAGGTCATCACTCATTCGCATAGGCGTCGCGTCTAATTCATCGGAACGAATCTTTTCTATCTCTTTCGCAGTACCGCCCCAACCCGTTACATAGATTTCAGACAACATGTCAGCCTTGTTTAAAGCATCCACCGCTCCCATGGTCATCGCAGTATTAGCATTGTGAACCATGGTCACTTCGGGGAAGTTACCGAGTACCAAACGAATCCCATCGGCGCCACCAATCTTCTGGTATTGCCCGAAGTGCTCATATACCGTTAACCAATCGCCTTTTTCTTCTACGCAATCAATGAAACCTTGTGAACGTTGAGTATCTGTTATTCCCGGGATTCCTCGATTAGCTGAAAACTCGACTTCATTTCCGAGTTCTTTCACCACATGGTCACAAAGCACCTCAGCACCCATCGAACTGGAGAAATCAAACCAGCTGTCTGGTTGATGTTTCCATTGCTCATTCGGTGTGTGAAACGCCCAAATAAAGGTTTTGAAATCTTTGGAAGCGGACAGTTTTTGAATGTTGCCGGCTTGGATACCCAGTTCAGAAGGACCAAAAATGACGAAGTCATAAGGCGTCTCAGAATTCAGGACTTGCTCGATGTATTGGGTCTGTAATGAGTGCTCAATTTGCCTTGAAGTAAACTCACTGATCTCAAAAGGCAGCTCCAAAGCGATAAGTCTCTCCTTCAATGCGGTGTAATTTCTTGTCCAAAAGTCAGAAATATCTGCACTTGGATAAATCAGCGCAATTCTTACCGGTTTTTCTATCGACATCGGAGCTAATGAAATTGGCTCGCCACTTACAGTCTCTTGAAATTTTTCAAGTTTCTTTACATCAGCCTCCGACCTTACACCGTCTGCATTGACGTACAAAGGGAGGCAAAAACACGCTGTCAGTAGGGTTGGTAAAATATTTTTATAAAGTTGACCCGGCATAACTGTTACCAAATGTTTGAATGTTTATTAACAATATTATAAATATAGGGCGATTATAAGTTAAAGCGTTTTATAAGCCATATGAATAAGAGATTAAATTTTGCGAGTTTGTTGCTTGCTACTACTTGCTACTCTCAGAGTTTTGCGGGTAATCATGAAGACGATTTCTTCCAATATGCTGAAGAAAAAGTGATGCGTGCGGTTTCCAATCAGAGAACTTGGGATGGCCCAATGCAAGGCCCTGCGGTGCGTCATGAAAAGAACGTTATTTTTGTCGCGTCTGATTTACGTAATGGTGGCGTTTACGGTGTGGGTAAAGGCATCTCTGAGGCCATTTCAAACATCAATTGGCATCTAAGGTTCATTGATGGCTTAGGCTCAGAAGTACGCCAAGGCGCAGCTATCCGAAAAGCGATTGGCTTTGAACCCGATGCCATTGTTCTTGGAGGCATTGATGCTGTTCGACACAAAACCATTTTGAAACAAGCGGAAGACCTCGGAATCGTTGTTATTGGCTGGCACGCGACTGAACTGGTCGGTGGCAACCCAGAAATCGGCTTATACACCAACATCACCACAGACCCTCTCGATGTGGCGGAAGTGGCCGCGCTACTAGCAATTGTTAACTCAAACGGGCGAGCAAAAACCGTGGTGTTTACCGACCCGAACTATGAAATTGCGATGATCAAAGCCAATGCGATGGTCAACACCATCAAGCGTTGCGGTACCTGTGATGTACTTGAGTTGAACTACTTACCGCTCGATAAAATTGCTGAGCAGATGCCTGCGACGTTGAAGAACCTTGATGATCAATATGGCGAAAAAATCACTCATATCTTAGCCATCAACGACCTCTACATTGATTATGCGATCCCTTCTTTGGAATCTAATCTCGAAGAGTATCGGCTAATACCACAAAACATTTCAGCGGGTGACGGTAGCAAAGCCGCGTACAAAAGAATCAATAGCGGTCAATTCCAACTGGCGACAGTACCTGAACCCTTATATCTACAAGGTTGGCAAATTGTCGACGAGCTCAATCGAGCATTCAACCAGATGCCTCCGAGTGGCTACTCTGCCCCTGTGCATCTCGTCACGCCCGATAATGTTGAAGAACTCATCAGCCAGTCAGACAAAGGCATCTACGACCCTAAAAATGGCTACCGTGAAGCGTATCTGAAAATTTGGAAGCCACAATGAAACTACCTCAGATAAACATCACCCAACGGCTCATTATTTCGAATCTGGTTTCGCTATTGATTGTGAGCCTTGCGGTCATCATGGTGATCCGCTCGCTCTATTACGTCGAGTCGACGCTCAAAACGGAAACCTCGACACACGTATCAGATCTGATCGTTAACTCTGAAATCAGTCGTCGCGTGTTTACGCTCACCTCTCGAGTTAAGCTGCTGGAACAAACTTTTTTGTTCAGCGAAACCACGCTGTCTGAAGAAGCGTTCAATGTTGATTTCCAACTGCAACGACTGAGAGATCTTTCGACCAACGAAGGTTTCTCGCAAAAGATCGATGCCTTTATCGATAATTTCCACCGTTTCTTAGGCAGTTCGCTAGCACTGAATCGAATTCTAAAACAGACCAATCAAATCGACGCTGCGTTAGCCGAGCAACTTGATCAACTCGAATTTGCAATCGCCGACAGCAAGCTAAGGCACTTAGACCAACCTAATTTCATTCGTTATAACAATGAATTAGATCTCATCAACATGCTACGAGAGTCGTTTCTCACTTCGGGGAAAATGGTCGGTGACATTCACAGCCGCATCACGCCAGAAACGGAGAAAGTCCTGCTTATCGAAGTCGAGAAAGAGCTCGATATATTTTTGCTCCATTTAGAAAACGTCGATATCGAAACGTCAGCGGTGATTGCTGAGAAGAAAAGAATTCATCGTACAGTGAAACGATACAACGCGGCTTTGAAACGCATACGAGCGAATCTGGAACAGCGTTGGTTGGTGATGGCATCACTGCTAGTTGCTCAAAGTGACTTGTTGGAGATGGTAGAAAAAACCGAATCACGCGTACAAAGCCAAGCCTTAGAACTGACAGACCAGCTTGAACAAGAGATTGGTCTATCAAGGCTCAATGCGATTGTTATCAGCATTTCAGCCGTCGTGCTGTCGATGTTGCTGGTTAGCCACGTTGTTAGACACCACATTCGAAAGCCACTCAATGCACTTAGACATGGCTTCGACCGTTTAGAATCCGGTAGCCTCAAAAACCCAATCAACTTGGGCAGAAGTGACGAATGGTCTCACTTAGAAAAAGCCTATAACGACATGGCTTTAAGGCTGTCCGAGGCCTACCTCGACCTCACAGAAGAGAAGAAGAACTTCGACTTCCTCGCACACCATGATCCACTGACGAATTTGGCTAACCGACTGTTGGCCACCAAACAATTGGATGAAGAGATTAGAAAATCCAGTGAGAGCAACGCCTCTTTCTTATTGTTTTATCTTGATATTGATGAATTTAAGACCATTAACGACTCCTTAGGGCATGCGCCCGGAGACAACTTATTAGTCAATGTCTCTGACATTCTGAATAACTTAGTCGGCGATAAAGGCTTTGTTGCTCGAATGGGTGGCGACGAGTTCTTGGTTGTGTATTCCAACATTGGCTTAGAAGAAGGTGAACCGATCGCGGATCGCTTGAATCAAGCATTAAGAAAGCCGTATTACATCGATGATAATTCTATCTTCGTCTCCGCGAGTATTGGTGTGTGTGAGTACCCTACTCATGGTTTGGATCGTGAAACCTTAATTCGCAACGCAGATACCGCCATGTATCACGCCAAACGGAACGGTAGAGATCAATACAGAGTCTACGCGGATAAAATGACTCATGAAGTGAACGACTTAATCGAAACCAACATTGGGCTTCATCAAGCGATTGCTAACGACGAACTTGAAGTGTTCTTCCAACCTAAAGTCGACTTAGATTCACAAGGGATCATTGGCGCCGAAGCACTTATTCGCTGGCGACACCCTAAATTGGGCTTACTGCCACCGATTGATTTCCTTGAAGTGGCGGAGAAAAGTGACCTCATTATCGACATCGATAAATGGGTGTTTAAGAAAGTGGCGAACTTGATCACTGAATGGCAACGTGCGGGAATAGGCCTGCAAGGCGTGATTTTCTCAATCAATTTCTCAGCGAGAATGTTCTATATGACAGACCTCGCCGAGCAACTACAAGTGATACTGGATGAAACGGATTGCCAACCTCACCAATTGCTGCTTGAGATTACCGAAAGAGACATGATGCGTGATTTTGAAACCTGTTCGAGAACCATTGAGGTGCTTCATTCTAAAGGCTATAAGATTGCTATCGATGATTTTGGCACGGGTTACTCTTCACTGTCGGTATTGAAGAATCTTTCGGCTGATTGCGTAAAATTGGATCGAAGCTTTATTGAAGATATTAACTCATCAAAGGTTGATTACGAGATTACTTGTGCGGTGCTTAAACTCGCACAAATACTCGACTTTTCAGTGATTGCAGAGGGCCTTGAAACCCAGAGTCATGTAAAGACACTGCGTCAGATCGGTTGTAAATACGCTCAAGGCTATTTCTTTGCGCGTCCTCTGCCGATTGATGACTGGTTGTCTTACTTCTTGCTTAATTCAGAGCAAACGCAAAAAGAGGCATAACGAATCTTAGCGGAGTGAATAACCCTATCGGTCGATCACTCCGTTTACCCAACCGAAGTGGTTTACCGGTTTTTCACCAAACAAGGACTGTTTTCTGGCAACACCAAACAAATGCTGGATGGCATGACTTCAAAACGTATTTGGTTGGAACGATAAGGTTCACCATCAAGGTTAATGGGCAGTGACTGAGGAAAATCGATCTCTAACCAACGAGCTTGAATATGGACAATGTACTTGCCGTCGTCGGCTGGATTCTTGAGCTCTTCGATGACTTTTGGCAAATCAGAAGCCACGAAAGTTTTGACTAAAGTTAGATCCATCAAACCGTCATCAATCAATGCATTAGGCGCTAACTCTTGTCCTCCACCCGCTAAGCGACCATTACAAAAAGCACCAACAAGGATCTCGCCGGTAAAGCTGCCTTTGTCTATGGTCAACGTGCCACTGTAGGGCTTAAAGCCGAGTGCTTTCACCACCCCTGTTAACGTATACGCACCGCCACCGAGAAAATCTTTAAGCTCGACTGGCGTTTCAGCTGTGACTTCAGCACCAAAACCCGCCGCAGCGACATTCATAAAGTAGCGGTCATTCGCACGCACGCTATCCACTGCAAACGCCTTGCCTTCCAGCGCTAGTTCGAAAGCACCCGAAATATCATTAGGTATTCCCGTTGCGGTAGCAAAATCATTCGCCGTGCCCATGGGGATAATCGCCAGTTGTGGTCTTTCACTCGCACGGAACTGGTTGAGCGCGTTAACGGCTTCATTCAACGTTCCATCGCCACCCGCCACAATCAGACGCTTAACACCATCGCATATTGCCTCGCTTACCAAACGGAACATATCCGACGATTCCCAAGTCACTCTAACTTGCAGGTCAATATCATTGTCCCTCGCCGCAAAGATGGCTTTCCTTAATTCCGGGATATTGGCTTTCTTTCCGTTTAAAATCGCGCGAATGCTTTCCATGGCTATGTCCTTGTATAGGCTAACTTGATAACTCTTTTGCTGCCGCTTTGATCTTAGCTCGTAACCACTTATGGCTTGGTTCATTGGTACGGCTTGGATGCCAAATCATACACATATCGAGGTCTTCCAACTCGAAGGGCAATGGCAGTGTTTTTACGGCGTACTTTTCAGCGAAACAACGCACCGATGAAATAGGCATTACACCGATGTACTCAGAGCCTTCGATAACAGGCAGCATCTCTACAACGCCCGCTGCGCGATACACGATTCTACGTTTCTCAAGGTCACTGTAGTGTTCAGAGCTCAATAAGCTTTTGCGCGCATGCCACCTTGATACAACCACATGTTCGAGTGCTAAGAACTGTTCCATATCGATCGTATCGCCAACCGTAGGATGATCACTACTACACACCACGACCAACTCTTCTGTAGAAATCACCTCGTGCTTAAGCATGGTTCTTCCTTTAGGCGTCATATCAACAATCACGTCATGTCTTTGCAGCCTTAAATCAGACTCATAGTCTTCGGTAAACAGAGGATGAACCTCTAACGCGATACCTGGCGCAACTTGGCTGATTAACTGCATGACTTTTGGCATCATTTCGTAGCTCGCCGCCGAGACGCAGGCAATGGAAAACACACGGCCAGATGTTTTAGGATCGAAGTCTCTTGATGCAGATAAAGTAGAAGTAAAATTTTTAAGTGCAGCGGCCATTGCAGGATAGATATCAATCGCGAATGTGGTTGGCTCTACGCCTGATGTGGTGCGGTGAAACAGTGGCTCATCATAGATATCTCTCAACCTTGCAAGTGCTTTACTCACTGCTGGTTGGCTTATATCCATGCGATTAGCAGCCCTAGATAAGTTCTGCTCTTCATAGATAGCAACAAATATAGGAATTAGATTTAGTTCGGTACTTTTCATACAGTTCCATATTAAAGAAGCAGGTTCCCTATAATAGAGAACCTGCCGATTATGTTCGATGCGAATAACTAAAGTTTGCTACTTAGTTCTATCTTTTAAGTCTGGCAAGGCTTTAGGGATTTTCAAGCGGGCGAAAATCGAACGCGAATGACTTGAGTTTGATTGGTCACTAGGCAGGTTCCGTAACCCTTTCCATAAACGCATGAATACGTTTTTATCTTCACATCCTTGTTGAAGGGCTTCGCTATCTTCTAGCCAACGCTTTTGTCCGTTCGCTTTACCCAGTTGCTCTTTACTTAGCTGCGCTTTATTCAGTTCTAACTGAGAGGTTTCATTTCGCAATTGACGGTAGATAAAGGTTCTTAATGCAGCCCAATTACCTTGCTTGAGTAAACGACGTAATACTAGCCAACTCGGTGTTGGGCGATTTGCGTAGTAACGCTTAACGGAAACAATCAACGCAATGCAGACCAACAACGCCAAACCAACAGTAATAAACACCGACATGTAGGCCTTGATGAAAGATTGGACTGTGTGTTTGGCTTCAAACACTTCGCCTTTAATCACCACTTTTTCGAGCCGTTGATTCTTACTGTCCCACCACTGAAATGAAAACTCCGGCAGAGTAAACTCACCACCTTGTTGAATCACATATACCGTCTCTTCAACTCGGCTTGAGCGATAATCACCTCGTTCTTGAGTATCATCCAAACGGTTGGGCTGTGGGTAAGCTTGGAACTGCTGAGTGGACTCATTGGTTAGCACGTCTGGCAGCAACACAGAAAGGCTGTCTTTTGCCTTAATCGTGATAGTTCGAGTAATAGCATCGCCAACTTTTAGCTCTTCACTCGAGCGTTGCCATTGTTGCTCTACATCTACCTCTGTCGCAGAAAACCAAGGCGTTTCATTATCGAGTAAACCTGAAGGCAACGAAGCTTCAAACTTAATCGGCTGCGTGTAAAGCGTACCGCCCACGTTTGAACCATCAGGAGCAGAAACTTGGATACGAACCGGTACGGTTGGAATAACAAACTCGCCAGAAGTCATCGGATAAAGTGTCACTTCCCAACGCTGACGTGACCATGTAGTACCACCGACTCTTTCTGTGTAGTTCGTGGCAAGTTGATTACGCTGTTTAGCGATCACATTAGGGATTTCGATACTGCCAATTCGAGTGCCGCCTGTTAACCAGCGCGGTGTCGCCACCTCAATGTTCAAAATGACCTGCTCATTTACGCTGACTTTGGTCGGCGTTATCTTGTCGCCTGACTTGGGTTTCTCGCCCACCCAAGCGATAAGCTCAACGTCACCACTTTTTTGCAGATCGAAGATATCGGCAGCAGCAACAGCAACAGCAGGAAAAAACCAACTCAACATTAGAGCCATCGACAACAACCATGTGCGGGCTGTAAATCGCGCGCCCTTTGATTGAATCGCTTCAAGAGCTAAATCGTATCGACTCATTGTGTTTGCTCCTGTTTTGATGCCTGTTCCTGTTTTGGCGCCTGTTCAATAGACGGTGCAGGGTCTCTTAACTGAATTTGGAACTTGGACTTCAAGAAGAACTTAGGATCCGCTTCGACGCGTTTTAACCACTTGTCGGCAAGCTCTTGGCTGCCCAAGATTTCATTGGCATTCAGCGTTTCCTTGAGCATCAATTCCGCTACCGTTTCTTCTTCAGCACCATCACCCGTTCGCGGCTGATCGTCTTCGAGTTCTAAAGATTCTTCAGGGCCATCTGTGGTTCCAGACTGGCTTTCACTGGTTCGGTTTACCTCTTCGACAATTCCGCTAAGCACAGCAAGATTGTTCTCCACATCCGTTCTTAGTTCTGGTGACAGATCCTCTTTCTCACTTAATGATTTCAAGAGGTCTCGTGCGGCAAGGTATTCACGCTGCCTGGCTAACGCGCTCGCCGCGTTGTACAAACCAAGGTCAGTTTTGGTTTGCAGGAATGCACTGTGAGCGAGCTTAAAATCACGAGCATAGTAATAAGCCGCGCCCTTTCGCATTGGGTCAGTAAAATGTTTGGCAGCTTGAAGATACTCTTTCTGGTTCAACAGGCGTTGACCTTGCTGATCGGGCGTTAACCATAAGTCCCACCACCATTGAGCTGTTTTGTCCCAAGCCGTAACCGACTCCACCACAACGGGTTTCTCAGCGGTTAAGTTGACGGTTTTCGCCAAAATGCTTGGTGAATACAGGCTGCCCGAAATCACTAGACCAACGACACACCACTGCACCAGCCAGCCTTTTCTGAACCACAACAACATGATAATCGCCATTGGGATAAGCAAGCCATAGCCCATGTCTTTCCAAGGCATTGAAGATTCGCCGTTGAGCTGCATGTTTCTTTCAACCGCTCTGTTCAGTTGTTGGATATCCGAATCATCAACGGTCACCTCAACCACTCGTCCGTCCGTCTTGCTCGCTAAGCTACGCAATGAATCGAGATCGACTGGATTATCACTCACCACATTGCTATTTCCTGCGGCTAGAATGAGCAACTGATACGGATTGTCGTTAAAGAAACTCTCGTACGCCCTAATGGTGCTTGGATTCACACCATCTGATACCAACAACACTGACGAACCTAACTCACCAGACAATTGCTGATTGATGAGCGGCAACGCTTCTTCTGCTGATTTACCTGACACAGGCATAATGTCAGGTGTAATAGCTGCTAGAAACGGTTCAAATACCTTGCTGTCCTGCGTGACGGGCATCGCGACGTGTGCACTACCGGCATAAACCACTAAACCCGTGTTTCCGCCTTTGCGAGCTGCCAATAAGTCTCTAATTTTCTGCTTAGATCGTTCCAAGCGACTTGGAGGTAAATCTTTAGCAAGCATAGATTCACTGTTATCAAGAACAACCAACATCGACGCTTTGTCTTCACCAAAAGGCGATGCTTCACGCTGCCATGTTGGGCCAGAACAGATAATGATGGCGATAGTTACAATCACCACCAATAGCTTCAATGGCAGCTGCTTACGCCAGCCTGTTTCGCCAATCGTCAATGCATCACGTAAATGTGCCGGTAGAATGTCTTTCCATGTTGGTTTGGTCTCTTCTCTCCAACGAACCCATAACAGGAATAACATTGGAATAAAGGCCAACAACCACAATGGTCGGATAAAATGAAACTGGGTAAAGAACTGTTGTATCGTGAGAGAATCAGGCATCACTCTCTCCTTTCAAATTCTTAGCCGAAGAAGCAAGCAGCGATCTTCGGCGTATCGTTGCTAAACTGAATGCGGTCAAATACATCACTACAACAATCGCCATCAAGTAGTGGTGTAGCCCCTGTTTAGGACGATAAGTGGTGCTCTCATACAGCTGAGGTTCTAGCTCACCAATCTGAGCATAGGCTTTGGTCAGTTCGTCGCGGTTAAGCGCTTCAAAGGCTTCGCCTCCAGACTCTTGAGCCACACGCTTGATGGTTTCCATATCCAGAGCAACCTCTCCGACGGTTTGCGGATCGCCCATCGCAATAACGTGAATTCGAACGCCTTTAGCCTTCGCGACTTTTGCAGCATCTATAGGCTCAACAAAACTTCCTGTATCATTACCGTCTGTTAGTACGATCACGACTTTCTCTTTTTCGTTGGTGTCGACGTTTGAATCTTGAACGGCAGCACTTTGCTTTTCACTCTGTTCAAACACCTTGATCGCCAAGCCAATTGCATCACCTAGGTGCGTACTTTGTCCTGCCATCGCGACATCGGTTTGATTAAGCAGTTCAAGCCACACATCTTGGTCCGCGGTAAATGGCGTTTGTACAAACGCTGCATCACCAAACAAGATCAAACCGAGTCGGTCACCTTTTCTGGTTTTCGCAAAATCAGCCAGCACCTCTTTGGTCGCATCTAAACGAGAGATTTTATCACCTTGTTTAGAAGTGAAATCTTGCTCCGCCATTGAGCCGGATAAATCGACCACCACCATCACATCACGACCCAATTGTTCACGAATTTGTGGCTCACCAAGAATGGTTGGTTTCGCTAACGCACACACGACCAATACCCAAGTAATAATGAGCGTGGTTCGTTGCCACCAGCTTGGTGTTAACTGGCTTGCACCTTCTGACGGAGCTTCCCCAATCGCTTCAACCAACTCTCGAAAAAATGGTACCTTAATCGCCATTTGCTTAGTTCGATAAGCTGGCACGGCAAAGTAGACCAACAACGGCAGAGGCAGCGCGATAAACCACAGCGGGTGCGCAAATTCAAAGCTGGCAGATAAAACATCAAACATTGTCTTGCCCCTCAGCCATTACCTGTACATTCGGTTTTGTTTGTACATCGGGTTTATGAAGCTTTAGCCACATCATCGCGGTTTGAATCACCTCTAAACGCTGTTCAAAGCTCAAACGCACATTAGGGTCAATTAGGCTCTGCATCCATAATTCCGAAACTTCATCGGCAAAGAACGCATTGCTGTTTTCACTGGTGTTAGCGCTAACTGGCAGGTAAGCGTTTAAACGGTTCACATAAGCTTGGCCAAACAACTTGGCATTGCTGCTGTCTAAGTAGCGAAGCACCACTTTCAGTACCTTGAAAGTTCGTTCGGTTGAGTTCTTGTCTCTTGCATCCAATACCATGAGCTCTTGAAGCGCTTCTTTACGATAACGATTATTCCACCATCTCTGCGCCAAACGATAAGCCAGATAGATAGCGACCAATAACAGAATAACGCCGAAGATCTTCCAACCAATGGTTTGCGGCATCCAGCTCACGCTCTCGGGAATGGCGACATCATGTAGGTCGCGAAGGATATAAGTACTTGGAGGCGTATGTTCAACGGCCATCTAACGCCCTCCCACCAGCTTTTGAAGCTGTGATATGTGATTGCCTGAAGTGTCTAATTCGATATAAGGAAGGTTTTTCATCGCCATCAATTTAGCAAGAGACTGTTTCTGGATCGCCGCTTTTTGGGCAAGGCTTTCGCTTGCGAGGTTAACCTTAGATTGGCTATCCAGATTCAGTTGAAAGCGACCATCACCCACCACCCAGTTTGCGCTTGCCAGATCTTGAGGCAATGATTGTTCTAATGGATCGGTGACCATAATGGCTAAGATATCGTTGTGTTGTTGCAGTTGCTTGAGTCGGTCAAGATGTTGCTCTTGGCAATCTCGCCAATCACTAATAAAGATTAAGGTCGATTGCTTTAATCTCATTCGTTTTATCAGTTCAATCCACTGGCTAAACCCAACACCTTGGCTGTCGCTCACACTGACACCTAAGCTTTGATTGGCTTTGGTGAGGTGTTTTAGTTGAGCCAATAAGTCCGATTGAGAACGCTGCGCTTTGGTATGAAAGAGCTTTTGGTGTGAAGCTAAAACGAAGCCGACACGGTCACCATCTTTCAGCACTCGCCACCCACACAGTGCCGCCACTTCGGCAGCCACAACGGATTTCATGGTGTTTTGAGAAGCAAAAAACATCGAACTACGCTGATCGACACAGATCATCACATTACGGTCTTTCTCTTCGGTATAACTACGAACATGAGGTTTACCTGTTCGCATCGTGACTTTCCAATCGAGGTTACGAATGTCATCACCAAGTTGGTAGTGACGTAACTCCTCAAAATTCAAGCCTCGACCTCGGAACAATGAGTTGTGTCTACCCGACAGCACACTGCCCGCCTTTAGATGAGGCAGTAGAGAAAACGACTCAGCTTGAGCCTGAATTCGCACTAACCTTGAGTAATCACAATACAGTCGTGGATCAAGGCCTTGCGATTTGGGAGCTTGTGTTGGCTTCGCCATGACGTCCCCTAGTTATCCGATCTCAACATTATCAAGCAGTTCTTCAACCACTCTTTGATGATCAACGCCATCGGCCAATGCATCGTAAGACAGTGAGAATCGGTGACCTAACACGGTTGGCAACATGGCACGTACATCGTCTAACGTGACGTGGTCACGCCCTTGAAGCCACGCATAAGCGCGAGCACATTTATCCAACGCGATGGAAGCTCGCGGGCTTGAACCAATCTCAATCCATTTAGACAAGTTTGATTCTGGGTAACGCTCTGGCTTACGAGTCGCCATCACCAAGGCCACAATGTAGTTCTCAACTAAATCGGAAACGGCAATATCTGGAAGTTGGCGGCGAGCTTCAAGTACCAACTCAGGTTCAATATGCTCTGGAGTGACTAATTCCGAACTGGTCTCGCTGCCTAACTCTTCGCTACGCACCAGTCGAATGATGTCGCGTTCAGCTTCATCTTCTGGATAGTCGACCGTCACTTTCATAATGAAACGGTCCATTTGTGCTTCAGGTAGTGGATACGTACCTTCTTGCTCAACTGGGTTTTGCGTAGCGAGCACCATGAATAAATCTGGCAGGATATGAGTTTGACCACCCACCGTAATCGTCCCTTCCGCCATCGCTTCAAGCAGAGCCGCTTGTACCTTTGCGGGCGCACGGTTCACTTCATCGGCTAATACAATGCTGTTGAAAATAGGACCCGGTTGGAAATGCAACTGAGGCTTTCCATCAAGCTCTTGATACACTTCTGTACCCGTCACATCAGATGGCAGCAGGTCTGGCGTAAACTGAATTCGACCAAAACTGGTGTTCAGTAGATTCGCCAGCGATTTTACTGAGCGAGTTTTCGCTGTACCGGGAAGTCCCTCTAAAAGCACATGGCCATTAGTCAATAACCCTATCACCAGAGCCCGAACGACGTGGCTCTGACCGATAACACTTTTCTCTGTTTGTTCAATCAGTTGGTTTATTGCTTGTTGCGCATGGTTCATAGGTCTTCCCTTAATTCAATCTGGCTGCGTACATCCTACTCACAAGCCCCATAACTATTAGTTATAAGCTCGATAGCCAAGCTCACCTCATCGCTTTATTTAAACCTAGCTTTCAATTGGTTAATGGCCTCCGGCGGTGCCACTTTGCTCAATGATGAAATACATTGCTCAAACGCCTTTGGTACGCCCGGTATATGACTGTTTCGCGCCAACACTTCACACTGGGCATACAGGTGCTGTGGGTTGCGGCTAAATTGGTAAGCCTTATGCAGTGATTGACTTGCCGCAAGCACATCCGATTTCTCCAAAGCCAATCCGTACACATACCAATATTGAGGATCGGTTTGTGCAGTTTCAGCGGCTTGTTTAAGGTAGTCCGTTGCTTGTTCGTAATCTTTCACACGAAGCAGAGACAATCCTGTGCTGTATGGCAAAACACTCGATTTAGGCTGAGCTTCAATACCTTGCTTCAAGGTCGACAACGCTTTTGCTTCGTTACCTTGCGCTCGATACAAATCCGCCAAGTTGGCGTAGCTGTTTTCGAAGTAAGGCTCAATCTCGATAGCACCTTGATAGAACTCAACCGCTTTATCGTGCTGGCCTAAATCTCGGTAAACGTTGCCTAGGTTAGTACGCCCAAACCCTCTGTCGGCATTAAATTGCTGTATTTCAATGTACTCTTCCAATGCAGGCTTGATTTGGTCTTTCTGCAAAGGATTCATTTCTCCCCAGTAACGCACTAATGCGCCTGCGGTTTCTGAACGAATCGACAATACAGGATCTTTCAGTAGCGGCTCTAGAATCTGCCAACGGTCGGTAAATGGGAAACCAGACGAGCCTTGCACCACACCCAAACGGATCATTTCATCATCGTGTTTCACCGCTCTTGCCAGCGAGATCAGCGTATTCTTACCCGTATTACCGCCCAAACGTTCTAAGCTCGATGCTCGAATGATATTGCTTAAGCTGGAATCCTGAGCCGAATACGCCAACGCATCCTCTGCCCCTCGGTGTCCTATTGAGTCAGCATAAAAGGCAACGGCAAAATGCTGCTGGTTACGATACTTAGAATCTGGGAACCACTCACCGATTTGCTTATCTGCCCACTGGTCAGTTTGATCTTCATGACAGCTAGTACACACGTTCGGCGTTTTAATGTGTTGGCTAATATCAGGACGGGGGATATGCCAACTGTGGTCACGCCTTGGATCCACCTCCATGTAAGTCGTCTCTGGCATGTGACAAGTGGTACATTGTGATGCTTCGGTATTGGCTTCGTGGAATGTGTGCTTTTCAGGCGTGTATTCCGATGCAATGTGACATTGGCTACACACGGCTTCTTCCGCAATTTTTAGTTCAGCAGTGTGGGGATCGTGGCAGTTAGTACATGTGACGCCTTTTTCAGCCATCACGGATTGAAGGAAAGATCCGTAAACGTAATCTTCATCGTAGATTTGACCATCGTTGTGGTAAAGCTCAGGAGTAATTAAGCTCAGGCGATACTTATCAAAGAATGACCCGTTCACGTGGTCGCCTGTTTCATTCAACTGAGTACGTCGGCTGTGGCATTGAGCACAGGTTTGAACTTGATTGGTATGGATGATGTCTTTTGGTTGCAGGGTTGAATTACCCTCTTGATAGATCCACTCTTTCACCGACTTCGACAAGTCGCGATCAAAACCATAATGCGCCGAAACTTGAACATCCTTTCCACCGTTAGCTTTTGCTAGCTGGGCCTGTTCAACGTGCTCACTCGCAGGGCCATGACACGCTTCACAACCGACATTAATCTCAGACCAAGTAGTGTTGTAGGTATTACTCGCGCTGTCGTAGTTTTTCTCTAGATTCGTAGAGTGGCAATCAGCACACATGAAGTTCCAGTTTTGACCGCTGTTGGTCCAGTAGAATTCATCGGTATTGGTGGTATCAGGATAGAGGTGAAACCAGCGTTGACCGCCTTCGCCTTCAGTGCGAGAGTCCCAAGCGAATGGAATCAACTGTACACGGCCATCTTCAAATTCAACCATGTATTGTTGTAGTGGTTCAAAGGCAAAGGTATAGCTGATTTTGTAATCTTTAAACTGGCCGTCTGGCCCTTCGATATTGACCCAGAACTCTTCGCCCTTGCGAAAAAATCGGTTGGGTTTACCGTCATGAGAGACTGTTTGATCGTTGAAATCGCCTAATACAGATTCGTCTGTAGCGTGCTTCATCGCCATATCATGATGAGAGCCCTCCCACGCTTCGACTTCTTCACTATGACAATCAATACACGCTTCCGAACCGACATACGTGGCTTTAGAGCCGATAGGTAAAGCGTCAGAGCTAACGTGTGAAGCTACAGAACTGGTCTTTGAAATATCAGAGTTGATATTAGGATCTTGCTCGTTGGCATAAGCGTTCAAACTGAACAGCGACAACATCAGTGGAGACAAGATTGCGGATAATACTGCGACTCGCTGGCGTTTCAATCCGTTTACCAGTAAGCACAACCATGCAGACATAACATTCCTTGTTTTTATACATCCTTATGCTTAATAAGGTAGACGTAAAAACAACGAATTTACAATTATTTAGTGGCAGTGAGCTCGATAGTTGTGACTCATATTCACGACCGGGATTTACTCATCGGTATGCGCATAAAAAAAGAGCTCCTAAGAGCTCTTTACGTCTGTTCAGTTTCACTCAAACAATTACTTATTTGTTATGAGATTCCTGAAGTTTTTCCATTACCTGATCCAAGCTAAAGCTCGCGGCTTTTTGGCGTGGCGGGTATTCAGCAAAGGTTTCTAGGAACTTGCCGACATACGCTTGTGCTGGAACGAACATATAAGCATGGTCTAACAACCAGTCGTAGTATGTGTTCGATGTAATGTCTGCGTTTTCGTATGGGTCCATACGCAGGTTAAACAGCTTAGGAAGACGTAACGTCACGAACGGTTCAGCCCAGATTTGCATCGTGCCCGTTGCACGCTGCTCCATGAACACCGCTTTCCACTGGTTGTAACGAAGCGCCGCTAAATCACCATCATCGGTAAAGTAGAAGATCTCCGAGCGACGGCCTTTCTCTTCTTCACCCGTTAGGTAAGGCAGGAAGTTGTAACCATCTAAGTGAACCTTAAACGTTTTATCACCGGCAGTATGACCTTTGAGTAGTTTTTCTTTGATTTGGTCATCACCAGCAGCGGCAACGAAGGTTGGCATCCAGTCCATATGGTGCATAATTTCGTTGGATACGGTTCCTGGTTCAATCTTACCAGGCCAACGAACCATGGCTGGTACACGGTATGCGCCTTCCCAGTTGGTGTTTTTCTCACCACGGAACGGGGTTGTACCCGCATCAGGCCACGAGTTCATGTGAGGACCGTTATCCGTTGAATAGAAAACGATGGTGTTGTCTTTGATTCCCAACTCGTCCACTTGCTTCAATAGTTGCCCAACGTGTCGATCGTGTTCAACCATACCATCAGCGTAGTTACCAACACCGGTCACACCTTTACTGTCAGCTTTCACGTGCGTTCTAAAGTGCATACGTGTTGCGTTCCACCACACGAAGAATGGTTTGTCCGCTTTCACTGCGCGATCCATAAAATCAAGTGCCGCGTCTAGTGTTTCTTCATCGACCGTTTCCATACGCTTACGCGTTAGTGGGCCGGTATCTTCAATCTTGCCATCAGCAAATGATTTGATAACGCCACGAGGGCCAAATTTCTTACGAAACTCTGGGTCAGTTGGGTAATCTTCATTTTCTGGTTCTTCTTCAGCATTCAGGTGGTAAAGGTTGCCAAAAAATTCGTCAAACCCGTGTGCTGTTGGAAGGAATTCATCTTTATCGCCAAGGTGGTTTTTACCAAATTGACCTGTCATGTAACCCATAGGTTTCAGCATTTCTGCGATTGTCGCGTCTTCTGCTTGTAAGCCAATGTCTGCGCCCGGCAAGCCTACTTTACTCAAACCCGTTCGTAATACACTTTGTCCCGTAATGAAAGTAGAGCGACCAGCAGTACAAGATTGCTCTGCGTAGTAATCGGTAAACATCATCCCTTCTTTGGCGATGCTATCAATATTCGGGGTTTTGTAACCCATGAGACCGAAGGTGTATGCACTCACATTGGATTGACCAATATCGTCCCCCCAAATGACCAATATATTTGGCTTTTCTGCCGCAAAAGTGGCGCTGGACGCGGCCATCATTGCTGTACCCAAAATCGCTAATCGACGTTTAGCGCCATATTTCGCTGTCATAGAAACCTCTTCGTAAGTTATTTGCATCCTGCCCTACAACGTATAGTCCATTTTTTGCACATGCGCGAGATTCCCTAAGCTATTAATCTTTTTGTCATTTTTATTGAGATACGGATACAGAAATCATCGATAGGGTTTACGCCAACAAACATGATAAGGATCACACATACAAACTAAGGCTTTATTCTAGGTACCCACTGGAGCTGATATTAATCAATAGGTTACCTAAGCATCATAACGATTGGTTATAAGCACTATAAAAGGACGGAACGGAATTTTGGGAATAACATTTGCTCATCGATGTGTTGTTCTAACGCATTAATCTTAAAAGTGAATCGGAGTCCTTATGGGTACTAAAATTAATAAACTAGCATTAGGTGTTGGCTTATTAGCAGCTTCTTCAGCGGCAACAGCAGCAGAAAAACCAAACATTCTTGCTATCTGGGGTGATGACATTGGTGTATTCAACATCAGTGCATACAACAACGGTATGATGGGTTACGAAACACCTAACATCGACCGTATTGCTAACGAAGGCGCACTATTTACTGACCACTACGGTCAACAATCGTGTACTGCTGGTCGTGCTGCATTCCTAACCGGTCAAGAACCTTTCCGTACAGGTCTACTGACTATCGGTATGCCGGGCTCTGACCACGGTATCCCTGATTGGGCTCCAACAATCGCTGACCTTCTTAAAGAACAAGGCTACATGACAGCTCAGTTCGGTAAGAACCATATGGGTGACCAAGACAAACACCTTCCAACGAACCACGGTTTTGACCAGTTCTTCGGTAACCTTTACCACCTGAACGCGGAAGAAGAGCCAGAGACATACTACTACCCTAAAGATCCTGAGTTCCGTAAGAACTTTGGCCCTCGTGGTGTAATCAAGTCGACTTCTGACGGTAAGATTGAAGATACTGGTCCTATGACGCGTAAGCGTATGGAGCACGCAGATGAAGAGTTCCTAGAAGAATCTCTAGCGTTCATGGAAAAAGCAGTGAAAGCTGATAAACCATTCTTCATCTGGCACAACACGACTCGTATGCACGTGTGGACTCGACTACAAGAGAAATACCAAGGTAAATCTGGTATCAGTATCTACGCAGACGGCATGCTAGAGCACGATGACCAAGTGGGTATCCTTCTAGACAAGCTTGATGAGCTTAAGATCGCAGACAACACAATCGTTATCTACTCGACCGATAACGGTGCAGAAACGGTATCTTGGCCTGATGGTGGTGCTACTTACTTCCACGGTGAAAAAGGTACAACTTACGAAGGCGGTATGCGTGTTCCTCAGCTAGTTCGCTGGCCTGGTACTATCAAACCGGGAACTAAGATCAACGATATCATGGGGCACCAAGACTGGATCCCTACTCTACTAGCAGCCGCTGGTGATGATAAAGTGGTTGAGAAACTTGCGTCTGATAAAGGTGCAACTTACAACGGTAAAAACTGGCGTGTTCACCTAGATGGTTACAACTTCCTACCTTACTTCCAAGGCAAAGAAGAGGAAGGCCCTCGTGACAGCATGCTTTACTTCTCTGCTAACGCTGAGCTAAACGCAGTTCGTTGGAATGACTTCAAGATTTCGTTCGCAGTAATGGACGGTAACATCGTTGATGCGGTTCGCTTCCAACCAAACTGGCCTCAAGTTGTTCACCTACGTGCTGACCCATTCGAAAAAGCACCACACGAATCGGGCATGTACCTACGCTGGATGGCAGACAACATGTGGTTATTCGTACCAGTAGGCGGCAAAGTACAAGAGTTCATGAACACGCTACCTGACTACCCTATGCAGCAAAGCCAAGTGTTGAACCCTGGTAACTTCAACCAAAATGCTTACATGCTTCAAGGTAAACTTAAGCAACTAGAAGCGGCAGCAGCGCAAGCTAAATAAGCCCCTTTAGACCATGTAATTCAAGTAGTTTAGAAAGTACATGATGTAATACCAAAGCCGTGGTCACTCTATGCAGTTACCACGGCTTTTCTACGTCTGGCACTTGTTTTCTGTATCTGCATCAGTATCTGACTCTTAAAAATCCGAGTTTTATACAACAAGGTCTTTTCGAATTGACCGTTAGGTCACTAACTTGCCCTACGTAACGCGTTGTTTCTAACGATCCCTGTCCCTTGTCATCCAACGATTCAATGACTTCATCTTGCTCCTCTCCTCTTGTTACACCATCTTCTTGCAACATCACCACTATGAAACTAAGTTTATAAATATACACCTCTCATCCACAGGGTGAATAAGGTTTAAATCAGAAGGATTCTGACTTGCCAAAATTATCTAAACTAGATGGAACTAATACTATGAAAACGCCATATTTAGCAGTAATAAGCATCACTGTCATTTGCGTTTCAATAGGCCTACTGGTTTATGACGCCGCTTCTTTAAAGATGCACGCCTCATTTGAACACCAAGAAAATCACTCTCATGCAAACGACTATGATGATTCATACTCTTCAGAACACGACTCAAATACAGACTCACAAGATGCCCGACAAGCGGCATTTCCAGATCAACAAATATTCCCAATTCCAGATTCGACCGAGATTAACAATGAACTTGCCAAGATAGGTTGGGCGCTATTCAAAGACCCTAACTTATCGTCGAACCGAAGTGTCAGCTGTGAAAGTTGTCATAGCCTGCAAACCAATGGCGCTGAAGTGATTCCTGTTTCCATTGGCGTAAATGGAGCGGGAATGCGAAATTCACTCACCGTTTTTAACGCTGCCTTTAACTACCGATTTTTTTGGGATGGTCGGGTGAATAACCTTGGCGATCAAATCGATGGTCCAGTACACAACGTCGACGAAATGGATTCAAACTGGAAACACATTACGGATTATGTGTCTCAATCGGAAACTTACATCGACTTATTCCAAGAACAATCAACGCCCATTGACGAAGCTTCAATTAAGGCTGTTCTTATTGAATTTATGCAGGGTTTGACCACACCAAATGCCCCTTTCGACCTGTATTTAAAAGGTGACAACGCAGCACTTTCTGAAACCGCCAAACGAGGTTGGGAAACCTTTCAAGAAGAAGGCTGTATTCGTTGCCACCAAGGTACCAACATTGGTGGAGGCATGGTGATGCGATTTGGTTACTTCGGGTTATCGAAAACAGGAGCCGAGCGAAGTGAAGACCAAGGTCGCTTTATGTTTACCGCTCAACCACAAGATAAGCATCTATTTCGTGTTGCTAGCTTAAGAAACGTGGCGATCACTGCACCCTATTTTCATGACGGCCAAACAGCCACACTCGAAGAAGCGATCAAAATCATGGGTGAAAGCCAACTCGGTAAAACGTTTGAAAAACAGACCATTAACGATATCAAAGTCTTCCTAGAAACCCTAACAGGTAACCGCCCTCAAATGTTATTGGAGTTTGAAAATGAATAAAGTCAGACTCGTCTTTTTGGTGTTTATCTCCCTGTTTGTAGTTTTGATCAGTTTTATCGTATTGACGTATTCAGAGCATGATAAAGTCTCGAAATATGGAGGAGCCGTTCTTGTGTTGGGGCATGAGGTTCTGGAGATGCGCGACCACATAACTAACGCAGCGCTCACCGAGATTTCCACCCCTTACCAAATGTCTGCAGACTTAGTCACCCTAGAAAAAGAACTGCAAGCGCTCAAAGATAGCTATCAAGGTGAAAACACTCACTCGACCTTCTTTCAACACCTCCCAACACTGGAGTTGCTTGATCAATTCCATGATGCGTCAATGTCGAATGTCGATACACTAGACAAGCTCGTTGGGCTCAGTGTCGCTCGTCAGTTCATTCTGCAATCCATGACTGAGCAACTCACTGATAGTCAGACTACAAATAACAATTCTGGCGCAAAATCTGACATCATCATTCAGAGTGAACTCCTTGCTAGCGTGTTGTTTTCAGGCGTTAATATGCAACATTCAGGCGTAGATTCAGACTTAGCTAATCTTTCACAGACATTTGTCGAACTTAACCAGCAACATAGCCTTCTTTTATCTCAAGTTCTTGATTTACATAGCACTGAGTATATTGAGCACATAGAACATCAATTTACTGAGCTTCAAGAGCAACTCAAAAGCGTTACCGTTAAGCTGATCCTCACACTTGCGCTACTGACCTTCGTCTTCTCGTTCACCTTATTTATCCTCAGAATCTTCGAACTCAAGAGAAACAACCTCTCCTATCAAGAAGCCGCAGACAAAGCAGAAAAAGCCAGCGAAGCAAAATCTCTCTTTCTCGCGACCATGAGCCACGAGTTACGAACCCCAATGAATGGTGTGTTAGGTATCGCTCAAATCATAAAGGAAGACTCGCAAAGTTTAGATACTCGCAAACAGGCCCAAATCATCATTGATTCAGGACAACACCTTGTCACCATATTAAATGACATTCTTGACTTTTCTAAGGTGGAACAAGGCAAGATGGAGTTGGAATACAGCCCGTTCTCTGTCACCGACGTAGTAACACACCTTGATAAAACACTGACGCCTCTTGCAGAAGACAAAGGCCTCGCTTTTATCATTAAAGATAACATTCCTACCAACATTCAGTTGATTGGTGACTCTGCACGTACACGTCAGATCTTATTTAATTTAGCAGGCAACGCAGTCAAGTTTACTGAGTCAGGAAAGGTTGAAGTAGAATTCTTGATCGCACCGACTACCCCACCAAGCGTGAATATATTAGTGACTGACACAGGTATTGGCATTGCAGAAGACAAAATCGACCATATATTTACCGCCTTTGAACAAGCCGAGCTCTCAACAACCCGTAAGTTTGGTGGCACAGGGTTAGGGCTTTCCATTGTTCAGCAGTTAGTCGAACTGATGGGCGGAACAATTAAGGTTTCCAGCCAGCTTGGTTTGGGCACTCAATTTAAGATCTCTTTGCCGTTGGAGATGCATGAGCTTGAAGAACAAGTCATCGATCAAACGCCAACCAAAACCAATGAGACTCTCGATGACTTCTCAGTATTGTTAGTCGAAGACAACAAGATCAACGCAATGGTGATTAGGAAGTTCTGTGAGTCAATAAACTTAACGGTTGAGAATGCCTACGACGGTTTACAGGCCTTAGATAAGTTGGCGTCAAACCAATATGACCTGATCATAATGGACAACCATATGCCCAACATGAGCGGTATTGAAGCGATTCAAAAAATCCGTGGCGAACTCAAGCTGACTACGGTTGTTTTTGCATGTACCGCCGATGTATTCAAAGAGGCCCACGATGAATTCATCGAATCAGGCGCAGACTTTGTACTCACCAAACCGTTACAGAAAAACAGCTTACAAAACGCCATCAACGAGTTTCACCAACAGTTTGAGGTCAACCGCCATCACTCCGTTAACGCACACAATCTTCCAAACAAGGAAAAAAGTAACATCACGATGTTAACGCGTCACCCTAAGAACAAATTGCCCCTCACAGAGGAAGAACTGTCGCGTAGCCAATTTTTAACTAACGATGAGCTTAAAACAGACGAGAAACTCAAATGCTTAACTTCTCTCGTTGATGAGCTAGAAAACGAAATCGATGAGTTAATAGAGCTATTTTCGGACGCCAAACAGGATGACCTATCCAGAACATTGAAGGCGGTTAAAGAGATTGCAGCAAGGTATGAAATGAACGAAGTGCTTGAACTCGCGAGCTCAGCCGAACAGATAGCCGATCAACACATCATGCCCGAAGCAGAATTGCTTCAACAACTGATCAATCGATTGATGGTCAATAGTCATCAAGCCACTCGATTGATACACAAACTCCACCAGCAACGCAAAATGGGATAAAGGAAGGTATCACATGCTATGGAATTTGAACTTACCTAGCACCGGCCCACACTTGTTCTTGGCTCTTGGTGCAACCATCATTTTTGTGGTCGACTATCATGTACCTTTGGGCATTGCTATGGCCGTTCCCTACGTTACGATAGTATTGCTAGCGGCAACAACGAAAGATCCAACCTCCACAGTCATGTGGGCGATCACCTGCACCTTGCTTGCGCTCATTGGCTACTACCTATCTAGTACGGGCAGTGAAACCTGGTTCGTCGCCTTCAATCGCGTAATTACCATCTATGCTATTTGGATTTCGGCAATCGTTCCTATTTATGTCTCTTTAAAACCGTCTCAAGCGCCAACGGACGACGATAAAGATGCTTTAACAGAAAATAAGTCAAGCCCACGCTCTCACCTGACTAGAAACCACACAATAAACACGTTCAAAAACTAGGCTTAGGTTAAGTTTCGGTGAATTTTACCAAATCGAGACAAGGTAACTTGAAATACTTCTTTATGCATGCGAGTGTAGAACTACTCACCTAAATAACTGTATGACTATGAAAACATTACAATCCATTGCGCTGCTTTCGACAATTATCGCAGCACCACAAGTGTTAGCTGACGTAACAATTGAAGTTCCTTCTAGCGCAGATGCTTTAGTCGAAGTCTTAGCTGTAAATGAAGCTAAACCTGATCTTGGCGGTGGTTTCTTCTCTTCGAGCAAAACGATCACTGTTCCAGATGGCGTAAACCAAATCGTTTTCAAATATCAACTTGCTTTCAGCCAAGGCAACGACCGTGAGTTTGTCGACAGCGATACCATTATTGCTACTTTTGACGCGACAGACACCGCATTGACGTTCGACATGCCTAAGTTCCGCAACACCAACGAAGCGAAAAAAGGCTTTCAAAACTTAGATTGGAAACTGGTTGATGAAAACCAAAATGCAATCAGTGTTAAGCAAGATAAGCTAATCAAAGATGGCATGCAGATTGGTCGTAAATACCCGCAAGAAGCGAAGGAATACAACCAAAAAGGCGGCATCGCAGCACTTACAGTAGGTGCTAGCGCGGGCGCAGCGGCTGCTGTCGCGCAGCCAGTAACGCTTCCTGCAAAGATTGACGGAAATGCCGCGAATACAGCTGAAGAAATGTTATATTTCTGGTACGAAAAAGCGGATGCTGAAACAAAGCAGAAATTCAAAGACTACGTGAACAAGTAACTCAGCTGTCTTACTTTAAAAATGAAAGAAGCTGGCACACTGCCAGCTTCTTTTTGTCTTCATCTAGGTAATTTAGGCTCGTATAGACTAAGCAGACTCAGTCGATACCACTTTGCCATCTACTCTGGTTGGCCATCCCAACGCTTTATATTCTTCAGCCAGTAAGTATGCACAACGGCTAGAAATTCTTGTTTTAATCCAGTCACCAAGTCCCAGTACTTTATATTCCAATACAGCCATTTTCATAACAATTCTATTCCGCTCTAATTCAATTTATAAATCTAGAGTGAACATTATAGGTATTCTCTTTTGATGTATGTTCCTAAAAGAACACTGTGCATAATTTTTCGTTTAATGTTTGTTAATCACTGAAAATTTAATCATCCAAAGGTTAGTTCTGCTGTTAGAGGTTCACACCTTAATCTCAGCGACAGGATCGCGCATCATCAAATTCATTGGTGAAATACGCTCATACAGACCCTCAACATCGGTGATAAACACCTTCCCTCTTTGAATCTTCACTAAGCCCTGTTGCTCTATACCTTTGAGCACTTCATTCAATCTGGGCCTCGAGATCCCTGTAATAGTACTCAATTGAGTTTGTGAGATATTAATACTCACGGTCGCACCTGCAATATTGTTCTGGCGCGCCGCAAGTTCCAACAAAACATAAATGGTTTTCTGCTCTTTTTCATGAATCGAGGATAAGTAAGCCTGCATCCAAATAGATTGTGCTCTGGTCCCACTATGCAGCAGCCATTTGAATACCATGCACTGCTCTTCTGCTAGCGCTAACACCTTCTCGGCGGGGAAAAGCACCATAGTGATAGGCTCGACCTCCTCTGCCACAGCAAAGAGGTTGTAGTCGGCATGAAGAGTCAAAGCGCCTATCCAATCCCCCCTTCCAATCACACCTCCGGATATGCTTTTCATATTTTCGGTAGAAAAGCAGATTCCCGCAGAGCCGCTGAGAATATAGAAAACACCAGGCAGGTTTTGAAATTTCTGGGTGATTTCTAGGCTATGAACACTCGTTTTGAAAACAGCAATCTCGATTAAGCTATCGATCAATTCTTGCGGCAATTCACATGGCCATTGTATTTGTTCACTGATTGTTGGGTCTAACAACGGCGTATTCCTCCTCCGACAATCGCTATGTTTTCGTTATACAGCCTTAGTGCTGCATTTTACACTCCTTCTAAAGGTAGTTCATTACCGCTAGGACGAGATATTTTTAGCAAAATAAAATCATATCTCTTAGTAAGTTAGGTTATTTCTTAGCCTAAGGGTTACGTAAAACCAATATAAAAACGACCGACATATGTCGGTCGTTATAAGGCGCTATACTTCAGAGTTTTAGCTGCTGAAATCTAAACGACAGGCTACTCAGAATCAGCTTTAACTTTAATTTTAGTTAAGTAACCTAGAACAAGCTCTCGATATTGCTGCTTCAATGGCGCTTCAATAAAACTCGCGTCTATCGCATTCAAACTAAACTGCGCTAACTCCTGGTGAGTCATCTCATGAGCTTGGCTCACCGCATTAAAGTTATCCGACATGTAACCACCGAAATAAGCAGGGTCATCCGAGTTAATCGTTACAGCCACACCCTTTCTCAACAGTTCGACAATGTTGTGGTCTTCCATCACATCGAATACACGCAATTTAATATTCGACAGTGGGCACACCGTCAGTGGCATTTTAGTTTCAATCAGTTCTTCGATTAAAGCTTCGTCTGTCATGCACTGCACACCATGATCCACTCGACTCACGCTGAGCATTTCAATCGCATCGACGATGTTTTGAGCCGGCCCTTCTTCTCCTGCATGAGCCACCGTTAAGAAGCCCGCTTGTTTCGCTTGTTGGAATACACGCTTGAACTTCTCGGGTGGGTGTCCTAATTCAGAAGAGTCCAGCCCAACCCCGACGATCTTATCTTTATGCTTCAACACATCAGCGAACGTTTGAATGGCGCTCTCTTCAGACAGATGTCGTAAGAAACAAGCGATGATTTGAGAAGAGATACCTAACTGTTTTTGACCACTTTCGAGCGCACGATGAATCCCGTTAATCACAGTTTCAAATGCAATACCACGCTCCGTATGTGTTTGAGGATCAAAGAAAATCTCAGTATGAATAACATTGTCGGCTTTACAACGCTCTAAATACGCCCAAGTTAAATCATAGAAATCTTGTTCCGTGCGCAATGCATCCGCACCTTGATAATAGATATCCAAAAATGATTGCAAATCATCAAATTCGTATGCGCGTCTTAGTTGTTCTGGGGATGAATAAGGCAGATCAATGCCATTACGTTGAGCAAGCTGGAAAAGTAACTCAGGCTCAAGCGAGCCTTCAATGTGCAAATGCAACTCTACTTTTGGAAGCCCTTGAATAAATGCGTTCATATTTCACCTACTATGGATTTTAGGTGTGCACTTACTCTGAATAATAGACAGGAGGTTTTGTTGAACGCCATTACAAAGAGTAAGAACACAATTGTGATCTAAACCCTTCGTAATCAGCACTTTGCGGGAGCTGGTAGAGACCCCCAAACCATATCATTGGGGTTATACGAAGCAAACGGTTGCTACTATACAGAGTTCAGCGTGAATTTCACTAATCGTCTATCCATAAAACTAATAAATTACTCAGTAGCATTTAAGCATACTCGCCACACCTTATTCAGAACACCATTCTAACATTAGGTTGACACACTTTAGTTATTGCCGCTATTTTGTCTAAAACCACAAAAGACGGTCAATATGAAAGATAACCCATTCGCGAGCTTTGAGGATCTCCTCTCTCACCAAACCAACACTTTGACCGCATGCCAACCCAAAGATTTCGATAGCGCTTTTTTGTTACTGGCAAGAGAAGCGCTCGCTTGGTTTAAGCTCGACAGACTTACCCTATTTCCAAACTCAATGATTCTTCTGGATACAGGAAAAAGTATTTCCGTATCCCAAACAGATACTCCACCGCTTGAAATGGAACGCTTTCTAAAAGGCAATTATCTTGATTACCTTAAGCTTTTACGTTCAAAAGAGTGTTGGCAGTTGTTCCCTGAAGAAACACTAAAGAACCATAAACTCGACCCGTTACGTGTACTTTATGAAGAAGGTGCTCATTGGCATGGGATTGTAAGCCTTTCGTTGTTTGGTCAGCAGTGGGGAGCTATCGGCTTCTCACGGTTCAATCGTTACGATAAGCCAATTGAAGAGGCTGACATGAAGCGAATCAAATTGCTGAGTGATATCTGGCTCTGTTTTTGGCAGCATTCCAAAATGACGCGTAGTGTCACCAGCGATGAAACCAATAATATTAACGAGAGTGAAAAGCTATTATTGCTGACCAAAAGGCAGTGTGCGGTTCTGACTCAATTGGCACAAGGTTATACCGCAAAGCAATGTGCTGAGATCCTCTTTTTAAGCCCTAGAACCATTGAGTCACACAAATACCGCATGTTGGATATTTTGGAACTCGACAACCATACCGAACTGATTCAGTTTGCACTGCGAAATGGCTTTGGCATCGATAATCCATAGCGATATTATTAAAAGATCTGATAGTGACGAATGCTTATAAACACAAAACCCTCAAGCAAATAAAGTTTGAGGGTTTTATTAAAATGACTTTGTTAATTAATATCTTATTCAACTGTTTCAGTTATATCGAGTCACTTCGCCTTCATAGGTAATCTGGTCGTATTCTCGACATCAACAACATATCAATGTACTTACCGCCTTTGAACGTACTGAGTCTTTTTGTGCCTTCTAACTGAAAACCTACACGTTCATACAAAGCAATCGCGGCGTGGTTATCAGCATGAACCTCTAACTCAAGACGCACGAGGTTAAGCCAGTTATCCGCCTGATTGATCGCTTCTTGCATTAACGCCTTACCGACCCCTTTACCATGCATATCCGGGTGAATAGCAATACCAAGACCAGCGCTGTGCCTGTCTCTTACCTTGGTGGTCATGAATAAAGTAATGTGACCCACTACTTTGCCGGATACTTCCGCAACCAAAGTGAAATGGTCTGAATGACCAAACAGTCGCTCCACTTATTCAGAACTAAGATAAGGCTTTTGTGAGGTGTTTTCTGAAACTGAAGGGCGGCGATAAATATCGAAAATATCTTGGCTATCCGTTGCTTCTAAATGTCTAATTTGAATTTCCAAAGCGCTTCCTTATCCTATTATTTCTATCCATAAGCTAATTTTCATATTACGGATAGCAACGGGCACCTACAACCTTTAAAGGTGTAAGTGCCCGAAATAATTAAACAAATGGTATGACTGAACTTAAACTTTTGCTTTGATGAGTATTTTTAACATAGTGCGAATATCAGAATTTATAGTCCACACCCACACTCGCTAATACTTGCTCGGAGTTATAGAAATCGATATTAGAATCTATGCTTCTTAAACCCAGTAAAGTAATGAATGCCCAATCTTTATAGCCCATCAAACCACCAAACTCGTACGCTAAAAAAGCACCATATTCGCTCTCCTCACGGGCTTTTCCATAGATTGGGTTCGCTTCATCGTACTGACGATCATGTGCATCCAACGTGACAACAAAACCGTGACGACCAATTTTCTTGGCGTAATTTAATTCAATACCGTAACTATCAAAGCTAAACGCTCCGCCTTCCGCATCAGAGTGGAAATACACCATGGATGGAACGAACACACCCGCTTGGTTAGCTAAGATGAAAGGGTATCCTGCTTTGGCATACACATAGATTCGTTCCCTATTAAGCAGTGCTATCTCTTCAGCAGATAGCCCCAATGAAGTCCCAGACAGCTCATCATCAACGTCGGACTCACCAATCGCGAAATCCGTTCGAAAGCCAGTGCCGCCTATGTTGGTCATTTGCAATCGCCCAACATTACCTTTTAAATCGGTTTCGTTTCGATTAACGCCAACCGCGTAAGGGTCAGACCAAGCCTTACCCGAGACAAGCGTAGGAAGAACAGAAAAATCCAATATGGTGCCACCAGAAAGTTGATATCGATAACCGATCTCAAACGCAATGGTACCTGTTGCAATATCCTCTCGTGTTGTACCCGCATACACTTGGTGAGTCAGCGATTCGCCAAAAGTATATTGAACAGTACCCAAAAAGCCGAGTAGCCCTTGGTTTTCACTCTCCCCTTCCTGGGTGTTGGTGGCTTGATTCGAATCTTGTTCAGTACTCAAATTACTACTGTCAGAGTAGAAACCGGCCAATACACTGAAGTTACCGCTGAAACCTTCACTTGGAGCGAGGCCACTGTATGCAGGCATTGAAGCCAGTGCAGAAAAGACTATTGGTAAAACAAACCTCATATTCACATCCATTATTTGAATAATCATCAAATAACTATAAGCATCAAAATGGAATTATAACAAGCATTTAACAATATAAATTTATTCGCTTGGCGCTGTCGATATCGTTAACCATTCACTCAAAGACACAACAAATTGATCTATCACGATTGGGCTTTCGTAATACCTCTCGAAAATAACGGACAAAACTCAAAGGAAGACAATATGTTTAACAAATTAATCAAAACCACATCAGTGCTAGTTGCGACGCTTCTTTTTACGGCTTTTGCTCACGCTAACCACCACGAGATGAAGAAAGACATCGTTGATGTTGCGGCGGAAAACGGCTCTTTCAATACTTTAGTGGCGGCAGTAAAAGCAGCGGACTTAGTTGATACATTGAAAGGTGACGGTCCCTTCACTGTGTTTGCGCCAACGGATGAAGCGTTCGCTGCGCTACCAGAAGGAACGGTTGATATGCTGTTGAAGCCAGAAAACAAAGACAAGCTGATCGCAGTACTGACCTATCATGTGGTGCCAGGGAAAATAATGGCGTCTGAAGTGATGAAACTTGATAGTGCCGTAACAGTGCAAGGCGAAGCGGTAATGGTAGGAATTGATCACGGCAACGTGATGATCAACAAAGCGCAGGTCGTGATGGCAGATGTTGAAGCAAGCAATGGTGTTATCCATGTGATTGATGCTGTATTACTGCCTAAATAATAAAGATGAACACAAATCAAAGGTTCTTAGAGGGTGTGACAGGTTCACACCCTTTTGACGTTTAAATACCAAGTTAAGATCGGTATCAAACTAGCCAAGCCTGCCTTGATATAAGCAAGAACCCGAATTACACAAACAAGCGGCCGAATATTAGAAATGCCGCCATCGACACCACCTTCGTGAAGACCACCACCCAGATGCAATCACCAATACTAGAGTGCGTTGCTTTCCCGAGAAGGAACACAAACAGAATCAACCCCAACACCCAGCCCACTGTCGGAATCAACGACACCAAAGCAACGATTACAGCAATAGTAAGAAGGGATTTAAAGTCTGCGACCACGAAAGACATTTTGGAAGCGATATACATGCAGCATGCGGTGATTAATGCGTCCATCACAAACGCTAAAGCTTCAATTCCCACGTTACTTCCTTCACTCAAATTAGTTGCAGTGAATATTATCGCTAAAGTGATGATTTTTCTTTAAGAAGAGAACCAAAAGCAGGTGAAAACTGTAACAAAAATGAGATTACCGTTCGTCTGAAGACGCAGGTTTATTTGCTAGAGTCTTCTAAGCCTTTGACCAGTGCTCCCGACCGAGTCTGATTTGCTTTCTGATAGGCATCAAAGCCATCTTCGCGTTTACCTCCGAACAAACAAAGAAACGAGTTGATGACGAATGAAAAAAATGAGATGACGACAACAAAGAGAGGAAATAGCCCCGAGACCCCAGCATCTAAGGCTAGAACGCCAACAGCGAAGGACAACATCGACACTAATGTATATAGTTTAGATCTACTCACATGACTCATGAACAACACTCCTTGTATTCACTCAATGTTTAGATTAGACAAATTATCTTGCACACAATTTGAACTCATCGACAATATCAATAGATCAGGAAAAGTTATCCTTAAAAAGGTTCATTAATATTTCAAACTTGATGTCTGTATCCCTAAGAACACGAGTCCGCCTACTCAGCTGCCTTGTCCATCTTCAACTATCTTTTCCATCACGTAATTGGTCAGCTTTACGCCACGCATTTCGACTTCCTGTTCATTTACTACCTTAAAGCCAAGGTGCTCATAAAAAGGCCTTGCGGTAATACTTACTTCAGAGAAATATCTCGATATGCCACGAACTCGACCCACAGTGAAGACATGTTCCATCAAGGCTTTTCCTACCCCTTTCCCTTGGTATTCGTGGTGACAGAAAAAGTGATCAATCAAACCGTTGGGTTGCAGGTCAGTATAGCCAACAACGCAACCATCGAGCTCAGCTACAAAGGGTTGTAACCCATTCATACGCTTTTTCCATAATGCAAAGTCAAAGCTACTGGGTGCCCAAGCTTCGACTTGCTGTTGAGAATAATCTCGAACATTGACGTTACGTACCGTATGAAAGAAGATCTCCCACAGTGCTTTATCATCACTCGCTTGATAGTTTCGAATTCTAACCACGACATACTCCTTTTTGTCTTAAATCCTTTCAGAGGTGCAAATAAACAGCTAACTCAGCAGGCTTTATAACCTAACAGCCTCAGCTCTAGAGCAAGATATCAACGATAAAACACAGCGAGCCAGATCGTCACCATATCTTTATCTGTGCCAACAACCTTGTGCTTTTCTCTCGCAGCAATGTTGATGTAATCCCCTTTAGACAAGGTAACAACACGTCCATCTTCAAACTCGATGACGCCTTGACCTTCTATCACCATCACCCATTCATTCTCATCTTGATCATACCAACCCTCTTCTGGTGAACTGTGTCCATGCGACAATATTCTTTCAATTCGAACACTATCGTTGGCAATCAGGTCATTGAATATCTCATTGGGTATTGATGAAGGAACATCATTGTAAATGTTTGGCATCAAGCTCTCCTAGCTAGCATTGAATTGATTTGAATTGATTAACAACTTGGGCCTTAGCTTCAGTTGTAAACCTAAGCAGCGGCACTCTTTCTGAAGTAAAAACGGTAATAGCCCACCAAGTTACTGCAGATAAACAGCGCCTCCATAACAACCGCTGTTGGCGAGCCAACTAAGTAATTGTGAATCAACCAAAAGCTGGTTCCGATGATCATCAATTCTCTTAATCGACGGTCATCTTTATTGAAGGCAGCAAAGGTTTGAAATACGGAGGCAAAGCAACTCAATATGCTGGTCAGCCCCGAATAAGTCACAGCGGTTGCGACCACCGACATCGAGCAGAACAAATATTTAAACTTAGACGAGGTAGAAAATACGCTCGTCAAATAGCGAATCGTGGCAATCGTCATTAAGCTCGCCGCTGTCCATTGTTCAAGTAGGATAAAGTGACTCGAAATAAGAACGCCAGCAAAGAACAGACAAGTGACGATTTTCTTCCTTTCCTTGAATTGGAATGACAGAAGATCAAAACAAATGGCTATCGCGACTAATACTTGGGAAAGATAAAAGGCAGACACGGTGATTCCTTCAATAATACATTACGCCCTCGCCGCCTCTTTTAACTGTGAACAGTCGAATAAAACGTACTAGGCGGTTCCAACAAAACAGAGCAAACAGCGCTCTAAAGCATCTATAAAAACCTAAAGCTTCAACACGCCAGCAATCACAGTGGTCGCAGAGCCGATTAACTTTACTCGCCCGTTTGCTAAGAGCTCTGTCGACATATACCCACCACGACGAGACGCCTGATAAGCACTGAAGCAGCTTTTGTTTAGCTTTTCAGCCCAGTGCTGCGTCAATGCACAATGTGCCGAGCCGGTAACAGGATCTTCATTAACCCCAACCCATGGAGCAAAATAACGAGAAACAAAATCGAGTTTAGAATTTGATGAAAGTGCCGTCACAACAACGCCTCGCCCTTTAATACTCTTTAAAGCATCAAAGTTAGGTGAGAGAGCCAATAACACTTGCTCGCTGGAAACTTCGATTAACTGCTTGGAATCAAACTCTCGGAATGAAACGATTTGGTGCGGTTCTAAACCAAAGTGCTCAAGTAATGTGAGATTAGCTTCTAAGTTCAATGACAACTGAGTGCTAGGGAAATCAAGTTCGATAGACGATTCACAAACTGTGGCAGATAACTCACCCGACAAGGTGTTAAACACAACACTGTCACCTGTTTTAACCAACCCTTGCTCTTTCATTACATGAACGGTTGCCAATGTGCCATGCCCACACAGTTTTACTTCTACTTCTGGAGTGAACCATTTAAGCGTCATGGTGTTAAGCGCAAGAAAAGCGGTTTCAGATACCGCCATCTCTTCAGCGATTGAGAACATGAGTGACTCATCAAGTAGATCTTGAGAAATGCAGACCCCAGCTGGGTTTCCTTTAAAAGCTTGAGTTGTGAACGAGTCCACTTGATATATATCTAAATTCACAATAGTTCCTAGCTCTAATATTGGATAAATATTGTTGCCTACAATAAGCACAAACACCCCGTGCTACAAGTATTCAACAGCAACGTTATTAATACTTATTTAAGAAGTAAAGAATGATAAACAAAGAGTTATGAAAATAATAGGCGGATTAAGCAGAAGGTTTATTATCGGGCAGATAAGAGATAAAACGTATCTGCCTGGTAGGAAACAAACACACATTCGCGGCACATAGGCATTGTATAGTGCCACAAACGTAAGGTTACTCAGCAATGGTGAATCTACTGACGTACCAGAGCAGATTTCACAATGGTCAAGCCAAGCAGACCCAGCATGACTCCTGTCACTTTATCAATATAGTAAGCAACACGTGTAAACTCTTGACGCACTTTAGGTGCAGATAACAGGAAGATGATCGCCGCATCCCATACAAATACAACCACCGTCATCCAAATACCTAACCCCAACTTAAACATGAAGCCAATGTCATTGTTCAACACAACCGTGAATAAGCTCAAATAGAACAAAAGGTTTTTAGGGTTAAGGATTCCTGATAGAAAACCCGTGATGAATTCTTTAAGAAAAGTGGTTTGATTGGAGGCACCTTCTTCGTCAACATCGAAATTGCTGTAATTGCATTTTTTCGCTCTTATCGCTTGTACAGCAAGATAAACAAGAAACACACCACCAATGATCTTGAGTGCAATCATAACGGAAACGGATGCCGCTAGAATCGACCCTACTCCAACCAAGCACAAAACAATGTAAACCGCATTCGCACTGGCAATACCGAATGCAACGCCTAGTGCTTTTCTTCCCTTATTTCGAACAGCACTCTTCACTACAATCACAAAGTCTGGTCCGGGGCTCAACAACGCCAAAAAATGAGCAATCGCCACGGTAACAAAAACCCCAACTAAACCTGCATCCATAAACCAATGTCCTTATTGTGAAATTTAATGCATTATTATCGCATAATTAACTTGTAGTTGGTTTTTTGGTTCATAATTAATGTTTCGATACTAAGAGAATCAGACGGACAACACGTTTTCATAAGTCTCGTTAGGTAAAGACGATCTAATAACCGACTTTCCAACATTTAGTTTAGATAGTTAATCCATTATTTTGCCTAGCGATCTCATAACCAAGACTCATTTTCCTTCTATTTTGGTAATTAAAAGTTGGTGTTCGCATGCATTGCATTAGGTTGTACTAAAATAAGAGCCGTAAATTTGAATCATGTCGCAGATTTTGGGCTACGATTTAGTTATCACGTACGAAAGGGAATCCGTCAGTGAAAGCGTTTTGCGTATCAATACTTGCGTCAACATCCTTTTTGGCTAGCCCTGTATTTGGCCAGCAGCATGATATTTATCTCTACAATTGGGATGAATTTTTATCTGACAGCGTCGTTACCCAGTTGAGTGATACCTACGGCATCTCACTAAAGCAACAATTCTTCTCTGATGAGTCAATAAGGGATGAGGTTCTATTAAGCGAGCGTCGAGGCGCTTTTGAACTGGTCATCGTCGAAAGCGTAAAACTTAAGGCATTAGCCAAACAAAACCTGTTCCATAACCTAAGTGACTTACAACAATCCATTGAAAGCAATTTTGATCCCAGGTGGGCGGATGGATGCGGTGAATATGGTATTCCTTACGCTTGGGGAACATCCGGTATCCTATATCGCAGTGATAAAATCTCCGCCCCAGAATCTTGGATGGCCATTCTTGAGCCCGACTCCAAAGTCAGTGGCCGTATAAGTATGTACTACGACCCCACCGACTTGGTAAGTACTGCGTTATTGGTCAATCAATTTGACCCATTTACCAACAATGAACAAGAACTTCGTGTTGCTTACAAAACGCTACAACTGCAGAAGCCACACCTTGAAAGCAATGAGTATGTCATCGACCACATCCACCAGCTTGAGCGTCTAGCCAATATCGACCTCGCCTACGGATATTCAGGTGACAGCTATGTGCTTAATGATGCTGAACCTGAGGCATCTTGGGCCTACACAGTTCCTCAAGAAGGAACGACCTTATGGCTAGAGTGTATGGCCGCAATTAACAACGGAGAGCTATCTCCACAGGCAACCACAATCCTCTCCTTCTTATCGCAACCCGAAATCGCCGCTCAAAACGCAATGGATTCATGGTTTGCAACGCCAAGTTCAAAAGCAAAAGCACTCACTTCTCAGGAGTATCAAAACGACCCCGAGCTTTTCCCAAGCAAAGAGGTATTGGATCGCAGCTATCTTTATCAGCCGTTAGAACCCAATAGCATTCAAATTCGCAATCGTATTGTCGACAGTTTGAGATAACTCATGCCAGTATTGAAGAAGCTCTATTTTGTACTTTTACCAACGCTGATATTTGTGTTCCTGATAGCAGGAATCGTGACGTACAACTACGCATCAGATCATGCTAAGCACATGTATTTGGACAAGGTGCAATCTGATGTGAACACCGCTTTAGTCGCGGCGGAATACGAGCAGCTCGGCTTGTCCTTGCTAGTTAAAGATATCGGTTCTTCGTTGCAGTTCCTCCGCTACATTCAAAACCCTGGCGACTACACGACTCTATCGCTATTGGAAAAACGAGTACTCCGTGTATTAAGCCAGAATCACGTCAATCAATTTGGGCAACGCAATGTTTATATCGTGGACCCTAAGTTCAAATTAACGCTTTCGACTCTCAGAGCCGATCCTTTCGAGGGGCTAAAAATCCCTGACAAGATTTACGAAAGAGTCTTCGACATATACACCTCGTTAATCAGCAAGAAGGAACTCTCCTACGAAGGCTTCTCTTATATCTCGATTAGTGGCGAGCTCAGATATTCGTATGTTGCGGCAATTGACCCTTACCTCCTTCCTCAAGATAAACGTGCAAGTAACAGTTTAAATCGCTACATCTTGATTGCTGACGGACCTCTGATACAACTCTCTAGCTTATTAATCAAATACAATGACGATGACAATATTCAGTTCTTAATCGAGCCATCCTCAGACGCTGCCAACATCGAAAATACCCAATTCGTTATCAAATCAATTGAGCAAACCCAAGATAATATCAATGTGCAGATGACCAGCCGACATCTCATCGCGCAAGTAAATATTCGAGAACAAAAGTTCAACCATGAGAAAGCCATCATCGCTAAACAAACCTTGTTGGGTGGCTTTGGTACTCTCTTTACGATCATGTTAATCGTACATTTAGTGGTGCGTTACCAACTTGTGCGCCCGCTTAAAGACTTACTGCAAGAGATATCGATCGGCGGGCTCAAGCTTAGGTATTTCAAGCGTTCATCGGGGCAAAGTGAAATTGATGGTTTAAAGAACGCTTACATTGACTCATTAACAGAATTGAAGTTCGAAGCCGAATTCGACCAACTCACCAAGCTAGCCAATCGACGCTCATTCATCCGACACCTTGATGTACGCCTCAAGAGTTCAATGAACCCACACTGCTATGTGGTTTGTTGGGACATCATCGACTTCCGTAAAATCAACGATCTCTACGGTGCAAAAGTTGGTGATAATGTACTAATAAGCTTAACTAGAGTGCTTAGAGAAACTCTACAAAACCAACAGTCATCTTCCGGTTTCAGTTGCAATGACTACTCCATAGCAAGGCTTGGGGGGAATCAGTTTATTGCCATTTTAGAAATGGATAAAAGCCAAGTGATAAACGAAGAAATAGAGAACATCAATAATACGCTGACTAGCACTACGTTCCTTGATTACTATGGGTTTAGGTTATCACTCGCAACAGGTGTTTTACCGCTCGACACACCAAAGTTTGTAGAAATTTGGCACCGATGTATTGATGAGATGCTGCTCCGTGCAAAATCTCACAATAATGGAGAAAGCCGTATTGTTTATGGCGAGGAGTTATTACACACGTTAGAGAGACACGACATTATAGAAAAAAGGCTTTTAGAGTGCTGTGAAAGTGATAACTTTGAACTTCGCTTTATGCCTATTTTCAACGCTAAAACACTTCAGGTAGATGGCGCTGAGTGTTTGATTCGTTGCCCTGCTTTATTTGACATAAACGCGGGTCCAGACGAATTCATACCTGCTGCAGAGAAGAGCAACCTCATATCCAAACTCGATATGTGGGTTATTAGCACCGCTATCAAGAGCTATAAAGAGCTCTCAGAAATCCACAAGTACAAAGGTACCTTATCCATTAACATTTCAGCAATGGAGCTATACAACCGCAATTTTGCCGACAATATTCGTAAGGTTATCGAACGGTACCAAGTACCTCCTAGCAACATTATTATCGAGATAACTGAGACCAGTTACGTGAAAAGTACCAAGCTTACGGTACAGACTATCGAGAGAATCAGAAGCCTAGGCTTAAAGGTTTCACTTGATGACTTTGGTACTGGATACACAGCCTTCAACCAGCTACTCCACTACCCTGTGGATGAGCTAAAAATTGATAAGAGCTTTATCGATAACATGGTAGACGACAAAGCCGACCGTAAGATGGTCGAATCTATGGTTAACTTGGGCCACTCTTGTGACACGCTAGTCGTCGCAGAAGGTGTCGAGTCCATAGAACAGTATCATTACCTTAAAAAAGCGAACTGTGACTTAATACAAGGCTACTTCTTTAGCCAACCACTCACTTATCTGGAGTTCATCGAGTTTGTGCGAGACCATAATCCGCAAGCAATTTTAAACCCGCAATCTGTTACCAGTTCGAGATCCAACGAGCGAATCGTTGCACTAACTCAAAAACAATAGCCTCAAACCTAAACCTCAAGGCCTATCTTCCTATCCAAGCGCTACAAACCACTATAGCTATATCTATATCTATAACTAGAACTATCTTCATCAGTGCAGGAGCTCTGCGTTGGCTACACATTGAATGATGAGGCAAATAAAGGATGGCAAAAGCCATGATAGTGAATCAGGAGAATGGTGAGCGTAAAGTAAACAAAACCTAATGATCTAACTTATCGCTGATGCGGGGATTAACTCTGCATTGTCGTTAATAGCTCCATCATATCTTTAGAGCTGATATTCTTCTTATGCCTTACTACAGCGTCAATCATCAATTCTAAATTGCCCGCAGATATATAATCCTTAAGCACGTCATTGAATTTTTCCTGTATCTCATCACTTGTGTACAAGTGCTCAGGAATGAAGAATATAAACTGGCTGCCACTACTACGAAACGAGATAGTACTTTCCGGAACCTTTGCCGTCAGGGACTTAGCAGCTGAACTCACCACCAAGTCACCGTATTCCAGGCCGTACTTTTGGTTAATCTCATTGAGGTTTCTGATGCGTACAAAGTAAAGGTCGAAATTACCGTTTGTTGGATAGCTGTTTTTAACAAACTGCATGAGCGAGACTCGATTGCGAAAGCCTGTAATAAAGTCGGTAGAATGAAGTTTTCGTTTGATGGAAAAATCGAGATAGAAAATGATGCCTGTCATCAACATAATCAAGACAAGAAAGGCGCTGCTAATTTGGTGAACAACAACAAACTTGCCTACCATGGACGTGTTTTCTTCAATAACTGGGCTTTGTAATCGAAACTTTTCGTTAATGAATTCGACCAAGGTGGTGTAGCAAATATCGACTTTCTTCTGCAGCGATTCTTTGGGTAATTGCCCTGTACTGACCAACTTGATTGACGATTCTAGCGACTTAAACTTTTCAAACTCTGAGGTAAAGTAAGGCTTAAAGTTTGCTGAGCGAATAAAATTGGACGATTCAGTGCTGTTGATCAGAATATCAAAACGACTCCAAGTAATGTCATAAGCCAACCAAAGTTCATCATAATCAATCGTCTTTGCATGGCTAACCATCAAGAAGTTTGCATACTCTTTGACGAGTTGAAAAACAAACCATGTGGCCTCATTTTGGCGGTTAGAAAAGCTCTTGTTGATGTCATTAATTCGAGTCACACTGTAGATATTGACGGATAGAACAACCACGGCCAAAGACAAAACAACGACTTTGATTGCAGCCATAGACAACAGCTTCTTCATAATTAACCTCTACAGGTGAATGTCACGAATCTGCCAAATCATCTTGGCATGGAAATCAGGGGTATTGGTCTCAGGATTCGCAGAGAGTGGGTAAATCAACCAAAACGGGCCTTTCTCTCTCACAGACATAAACTCACCGTTCTTTTTAATCGCAATGATGGGTTCATAGGTATCAAAATCTTCTTTAGGCACCGCAATTTTATAGTCATTCAATGCTACGAAAGTAACTTGTGATGATATCGGTAGATCCATATTTTCAAGCACCGTTTGTAACGTCACACCACTATAAACAGTCAGACCCTCAACCCAAGGCAAGGTGGTAGTAATTTCTTTTTGAGGAAGTGACAGGAGTTGCTCTCTACTAAAACCATGTTTTTGCCCAGAGTGGTCGAAAACCGTTAACTCAGAGGCTGCAAAAATCGAAAACGAGCAAAGCCAAAGCATCAACAAGAATACAGTTCTCATTCTAAACTCCATTTAAAAAGGTCACTAAATTGAGTCTAGTATAAATTGACCATTTAACTTGTACCGATACCACTCAGATTGATTGGTATCGCTTTACCCCTAATGCTCCTACACCTCGCTGTTTTTCAATAGCTTCGCAGTTTCTCTCTCACTTCTCTGTCTCTTCCATCACCGCTTTCGTTCAGCGCTCCCAACCCGCTTGACGTATTCCTTCTCGACTGGCTAGTAAGAAAAACTCGTATTTTACTCTGCGTAAGTAAACCAATAAGCCCTATGAATACGTATCAAACAACAAAATTAACAATAAATATGAGTAAGTAAGTAGCGAGAATGCTGGTTGCTGCATAACCTTTAATCGAACGTAAGCAGCTTTAAGAGACCTAATAACGAGTTCCAGTCGTTTCTACTTCACCAGTTGATCTCGTGCGTTGATCTTAAAAAGCTTACTCATTTCATAATCAAGGGAATCGAGAATGAGTTTGAATATAAAAAAATTTAACCCCATGGCGACACTTTCTACCCTAGTAATGACGCTGGTCGTGTTTCCTGTTTCTGCTGAAGTTAACCAAGAACAATTCGAGTTAGGTAAACAAAAAGCCAAAGTGTGCATGACCTGTCATGGCGCTGATGGCATCTCAACACAAGACCCCTACCCGAACCTTCGCGGTCAAAAAGTGGGTTATCTCATCTCTTCATTGAAAGATTACCAGACTAGAGAAAGAACCAGTGGTTTAGCGATCCTGATGCAACAACAAGCCGACACGCTCTCAGACCAAGACATTCGTGACATTTCCTATTTCTATTCAGTGCTCGGCAACGAAGCAAGCTCGTTCAGAGATTCAAATTAAGTCAGCGATTCAAAATATCTAGGCAAGGAGCCTTGTTATGGAACAAGTGACAACGCAATACAGCATTAAGGTCGTGAAGTACTTCATCATCGCATCCTTAGTGTGGGCGATTGTAGGTATGATCATCGGCGTGATTCTCGCCGCGCAATTATATTGGCCAGTCTTAAACTTTGATTCTCAATATTTCCATTTTGGTCGACTGCGTCCGTTACATACATCAGGAGTGATTTACGGCTTCGTCGTGAATATCTTGATGGGGACGTCTTTGTACATTGCTCAGCGAACAGGCCATTGTGACTTGTTCAATAAAAGCCTTTCATGGATGGTATTTTGGGGCTGGCAATTCATCTTGTTACTTGCGGTCATTTCCTTACCCGCAGGCCACACCAGCTCAAAAGAGTATGCGGAGCTTGAATGGCCAATCGACTTAATGATTGTGTTGGTTTGGGTGCTGTATGCGGTGTTGTTCTTCGGCACCCTTGCTAAACGAAAGGTCAGCCATATCTTCGTGGCTAACTGGTTCTTTGCTGCTTTCATCATCGTCGTTGCAATGATTTTTATCGTGAACAACCTGGCAATGCCCGTGTTGGCGATGAAGTCCTACTCTGTGTTTGCAGGCGCTCAAGATGCGATTGTTCAATGGTGGTGGGGACATAATGCCGTCGGTTTCTTGCTGACCGCAGGTGTGATTGGTATGAATTACTATTTCATACCCAAAGCGGCGGATCGACCTATCTATTCGTACCGTTTGTCTGTGATCCATTTCTGGGGCTTGGTCGGCTTTTACACGTGGGCCGGAACGCACCATTTGGTTTATTCTTCCGTTCCTATCTGGATTCAGAACATCGGCATCGTGATGTCATTGATCCTTTGGCTCCCTTCTTGGGCCGGTGCGTTTAATAGCGCAATGACCCTCCTACAAAACAAAGAAAAGCTGAAGTCCGACTACATTCTTTTATTCTTTTTCTCAGCGATTCTTTACTACTGCTTGGCAACATTCGAAGGTCCGCTACTCGCTATTCGCTGGTTCAACATGGTGGCACACAACACCGAATGGATCATAGGACACGTACATTCCGCGGCTCTCGGATGGGTTGGGATGTCAGGGATAGCGGTTTTTTACTACTTCATTCCACGCTTATGGGGCCAAACCGATCTATGGTCACGACGACTGATTAAATGGCACTTTTGGCTCGCTCATGCTGGCGTCGCCATTTATGCGATTGCACTTTGGATCGCAGGCATCGGCGAGGGTTATATGTGGCTCGCTCAAAATGAAAATGGCGAACTGATTTACAGTTTTGTAGAAGCTATGGATTTTAAAGCACCTTGGCTATTCATGCGTTTCTTTGGTGGTGCACTGTTTGTACTGGGATTGTTCTTAATGGCATTCAACTTGTACAAAACGGTTCGCATGCCAGTAGTACACGACGCTAAACATACCGTTAATGAGGGGGCTTAAATGATGAGTAAAGACTTTACACATTCAATCGTCATTTTAATTTTGACCACTGTTGTCGTGGCCTCCTTCTCTTTGTTGGTCTGGGTAGTGCCAAGCATTATCCGTGGTGATGATATTGCCAAAGGCAGCTTAGCGATGCCACTCACACCAATTGAGTTAGCAGGCCGAGACATCTACATCAGTGAAGGCTGCCATGTTTGTCACACACAAATGGTTCGCCCTCTAGAGCCAGAAGTGAAACGTAATGGTCGTCCCAACCAAGAAGCAGACGATATCTATGAGTTTCCTAACTTGTGGGGCTCTAAACGTACTGGCCCTGACCTCACTAATTTAGGCAGAAAGTATTCTGACCAGTGGCATGTTATTCACTTAATTGATCCTCGAAAAGTCGTACCGACATCGATCATGCCCTCTTATCCGTGGCTGTTTGAACAGACCCTAACTGGCGACGATATTAGCGCCAAAATGGAAGTGTTACGTACCTTAGGAGTGCCTTATACCGATCAAGAAATTGGTGACGCCCGTTTGCAAGTAAGAGGCAAAACCAAAGGTGAAGCGCTGATTCGCTATTTACAAAGCCTAGGTAAAGATACGTCACAGGAGGTATCACAATGAGCACATTCTGGAATCTATGGGCGGTACTATTAACCTTAATATTCTTTGTTCTGATGGTGTCTGTTGTCATTAAATACTGGCGTAGCAATCACAAGGCCGATCACGACCACACCATTGGCACCTTTGATGGTATTGAAGAGAAAGATGCGCCTCCACCTAAGCTGTTATTTGTCAGTTATGCAGTCGCATTTCTTTTGTCTGCAGGCTATTTGGTGCTCTATCCCGGGCTTGGCGAATGGGAAGGGTTAGTCGATTGGGAACAAAGCGATGATAAGCTCAGTTCACCATCCACCACTCTCAATGAGCAATTTGCACAAACCAGTGAAACCACGTTAGAAGGACTAGCTGCCGTCCCAGAGATCGTGAACAGCGGTAGAATTCTGTTCCAAACTCACTGTGCTGCTTGTCACCGAGATAATGCGCAAGGTCAGAAGCACTTTCCTAACCTGATAGACCAAGAGTGGCTTTATGGTGGCAGTGATGAAGCTGTGATTCATTCGATCGCCAAAGGCCGGAACGGTGCTATGCCGGGTTGGAGTGAAATCATGCGCCCAGATGAGGTGGCAAAAGTCTCCTACTATCTAGCGTCCCTCAACCAACGTCATACCGATGTGCCGGAGATTAAAGTCGAGCTCGGTAAAACCTTGTTCGTCCAATACTGTTCGTCTTGTCATGCCGATGGTGCTGTCGCTAATCCAGCGATTGGTGTACCTGATCTTTCCGATGATATCTGGCTTCATGGCGGCAGTATTGAAGAGATTCAGCACACCATCAATTACGGTTTGAACAATCTAATGCCTGCGTTTGATGAGCAGCTCACCGAGAACGAGATACTCGCGCTTGGGGCTTATATCCGACACGCTGGTGAAGTGGAGCAACAAAGGATCGCGAGTTTGAAAGCATCATCTGTTGAGCGCGGAGAATATCTCGCTTACGCCGGTGACTGTGTGGCTTGTCATAGTGCAGAAGGTGGCGAACCCTTTGCTGGCGGCCTGCCCTTTGTCACCCCTTTCGGTACCGTGTATTCAACTAACATAACGCCACATACCACCGAAGGGATTGGGACTTATGACTTTGATGATTTCCGAGCTGCGTTAGTTGCAGGTAAAGGTAAGAATGGTTACCTGTACCCAGCAATGCCTTACACCTCTTATCAATACCTCACCGACCAAGACATGGTCGATTTATGGGAATACATGCAGTCAATCACCGCCGTGCCGAGACGCAATGATGACAACAGCATGATGTTTCCATCCAATATTCGCTTAGGTTTGCTTGGCTGGAACATCGTATTCATGGATACCGACCCTATTGATTACGAAGTACCAGAGGAGCTCAAAGGAGAAATTGAGAATGTCGATAAGTGGCAACAAGGCAAATATTGGGTCGCAGGACTTGGTCACTGTTCGGAGTGCCATACACCTCGAAACATTGCCCAAGCACTGATACCAGAACGTATTTTCCAAGGTAACTTGATCGACGGTTGGAACGCGCCTGATATCACCGCAAATGAGCTCTATATCGATGGTTGGGATGAAGCAACACTCACCGACTTTTTACACACAGGACATTCAGACAAAGGCACCGCTTTTGCAGGTATGGCAGATGTAGTAAAAAACAGCCTAAGCTTGATGACGCGTGAAGATATTGAGTCGATGTCCTATTACCTACTCAGTGGGGATATCAACAACACCATTGCCAGTGATGCCGTTCAGTTACAGCCTAAAGGGTTTGATGAAGCTGCGTATGCTAGTGAAATCTACACCACGTATCGTCAAACCTGTGGGGCGTGTCATGGTGACGATGGTAAAGGTCGCGACCCAATCGCCCCTACTCTGTTGAATAACGGTATTATCATGCACAGCGACCCATTCAACACCATTGCGGTAACCGTTCGTGGCTTGCAACCCACCTATCTCGACAAAGACCGAAACTTCATGCCGATGGCAAGTTTTGAGGATGTACTGTCGGATCAACGCTTAGCTGAGTTAATCACGTTTGTGCGTTTAAACCTTGGCGCCAGAAATGAACCAGTCACGGCTGAGCATGTTCGAGAGGTAAGAGAAACACTTGAAGCAGCAGGTTATGCGGGTGGATTACACACCACACCTGAAATGTACGAAAATCGAGATAAGAACATTAACATACGATAGGCGCTGTAGCTGTGCGTAGCCGATTGGCTCAATAAGCAGCGAACAGCACGTAACTTTTATCTTTGCCTAACAAGCCAGAAGGAGACCACTGTGTCTCCTTTTCTTTTGCCCAAACGCGAATTTTCGATGCTTTGCCGTACAACACAATTGTAACTAACTGATTACACAATTAAGCAGAGCTGCACATAATGCGATCAATCTCGCAGAACAAAGATGACACCAAGTGCATAATATGCAAAATTTTCTAAAGATGTACTAAGGACAGTTATGGATACAACTACACTCATCTACGATACGTTGGAAGGCCTGTCGAGCGCAAAGCCACAGCAACACGCTCAAATCCGCCAAAATCTATATAACCAATTAGATTTATCATTTGAGAAGCAGTTGGCTTTGTATTCATCAGTTCTTGGTCCAGCAAGTGCTGGTAGATTGACCGATTTGGATAGTGCAGTGATGTCTGCACGCAAGATTGTTGGCTTAGAAAACAACTAAGCAATCTTCAACCTATCTCAACTTTAACGCTGCCATCGTGCAGCGTTTTTTTATGGACGTTATTTACGATAAGTAAGGTTGGTTACGATAAATGCTGTTAATTGCGATGAATACGGTTAGTTGCGATAAACGCGGTTAAGAAGATAAGTGCAGTTGGGTCTGTTTTTCAAGTTACACGCATTCTCATTTGGTTAATCTTATGTTCCATTTTTAACAGGTGTGTAACCACAATAATGGCGCTAATGTTAGTAGCACGTTAACCACACATCGGATGGAAGAATCATGAGAGTACTTATTGAATATACACAGACAGGCAAATACCGTGATCATGCGTGGGAAGCATTAACGATTCGTTCAAAAGGCGAAATTCAAGCTGTGACTCCCTCTTATGCGGCTCAGCTTATCGAACAGAACCGCGCCAGCTTATCGACCACTGAAAATCAAGATATCGTCATCCAACCTTAATGGCTTCAAGGGCTACCCCTCCTAGTTCCTTAAATCGAATAGTTCGATGACATAAAAAAAACGCTGCACGGATGCAGCGTTTTCTTGTTTTTGACGTATCTTGTCTCTAACGTAAAGAGCTTCTAACTTAGATAGCTTCTAACGTAGATAACCTACATAGAGAATTTGATTATTTTGGCAAGTTTTCTAATGCATCAACCATCGTCATTAGCTTATCGACGATTCGCTCACCATCCACTCTCAAACCATTGTGCTCATACTCGTTGGTAATCCACGCTTTCGAGTTTGGAATATTAGCCAGTGTTTCGCGGCTGTAATCCAGATCTACGTACATGTCATCTGCGTAAACCGCACACGCCATCGGAACCGTATTCTTGCTCAGCTGCTCTGCGTTGTACAAAGTACCCCAATCCGATTTCTCAGCCAACATGTTTGCCGCTTCACGTAATGGCTTCAGCGTTTCTAATTGGTCGAACATCCATGGGTACACCATTTCTCCGGTAAACCAGAACTCGCTACCCGATTGGTAGTTAAAGTGTGGGTACTGCTCGCGTACTCGATGTGCAGACCAGTTAGACGCTGCACCTTGGCAGTAAATCGATTCATGCAAAATCGCGTAGATTGGGTTCGTTAGGTAGCCCTGCTCTTGCTGCATTTGATTTAAGAAGCTATAGCTTAACTGCTTGCTTCCGTTCACTTCAACAAACGCACTCTCCAATGTGAAATACATCGGCAGATTCGCTTCTCCGCCACCAAGGTTAATACCAATCAGCTGGAACTGTTCAACTGTAAACACCTGACCGTTTGGCAGTCTCACATCATTGTTAAGCAGGTAATCAGAGATCTCGCGACACATAGCTTGTGCTTGTGGGAACTGAGCAAAGAAAGCTCTGTTTTTGTCTTCTACACGCTTGTAAGTCGCACGATAAACATCGTCAGCTTCTCGTTCAATAGAAGGAATGCCGCCCGTCACATAACAACGCTGCAAGCTCTGTGGGAACAGTGACAAATAGCTCAGTGTACAGAAGCCACCAAAGCTTTGGCCAATCGTCGACCATTGCTTAACACCGAATTGCTCACGAATCGCTTCAGCGTCTCGAACAATGTTATCTGCTCTAAAATGCGTTAAGTACTCGACTTGTTGTTCTGGAGACAAATGCGCCAAGGTTTCATGGCTGATAACCGTGCTGTTGCCAGTACCACGTTGGTCTAGAAGCAGAACACGGTAGTTTTGTAATGCACGCTTTAGCCAACCCGATTGACCACTCACCCGTGGAGAAGGAAAACCTGGGCCGCCTTGAAAGTAGATCAACCACGGCAGTTCTTGCTCATCTTTAGCAAGATCAACCAGCTCGCGTGCGAAGACTTGGATCTGTTGTCCATCTTTTGCTTGATAGTCGAGTGGCAACTCAAATGAGTGCTGACGATACAGGGTGGTTCCATCAATAAAGTTAGCTTGCACGCTTCATTCCTTTTTATCTGATTCTAAAGTCATCGGTACGAATAAAAACGGCGCCCTTTGGCACCTTCCTTAGCAAGATACGCATACTAGCTTGTAAATGAAACCGTTTGTTTAACATGATTGTGAAGGTGCTTCATCTAATTGCTTAATTTACCTTCAACGCGTAACAACTTGTGTCAAAACAGAGAGTTTAAGGTGTGATCTATTGAGAGGAAGAACAAAAGTAGAACACAAATAAAAAGAGCTTAACGAGGTGAGGATACGTTAAGCTCTTTGGTTTTATCTGTTATAGCGGGTGTTATCAATAATGCTATCGATTCAATAAGCACTAAGCACTAAGCACTAAGCACTAAGCACTAAATTATGAAGTCGTTAGCTCCCCTGCACCTTGAATCGAACGTTGGCTGCTTTCGACAAGAATGGCTGTTGCGGTTTCTTTCAACGCGCCCCACTCTGCCTCATCAACTTCAATGCCATCGTTCCACGCTTTCTCTTGAGTTTTAAAAAGCGCTTCCGATTCAATGTGTGTTTGGTAGCCATCTGACAAACGTTCGATATCGAAATCCTGGACGGAAAGCTCGATGGTCATATTGTGGATATGATCGTCCGATGCCAGAGGCAAATCTGATAAAAACAATTCTGGTGCAACGCAACCACGGTTAAGCACATACAAAGTGCTCTTAGGGTTGGAGCCATTATCCCAACGTGCAGTACACGCGATGCCCTTCGCCGCCAGTTTCACAAGCTCGCTGTACGCTAGCCAGCGGTTATGACAGTTGTTTAACTCAATTTTCAGCGTCTTCTTGCCGACCATTTTTTCAATCGCGTAATCCATCACCACAGGTAGGTGGCACGCTAAACTTGCCTTGTGAAGGTCAACTTCAACCGTGTTATCGCTAAGCACTTGAATGTCCACTGGGCAATCGTCTTCTAACCCAATGAAGTTGCTCGCATTGTTAAAATGACGAACACCATCCAACCCCACCATTTGTAAATCTGCCACCATGTTCGCTATCACATCGGCTTCACCACATGTACGGCGCATACCCAGAAAGGCTTTATTGACGGCCGCTACCAGTTCATTGTGAGAAACGATCATAACGATTTACCTCCATGTTGAGCATTAATATGTGTAGTAGCTTTTTGTGAATCAGCGAGCTCCGCTTCACTTGGTAATACTGGGAACACCCATTCGTCCTGATGAATTTCATCAAGCAATGGCGCACCTTGGAAAAACGTCACTCGTACCCAACGGTCTGAGCGAGGATCAAACTTAGTCGCACCAAACATTGCTAACTTGCAACGCAGCAAGTGCATTGGTGGCGAGTCTTGGTGCAGCACATTCATTTGAATGTCGCCCATCGCCTTGTTCCCTAGCGTCCACACACGGCGCGCAATGGCACGATGTTGCGGTTGTTTAACAAGGAACTCAGCCAATGAAAGCTCTGGCGCGAATTGCAATAAAGCATGGTACAAGCGGTAAGCTTGACGACCGATATCTAACGGCAGTTCACGCTCTTCACCTAGTTCCTCGCCTCGAACACCGAGTCTTGGCTCTTCTTTGTCTTGAGAGCGATACCAGAACCAGTAGTTGTTTTCTGCTTTGGTAAAGTCGGTCGTGATCGCCCAACGGTACTTTTCTTCTAACACAACCAATAGGTCTTGGATCTTTTTGCCACTAGGGAGTGAGAGTGTTTCGCTGCAATTCATTTGCTCTTGATGGGCGTCCACTAATTCTGGGTACAATTCCATCAAGCATGAGATAAGAATTTCTTGGGCTTCCATACTCATGTGCTTAGATTGTTCAACTAACTGCGCCCATGTCTCGCAATGGTTTACAGAAGCTTCTAGTGACTGTTCTGCGTGTTTTAACTCATCAACAGCGGTTTTGTTCAACTCTTGCTGGTTTTCATTGATGGTAACGACTTGCTCTAAATGACAAATCGCTTTTTTAACGTATGTACGTAGTGGCTCGATCAACGCTGTATCGGTCTGACTAGCCAACACGTCCGCCAATGCATGTTCACGGGTTGTCATCCATTGATCAACAATACTTGGGTGATTAATTAGGTATGGCGCCATGCCTAAACCAGTCGCATTACCTACACCAAGGTAACGCTGTAATCCTCTGTGTAAAGTGATTGCTTGTTCACCGCCCTGTTGCTCGGCTAGGTAATGAACCCAATCTAGGCTGAACTCACGCAGCATATAAACCGCACACATTTGCGCACTAAACGACTGATTAAAATCTTCATTTTTCTCTAAGATTTTAAAGTCAGCAATACCAAATTTTCCATTACCGTATACCGCTGTCGTTCGCAGGATGTAACCCACTTCAGCCAGCTCTTTTGGCGTTGGTTGAACACCTTTAGCCAAGTGACTAACGATATGTTCAAACACACGTACACTTTTATTTGCACGCGCCAACACAAGCACGTTATTTGGATTACGGCCTGCTTCTTGAAGCGGTACATTCGCACGAAGTCTTTCAAGTAGGGCGACATCAACATCACCAAGAACAAGCGCAAACGTTACGTCCCACTTTTCAGCAATTACACGGTCATTTCGTTCGTCATCTGCAATCTCATCGCAGAAAACAACCAAATGATAAACATGGTTTGGCGTCGCAAGCTTATAGATAACATGACCAAAACCTTGAGCGTCTAATTGCCATTCATGTTTCGTCACTTTCCATTCTTGCTGCGCCATTTTACGAATCAGAGTTCTAACGAAGCTGATACGTGTTTGGTGCATTGCACCTAGCCTTTCCGGTGCCATGACGACAGTCGCGTCACGTAGTGCTGATTCAGTGTAGGTAGAACGATGTGCATCCATTTGCTCACCACCTTATAGTTATAGGATTTTGCTAGCCATTCAGAACCGATCGTTGCCATCATTTGAAGCATTCGTTGTTACAGTGTGTTGGTTAGCTTTCACGTTATTTGGGGCAAGCGATCTCACCCCTTATTATTTGTCCTGACTAGATCGATTGACCTAAATACGTGCCGCCCGATGTATCTTCACCAGTACGGTTTTTCTGTTCCTTTCGGAATCTTGCATCAGCCTTCTTTCAAAGGCTGATTTTTGTTTAAAAAACCTGCTATCTAAAAACCTTGCTCTTTTGCCATCTTGATTGCGATTTGAGGCGCATTCCAAAGTGATGGCAGCAAGATTAAGGACACCGGTACCGCGGTAATAACAATGAAGGATTGCAGCGCTGAAATACCGCCAGAACCTAGGGAAATCAGAATTAACGCTGTTACCCCCATCATCACACCCCAGAAGGTACGAATAATTGCATTCGGCTCTGTCTCACCACTGATCACCACACTGATGGTGTAAGTCATTGAGTCACCGGTCGTTACGATGAAGATCGTGGTTAAGATCAAGAACAGAATTGAGATAAGCATTGGCATTGGTAGCTGCTGAGTTACCGCCAGTAGCGCACCTGGTAAGTTAAAACCTTCAAACGCTTTACTTACACTGCCTGGATCTGCGATTTCGAACGCAAGACCAGAGCCGCCAACAATCGTGAACCAGAAGCAAGTAACAAACGGTGCAATCAAGCTAATGGTTGATACCAATTGGCGAATACTACGACCGCGTGAAATACGTGCGATGAAGATTGCCATCATTGGGCCGTAACCTAAGAACCAACCCCAGAAGAATACTGTCCACCAGCTCAACCAACCTTCGTCACCACGGTATGTTGCCATCGGGATGAAGTTATCAATCATGCTGCCTACACCTTGGATGTAGCCATTGAAGATGAAGTTCGTTGGGCCAAAGATAAGGATGTAAACCATCAATGCCATCGCCAAAATTACGTTGTAACGGCTTAGCATTTGCATTCCGCGGTTAAGACCACTTAATGCCGACAGTGTGTAAAGAACGATAGCGAACAAGATGATGATCAGCTGTGTTGTGAAGCCATCTGGAATACCAAACAGTTCGTTCAGCGCGTAGCTCACTTGCAAGCCCAAGAAGCCGATAGGACCGATGGTGCCCGCCGCTACAGCGACAATACAACATGCATCAATCAGTGCGCCTGTATGGCCTTTCAGTGCTCTTTCACCTAATACAGGGTAAAGCAGAATACGAGGTTTAAGCGGTAAGCCTTTGTCATAGTGAAGGTGCATAACTACGATAGACGTTAAGCTGCCCACAATTGCCCACGCTAGGAAGCCCCAGTGCATGAATGACTGCGATAACGCGTTCACTGCACCTTGCTGTGCGTTCTCTTGAGCACCATATAACGGTGGTGGATTAACGTAGTGTGCGATAGGCTCTGCTGCCGCCCAAAATACACCGCCACCCGCAAGTAGCGTACAGAAGATGATAGCCATCCAACGGAAGCCATCCATTTCAGGTTTAGCAATACCACCTAGGATAACCTTGCCTGTTCGCCCTGCCGCCAGGCCAAGACCAATAAGAAAAGTCAGAAGAAGAAGCATTTGCCAATAAGGACCGAATACTTTTACCGACCAAGCAAAGCCTGTGTTTACTAGGCTTGATAGTAGCTCGCCATCAAATAAAGCAAGCGTTACGAACAGAGCGATAAAACCGCCGCTGTACCATAGTGCTGGGTTGGTAAGTCCTAATTTGTCTGAAGTCGATTCAGACTGGTTTGTATTACTTTTTACATTGTTTGTTGTGTGTGCTTGACCCGCATTTACGTTTGAAGATTTCACGCTATTGGTTAAATCAGACATACTCTGACTCCAGAGGTTTCTTTGCAGCTGTCATTTGAATGATGACTACAAGGGTGTATTTAACACCCGCCCTATTGTTTTTTGTGTTGGGCAGGCTAATCCATGTTTGGGTTACCGCGTTGCGAAATAGACCGTTGTTCCTTTTAAATAATGAATTTGATTAAAGCAGCACTGGCTAAATGAACGTTTGTTAGCTGGCTGCCTATTAGATGATGACTAGCGAGAAACGTTTAACCCTTACTTTGCGGCTCTAGGCCATCTTTCAAGAAGTTAAACCAGTTTTCTCCCAAGACTTGCCCAGCTTCAGACTCACTGAAACCATGACGCATCAATCCGTTATAAATATTTTCCATACCCGAACTACCACAGAACCAAGGCAGTGCATCTGGCCAACCTGAGTTGTTTGCAGAGCCTTCGCCGTAGTCCATAGCCTTCGACCAACGACCATTTCGCATCCACTCTAGAACTGCTTGAGGCTGGTTTAAGCATAGGTCACTGCCAATTCCTAGGTGTTCAACACCAACCATGTCGGCTGTCGTCGCAACCATTTGGCAGAAATCCTCCAACGTACATTGACTGCCGTTTGGTAGGTGGAATGGGTATAAGCTGAATCCGATTAAGCCACCGCGTGCGGTTAGGGCTTTAATCACATCGTTTGATTTGTTTCGTAGTGCATCATGAGCAAACGTTGGGTTCGCGTGGCTGATGCAAATAGGACGCGAAGACAGGTCAATAGCTTCAAGCGTTGAACGCTCTGCACTGTGAGACATATCGATGATCATGCCCACTCGGTTCATCTCTTCGATAGCTTGTTTACCAAAGCGAGTAATACCGGTGTCGTTCTTCTCGTAACAACCCGTCGCTAATAAGCTCTGGTTGTTGTAAGTAAGCTGCATGATCAAAAGACCTTGCTTGCGCATCACTTCGATAAGACCAATCTCATCGTCGATTGGAGAACAGTTTTGAGCACCAAGGAAAATGCCGACTTTGCCGGTCGCTTTTGCAGTTTCAACATCAGCCATTGAATGAATCGGCATGATAATGTCTGCATTCTGCTCGAATCTTAAGTTCCACTCAGCAAAGCGAGATAAGGTTTCACGAGCTGTCTCGTGGTAAACCGCGGTAGCGTGAACTGCTGTAATGCCGCTCGCCTTTAGTGTTTGGAAATATTCTCTGTTCCAATTGCAGTATTGCAATCCATCTATAACAATCCGTTGCTGGTACATAACCACTCCTATTGAAAGCTCAGTGTTCTAGCTCGGTTTTGAAAACACGCTCAAATAACATGTTTTCAAAAATGGGTTAAATCACGTCTCTAATTTCATTTGCTGTGTTGGGTTTGGGTGTTGGCCTGACTCTGTGAATCAGGCCAATTCTTATTCATAGAAAGTTAATTAATAAGGACGCTGGTAAGCCGTCTTCACTACTGTGTAGAACTCTTTCGCGTATTGACCTTGCTCACGAGGACCGAAGCTAGACTCTTTACGACCACCAAACGGTACGTGGTAATCAGTGCCCGCTGTTGGTAGGTTCACCATCACACAACCTGTTTGCGCTTGTTGCTTGAACATTGCGCTAGTACGTAGGCTTTGAGTAATGATGCCGCCCGTTAGGCCAAAGCGAGTATCGTTGGTCGTCGCAATAGCTTCCTCTAAATCTGCCACACGAATCACGCTTGCCATTGGTGCAAACACTTCTTCTTGGTTCACTTCCCAATCGTTCTTCGTGTTCAAGAACAGCGTTGGAGACATGTAGAAGCCTTCGTGTTTCATGCTTAGGCGTTCGCCACCAAATGCTAGCTCACCGCCGCTTTGACGTGCTTTCTCAACCCAACCTAGGTTCGCTTCAAGTTGGTTGCCGTCAACAACAGGGCCCATGAACACGCCGTCTTCTAGTGCGTGACCCACTTTCAGCTCGCTCATACGTTTGATTAGTGCTTCAACGTATTGGTCGTGAATGCCATCCATAACCACTAGACGAGAAGATGCTGTACATTTTTGGCCTGCGCCAGAGAATGAACCTGCAATCGTTGCATCAACGGCTGTTTGGATATCCGCATCATCTGCAACCACTAGTGCGTTCTTACTGCCCATCTCTAGTTGGCAACGAACGAAGTTTGGCGCTGTAGCAGCGGCAACCTTACGACCCGTATCAACGGAACCAGTAAAGCTCACACCATTCACTTCTTTAGAGTTGATCAGTGCATCACCGACTGTTGAACCGCTACCTAGAACAAGGTTGAACGTGCCTGCTGGGATACCTTGACGGTGGATAATTTCAGTAAGCGCAACCGCACTTGCTGGTGTTAGGTTTGCTGGTTTCCAGATAACGCTGTTACCGAAAGCCAGTGCTGGAGCGATTTTCCAAGCTGCTGTTGCCGTCGGGAAGTTCCAAGGAGAGATGATGCCAATAACACCAACAGCTTCACGAGTCACTTCAACAGAAACACCTGGGCGAACTGATTCTGCGTTGTCGCCAATTTGACGAAGCACTTCAGCCGCGAAGTATTGGAAAAACTGACCTGCACGGTAAATTTCGCCTCGACCTTCAGCAAAAGGCTTACCTTCTTCACGAGAAAGTAACGTACCTAGTTCATCACAACGTGCAATCAGCTCATCACCAATTGCTTGAAGTACTGCTTGTTTACGCTCAATCGGCGTTTTTTCCCACTCTGGTTGAGCGTGCTTTGCTGCTGAAATCGCTTGTTGAACTTGTTCAGCACTTGCTTGTGCAAAGTTACCGATGTTTTCAGAAATATCTGATGGGTTAATGTTCGCTACGGTGCTTACACCCGCTTGCCATTCGCCGCCAATGTAAAGTGCGTTTTCTGCTTGAACATTCTGTAATTGAGTCATCATTCTGTCCTTGTAACGGTTAGGTTGCGGTTGAGTCTGGCAACCATCTGATTAATGAATAAAACGTTAATTTATATAAGTAATTACGTTTAAATCTTGTATCTAAAACTGAACCAAGTCGCTTGTATCAATAAACCGCTTTAATTCAAAACAGCTTTAATCCGCAAATTGCCTCAGTTCACAGTATCTTTATTCAGGTTGAGAGGCTGATGCGTAAACCACGAACTCAACCAACATCTCTTCTCTTGCTAACCCTGCAACGACGACCGCAGCACGGTTTGGATAAGGTGCATTGAAGTATTCTCCATATACGCTGTTTACCGTTTTTAGGTATTCACGATCTGTCACGTAGATCAGAACTTGCAGCACTGAATCCATAGATTCGCCTGCACACTCCAACGTATGAACAAGGTTGTTAAAAGTCTGACGCGTTTGCGCTTCAATACCGCCCTCTACTACTGCGCCAGTTTCATCAATTGGAATCTGCGCTGTGTATAGAGTGCCGTTATTAACGATTGCCCACTCTAGTGGTGCTTTTGAAGCGAAAAGCTCGGTTTTTACTGGGTGTTTTTTAGTTTGTGCGTTCACGATTCCATCCAACTTTGTAACAACTATGTTTCAAGATGGTTAAATACTGCACCTTGACGACTGATAAATCTAACGGTAAATTTTGTGCATTTGATAAATAAAATCTATCACCTTGCAAAAAGTAAGGTATAGCAAGGGCTAGAGAAGGATTCGCGCCATGAGTATTAAGCTACAACAGTTAAAACATTTTGTTTTGGTGGTCGAAGAAGGTGGATTTCGAGCGGCATCTCACCGTGCAAATCGATCGCAAGCGGCACTTTCGACTTCGATAAAAGAGTTGGAAAAAATACTCGGCCAGCCACTGTTTGAAACAGGCAACAAATCGACGCTGACGCCTTTTGGAGAAATATGTTTACCAAAGATCATTCAATTTCTGAATGTTTACAAAGCATTAGACAATGACTTACGCGCAGCGGCAGCAGGACAACAAGGAAGAGTTCGAATAGCGAGCGTGCCTTCGGTGGCCGCAAAACTCATCCCTAGTGTTTTAGGGGCTTTTTGTGAGCAGTACCCGAATGTAGAAGTGAGTTTGATTGATGATAATGCGGCAGGGGTAGAAGCAAGATTACTCTCTGGCGAGGTGGATGTTGCTCTCGGCAATAGCTCCCATTTAGAAGAAGAGAGCATCGACTTCACGCCTTTGCTTTCTGATCCTATCGGTGTGGTGTGCCTCAAAGACAACCCTATTGCCTCTCAACGGGAAGGAATCGAATGGCAAACCTTGTTAAAGCAGCCCTTCATTCGTAACGGGACTTGCACCCTATTGGACCCAACACCTGCGCGAATGCTCAGCGAACAAGCCCTGTACTCAGTGGAGAACATTACCTCACTGTTTTCGGTGTTAGAGCTCGGGATAGGCGTGACCACGCTACCTAAGCTGGCTTTCCCAACCAATGAAACCCGCTTGGTGTGGATTCCGTTAATTGACCCGCCCTTGCAACGACAAATCGGCATTTTCAGATTGTCTGATCGTACAATCTCGCCACAAGCACAGGCTTTTCATGACTTATGTATTCAATACCTCAGTTATGAAGAGTAATAACTGAGCCTAGATTAAGTAAATTAGGCAGCGTTTTGCTGCCATTTACTTCCTCAAAACTCGATGTCTTTTCTCCGAACCATGCTTCTCGTGCACCCAGTCCCCCATTTCACTCCTATATCATCAACATTTAGGCGCTGAATTTTCACTCTCGCGCACGCAAATAGTGACAAGCTGACAACAATATAAAAAATATTCGCTTATTGATAAGGAGCGACGTACGTTTAATTTACCAGAAAAATGAGATCTTCCATCATTGCCTCAAACAAGCTTAACCCTTGCCAAAATCATACGTCGCAATTCAGCTTGTAAATGAACCTAAGTGTTTGAATAGTCTTAATTGATAAGATAATAAGTTGATTATTTGGCTCGCTGAACCCTTCTAAAAAGACCCTCTTTTTCACAAGGATAAAGCATCTTAAATATTCATGAATAAAGTGATAGAACTATTACTTTCATAAATGAAAAACATTCATTTCAAAAATGGAATTATTGATATCAATATTTGTCGTTTTGATCACATAATTTTAGGCGTAATTTATATTTTGTCGAAACGATAGCGAATTAGCTTAATTCGTTTCATTTCGTCAGGAGATATAAAACCAGCAAGGGTTTTTCTTTAAAGCAAATCAAGTGTTATTAACAAGTGAAATGTAGTAACAAGTTAAATTTAAACTGTGTTTTATATTAACTTACACTGTTTAGCATAAGGTTTTATTATGAGGCTTAATGGGATTAGTAGCGACATCCTTGTTGCCGCTAAAAGAGTTGTTCTCTGCCAAATAGTATTAGCCATCGGTGTAGTTTTATATGAAGTGTTTTTTGGTAATAAAGTAGATATGGAATCATCAGCTTTGGGCATCGTAATTGCAATGTTGCCACCGCTGTTTGGATTTATATATGCAAGCCTAAAGGTGCGTAAGAACCCTAATTATAGTTTACGTGACTTAATGCAAATGAGTCGTGTCGTAAAAATAACATATACGTTTTTGATGTTTATCTTGGCGTTCCAATTCTTCAAATTGGATAACCCAGTAATATTATATGCGTACATCTTTACTATGGTTGGATACTTCTTAACACCGTTTATTACCGCCTCTAATAGATCGGAGTACGCGTAGTATGGAGCAAGTAACTACCGCTCACGAATACATAGAGCATCACTTAACCTTCTTAACTACAGGTGATGGTTTCTGGGCGTTTAACATTGACTCGATGTTGGTATCTTGGATTACAGGTTTACTTTTCATCGGTGCATTTCGCTATGTAGCCACTCGTGGCACTAGCGGCGTTCCAGGTCGTTTTCAATGTTTTATCGAGCTTGTCTTTGACTTTGTGAATAATCTCGTCAAAGAGATTTTTCAAGCGGAAGATAAATTAATAGGACCACTGGCATTAACCACTTTTGTTTGGGTGTTGTTAATGAATGCAGTCGACCTATTACCCATTGATTTAATCCCGGGGTTAACACGAGCTGTGGGTCTAGAGCACTTTAGAGACCTACCAACAGCAGACGTAAATATACCAATGTCGATGGCACTCGGTGTGTTTATTCTACTGTTAACCTATACATTTAAAAATAAAGGTTTGAAAGGCTTTATCAAAGAGCTAACTACTCAGCCATTTGATAACCCTCTTTTATATCCTGTTAACTTAGTTCTTGAATTAATAACATTAATTTCAAAGCCAATATCACTAGGCTTACGATTATTCGGAAATATGTATGCAGGCGAGATGATATTCATCCTTATTGCACTAATGCCTTGGTGGATGCAGTGGGCACTGAGTGTACCTTGGGCCTTATTCCACATATTAATCGTATTCTTACAAGCATTTATATTTATGGTACTGACCGTTGTTTATTTAGGAATGGCAACAGAAGAACACCACTAATTAATAACTAAAAAATTAACTAACAAATTATTTTCGGAGATACAAATGGATATCGTAAGCGCAGTTTTATATGTAGCAGGTGCATTACTGATCGGTTTAGGTGCAGCAGGTGCAGCATCTGGTATTGGTAACTTAGCAGGTAAATACCTTGAAGGTGTTGCGCGTCAACCAGACCTTACTCCAATGCTTCGTACTCAATTCTTCATCATGATGGGTCTTGTGGATGCAGTACCGATGATCGGTGTTGGTATCGGTCTATACATCATCTTCGCCGTGGCTTAATCAAACCGCTTTGAAAGATCGATTTATACATAATCAAGATTTAGTGAGGAAGGTATGAACTTAAATGCAAGCATGTTTGGACAAGCAATCTCATTCGTGATTTTTGTTTGGCTCTGCATGAAATATGTATGGCCCCCTCTCACCGCGATGTTAGACGAGCGCCAAAAAGAAATCGCTGATGGTTTACGCCACTCAGAGAACGCTGCGAAAGAGCTAGAACTAGCGAAATCAAATGGCGCGCAACTCATCGAAGATGCAAGAAAAGATGTGACTGAACTGGTTGAACAAGGCCGAAAACGCCGCAATGAAATCATCAGCTTAGCGCAACAAGAAGCCGAGCAAGAAAAGGCACGCATCTTAGAACAAGGTAGAGCTGAGCTAGAAGGCGAACGCCAAAAGATACGCCGTGAACTTCAGGCAGATATGGCAGACGCAGTAATTCAAAGTGCACAGAAACTGATTAGCAAAAACCTAGATTCCGCAACGAACCGAGCGCTAGTTGACCAAATGATTAGCGAACTCTAAGGAGAGGCAATATGTCAGATTACACCAATATTGCTCATCCCTACGCCAAAGCATCGTTTGAATTTGCTTTAGGTGAAAACCAGTTACAAGAGTGGCACTCAATGCTGTCCATTCTTGTGGCTGTCGCGAAAGAAGAAACGATCGCTAGTCAGATTTCTTCAGCAGAAGGTGCTTCTACACACCAAACAGAAGAGCTGGCAAACCTCATCATTCATATTTGCCAAGGACTCGTTGATGACCACGTCATTAATCTTATTCGAGTCTTGGCCGAAAACGGCCGTCTATCTGTTGTAAGAGACCTGTTTGAATTGTACTGCGAGCTAAAGGACGAACATGAACGTGTAGTGCCTGTCACTGTCACCAGTTCAGAAATGCTGACACAGGATCAAGTTACGTCACTAACAGCTGCACTTGAGAAGAAATTAGAGCGTCAGGTTGAAATGAAGCAGGTTATTGATGACACGTTAGTAGGTGGAATGGTCATCAAAGCGGGTGAAACCGTTATCGATGGTTCTTTAAACACATCAATTGACCGATTGGCTCATCAACTTCACGCGAGATAGGTAACAATTATGCAATTAAATTCAAATGAAATCAGCGATCTAATCAAAGAACGCATCTCGAAATTTAATGTGAGCACCGAGGCTCGCAACGAAGGCACTATCGTATCGGTTCGTGATGGCATCATCACAATCAATGGCCTTGCTGATGTTATGCAAGGTGAGATGATTGAGCTACCAGGTGGCAAATACGCACTCGCACTTAACCTCGATACCCACTCAGTAGGTGCGGTGGTTATGGGCCCCTACACTGACCTCTCTGAAGGTATGAAAGTGAAAGGTACAGGTCGTATCTTAGAAGTACCTGTAGGTAACGGACTTCTTGGCCGTGTCGTGAACACATTAGGCGAGCCAATCGATGGCAAAGGCCCAGTGAGTTGTGACCGACTCGACCCTGTAGAAGTGATTGCACCCGGTGTAATCGAACGTAAGTCTGTTGATCAACCTATTCAAACTGGCTACAAAGCGGTTGATACCATGGTGCCAATCGGTCGTGGTCAACGTGAACTTATCATCGGTGACCGTCAGACAGGTAAGACAGCGTTAGCTATCGATGCGATCATCAATCAGAAAGATTCTGGCATCAAATGTGTGTATGTAGCGATTGGCCAAAAAGCCTCCACTATCGCTAACGTGGTTCGTAAACTCGAAGACCACGATGCGCTTAAAAACACCATCGTAGTCGTGGCATCAGCATCAGAGTCTGCAGCGCTTCAATACCTAGCCCCTTATGCGGGTTGCACCATGGGTGAATACTTCCGTGACCGCGGTGAAGATGCGCTGATCATCTATGATGACCTATCAAAACAAGCCGTTGCTTACCGTCAAATCTCATTGCTATTGAAACGCCCACCGGGTCGTGAAGCCTTCCCTGGCGACGTATTCTACCTTCACTCACGCCTACTAGAACGTGCAGCACGAGTGAATGCAGAGTATGTAGAGAAGTTCACTAACGGTGAAGTGAAAGGTCAAACTGGTTCATTAACGGCGCTTCCTATCATTGAAACTCAAGCGGGTGACGTGTCAGCGTTTGTACCAACCAACGTAATCTCCATCACCGATGGTCAGGTTTTCCTTCAAACCCAACTGTTTAACTCAGGCCTACGTCCTGCAGTCGACCCAGGTATCTCGGTATCTCGTGTGGGTGGTGCGGCGCAATGCAAGATCATCAAGAAACTGTCTGGTGGTATCCGTACTTCATTGGCTCAATACCGCGAGCTGGCGGCCTTTGCTCAATTCTCTTCTGACTTAGATGAGATGACGCGCAAACAGCTAGACCACGGTGAGCGTGTTACCGAATTAATGAAGCAAAAACAATACTCTCCTATGTCAGTCGCTGAGCAAGCAACGGTTATCTATGCGGCAGAAAAAGGCTACTTGGTCGGTGTTGAACTAAGCAACATTGCCCGTTTTGAAGAAGAACTGATTGCTTACGCCAAAGGTCAAAACCCTGCGCTATTCGAAAAAATCAACGCGACAGGCGATTACAACGACGAAATCGACGGCGCTCTTAAAGAGATCCTAGAAGGTTTTGTTGGGATGAAAGCTTGGTAAGTGCTCCGGTTTGTTAGCTGGAAATCAAAACAAATAGGAGCAGATTATGGCAAGTACTAAAGAAATTCGCACCAAGATAGCCAGTGTTAGTAACACTCAGAAAATCACTAGCGCAATGGAAATGGTTGCAGCAAGTAAGATGCGCAAGGTTCAAGACAACATGACGCTAACTCGCCCCTACGCCGAGAACATGCGAAAAGTTATCTCTCATGTTGCATCGGGTTCGCTGGAATACCAGCACCCTTACCTGCAACAGCGTGAACCTAAGCGTGTTGCTTACATCATTATCTCGTCCGATCGCGGCTTGTGTGGTGGCTTGAACTCAAACTTGTTCAAGAAAGTGTTAGAAGAAATGGAGCAATGGCGCACCAAGGGAGTCGAGGTAGAAACAACCTTAGTGGGTTCTAAGGCTATCTCGTTCTTCCAGCGCGGCGGCAACGTTATCGCACAAACGTCAGGTCTTGGCGATACACCTAAGTTAGAAGACATCTTAGGTACGGTGAATGCGATGCTGGGGCATTACGACGAAGGCAAAATTGATAGCTTGTATCTCGTTTACAACCAGTTCGTCAACACCATGGTTCAAGCGCCAACGACCTTGCAATTACTCCCCCACCCTTCAGAGACAAAGGAAGGTGGTGAGCCTAAAAAAGCACGTCGTTGGGACTACATCTATGAGCAAGCACCCAAAGACATACTCTCAGAACTGTTACATCGATACATCGAATCGCAAGTGTATCAAGGCATTGTTGAGAGCATTGCCTGTGAGCAAGCAGCCCGAATGGTCGCTATGAAAGCGGCGACTGATAACGCAGGCCAACTCATTGATGACTTGCAGTTGGTTTACAACAAGGCGCGTCAGGCTGCCATTACCCAAGAGCTGAGTGAAATAGTCTCAGGTGCTCAAGCTGTCTAAGGGCAGAAAAGAGTGGGTTAAGAACAGAATTTGAGGATTTAAGAATGAGTGTTGGAAAAATAGTTAAAGTAATCGGCGCGGTGGTTGACGTTGAGTTCAGCGGCGGCAACAGCCCACGCGTTTATGATGCATTGAAAGTGACTAGCGACGAAGCAAGCTCGTTAGTATTGGAAGTACAACAACAATTGGGTAGCAATATCGTTCGTTGTATTGCAATGGGTACTTCAGATGGCTTACGTCGTGGCCTAACGGTTGAAAACACAGGCTCACCAATCACGGTGCCTGTCGGCGAAGAAACATTGGGCCGTATCATGAACGTACTTGGTCAGCCTATTGATGAATGTGGTGAAATCGGCCAGAAAGAAAACTACGAAATTCACCGTGAAGCCCCTTCTTATGAAGAACAAGCAAACAGTACTGAGCTTCTCGAGACGGGTGTTAAGGTTATCGACCTTATCTGTCCATTCGCTAAGGGTGGTAAAATTGGTCTGTTCGGTGGTGCCGGCGTAGGTAAAACCGTCAACATGATGGAGCTTATCAACAACATCGCCAAAGCCCACTCAGGTCTTTCTGTGTTTACTGGTGTAGGCGAGCGTACTCGAGAAGGTAACGACTTCTACTACGAGATGAAAGAAGCGGGTGTACTAGACAAAGTAGCCATGGTTTACGGCCAAATGAACGAGCCACCGGGAAACCGTCTACGTGTAGCACTTACAGGCCTGACTATGGCTGAGCGCTTCCGTGATGAAGGTCGTGACGTACTGTTGTTCATTGATAACATTTACCGTTACACGCTTGCCGGGACTGAAGTATCAGCTCTGCTAGGTCGTATGCCTTCTGCAGTAGGTTACCAACCAACACTGGCTGAAGAGATGGGTGTGCTTCAAGAGCGTATCACTTCAACTAGACAAGGTTCTATCACGTCTATCCAAGCGGTATACGTACCTGCGGATGACTTGACCGATCCATCACCAGCAACAACCTTTGCTCACTTAGATGCGACCGTTGTACTGTCTCGTAATATCGCGGCATTGGGCCTCTACCCTGCGATTGATCCATTGGATTCAACCTCTCGCCAGTTGGACCCGCTTGTGGTTGGTCAAGAGCATTACGACATTGCACAAAAAGTACAAACAACGCTGCAACGCTACAAAGAGCTAAAAGACATCATCGCGATTCTTGGTATGGATGAGCTGTCTACTGAAGACAAACAGACCGTATCTCGCGCTCGTAAGATTGAACGTTTCTTAACTCAGCCTTACCACGTAGCCGAAGTGTTTACCGGTCAGAAAGGTGTCTTTGTACCGCTAAGCGAAACACTAAGAGGCTTTAAAGGTCTGTTAAGCGGTGAATATGACGATATCCCAGAACAAGCATTCTTGTACTGTGGCTCTATCGACGAAGTGCTTAACAAAGCAAAATCACTCTAAGAGGTAGGTGCACCATGGCTATCGGAATTACAGATAATACATTTCAACTTAATATTGTAAGTGCGGAAGGTACGCTGTTTTCAGGTCCAGCGTATGCCCTAGCCGTTTCTGGCGCTGATGGTGAACTGGGGATTCGCCCCGGTCACTCCCCGCTTCTCAGTAAGATCAAACCGGGCGTAACCGTGTTTGTGACAGACCCTAAATCAGAAGGCCAAGTGTTGTATGTTTCTGGTGGGATGCTGGAAGTTCAGCCGGATGTGGTAACGCTGTTAGCCGACACGGCCTTGCATGGTAAAGACATTGACCGCGCTCGCGCAGAAGAAGCAAAATATGCGGCTCTAGAGAACATCAACAAGGGCAACATAGACATTAACTTTGCACAAGCTCAGCTAGAACTAGCGAAAGCCGTTGCTCAGTTACGAGCATCAGAACTAACTTCTTCTCACACAAGACACTGAGAATAGAACTTAGATGCTTATTGCTTAGTGCTTGATGTGTAAATAGTCTATCCACTTAAACATGATTTAAGTGGGTAGACTACATCAGAAACCCTCCTCCTCTCTTTCAACCTCCCCTTCCTTTCAACTGCCCTAATACATCCTTTATCACCTGCGCTTACAACATTACTTCTCTGCAAAGCGCGCTTGGTGTGGATCCAATTCATGACCTAACGGCTGCGTCAGTGAATGGTACAGTTCAGGCTTACGACCACGAATCCAGCGCCTGCCAGTACACATATCCAACTCTTCGGCTTTTAGCTCTGCAATCACCATATCGTTATCAACGCTATCAGTCTCGGTGATGATTTCACCATAAGGGCTCAAAATCATCGCATTACCGGTTCTCACTTCATCCATATCAACGCCGACACCATTACTGAACACCACAAACAAACCGTTATCGTGCGCTCTTGCAGGCAACCAACGCATTAGCCACTCGCGACCATTTTTACCCTGCATTTCAGCACGAATCGCTTCTGGGTTTTCATCTCGGTTAAACCATAAATCTGGGTCAATTCGCTTCATCGCATTGGGGCTACGTGACTGACAACCGCCCGTTTGGTGTGGTGCAATCAATATATCAGCCCCTTTCAAAGCAGTGATTCGGACGTTCTCGACCAAGTTGTTATCCCAACAAATCAAGATACCGACTTTGCAACCATGAGGCGTATCGAACACCGTGTATTGGTCGCCGCTGCTCATATGAGGGCTCACAAAGGTGTGCAGTTTGCGGTGCTTTTGTACCTCACCATTAGGCATGGCGAATACGTAGGTGTTGTATAATTCGCAATCCACACCCTTCTCTATCAAACCAGCCCCAACACTGATTCCAAACTGTGTTGCCAATGCAATCAGCTTTTGAGTCGATTCTCCGCTCGGCACAGGTTCCGCTAGTGCTTCTATCTCGTCTCGCGACAAAGCAGACACATGCCAGTAGCCAGTGATGCACATCTCCGGGAAGCTGATGATCTCCACACCACTATCCGCAGCCTTTTGAACATATTGCTCTATCACAGATAGGTTATACGCCTTGTCACCCGCATGGTGGTTGAATTGAACCGACGCTACTTTGATGTCTCTCTTCATTATTCGCCCTCAAACTTCTCTTTATCGAATTGGTATGAGCTCAGTATAAAAAATCGATTCAATTCCATATAATGAAAGATATTCTTAATTCAATGAGCATTTGGAATGGAATTTGATTTACTGAAAGCATTTTGTCAGTTGGCTAAATCGGGCAATTATCGCCTTGCATCAGAGCAGCTCTACATTACTCAGTCAGCTCTTACTAAAAAGATTCAACGACTTGAATCCAATATTGGAGCATCTCTGTTTTCTCGTGGAAGAAATGGCGCAGAGCTGACGCACGCAGGAAAAACATTACTGACAGAAGCCCAACGTCTGGTTCATTCAATGCAAGCGTTTGAGCAGCTTTCAGGCTCTGTGGTGAAAGGAACTCAGGGACATTTGAACATAGGCTTTGGCGTGTCCACTTATCATGAAGCGCCTAAGCTGATTGCGGCTTATAAACAGCAATACCCAGACGTTCATGTCACTTTAAATGACACACCTTCTAAGCAGCAGACGGATGAGCTATTGAGCCATGAACTCGATATCAGCTTCAATCGAATACCCGACTCCACGGATTTAGATAGCCTAACCCTATTCAATGATTCCCTTGTAATAGCGATACACAAAGGTCTTCTCAAACAAGCGCCAGGTAACGATCAGGTTCTCTTTGAGTTATCGAAATGGCCTTATTTAAAGCTCGCCCAACATCGCGGCCCCGGATTAGACAGACAGATTCAACAATATTGTCTTTCCAATAAAATCGACCTATCAAAAACACAAGAAGCCGACGACATTCTGACTCTGCTTGCCTTGGTTTCTGCCAATATCGGTTTCACCATCGTACCCAGCAGTGCGCAGTTCATTAGTAACACCGATGTGGAATTCATTGCGTTAGAAGGTGAACACGCCACTTGGCCTGTCGGGTTGATCTGGAATGGGAAGAGTGAAAACCCACTCAGGGATAGGTTTGTAGAGTTTGTGGCTCATCAAGCTAAGCAAACATAAAGCCAAAGAGACAAGTAGAGCAAAAGTTAGGGCAGCAGTTGGTTGAGTTAAAACAGCAGTTAGTTGAATTAGAACAAATAAGGCTCTTGATGACTATGCGAATCGCACACCAACCAAGAGCCTAAGATTGTTTCTCACATCAAGTGAAGTTACTCGTTACTTGATCGGCAACGCAATAACACTGCCTTCAGAGCCCTCACCAATACCAACCGTAAACGGGAACGCGACATAGTGGAAACGTGTTGTTGTTTCGCCATCGTGAATCGCGATGTTCATGTCATAAGTGCCGCCAATTTCCATGATTTTATCATCTTCGGGGTGGCCAGTGTTCAACTTACGTTTGAAGATAACCGTGTATTTACCGTCTTCCCATGAAGAGAATACTTGGTTGTTATCACCTGCAGAGCCAGCACCCTCTCGGTTTAATCGTCCTTGAAGATATTGACCTTCTTCAATTTTACTTGCGTCGTAAGGCATCACGTTAACGCCTTCGACCATTGCAATCTTCTTGTTGAGGTCGTTGAAGTCTTCTTTATTCAACGCATAAAAACCGGTTACAGACTTATCGTACATATACTTAGGTAGGCCTGTTTTCTTGTCGAAGTTCCAAGTAAACACAGTAGTGCCTTTATCGTTCAAACGATACTCAAAAACATAACCATCATCAGCACTGTTGGTGGGTGCAGAACGCGTCGAACGCCATTGCATCAAATCAACAAACTGCCCTTCCGCTTTCAGCTTATCGATTTCTTCTTGTGGCTTCACTTTATCCCAGTTTACACCGTAACGCTCAGTGCGAGACTCAGGAAGGTACTTACGAATGTCTTTCTGATCTAAGCCAAACGCGCCAACCACATCCAATGCTTGAACATCTCTCGCTGTTGCTTGGCCAATGTCTCGCGCACCACGGTGGCAAGACATCCAACAACCTTGTTCGCGGAACTGCAATACAGAGCCATCGTCAATCATCAACGAGAAGCGGTCTTCATAGATGGGAGTGTAAGGGTTTTTGCCTCGGTCACCGCCAATGATTGTCCATTTGCCTTCTTGGAAAAGAAGCGTGTCATGTAAGCGTGCTGGGAAAGGCGATTCCGTTTTCCACGTTCCTTTCACATAAAGATGTTCATCATCGTGTGCAAACTGGAACTCGGCAGGAATCGAGCCTTTCTTATCTGGGAAGTTACCTAGCCTGTCATCTTGCACCAACATTTCACCAAGGCCTTCTTCCTCCCCTTGGTGGCAGCTCGAACAGGTTTTGGTTTCAAAGCCTTTTTTGAGCGTGCCTTTATGCGCTGGTGAATTGATCCAATCGAAGGTCACTTTACCCGGGAAAAACATGGTTTTCTCAACCACAGGAATGTCGCTCCAATCGACGTCTAATTCCGTGTCATAGATACTCATATTGTAAGCATTGGCACTCAAAGACAGACCACTCAACGCAGCAAGTAAAACGCTATTTCTTATAGAGAACTTTGTCATATTATTTCTTCCCCATCATTCGGCTAAGGGTTTCATCTTTAAGGATAAAGTGGTGATAAAGCGCTGCACCAACGTGCATAGCGACCAGCAGGTAACAGATGATTTCTAAGAAAGAGTGGAGACCAGAAGCAAAATCGATCAAACCTGAATTACGCTCCGCAAGTCCAGGAATGGTGAATAAACCGAACACAACGGTATCTTTGGCTTTTGCCATCGCGATAAGCAGGCCAGATAACGGCATCAGAATCAAAATGCCATATAAGGCTAAGTGAGCCATGTGCGCCATAAATTTTTCGAACTTAGTACCAAGCGCATTCGGCTTTCCCGCCCAGTTCATCCAAACAATACGAGCCAAATACAGCACAATAACCAACATGCCCAAAGATTGGTGAACACCAAAAGCAAATGAATCAGGGTCTGGCGCAAGCAGCATGATCAACAGCGCACCGATAAAGGCAACGGCGGAGACGATGTGTATAAACTTACTGACAGGACTGAAATGCTCGGTAGGGACAAATACCTTCATAATTAATTCCTAAGTGTATCGTTAATAAAGAGAAAATTTTATTGATATGATTTTTATTATCTTCAGCAGCTAATACCACTAAAGTACTAATATTATATTTTCTACTCACACTCAGGACTTTTGATGACGGTCAATTTCCTTTCCGGACAGACGTTAATCTCCAACAAACCATTGAAATAGCTTGATATATCGATGAGAAACTGCAGATTAGAGTTATGTAAAAAAACAAGATAAATTTATTTATCATATTTTAAAGTTACCGATAATTAAATTACAGACAATGAAGAGGTTAGATATTAGCACCGTACCGAATATCGTCTCATGATGTGTTTTTGGGTATGGATTCAGCTAAGCACAGACGAATAAATCATCATTAGAGAGTGACTATTGAAGCCTAAGATATGTTCCTAAAACCATTGCCAAATACACACGATTTCACCTTTAAACGACTCTGACACGCAGGATACAGATACAAAAAAGGCTCACTAAATAGTGAGCCTTTTAATATCTGCTTAACTTAAACCTAGGTCTAACCTTGCTTGCGTTTTGAAAGAATAGTTTTAGATCAGCAGTTTAGAGCTGTACTTTAGAACTATAACTTAGAAGAACTCAATCGAATTACGGCCGCTTTTGTCATCACGTGTTGGCTTCGGCGTGTCCGCTTTCTTTTTCGGTTTCTTCTCTTTTTTCTCTTTCTTTGGTTCAGCCTTTGCACTTAGCATTTCTGCTTTGCTTTTCTTAGATTCTTTCTTCTTAGAATCCTTTTTAGACTGACCTTTCTTCGCCTTGTTCTCTTTTTTAGGCGCTTCTTTCTTTTTCGGCTTTTCTAATTCTTCTTGTACTGGCTGATCACACACCACTACATAGTATTCTTGGTTGAATTCAAAGAAGTCGCCATCGTACATTTTACGACGCTTACGCGTTTCCAGCTCACCATTTACCGCTACGTAGCCTTCAGAGATGATGTGCTTAGCTTCACCGCCACCACTCACTAGGTTAGCAATCTTAAACACTTTGTAGAGCTCGATTGGCTGTGATGAAACATCAATACCAATTGCTTCAATTTCAATCTCTTCGCCTTCTTCGCCCAGCTCTTGACCTTCGTAATCAGCGTCTTCGTAATGTTCTTGGTCCATGGTGACCTCTACCTAAATATGTACTTCTGAAATATTGGGCGCAGTGTAATCTTAAAACAACTAAATGACCATGTTGAATTATGGTTCAAGCATCGAGTTCACTGGATTAAAGCTATCTTTAACGCCTTAAAACAAAAGAAGAGAACTAACATCATTAGCTCTCTTCTTATTTAAACCATAGCTCAGTTATCGCTTGTTAGGTCGCTAAACCATAGATAGTTAAACCATGGCTAGTTGAACCATAGATAGCTCACTCAGGTGTTTTAAAAGAACCACTTCACGCCGACTTCTGCTTTTAGCTCGTAGTCACCTTCTAGCGTAACGCCTGTTGGTAGAGTGACATCTGCAGATGCATATTGCAGTTTCGTCATTAGCCACTGAGTTCGGTCTTCCTTAATAGGAGCGTTCATCATGATGTTGAAAGACGTCGATTCAAGTTCAACTGTGTCGCCAGAAACATTCATGTATTCAGGCCATGCTTGAACGAACGCGCCAGAATCTCCCATTGGGATAGTAGCAAACAGGTTTAACATGTAGCCGTCTGCCGTTTCACCAAACACTTCACCTATGGTGTAGTTTACGTTTGGAAACAGCATTGCACCGCCGGTATAAACAGGGTTAATCAAGCCAATTACACCGACAGACACCAACGTATTGTCATCCAAGCTCAGTGCTGAGTTCTTGGTGTGGATGAAGTCCGCCATGAAGCCGACACGTGGCATCAATGAGTTATCAATTGCTGATACTTGGAAATATTGAGCTCGGCTACCAAGGTAGTCAACGCCCATTGAATCTTTGCCTGGCTTAGCATCTGAGTCGCCAAAGTTACCTTCGATAAAGCCACCGAACTGAGTCGTTTCAGACCATGCTCCAGTTAGCATTGAAGACAAACGGATATCAGCGTCAGAAGTAACAAAAAAAGCAGCTTGTGTATAAACACGAGTTAGATCCGATGGATCAATCACTTGGCTTTCTTCTTCATTCGCCAATGCAGTACCAGACATTGCAGCTAACATTGAAGCGGTCAGTAATAGTTTTTTCATGTGTAAACCTTATTCTCATTGGAGCCATAGCCGCTTCCGTACTCACATGGCTCATGTTTAATAACTTGGTCAGAGAAATACTCCCTGCCTCCCTCCATTATCAGACGATAAAAACAATCTTTAAAATTCATAACGAGGGGTAAAAACCATCAATAAAGCAACAACACACCTTTGCCGTCACTTTATTGAGGCTACGGGTTACTGTTGTTTCGTTTTCAGCTTTTCACGGAGTGTTTGGAAAATGGCGTAGAAGCCCGGAGTCATCATCGAACCGACCACCAGCACCATCAACATGCCACCCAGTAGTGCCAATCCAGTGGTGTTCTGAGAAATAGCCCCTGCACCATTGGCAAACACTAAAGGCAAGATGCCAAGAATGAATGACCATGACGTCATGTTTACGGCTCTAAAACGCATCTTGCCGCCTTGGATCGCTGCCTCTTCGATGCTTAAACCTTCACTTTCACGTTTCAGCTTTGAGAACTCCACCATCAAAATCGCGTTCTTGGCAGCCAGGGAAATCAATAGAATCAAGCCAATTTGACCGTAGATAGACAAGGCTTGCCCACCCGCTAATAGCGCCGCGAAGGTACCCACAGCAGCGGTTGGAGCCACAATGATGATCGCAGCAGGCAGAGCCCACGATTCGTACTGAGCTACAAGGAACAAGTAGATGAATACCAGTGCTAAAACCAGAGCGATTTGAGCCGTGTTCCCCGCCAACTTCTCTTGATAAGCCATGTTGGTCCACTCATAGGTGTAACCCTGAGTGAGAACTTCCTCGGCGATACGCTCCATTGCATCAATCGCTTCACCAGATGAGTAACCTGGAGCTGGATTTAGCTGTAAACGAGCCGCAGGTAACATGTTGTAGCTTGTAACTAGGTCAGGTTCTAATGTCGGTTCGATCGTTGCGACAGCAGACAGCGGAACTTGCTCGCCAAGCGCCGACGGGACATGTATGCGTAACACATCAGATAGATCATTTCGTTGTTCCCCTTTAGCTTGAACAAAAACTCGGTAGCTTCTTCCGTTTAGGGCAAAGTCATTAACGTATGCAGACGCTAGATGTGTCGCCATCGCATCGTTAATTGCACTGAGTGGTACGCCTAACTGACGCGCTTTCTCGCGATCAATTTCTACGTTGTAATGTGGAACATTGGCACGATAAGTCGTCATCGCATTGGTGATTTCTGGCGCTTGATTAGCCGCTGCCATCATCGCGTAAGTCACTTGCGCGAGTTCTTGAGCAGTGCGTCCAGACGTGTCTTGCACCATAAACTCAAGTGCATCACCGATACCAATACCTGGAATAGGCGGTAGACCCATAGCGATGCTCATCGACTTATCAATGCCATACAATTGCATGTTGATGCGCTGGGCAACCGCAGCTTGTGTATGGTCGCCATCCATTGCAAGACGCTCATCCCAGTCTTTCAAATTGACGAACATGGTCGCTGAGTTAGCGGCAACACCACCGGTCAGAGCATTGAAGCCAATCGCACCTGCGAAATCTTCAATTGCTGGGTCTTGGTTTAATACTGCTTCAGCTTGACGAATCAAGCCATGAGTACGCTCTTTCGATGCGTTATCAGGCAAGAACATCGCGAGCGCCAACACGCCTTTGTCTTCAGCTGGAACAAATGCCGTCGGTAGCTTGTCATTCATTACCACCATGGCAGCAATAGCCACTGCGAACGACACCAGAAGCACAGCTGATTTGCGAACCAATAAAGAGACTGCTTTACCGTAAGCTGTCGTCACTTTGTCGAACATTGCATTGAATGCCACAAACCACTTAGCAGGCTTAAGGTTACGCTTCATAACCATTGCACATAATGCAGGTGACAAAGTGAGTGCATTAATAGCGGATAGCACCAAAGCGATACAGATGGTGATAGAGAACTGAGCAAACATCAGCCCCGTAATACCTGGCAGCAATGCCACAGGAATAAACACCGCAAGCATGACCAATGTTGATGCGACAATCGGGCCGGTGACTTCTTTCATCGCTCGATTGGTGGCTTCTTTCGCATCAATGGTTTGGTTTTCATTGAGAATGCGTTCTACGTTCTCAACCACCAAAATGGCATTGTCCACCACGATACCAATCGCCAGAATCAAGCCAAATAAGGTAACGGTATTGATACTAAAGCCACCCATTTGCATGAAAGCAAAAGTACCAATCAAAGACACAGGAATCGCAACCACAGGTGCAAGTGTTGTTCTGACATTACCCAAGAACAGGTAAGTCACCGCAATAACAAGCCCGACAGCAACAATTAAGGTTTCGACGATACTGCGAATAGACGCTTCAACCGATAAGGTAGTGTCGTATGGAATCGCGTAAGTCATACCGGCAGGCATGATGCTTTCGATGTCTTCCAATACCGATTTAACCGCAGCGCCTGTTTCCAAAGCATTGGCATCTGGGTTAGCCTGCATTGCGACTAGAGCAGCATCTCCGCCATTGTAGGTTGCATAGGCATCATAGAATTGACTGCCAATCTCAACGTTTGATACATCTTTCAGATAGATTTGATTGCCGTCTGCTAACGTTTTTACAATAATTTGTTCAAACTCTTCTGCACTCGACAGTCGACCTTGTGTGATCAAGTTAAACTGCAATGCGGCATTTTCACGGCTTGGACCTTGGCCAATTCGCCCTGCTGGCACTACTGCATTTTGTTCACGAATGGCGTTCTTCACATCAAACGTTGTCACACCCAGTGACGCCATGCGGTCCATATCGAGCCACACACGCATGCCATAGGTCGCACCAATCAAATCACTGCTCGCCAAGCCAGAGATACGAGCGATACGCTCCATGAAGTTTGCTTCAACCCAGCTGTTAAGCTCTAGCTCTGACATCGATTGGTCTTCAGAGTAGAAAGCAATCGCGAGCAAATCATCCGGCGCGGCTTTACGAATACGCACACCACGAGCACGAACTTCAAACGGCAGCATGTTTTCAGCAACGGCAACGCGGTTAGATACGTTAACCATCGCCATATCGGCGTCAACGCTGTTATCAAAGGTAATGTTTAAGAAGTAACGGCCATCGTTGGTTGAACGTGACTGCATGTAAACCATGCCATCAACACCGTTCACTTCCTCTTCGATTGGATTACCAATCACCTCTTTTACGGTTTCAGCACTGGCGCCCGGCATGAACGCGACGACACGAACTTGCGGAGGCGTCACGCTTGGGTACTCTGAAATCGGCATGGTTTTAATCGCAATCAAACCAATCAAGGTCAGGAAGATCGAGATAACAAACGCAAATTTCGGTCGGTCGATAAAAAATTTACTGATCATAATCTATTACTCCGCAACTGAAACAGGAGCACCAGGACGAATACGTTGCAGTCCGCCAACAATCACTGGCTCACCGGCGTCCAAGCCATTTGCGACGAAAACATCTTGTCCAATTCGATCACCTACAACGACATCACGACGTACCGCGTTGCCTTCTTCGATGGTAAGTACATATTGAGCGAGCTGATCTTGATGGATCGCTTTATGAGGAATTTGCACGCCTCTTAATGGTTCTGCACTGGTTAGCCCAACACGAACAAATTGATTTGGCAGCAGACCCGCTTCGCTGTTATCAAAAGAGGCAGAAATCGTCACCGTACCGCTGGCTGCATTCACTTTGTTATCAACAAAAGCGATGTTACCTTGGTAATCCGTCAATTGGCCATCACGCTCAAGCAATACAGATGTCGCTTGCTTGCCTTGAAGCTGATACTGACTCAGTTCGCTTTCTTTAATCGAGAAAGTGGCATCGATCGGATCCATCTTAATAAGGTCAATCAATGGGCCAAAGTTAGGGCCTACCATGTCACCGATAGAGAAGTTACTTTTCCCTAACTGACCTGAATACGGTGCTTTAACTTGGGTTTGGTCTAAGTTATCTTGCTGAACTCTTACGTTTGCTCGCGCAGACACCACTCGAGATCTCGCCATCTCTAGCTCCGCAATACTCAAATCGAGCTGCGACTGTGAAATACCGCCCGACTTCAACATCTGAGTGGTTCTTTCATGGTTTAGCTGAGTCAAGCTCAGTGCCGATTGCGCTTCAGATAAGGTTGCTTTTGCCGCATCAAATGCCGCTTGGTATGACGTTGGGTCGATTTCAAAAAGCACAGCGCCCGCTTCGACATAAGCACCGTCATCAAAGAGTTTATTTAACAAGAAACCACTGGTTCTTGGTGTCAGTTGAGCAGATTCAACCGCCTCCATTCTTCCTATATGATATTGGATTGGCGAATGTGCCATTTCCTCGGCAAGCACCACAGTTACAGGTGTACTAGGTACTGGAGCAGCAGTTTGCTCCGTAGGTTGTGAATTACCACCACAGCCTGCAAGTAAGATACTTGCGGTTAATAACGTTATTGTTTTTTTCATCGTGTGTTCTCTACAAATACGTCGATACATTGAGTGACCGCATCCTGGATTCAATCTGAGGGTTCATCTCAGGTGCCATCACATTTGATCTATTTTCTATTCGGCGTTGACGCCATGATTTCGAGCGAGCGCTTTAACCCGCTTTTTCGACTAGCGTTTCAAACCAACGTTAATCGCACTGATGTCTTCAGGTAAAAGCTCACCACCTAAGAACTTGAGCTGCAGTGACACCAAAATGAAATCAATTTGCGCTTCAGTCAGGTCTTGCTTCGCCGCATAAAGCTGACGAGTTCCGTTCAGCACATCGACAATCGTTCTGCTGCCAATTTCAAAACCTTGTTGAGTCGCAACAAGTGAACGTTCGGCAGAATGAACAGAGTTGGCATAGGCTTGCTGAGCACTAATAAGGGCATTGAGGTCTTTTTCTGCACCGCGGATTTGACGCGTTACGCTTCTCCAAGATTGCTCTTGAAGCTGAAGGGCTTGTTGGTATTGAACCTTGGCTTGTTGTACTTCGTTGCTGGTTGCCCCGCCTCGGTAAACAGGCAAGGTCATTGCTACACCTGCAAACACGGTTGAGTTATCATCAATGTTATTAAACTGCTGCTTTGACTGACCCATCTCGGTTCTACGAATCTCGCTCGCAAACGTATAACGGTACTCAGCAACCAAGCCTAACGACGGTTGATGCCCAGCTTGCGCTAATTCAATCTGCTGCTTGCTTAGCTCAACCAGCTGTTTCTGAATTTGCATCTCAGGGTTAAATTGCTGCGCTTTTTCCTGCCATGTCAGCGCATTTTCTGGCGTTGGGATATTGGCGTCGTAACGGTCAGTATTCAGTGGATAAACCGACGTAAACTCATTGCCAGACAGCTCGTAAAGCGCGTCCAATGATTTCTCAACTTCGTTTTCAGCCACAATCACCGATGCAGAAACCAAATCGAACTGAGCGCGCGCATCAATCACGTCATTTTCCGGAATCATCCCCAATGAAAATTGACGTTCGGTTTGCTTAAGCTGCTCTTCGATCGCTTCTTGTGTCGCTTTGGTTTGCTTTAACGACTCTTGCGCTTTAAGGGCATTGAAATAACCCACCACGACTTGTAAAGCGAGGCTCTCTAACGCGACTTGGTGTGAGACTTGGCTGAGCTCAACCTGCTGATTACTTAGCTCATTTACCGCGTTCAGTTTCGCGTTATAAAGATTTTGCCCAACAGAAATAGACGCTTGCGCCGCGTTGGTGTCTATCTCGTTGAGTGTAGTGTAGCTGTTTCGAAGCACACCATACGCAAGGTTTGCATCAACCTGAGGTAAATACGCGGCACCTACTTTGTCTGCACCATAGGTCGCACTATCAATGGCTAGTGCTGCACTTTTTAACGCAGGGTTATTGTCGAGAGACTGCTGATACAGCTCGCTTAAGCTGACACTTTCAGCCAATGCTCCGTAGCTCGTTAATGCTCCGGCCACCAGCACAGCTAGCGCCGAGAACTTCATAGAAGATCTCGGCGTTCTGCGATTAACGGCAACCGAACTTGGAAGCATTGAAGTTTGTTTTTTCATGGAATGACCCACCAACACATCAAATGGATGAACGGACTTGCGCCCTTTTGAGTCAAGTTTTGCGATTTAGGGAGTTGAGCTGTAGCGCCGTCGGAATCAAACTTGTTCTAAGTCATGATTTACTGGCAAATACCGAGGGTTTTGTGTCGGGTTCCACATAGAATTTGGATTTAATTAATTACTTATTAAATAGATTTAAATCAAAATTAGTCATAGCACCCACTGATAGAATCACCTCATTACCTATTCACTGAGTTAATCTCGTAAATGTCCGATTTGATTTGCACTCGTGGCTACATCACTTGGTTTCACCTAGAAAACGGGTTTGGTTTTGCTAAACCTGATCACGGTGATATTGATGTACTCATTCACATCAGTGTCATTGAATTTGATGGTGAAATTAACTTAGAGGAAGGTCAGCGACTTTATATGGAGCTTGAGGAAGTAAAAGGTAAGCCTCACTGGAATGCCGTCAAAGTGCTACCTCTGGCAAAACCATTCTCCGCATTTGAGTCAGTATGATGAAGACTCATCAACGAGGTCGCCCTACGCTGTCGCCAGTTGTGAAGCTTGCTAAACACGTTATAAAAGACTATCAAGATTACGTGAGCCTTAACCTTCGTTACCAAGCTCAGTTTCGTCAACACTACCCAGACCACAACGCAGAGCAGTTGGCTCTCATTGACGCCGACATCATCAGCGCCTCCGAGGAATATAAGATTTGGAGCAGTATTGACAACCTAATGCTGTCTGCGCAACGTCATTCTGATCCGATCAAGCAATGGCAAAGCATCCAAGAGAAGGTATTAGGTAATGTGCAGCAACTTATTAGCCTGTATCAGCTTCGGATTAGATCGCTTCCGGCGCAGCCAAGGTCAATACTTGTGTGTGATTTCGCGGATCAGCTTTGGCTCCATGAGCAAGCTGTCACGCAAAAAGGAATCTCACAAAAGGGAATATCTCAAACAGTAATCTCGCAAACAGTGAACCCTTGGCTCGAAAGTACATTAGTTAAGGCGACTGGCTTTCAGCAAGATGATTGGTTCTATACCGTTACCGAAAACTTCAAATCAAGCATCAGAGAGCTCAACGGAGCTTTGTTGAATGATTCAAAGAGTCTCAATCATTTCTGGAGTGACGATACTTCGTTTGTGCTTGAGCGCATCAAGCATCAAAGAAAGGTCATTCGCTTACTGATGCTGCATATTATTGACAACAAAATTGATTCGCTGCTACCAAGGCAAGCACAAAGCAGCGCGGGCAGGCCAACACTCCCCTTGCCTGTGCAATTAATGCGACAAGAGCAAGCGCTTCAAGATACGCACCTCGAATACAGACAGGCGTGTCATGCACACAACCAACCGGCACTAAGCATCGAAACACTGGCCGCCAAGGCGCTCGAGAAGAACAGCAAAGCAACAACCCAAACAAAAGCCGGTAGAAAACCAATGAGCGAACTGCAAAAACTCGTCAATCAGAGCCTAGTATTAGAAGATCAGATACTGTGCCAAGAACATCAGCTTAATGAGCGCACCATCGATTGTTCAAAATTGAAATCTAACCAAAGTAGCGACGTTGAAAGTGGCTCGGCAATAGATAAACCCGTTAAGAGAGGACGCCCAACACTCTCGCCTCAACACCAAATAACTCGATTAAAAGCCAAACTCGACAACATAAATCAAGCTATTGAACAGTTGAAATCAAAAACTAAGTCAGCAACCGCTGATACGATAGTGAGAAATATTTTGCAGTATCAAAGCCTTTGGCTGACCAATAAAATAGCGCACGCTGACCGCATATTGGCGATACAAGAGAGTCCACTTGAGCTTGCTCGGCGTCGCAAGTGGGATCAAAAGTTACTGACGATACGATCCACCTTAAGTAAGATTTAGACTTAACCTTGAGTGAGCTACGATGAGTTTCTACCTATTAAATCAAAATCTGCTTTTTAACAGTCAAAGCGGAAAGCTGTTAAACCTGGCGTCTTTGCAAGAGACACAACTGCGTTCCAATGAATGGAAGTTGCTGTCACTTTTCATTGAACATTCAGGTTCTGACCTCACATCAGCGTTTATTCTTGAGGCCATTTGGGAAAGTACGCGTGCAAAATCGAGTGTCGCCACCGCGGTAAAAAACTTGCGGGCCCAATTGGGAGATTCTAGCGAACAACCAAAGTTCATCCAAACTCAAGTGATGAAGGGCTACGCCTACATCGGAGAAACTCAAGCGCTCACTGAAACAGAATACCAATCATTGATTGCTCGCCACGCTTCGTTATGGTCAAAAACAGCAAACTGGGTTCAACATAACAAAACCTTTTTTATTCATAACCTTATCAGGTTCGCATGTGTTCTGTTTATCGGCTGGAACTTAGTCGGCTTATACCATAACGGCGCATTCAGTCGCCTAATCGCAGAGCCGACCATCGCGCCACCTATCCCGATGTTAATCCATCAAAACGCTGAGACGCCAAGTGATCAAGACATTCAAATCTGCCAATCGCTACTGATTGAAGCTCAACAGAGTGCGCTCTTCGATACTTTACCCTTTCATCGTGAAAGCTCTGCCCCGTCACTGCCGAGATTGTTTTGGCGAGATCACAATAAGGAGGTGCTTGTATGTCATCTATCACCACTAAAATAATCACAAGCGGTTTCATTATTGTGGCGCTGATTTCTTACGTCATCAAAGACATCTACATTTCTCAATACAGCCCAGAATCGGTGTTTGTCGATCAGTATTGGTCGTATAAGCACAGAAGATACCCAGGTCAATTTGGTTACTTGGCTCAGTTATGGGATATACGCGTCGTCGAGACAGAATCTGAAGTCCTCATGACTAAAGACAAGTCTTACCACGCCATGCACTTCAATTTTTTCGCCCCATCAGGTTCCGTTGCTCAGGTGACGGTGAAGTTCGACACTGAGTGGCAACGCTTTGAAAACAACCATATCCAATTTGATGTGATTGCAGACTCAATTCGTTTAGAAGAAGCATCAAGGAAAATTGATCAAGAAAAATTCCACGCATTCTCAAGAGACATAATCCTCCGTATGTTCTCAACGCCAAGAAAAATCATCTCTGTATCGTCACATGAAATCATCACTGAATTGCCGTATATAGGTTTGGTAAGGCAGATAAAAATAGACACACCGCATTTGCTTGAAGCGCATTAATCGAACTCGAAGAATAAACTTGGTTTGGCTCGCGTGGAAGTTGAAACTAGAAAAGTACTGCATACAAAGTAGGAAGTAGTCACTGCCATACATTTGGGGAGCTTAAAGTAATTTTGATATCATCTTGATGCTCAACATAGTCAGGGCATACTCACACATTTTCACCGACGGCAAACATAGCAATTGCAGTCATTGCCTCCCCCTCAAATAGATAAAAATCAGCATTACATTTTCAATTATGTCTTTTAAATCATTAAGTTGACAATTGAAAACAGAAAAGGATGAGAAAATCTCATCCTTTTCATCTGCACAACGAAAGCGTAATAAATTGAAACTGCTTAACCTCTTTACTCAAACAGATGGTTGTTCTCTCGTCCGTAATCTACGCACCAACTTATGATTTGTTGGAATATAGGATGATTGTCTTTACCATGAGAAAAGAACACATTTAGACCAAACATCCCTCCTCGCCCTAACTCCTCAAGCTTCAACTCAACGACTTTACCCGACTCTACTAGGGGTCTCATATAGTGCTTCGGCATCACCGCCCAACCGCCAAATTTCAACAACTCACAAAGTAGATCACTATTACTAACGGTATGTAAAACCGGCGATATTCTTGCCGAGGCGATATCCAAAGTAAGCATATTCTCGGTGATGTACTGAGTCTCTAAACGCAGGTGGTTCAGTGTTAGATTTGGCTCTCTAACCAACGGGGAATCACTTCTCGCAAAACACGCGAGTTCCACATCCCCAATCGATTTCCAAGCAATAGGCTGCTCTGGGTACAACGACGAACGGTTTGGCATAATCGCGATATCCGCTTCGCCGTTATCAAGCATCTTTAATGCACGCTCACGAGTGCGATGTTGCCAGTTAACGACCACTCCCGGGAGTGTTTGCTGCACCTTCGATTCAATCGAAGTCAGCAAGGCCAGTGGCGTGATCACATCGTAAACCAAGTTTATGGTGTGCACGTCGTTCTCAAATAAGCCTTGGCTTTGCACATACAGATCACGGTTTTGACGTTCAACGGTTTTAGCTCGCGGATACAATTGTTTGGCTTGATCGCTCGGAACCGCCTTTCTTCCTTGTATATCAAACAACGGATAGCCCACCATATCTTCGTACGCCATCACATGCTCACGCACCGTTGTCCTTGATTTATTGAGTATTTTTGCTGCTTGGCTATAAGAGCCTTGCTCATAAACCGCAATGAAAGCACTCAACTGTTCTAATGTATGCATATGATTTCAACCTTTCACTTGATAGGGAAAGCCTAACAAAACTGACTTTGTTGTTCGAGTTTACTGGTTAATTATATGAGCCATACCTTGTTCCTATACAAAGAGACGTTTATGAAAAAGCTAACATTAAGTGCATTAAGCATTGCATTAGTGAGTCAGTTCTCAGTCGCCGCCCCTGATGTTATCTTTACTAACGGTGATATCGTCACCATGACAGGCAGCGCTGAGCGCGCTCAAGCAGTAGCCGTTAAAGATGGCAAGATTGTCGCGGTCGGTGACACCCAGCAGCTATTAAGCTCAAAGGGCGACAATACTGAAATACGCGATCTCGCTGGCAACACCATGACACCTGGCTTTATCGATTCTCATGGCCACTTTGCACAGTATATTCCGGTCATTAACTCACCTTACGTTTACCCTTCACCTCTCGGTGAAGGCAACAGTATTTCTGACATTCAGCGTATCATTAAAGATCACATGTCGGACCCTAAACTCGATCCAGAAAGACTTCACTTTGCGATTGGTTACGATGACGCAGCCGTTGAAGAAAATCGCCATCCAACAAGATGGGAACTGGACGAAGTGACTGGCGAATACAAGTTGTGTGCACTCCATATTTCAGGGCATTTCTTAACCTGTAATTCAAAAGGTTTAGAGGCTATGGGTTACAACCAAGAGTCTGAAAACCCACCGGGAGGCGTATTACGACGTGATGAAAATGGCGTACTAACCGGGGTACTCGATGAGTCCGCAACCTACCCAATGTTCCAACACATTGCGGTTGCTGATATGGAAGAAGCTCTGACCAATGTGAAACTTGCTCAGGATATGTTCCTTGCTTATGGCATCACAACAGCGCAAGAAGGCAAATCGAACACTCAACTTACTCACACTCTAAAAGCCCTTGCCGACCAAGGCGCCTTCTACATGGACGTCATTACTTACCCTATGTGGAGCGAGTTTGAAGGTTCAATCGAAGTCATGCCAATCGGTGAGTATCACAACGGCGTGAAAGTTGGCGGGATGAAAATTACCACCGATGGTTCACCTCAAGGTAAAACTGCGTATTTGTCGACTCCGTACTGGGAGCCGCCACACAGCCATGCTTACCACTATCATGGCTACCCAGTCTTATCTCAGGAAGAAATCAACCAATGGGTCGATCTCGCTTACAGCCATAACGCACAGGTGATTGCGCATACCAATGGTGACGCTGCCGCTGATCTTTTCATTAATGCGGTTGAACACGCAGCCGAAAAGCATGGTGAAGCCGATCGTCGCCCAGTCGCAATTCACGCTCAAACCATTCGATTAGACCAAGTAAAGAGAATGGCGAAACTTGATGTGATTCCTTCTTTCTTTGGCGCGCATACCTTCTTCTGGGGAGATTGGCATAAACGCTCTGTGCTTGGCCCATGGCGTGCCGCTAACATCTCACCAATGGGATGGGCAAATGAGTATGATTTGATGTTCACAACGCACATGGATGCACCTGTGCTGTTTCCTGATCAACTGTTGAACATGTGGACCAATGTGAATCGCGTAACACGAAGTGGTGAGACTCTGGGTGAGCATCATAAAATTGAGCCATACCAAGCACTAGAAGCGATTACCATCAATGCGGCTTACCAGAACTTTGAGGAAGACTCTAAGGGAAGCATCGAAGTTGGAAAGCGTGCTGACTTAGTTATCTTAGCGGAGAACCCACTCACCGTTGACCCTATGGATATCAAAGACATCAAGATCTTAGAAACCATCAAAGACGGCAATACGGTTTACGTTAACCAATAGCCTACTTAATTCCCCCAGCTGAGATTATCCTTGGCTGGGGTATCACGACAAAACAACACTTTTTGTTTCTATTTCGATTTCTATTTTTCGTTGATGTGCCCAAATCTAAATTTGAGCCTATAGATTCTTGATTGCGTAACCCTTCAGTACTTCAACCAAACCTTTATACACATTGGTATTTTCAAAACTCGTTGGATAGAAGAATGAGAGCCCGAACTTCGCGCTGTGTGAAAGCAACTCATTGAACTCGATTCGGCGTAGCTGCTTCGTATTCACCGCTTCGGTCGCTAAGCTTTTTGGAAGTAACGCCCAGCCATTCACTTTCACTAACTCCAATAACATATCGTTATTACTAACGGTGCGAAAATACGGTGATATGCCCAACCACTCTGGCATGGTTTTGCTTTGGTTTTCACTGATGTATTGCGTTTCTAATTGAAGATCTTCAAGTCGAATCTCACCGATTTTGAACAAAGGACTATCAATCCGTGCGTAGGCAGCAATATCACCGTCACCAAGTTTGATGGCGCTGATTGGGTATTCCGACATGTTTTCCATTCGGTGCTGCATGATCGCAACTTTGTTGTGCGCTTGTGTCACATCAACCAAGATCTCATCTCGATTTCGATGCAGCCAATTGAGCACCATGTCCGGGTGAGCCTTCAAAACATGCTGTTCTATCTCCACCACTAAATCGTTGGGCATCAGAGTATCGTGATAAAAATCTAAACGGGTCAGCTCTTGTTGATAAGCATTCATCATTCTTAGATGCAATCGCTCACTGTTTTGCACCAGTAATTTTGATTGCTTATAAATAGAACGTGCAAAGCTGGTTGGTACTGCCTTTTTTCCTTCAATCGTAAATAAAATGGTTCGATAGCTGTCTTCTAGCGCTTTCACTTGTTCTCGAATGGTCGTTCTATCTTTACCAATCGCTCTCGCAGCCTTGCTATAGCTCTGTTCGTCATACGTCGCACAGAATGAGTTTAAGTGTTCATAAGAAAACATCCCTACCACCTTAGATAATTAATGTTTGGTTTTACCCATCATTATGCGTTATTAGAAACGTAATAACACTGCTAAATTAGCAACAAATGTGAGGCGAAGAGAGTTTTCACTCTGTATTTGAACGATAAAATTCGCTTCTCTATGTATTGGCAGTAAGCCCAGAAGTTAGCTATACACACTTATTTGAACAGAGTTACGCATTGCTAATGATGGGTTTACCGCCTCTCTTTTCTTATCACTTATCCGTGAATACAAAGAACTGACTTTCTAAGCGCTCACAGGAAGATTGATTTTCCAAAGCGCGATGGTCGACTGAATCCTCTCATAGAACAAGGCCGTTAGTTGAGAGCAATAGGATCCATTATGAAAAAGCTACTTCTCTCAACGGTTATTGCTGGCCTAGTCACCACACCTGCTTTCGCCGAAACCTCTACTAGCCCTATCACGCTCTATGTATCGAACGACATCATTACTCTTTCAGATCACGATCATAGCAACGTAGACGCTATCGCAGTTCAAGACGGTAAAATCCTCGACCTTGGCGATCAAAAAACACTCACCACTAAGTACCAATCTAAAGATGGTTTTACGATTGATAAATCATTTGAAGATCGCGTTCTTACACCGGGCTTCGTTGAACCTCACGTTCACCTTTGGCTGATGGCGTTATTGATCGGCACAGACTTTATTACTCCTGCTGATTGGGATTTACCGTGGGGCAACGTTGAAGGCGTAATAGGCCATGATAACTACTTAGCCCGTTTAACAGAGCTAGAAAGTGAACTGGCAGAAGGCGAACCATTGGTAAGCTGGGGCTACCATCACTATTTCCACGGCAATGAAATGAGCCGTGAGTTGCTGAATAACATTTCTGAAGACCGACCAATTATCATTTGGCATCGTAGCTTCCACGAATTGTTCTTCAACGATGCAGCGATGGAAATGCTAGGTTGGTCTGAAGAGGACTGGACTGGCGAAGGCTATAACTACGATCAGCTAGACTGGGAACGAGGCCATGCTTATGAAGCTGGAGCTAAAATCCTTCTCAATGATGTAATGGGGTTCTGGGTAAATAGCGGCATTTTTGCAACCGGGATGGAGCGAACCAAAGATTACATCCACTCTGGTGGTATCACTACCGCGATTGACCCTGGTGTTGTTGCAACACCTGAGATGTTCGAGCAAGTAGTCGACATTCTTGAAGACGGTAACTTCCCAATGGATTACTGGTTAATGCCAGCTGGTAACTTTACCTACATGATGGCAGAAAACGACCCAGCCAAAGGTAAAGCGATTGCCGAAGGTTTGACTCAGCACCCGTCTTATCAAGGCGAACAGATCAAATGGCTACCTAAATTCGTTAAGTTGTTTTCAGACGGCGCAATGTACAGCCAGTTAATGCAACTTAAAGATGGTTACACCGATGGTCACTCAGGTGAATGGTTGCAAGAGCCTAAAGATCTTGAAGCAAGTATGCGTCCTTACTGGGAAGACGACTACACGATTGTTATCCATGCCAATGGTGATCTAGGCTTTGAGACTGCACTGAACATTGTCGACAAGCTTAACAAAGAAAAAAGCAGAGACGATCACAGAACCAGCTTCCATCACCTAGGTATTACCGATAAAGACGACATCCCTAAAGCCGTTGAACTTGGCGCAAACTTTAGTGTAAACCCTTACTACACACATATTCTGGCTGAGCTTTACTCTGAACAAGGTATCGGTCAAGAGCGTGCAGAAGTGATGGCGCGTGGACGTTCATTCATCGATGCGGGTGGTATTTTATCATTGCACTCAGATTCACCAATGGCACCAGCGCAACCACTAGGGTTAGTTTGGGCTGCTGTAAACAGAATCGGTCTGTCTGGCAAAACGGTAATGGGACCTCAAGAGCGCATTACGGTTGATGAAGCAATGCGCGCAATCACGATTGATGCAGCATACACAGCACGTCTAGAAAATGAAGTGGGTACTATTGATATCGGTAAAACCGCTAACTTTACGGTACTCGACGACAACCCATACACGGTAAAACCTGAAGACATCAACAAGATAAAAGTTGAAGCAACGATTTACCAAGGTATCCCTGCTCCTGTAAAAAACAGCAACTCTGGTTTAGCCATGACTGAGCAAAATATGAAAGTTGTGAATGTAATCAACAGATACCACAACGCTCATGGTCATCACCACCATCATGATCATGACCACGATGTGTGTGCGACAAGCTTGTACTTCCAACATGCTCTTACGGCGATTCAACAGAAATAACGTAGGTACAATAACGATGAACATTGCTCTAAGCTGAGCGAAAGCATCTCAATAGCTTAAGCTTCATTGTTCTCAAAAAGTGATAGTGTGACCTCAGCGTCCGCTATCACTTTTTCTTTTTATGATGCATGTCTACCGATTCCGCTCTACAAAAAGCCCTTATTCAAATGGCCCTATACAAAACTCTCTAAACCAATCCGACACGCTCCCGAACCTTCAACCCCCTACCTCACTGATTTCCACATCCCAAACAAATATCCCGACACTTGGCAGATCATCGAGAACGTTTGCCGTTTGGTGACGTAACCTATTAGCCAGAACATAGCTCAACAAGTGCAGATTTCTAAATACTGGCTCTGGCGAATTGAACTCATTACATGAACAAGTGTGTTCGTCACACTTGGTACTTGGTACTTGGTACTTGGTACTTGGTACTTGGTACTTGGTACTTGGTAGGGAAAGATAAAAACCCCGCAACTCCTCATCAACAGTGCCACCCTATTAGATCCTTGCAGAGGCAAAGACTTTTGCATCACAGATAACTCGTCAAAATGCGTAGATCATTAGTCACCTTTCCTCTATGTCCGGTCGAGTACACACCTCCTCGTTTTAACTGGCTAACCTCTTTCGTGTCATCTCATCTCGCCTCATGAGAGCCACAAAAATCTGATTTAATTACGCTGTTTACCACCGTAACTGCACCATTCTCCATCCACCAATATTTTCTTTTGTTCTCCTTTAATGACACCGGTATTGAAACGTCTATCAAGCAGATGAAATACAATGAAAAATCATTAAATACAACAACTTAATTAAAACATAAAAACTTCAAAATTAGTTTTATCATCACCAAAATCGATAACATGACCCAGTCAATTACAACTCAGGTCAATACTATGTCTACCATTTGGGAATTAGATATGGGTTATCTAGAGTCACTTGGCAAGGAGCTACGCGGATACATTAAGGATGATGAAGTGACGGTATTACCCCAGCTTAGAACGCAATATCTTGCCGAGCTAAATGCAGTTATTGAAAAGATGGTTTCGTCTTCAGCGAAAACAGATCAAATGGAGGCATTGGTAAAGGTTTGCCAGCATATTGTGACAACGGTCAACACCTCTCGCTATCACCGACTTAGCCAGTGTATCGAGCGTATTCACTCACTCGTCAACAAGTTGCGCCACCAGCAGAACGCGGACTCTCAGCCTCTTAACGCTGATGCATTGTTCTTACTCGCGCAAAACCATGGCATTGCGATCTCAAGACACGACCTCAACGACGGTAAAGCAAGTTCGGTGTCTTTCGCTTACCAGCAAGGTTACCTATCCATTTCCGAAGCGTTTGATGCTTTGAGTGCACTGTTTAAACATCAACGCCATTCACGAGCGGCCAACATGCTGAACCGTCCTGCTTATCTATCTCAATGCGCCTAGCCAGATTACGTTCTAACAATAAGATTTAATTATGAAATATTTATCATTACCCTTTTGTTTAGCTCCACTTTTTTTATCGTCTTTAGCTAATGCAAGCCAGCCATACTCAGATACATTAACTGGTGATTGGGGAGGTGAACGCAGTAGCATTAAAGACAGCGGACTCTCGCTCGATGCTGAATACACCAACGTTTACCAATCGGCAGTTTCTGGCTCACCATCAAATTCAAATGAATTCACGCACCGTTTTGATTTATTGGCTGGGCTTGATACTGAAAATGCTGGCCTATGGAAAAACGGCACCTTTCGCACCCAGTTGATCTATCTAAACGGTGATGCGAACGACTTTGGCTTCTCCAGTTTGTCAGTACCTAATTCAGCCCATTACTCAGACAGCAGCAGCCCTTTCTTTTCATCCTTGTATTACACACACAAATTTGATGACAACACCAACCTCCTTGTTGGTAAGATCGACGCGTTTGAGCTACTACGAAATGCACCGTTTTACGGTGGAGCAACTCGTCATGGATTCATGAACATTGCTTTTTCTGCTCCACCAAGTGGCGTGACTCCCCCATCATTTATTGGCGGTATTCTGAACCACACCATCGGCGATACTCGAATCACAGCGATGATTTATGATCCAAGAGATCGATACGATGACAATTTAGGGTTCAATGATTGGTTTGATGATGGCGTGAACTTTTCATTAGGTGCTACTCACTCATTCAAACTGTTCGATAGAAGTTCTACGTTTGGTATGTCGGGTACATACAGCACTGAAGAAGGGGTGGATTACTCGTCTTTGGGTGAGACCGCAAAATATAAGTACAATATCCGAGCTCAAGCAACACACAATATCTACGAGAACAATGACGATACCATCGCAGTCTATCTAAGAGCAGCAGCGGCAGACGGTAATCCAAATATCATAGATGGAACGTTTGTTGGCGGCCTTGGAGGCAACGCTTTCTTCTTCGGCAGACCTCAAGATCAATGGGGCGCGGGCTACTATTACTACAACTTGTCTAATGCGTTACAAAACAGCATTAGCGATTTACCACTAGGAGCTGAATTAAAAGACGAGCAAGGTTTTGAGATCTACTACGCGTTCCAAGCAACGCCATGGTTAACCTTTACCGCGGATGCGCAATACGTTACACCCGCAGTCAGCACTCAAAGCAAAGTCGCGCTGTTTGGCCTAAGAACGAATATCGTTTTCTAGCGCTACGGCTTAAGCTAAGACGCTCTAAATAAAAAGAGCCTGATCATCAGTGATCAGGCTCTTTTTTGGGGTGTCACATTGAATCGAAATTCATCGCTTAAGGCGTGCCAACCTCAGATAAAGACACCAATTGTTTAGTGTATTCATGCTGCGGACTACCAAACAAAGTCTCAGTGTCGCCCTTCTCTATTACCTCACCAGCTTTCATGACGATGGTGTAATGACATAGGGATTTCACGACATTCAAATCATGGCTGATAAACAAATAGGTCAGGCCATACTTTTCTTGAAGTGACTTCAGCAAATCCAGTACTTGAGCTTGAACGGTTCTATCTAATGACGATGTCGGTTCATCTAGCAAGATAAACTCTGGCTTTAAAATCAAAGCACGAGCAATCGCAATACGCTGCCTTTGGCCGCCAGAAAACTCATTTGGATAACGGTGACGCGTTTCAGGATCAAGGTCGACCTCTTTCATTACATCGCAAATGCGTTGGTCGAGCTCGTGCTCATCCAATTGTTGATGCACTAACAAGCCTTCGCCAATCACCTGAGCGACCGACATTCTTGGATTCAATGCAGAAAACGGGTCTTGAAAGACCACTTGCATACGGCTTCTAAACGGAAGCATCTGTTTTCGGTCTAAACCTTGAAGCTGTTCACTCGAGTAGGTAATTGATCCTTCGCTATCCACCAGCTTAAGTATCGCCATACCGGTTGTTGATTTACCAGAACCACTTTCGCCAACTAAACCGATTGAGTGCCCTTTCTTCAAAGTGAACTCCATGTCGGTGACGGCTTTGACATGAGAAATGGTTCGCTTGAATAAACCGCCCGTGATCGGGAACCAAACGCGAAGTTGATTTACATCGAGTAGCGGTTTGCTGTCGGGCGATACAGGGACAGGCAAGCCTTTAGGGTCAGAGTTGATAAGCTTTTGCGTATAAGGATGAGCTGGCGCATTAAAGAGTGTTTTACAGTCATTGCTTTCAACCAAGCGACCATCTTTCATTACCGCTACTCTGTCGGCAATCTTACGAACGATGCTTAAGTCATGAGTGATAAAAAGCATCGCCATACCGAGTTCTTGTTGCAGGTCTTTTAACAAATCCAAAATCTGCGCCTGTACCGACACATCCAATGCGGTTGTCGGCTCATCAGCAATAAGTAACTCAGGTTCGTTGATCAGTGCCATTGCGATCATCACGCGTTGGCGTTCTCCACCAGATAGCTCGTGCGGGTACGCTGAGATCTTTTGCTCTGGGTAGCGAATACCCACCTTGGAAAGCCACTCTATCGCCAAGGCTTGCGCTTTATTGGTTCGCATACCACGGTGAATCGCGAGCGTTTCAACAAGCTGTTTTCCGACTCGATGAAGTGGGTTCAACGATACCATGGGCTCTTGGAAGATCATGCCAATACGGCCACCACGAATCCCGCGCAGTTGTCTTTCAGAACAACTCAGAATATCGGTGCCAGAGAAGTTAATCTTACCGTTCAAGTAATGCGACGAGCCTTTAGGCAGCAGTTTTAACACTGAATTAGCGGTAACCGATTTACCTGAACCACTCTCCCCCACCAGCGCCAATGTCTCACCTTTGTATATCTCTAACGAGACATCATGAGTCACTTGTTCTATCGAATTTTTTCGCCCGAAACCGACCGACAATTTATCGATGGTCAGAACTGGAGATGCATTAGCAGTCTCTGCTGTTGACCCTGAAGTAGGAACTGTATTTGAAGTCATAACCTATCCTTACTTCTGTTGATGTGGGTCGAAAGCATCACGTACCGCTTCACCCACGAAGACCAGTAACGTCAGCATCAGTGAAAGCACGACGAAGGCAGAAATGCCAAGCCAAGGCGCTTGTAAGTTAGCTTTACCTTGCGCCAACAACTCGCCTAACGAAGGCGAACCCGCAGGAAGACCAAAGCCTAAGAAATCTAATGAGGTTAACGTAGTGACCGAGCCTGAAAGGATAAACGGCATCATGGTTAATGAAGCAACCATCGCATTGGGTAACATGTGACGAAGCATAATGCGTTTGTCGTCAACGCCCATCGCTTGCGCGGCACGCACATAATCAAAGTTTCGGCAGCGTAAAAATTCAGCTCGAACGATGCCTACTAAACTCATCCAACTGAATAGCACCATAATTCCGAGCAGCCACCAGAAGTTCGGCTCGATAAAACTCGACAGAATAATCAACAAGAACAGGGTCGGCATGCCCGACCAAACTTCAATGAACCTCTGACCAAACAGATCCACCCAACCTCCGTAGTAACCTTGTGTCGCCCCAACAACCACACCAATCACGCTCGATACAATCGTCAGAATGAAACCAAACAGAACGGAGATACGGAACCCATAAATGATGCGAGCTAGCACATCGCGCCCTTTATCATCGGTTCCTAGCCAATTCACCGAATCAGGTTCAGAAGGCACTGCGCCCGAAATATCGAAGTTTATCGTGTCGTAGCTAAACGGAATGATTGGCCACACGATGTAACCGCTGTCTTCAATAAGTTCGATAACATAAGGGTCTTTGTAGTCGGCTTCGGTTTCAAACTCGCCGCCAAATTCGGTCTCGGCATACTCATTAATGACAGGCACAAACCACTGATTATCATAAGAAACTAAAAGTGGTTTATCGTTGGCGATGATCTCAGCGAACAGGCTCAATCCAAACAAAATGGTAAATATCCAAAGGGAGATAAAACCACGCTTGTTTGCTTTAAAACGTAACCAACGAGCTTCAGCTAAAGGGTTGTTAAACATTTATTATCAATACCTTTTTATTCATTCGCCATTAACGCGCTTCAAAATCAATTCGAGGATCAACCCAGGTATACGTCAGGTCGGAGATAATGCTCAGCACCAAGCCAAGCAAGGTCATGATATAGAGAGAGCTGAACACCACTGGGTAATCTCGCTGAATGGTCGACTCAAAGCCAAGCAGACCAATACCTTCGAGTGAAAACATCACTTCAATCAACATAGAACCCGTGAAGAAAATACTAATAAATGCACTCGGGAAACCAGCAATAATGATCAGCATAGCGTTACGGAAAACGTGCTTGTAGAGAATGCTGCTCTCGTCCAAACCTTTTGCTCGAGCGGTCACCACATATTGCTTATTGATTTCATCAAGGAAGGAGTTTTTGGTCAGCATGCTGAGTGTTGCAAAGCCACCGATGACCATGGCAAAAATAGGCAATGCTAAATGCCAGAAATAATCGCCTATTTGCTGATACCAATTGAGCTGATCGAAGTTACTCGACACGAGCCCACGCAATGGGAACCAACTGAAGTAGTTACCGCTCGCGAACAAAATAATCAGGATAATCGCAAACAAGAAGCCCGGAACGGCATAGCCGACAATTACCACCGCACTCGACCAAATATCAAAGCGAGAGCCGTGATGTATCGCCTTCATAATGCCTAAGGGTATCGAAATCACATAGATGATTAAGGTACTCCACAACCCTAAGGAGATGGAGACAGGTAAACGCTCGATGATTAAATCAATCACGTTACCGCCCTTAAACAGGCTTTCACCAAAGTTAAAGGTCGCGTAATTTTTCAACATATCGAAGTAGCGAACGTGAATCGGTTTATCAAAACCAAACTGCTTTTTGATCTCTTCAACCACTTCGGGATCAAGCCCGCGTGAGCCTTTATAACCACTCGCAGACGCTTGGTCACTTTCGCTTAAATCAACTTCTTGTCCACCACCAGAAAAGCGCTCCATGATGCCAGAGTTATGCCCTTCTAATTGAGCAACGGCTTGCTCTACCGGACCTCCAGGGGCAATCTGGATGATGAAAAAGTTGATGGTGATGATCGCCCACAGCGTGGGGATCACCAACAATAAACGTCGAAATATATACGCGGCCATGCTAACTAACTCCTAGCGACGTTTTTCAGGAAGCAATGCCGCCTTCTCTTCTGAAATCCACCATGTATCGATACCTAAATCGTATTTAGGCAATACATCTGGACGCTCAAACTTGTCCCACATTGCTACACGATATTCACCAACGTGCCATTGCGGGATGTTGTAGAAATTCCACTGCAATACACGGTCAAGTGAACGACCTAGTGTAAGAAGCTTTTCAGGATGCTGTTGGTTACGCGCAATTTCTTCTGTTAACGCGTCAACCACTGGATCGATAACACCTGCAGTATTGTAAGTAGAATCAATGTAGTTAGAGTTCCAAACGATCATTAAGTTCGGGCTAGGATAAGGGTTTGCGGAAAATGACGACGAAACCATGTCGAAATCACGATCACGCAAGCGCTTGATGTACTGGGTCGTATCGATGGTACGGATCTTCATCTCAATACCCATGCGCTTAAGGTTCTTTTGAACCGGCGTTGCGATACGTTCCGTGGTTGGGCTGTAAATCAGCAACTCAAATGACATCGGCTTGCCAGTCTTTTCGTTGGTCATCACTTTGTCTTTCAGCACCCAACCCGCCTCTTTCAACAATTTGAAAGCGGTACGCATTTGGCTACGAATACGGCCGCTGCCATCGGTGACGGGTGGTTGGAATTCTTCGGTAAAAACTCGTGGTGGAATTTGATCTTTGTATTGAGACAGCAGCTCAACTTCAGCTTCGCTTGGTAAACCTTTCGCTTCATAGTCAGTATTTTGGAAGTAGCTACGAGTACGCTTGTACTGACCATAGAACATGTTTTTGTTCATCCACTCAAAGTCCATCGCATAGGTTAACGCTTCACGAACTTTAGGATCAGAGAACACTGGAGATTGAATATTGAAGACAAAACCTTGAGTCGTTTCAGGTTTCTCGTGGTTAATCTCTTCTTTAATGATGTAGCCTTTATCGAAGTTCGCGCCCGTATAAGAGTTGGCCCAGAACTTAGCCGAGTTCTCGGTTCGAAGATCGAACTCCCCTGCTTTGAAGGCTTCCAACATTACCGTGTCGTCACGGTAGTAATCGTATTGCACCTGCTTGAAGTTATTACGGCCAACGTTAACGGGTAGGTCTGCTGCCCAGTAGTTTTCATCGAGACCGTATGTAACGCTTTGGCCTGATTTGTAGCTAATGATCTTATAGGGACCACTGCCTACTGGTGGCTCGCTTAGCGGCTCAGACAGCTTTCTGTCTTTCCAGAAATGTTTCGGCAATACACGAGTGCTTTGTGCAAAGCTAAACAGTTTTTCGCGGTTTGGACTGTTCATTTCAATACGAACAACCAAATCAGAGACCGCTTTTACTGACTTAATCTCTTTGTAATACACACGATACTGAGGCACGCCCTCTGTTGAAAACTTGTCAAAGGTAAAGGCAACATCATGCGCGGTGATAGGCTCGCCATCTTGGAATTTAGCATTTGGGTTGATGTCGATTTCCATCCAAGTGAAATCACTGGCGTAGCGAACCTTTGAAGCAATCAATGGATAGTACGCATCAATCTCGTCGCTCGGAGAAAACATCAAGGTATCGTAAATCTCTCCGGTGTAACTTGCAGCAACGCCGCGAGAACCGAATCGATTAAAGCTATCGTACGTACCTATGCTGCCATAGGTCACTTTGCCCTGCTTTGGCGCATCAGGATTAACGTAATCGAAGTGAGTAAAATCGGCTGGATATTTTGCTTCACCAAAACCAACCAGTTGTGTGGTTTCAATAACGGTGACAGCAGGAGTTGATTGGGTTTCAGAAGCGTAAGTAACGGAGGGTTGTAAAGCAATAAGCGGCAACATGATTGCACATGACTTCAATTTAAACCTGAAAAACTGAGTGCGTTGCGAGGCTTTGCGTCGAAAAACTGTTCCCATTTGACTCTCCCTTCAAATGTCATGAATTCTATATTCAAGTTGATTTATCGGCTTTGAATGCATGCCGTTAAATCAAGTATAGGTTCAAATCTAACATCATGTAATAACTAATAAAACCATCAGCACTCTATCTCTGACGGTTTATTTACAAATTACTCGTCACCGCTCGAAGTTATTGGATACAGTTAGCTTTGATTCCTTTGGTTCCTTTGATTCCTTTGAATAAGTTGATTAGCTTGGTGGCGTTGGAAAGCACGGGGGAAGGCAGATGTACTATGGTTGCGCTAGCCTGAATGACACAAGCCTCCACGACTTAGATTTCCTTTGATTCGCTTCTAAAGTGAAATTTAGGCTCTAAATAATCAACAAACTATACTTTTACTGGAGTATCCTTGCTGCCTAGGTCTAAATGGAATGACACTTTGAACAAACCAAACCAAATAACATTCGCAACGTTCAACCTTCTGAACTATCTCGAGCCACCGAATGCTTATTATGATTTTGAGAACATCTACAGCTTCGAAGAATGGCAGAAGAAGCAACATTGGATGGCTGAAGCGATTCGCTCATTAGATTGCGATGTGATTGGCTTCCAAGAGATATTTAGCCCGCAGTCTTTAGAACAATTGATGCGCGAGCTAGGCTATCCATACTTTGCGGTAGTCGATAGCGCACACGTTGAAGATGATTACCTCTACACCTCACCTGTCGTTGGGATCGCTTCCCGTTACCCGATTGAAAACGTACAGCCTGTTACGCCAGATTCGACGTTACTGAAAGCATTCAACCTTGGCGACAAATTCTCATTCAACAGAACGCCTGTTCACGCGACGATTACGTTACCCCATTTAGGTTCGACCGACTGTTATGTGGTGCACTTCAAATCACAACGTCCGACAGAACCAAAGGTAGAATCTGTCGATGCGGACAACGCTCTGCAAGGCGAAAAACCAAAAAGTGACACGCTCACTCGCTTTCACCAAGAACAGCTTGGCTCTTGGCTATCCAGTGTCCAACGCGGTCTAGAAGCTCAAATGTTGCATCAATACATCACCCATCAACGCTACCAAACCGAGCAACCTGTTGTGTTGATGGGTGACTTTAATAAGCCACTGTTTAACGATGAGTTTAAAGGGCTGTTGAGTTACTCAATCAACCGAGACGAAAACAGCAAGCATTGGCTGTCCCACTTTCGCTTGAAAGACAGCTGGGATCTTTACCATCAGTTACATGAAGAAGACTTGCTTGAACAGCGTAAACCAACCCATTACTACGGCGCTTCTGGGTCTGTACTGGACTACATTTTGATGTCGAATGAGTTCGATTGTCAGAACTCGTCTAGCTTAATGGAGATCTCTAACTACACAGTGTTAGACCATCACCTTATTAATCCTAGTTTTGAACACGACCAATTCAGTACCGACCATGCCATCGTGTCTGTTACAGCTCATATTCGTGAAGCCTAGAGTTAAACATAAAAAAGCCGCAGTCAAAAACTGCGGCCTTCCACTTTAGCCAAACGGGTTGAGCCAACCGACGCCCCATTTAGAAACCGATTTACCGTTTAGCAAAGTGTGAAACTTAGAATGTGTACATTGCGCCTAAGTAGAATGAATCGATCACGAGATCTTTATCATTTTCAAAAACTGAATCGCTCTCAATCACAAATGCATCCGCTTCATAGCCTAACCTAAAGCTGACGTTTTTAGCCTGTTTAGGTGTGTACTCCACTCCGAAACCATAGCGAATACCCTCACCACTATCGTCATCAAGCACCGGCAGCGACTGGTCTAAATCAATCGTCGACAAACCGATGATGCCAAAAGGGCGAATTCCATTGTCAAACGTGTAACCTAGATTAGCACTGATCGAAAATGCAGTTGGAGACCAAGTGTAAGTAGATTGGTTTAATGCATTTTTTGCAACAACGTCGCCATAATTCGTATATTGCGCCTCTAGCGAGACGATGCGATTAAATTGGTATCCAGCAATTATCTTATATGTCTCGTCTTCAGCATCAACAGTAATTGGTGCTTGAGTGTTTTTATAGAGCCCACCATCATCAACACCAGATGTACCGATTGCGCCGCCTAGGTAGAAACCACTGTCTGCTGCCATTACATTGTTTGCTGCAAATGCTGACATCATCGCGATGCTTAGAATAAATTTGTTGTTCATTACTGCTTAACCTTACTTAATGCAAATCAAGATTGTTCCGCCTTCCTGTGCTGCACAATCTTGTTAGAGTTATCCGACACCCCGTCGAATTGGCAAGCAGGTTAATCTCACAGAAAACAAAAAAATAAATAAAAATATAATCACTTTGTAACTTCAACCAACACAACCAGTAAAAACCAAATAACTCACTGAATAAGCTAGAAATAAAACCCTGTCATTTATTCAGAATAACCTTCCTTCCATTTTTCAAACCATCCCATTTTTAGATTTTATTCTCATGAGCTTACGCAGGCTTACTTTCAAGCGTGGTGTGATTTTGCATAATCCGCCCACTTCGACCATTAGCGCACTTAAATATTTACCCGCTCCAACAGCAGGCCGGTTTGCTCAATCTCCACAATTCAAAATAAGACGAACAGAAAACACGATGAACCACATAATAGACTTCAACGGCTTAATCATTGATATCGACGCTCGAACGATTACCAATCAGCAAGGAAACAAAATCATTTTGCGCCCACACCTATTATCAGTGCTCTGCTTATTATTGGAAAATGTGGGAAGACCGATTTCAAGAGAGCATATTGTTGATGTGTGTTGGGACGGGCAACTCTCGTCACCACATGTTCTTGCTAACGTCGTCTTTAACCTACGCAATGTCTTCGCGCGATTAAGAGCATCCAACGTCCAGATCATTACCATCAGTAAGTTTGGATATGCGCTATCGATTGAACCCACATAAAGGATTTATGCAATCAATGGCGGTGACTAAGATCACCAAAAAACGCCCCATCGAAACGTTTCGATGATCATTATCACACTCTAAAACAATCAAACGTGCAAATGATAAATCAGACACTATTATCACTATCGAAACGTTTCGATGGCTTTTCTTGAGTTGTCCTCAACCCATCAAGCGTTATTTTTCGATAGGTCGTGATATGAAAAAAAGTACTCTAATAAACTCTGAACTCTCTTACCTAGTGGCGACTCTTGGCCACACAGATGAAATCACGATTTGTGACGCGGGTTTACCAATTCCAGACCACGTAACTCGTATTGATCTTGCTTTAACTCACGGTGTCCCAAGCTTTCAGCAAACGGTAAAAACCATGCTGGATGAATCTCAAATCGAAGGTGTTGTGATTGCAGAAGAGTTTGCGAAAGTAAGCCCAGAACACCACGCAGCACTGATTGATTTAATCAAGACAGAAGAAGCGCGTTGCGGCAAATCGCTTTCGATTACTTACATCACTCATGAAGAATTCAAACAGCGAACGCATGAAAGCCGTGCAGTGATTCGCACTGGTGAATGCACACCATACGCAAATGTTATTTTCCAAGCTGGCGTAACCTTTTAGCTCAAGCTCAGCGTTTGAACCTAAGCGCAACGACAGCTCAGTGTCATCACTGAACCAAAACAATCAAATACAACTGGCCCCGAGTAAAGGAACCGACATGACTCAAGCCATTTTAGAACTTAGCTCAATTGAGAAAGCCTTCCCTGGTGTTAAAGCACTGGATAAGGCAAGCCTCAACGTTTATCCAGGACGCGTAATGGCGTTAATGGGTGAAAACGGTGCGGGTAAATCAACGCTTATGAAAGTGCTTACGGGTATCTACCACTTGGACGGCGGCACTATCGCCTACCAAGGAAAGCCTGCCGCATTTAAAGGACCTCGTGATTCACAACAAGCCGGCATTAGTATCATTCACCAAGAACTGAATCTAATTCCTGAGTTGACCATTGCCGAGAACATCTTCTTAGGTCGTGAAATCACGGGCACCATGGGTCGCATCTTGTGGAACGAGATGTACCAAGAAGCAGACAAGCTACTTAAACGCCTTAATGTGAAACACAGCTCGAAAACACCTCTAGGTCAGTTGAGCCTTGGTGAGCAGCAAATGGTAGAGATCGCGAAAGCACTATCGTTTGAATCTAAAGTCATCATCATGGATGAACCAACCGATGCGTTAACCGATACCGAAACTGAATCTCTGTTTAAGGTGATTAACGAACTGCGTGATGAAGGCTGTGGCATTGTTTACATCTCTCACCGTTTGAAAGAGATCTTCGAGATTTGTGATGACATCACCGTGCTTCGTGACGGTAAGTTCATTGGTCAGTGTGAAGTAAAAGACACCGACGAAGATGGCCTAATCGAAATGATGGTTGGCCGTAAGCTAGACGAGCAATATCCGCGTATCGGCCAAAGCCACGGTGAAACATGTCTTGAAGTGATTGGCCTGACGGGTTCTGGTGTTCACGACGTGAGCTTTACGCTAAAACGCGGTGAAATCCTGGGTGTATCTGGCCTAATGGGCGCGGGTCGTACCGAACTGATGAAAGTGATTTACGGTGCCCTTCCAAGTGAACGCGGCGTCATCAACCTAGAAAACAAAACCATCAACCCTGTAAGCCCGAAAGACGGCTTGGCCAATGGCATTGCTTACATCTCTGAAGACCGTAAAGGCGATGGCTTAGTTCTAGGGCTTTCTGTTAAAGAAAACATGTCGTTATGTTCGCTTGACCTACTAACAAAGAGCGGTCAAATCCAACATAAAGACGAAGTGATTGCGGTTGATGACTTCATCAAGTTATTCAACATCAAAACCCCGACTCGCGAACAGATTATTGGCAACCTTTCTGGTGGTAACCAACAGAAAGTGGCTATCGCTAAGGGCTTGATGACCAAACCAAAAGTACTAATTCTCGACGAGCCAACGCGCGGGGTCGATGTCGGTGCTAAGAAAGAGATTTACCAACTCATTAATAAATTTAAAGCCGACGGCATGAGCATCATCTTAGTCTCATCTGAAATGCCAGAAGTATTAGGAATGAGTGACCGCATCATGGTGATGCATGAAGGCCGTGTAAGCGGTGAATTTGATGCTAAAGAAGCAAACCAAGAATTATTACTGGCGTGTGCGGTCGGTAAAAAGATCAACGAGGACGCAGCATGAGTACTAAAACCATGAGCAAAACAACTGAAGCTCCAAAGAAAAAACCGTTAATCAGCAAAGAGTGGCTGATTGATCAAAAGTCATTGATTGCTTTGATCTTCCTGATTGTTGTCGTTTCTTTCTTAAACCCGAACTTCTTTACTGTCGACAACATCCTGAACATTCTGCGCCAAACCTCGGTTAACGCAATTATCGCTGTAGGTATGACGCTGGTTATCTTAACCGCGGGTATCGACTTGAGTGTTGGCTCTGTACTGGCACTTTGTGGTGCATTCGCAGCCAGCATGATTGGCATGGAAATTCCAGTGATGATCGCCGTGCCAACCGCTCTTGTAGCAGGTGCAGCATTAGGTGCAATCAGTGGCGTGATTATCGCCAAGGGTAAGGTTCAAGCCTTCATCGCAACGCTTGTGACTATGACTCTATTGCGCGGCGTGACCATGGTTTACACCGACGGTCGTCCTATCTCGACTGGCTTTACAGACACAGCAGACGCATTCGCTTGGTTCGGTACAGGCTACGCAATGGGCATCCCAGTTCCAGTATGGATCATGGTCGTGGTATTCGCAGCGGTATGGTACCTACTTAACCACACACGCTTTGGTCGCTACGTTTACGCTCTGGGTGGCAACGAATCAGCAACTCGCCTATCAGGCATCGACGTAGACAAAGTAAAAATCGGCGTTTACGCAATCTGTGGTCTGTTAGCAGCGGTTGCAGGCATCATCGTGGCATCTCGTTTGTCATCTGCTCAACCTACCGCAGGTATGGGTTATGAGCTCGACGCTATCGCCGCAGTAGTTCTGGGTGGCACAAGCTTGGCCGGCGGTCGTGGTCGCATCATGGGCACATTGATTGGTGCTCTGATTATCGGCTTCCTAAACAACGCCCTAAACCTGTTAGACGTATCTTCTTACTACCAGATGATTGCAAAAGCAGTGGTTATTCTTCTGGCGGTATTGGTCGACAACAAAAACAAATAAAACCTATTCACACTCTAGGTTAATACAAGTAACACCCTGTTTTACCTTAAAATATTAGAATCTATAAATAATGTAACTACGAGCTAGGACTCACCTCCTAGCTCACCCTACACAAAGGACTTACACCATGAAAAAATTAGCGACTCTTATTTCTGCTGCTCTTCTTTCTACAACGGTATCTGTGTCTGCACAGGCGCAAGATACAATGGCAATCGTTCTGTCTACATTGAACAACCCATTCTTCGTAACCATGAAAGATGGCGCAGAAGCGAAAGCGGAAGAGCTAGGCTACAAGCTTATCGTTCTTGATTCTCAAAACGACCCAAGCAAAGAGCTTTCGAACATTGAAGATCTAACCATTCGTGGTGTTAAAGCAATCCTGATTAACCCAACGGATTCAGACGCTGTGTCTAACGCGATTCGTATTGCTAACCGCTCAGACATCCCTGTACTAACGCTAGACCGTGGTGCAAGCCGTGGTGACGTAGTGAGCCACATCGCTTCTGATAACGTAATCGGCGGCGAAATGGCAGGCCACTTCATCATGGAAAAAGTGGGCGAAAAAGCGAAAGTAATCCAACTTGAAGGTATCGCTGGTACTTCTGCTGCTCGTGAACGTGGTGAAGGCTTCATGAACGCAGTAAACGGCAGCGACCTTGAGCTTCTAGCAAGCCAACCTGCTGACTTCGACCGTACTAAAGGTCTGAACGTAATGGAAAACTTGCTTGCTGCTAACCCAGACGTACAAGCAGTATTCGCTCAGAATGATGAAATGGCTCTAGGTGCACTTCGCGCAGTTCAAGCTTCAGGTAAAGAAGTAATGATCGTTGGCTTTGATGGCACAGAAGACGGCATCGCAGCAGTTAACCGCGGCCTACTTGGCGCAACGGTTGCACAACAGCCTGACCTAATCGGTTCTCTAGGTATCGAAATGGCAGACAAAGTACTGAAAGGCGAAACAGTAGACGAGTACGTACCAGTACCTCTAAAAATCATCGCTAAGTAATCGTTACTAAGTAACGCGATATAAAGCAGGGGTCCCCTATCCCCTGCTTTGCTTAGCTTAGCTTAGCTCATTAGCTCACTGACTTAACATAAAAGCAAAACCCGACAGTGCATCGCTGTTTCTCATTCCGCTCCTAAAGGAGAGCGCACTCAACACCATGAGAAAGACCCATGCATTTTCAAATACGATATATCATAAGGCTCGTATCATGACTCAACTGATTGTTTTAGGTAGCGTTAACGCTGACCACGTACTGCAAGTTCCTTCGTTCCCTCGTCCGGGTGAAACCTTGATTGGCGGTAACTATCAGGTCATTCCTGGCGGCAAAGGCGCAAACCAAGCCGTAGCGGCAGCAAGATTAAACGCAGACATTGGCTTCATCGCCTGTGTTGGTGACGACCCATTTGGCATCAACATTCGTCAAGATTTTGCTAAAGATGGTATCAACATCGACGGTGTGATCGTTGCGGACAACACGCCGACTGGCATTGCGATGATCCAAGTATCAGCAACCGGCGAAAACAGCATTTGTCTTTCTGCGGAAGCGAACGACAAGCTGACTTGCGATCAAATCGAGCCGCACCTAGAAAAGATTCGCGGCGCTAAATACCTGCTGACTCAGCTTGAAACGCCAATTGAAGGCATTGAATACGCAGCAAAAGTAGCAAAAGAGAGTGGCACGCAAGTCATTCTAAACCCGGCTCCTGCTCGTCCATTATCGGATTCACTGCTTGCTTGTGTTGACGTGATTACACCGAACGAAACTGAAGCAGAAGTGCTGACAGGCATTACCGTGACGGACAACGCGTCTGCTCATCAGGCTGCGTTGGCTCTGCATGCTAAAGGCATCGAAACGGTAATGATCACGCTAGGCGCGAAAGGCGTGTGGGTGAGTCATCGCGGTCAAGGCAATGAAGCCAGCGAAGGTAAATTAATCGCAGGTTTCCGTGTTGAAGCAACAGATACAACTGCCGCAGGTGACACCTTTAACGGCGCGCTAGTGACAGGCTTGCTTGAAGATATGCCACTAGAGCGTGCGATTAAATTTGCCCACGCTGCTGCTGCTATCTCTGTAACACGCTTTGGTGCTCAAACCTCGATTCCAAGCCGTGCTGAAACTGATGCGTTTTTAGCAGAGCAACTGTCTGCTTAGCTTGATACCTATTTGAAGGCTTAACTCCTGAGCTAAATCGTGGTTAACGGATGTTAGCCTTCAAATTCGGTAACAACAAATAACAAGAATAAGCCCCTGTTTTCAGGCAGAATATCGCCCAACGTGGAAGGTTATTCCCACAAGGATTTTTTATGGCAACAATGAAAGACATCGCACGGCTCGCAAAGGTTTCGACTTCTACCGTGAGCCACGTGATCAACAAATCACGCTTTGTCAGTGAAGAGATTGCTGAGCGTGTTAACAGTGCGGCTAAAGAACTCAACTATGCGCCTTCTGCATTGGCTCGCAGTTTGAAAATGAAGCAAACCAAAACCTTGGGAATGCTAGTGACCACATCCACCAACCCCTTCTTTGGTGAAGTGGTAAAGGGTGTGGAACGTCGTTGCTACGAAAAAGGCTACAACCTTATCTTGTGTAACACCGAAGGCGATAGCGAACGCATGAAATCCTCTATCGATACCTTGCTGCAAAAGCGTGTCGATGGCCTGATGCTAATGTGTTCTACCCTTGAAGGTGAACATATCGATGTATTCGAGCGCTACCCAGAACTGCCTGTTGTAGTAATGGATTGGGGCCCAATGTTGTTTGCGAGCGATAAGATCCAAGACAACTCGCACCAAGGTGGCTACATGGCAACTAAGCACCTGATTGATAACGGTCATTCTCAAATTGGTTGTATCACAGGGCCACTGCACCGCAATCAAGCTTCGTCTCGTTATCAAGGCTTCAAGCAAGCAATGGAAGAAGCCAATTTAGAGATCAACCCTAAGTGGATTGTTGAATCCAACTTTGAATGTGACGGTGGTTTTGACTCTTATCAGACATTGAAAACTCGTGGCGAAATGCCGTCTGCCTTGTTCGTCAGTAACGATATGATGGCGATGGGCGTGATTCACGCTGCGGCGCAAGATGGCACATCGATTCCGAATGATCTGTCTATCATTGGCTACGATGACATCCACCTGTCGAAGTACATGACACCCGCGTTAAGCACTGTCCACCAGCCAAAACATCGTTTAGGTAAAGCCGCAGTGGATACGCTTTTGAGCAGATTACAAACTCCAGATGCTTATCCGCAAGTCGTTGAACTTGAACCTACTCTTGTTGAACGAAGCAGCGTAAAAGCGCTTTAATACTCGCCACACTCATCACACCGTTGAAAGCTAGCTTATTGAGCTAGCTTTTTTGTCTTTGAAACATAATAACGCCGCTTAATCGCCCCTAAAATGCCGTTAATATGCGAAACTTACACGCTAAAGTATGTATTTACGCACTCAGCAACTATTTGCGCACTTAACGACTGATTATCATCTACACTAACATTGAATAACAACGACATGGAGAGCGCTGTTTTATGATCGCGGGTTGGTTTGACAATATATCCCTACAGAAAAAGCTATTAGTCAGCTTTTTGATTCCTATCGCTTTGATGCTTATCGTGGCTTTTTCTGTCCATGAAAACACCCGAACGGTTGTAAAAGACAATAGTTGGGTTGTACACACACATAAAGCCATCGCTCGGGCTCAAGAACTTCTCAGCTTAACAGTCGACATAGAAACGGCTGAACGTGGTTACTTGATCACGGGTGATCCTGTTTTTTTAGAACCCTACCATTTAGCTCTTGATGTATGGCCTCAAAAACTCCAAACCCTTGCGAATCAAGTGAGTGATAACCCACCTCAAGTAGAACGCCTATATAGAATCGATGATATTCATAAAACATGGCTGAAACAGTCTGGAGAGAAAGAGATCAATCAACGCAGCCTTGTCAATAAAGGCGAAGCTGAAATACAAAGTGTCATCGACCTCACTCAGCAGCAAACCGGAAAAAAATTGATTGATGAGATCCGCCAAGAGATTGCTCAATTCATTGAAATTGAACAACAACTTATTATTCTCAGGGTCGAAAAATCGGAGAGCTCAGCCAATCAAACCAGCTACATATTAATCCTCGGAACACTGTTTTCCGTGTTCATCTCACTCCTTGTTGCTGCGTGGGCGTCAAAGCGTATTAATCGAAGATTACACACCCTACTTGAGGCCACTAACCAAGTTGCCGCTGGCCATTTGGATCAAGGTGCTGCAACTCTGGAGTTGAGTTCGAATATAAACACCCAAGACGAAATCGCTCATCTCAAACAAAGCTTTCAAAAAATGACAGCCAATTTGATCAGTAATGACAGTGAAATGAGAGCGAAAACTCAGGAGCTAATCGCCGAACGAACCAAAGCTGAAGCCGCAGTAAAAGCTAAGGGCGATTTTCTGTCTACCATGAGCCACGAGATCAGAACGCCAATGAACGGCGTTCTTGGAATATCTCAAATCATTGCAAGCCAGACCCAAGAACCCGAAACAAAAGAGAACATCAACATCATTCTCGATTCTGGTCACCACTTGATGACGATACTCAACGACATTCTGGACTTCTCAAAAGTCGAAGAAAACAAGCTTGAGCTAGACGTGGCTCCCTTTAACTTTGTTCAAGTCATGCAGCCGGTATGCAGCGCACTAAAACCCTTAGCGGATGAAAAAGGCATTCGCCTGTTGATCGAAAATAACATACCGAAAAACATCCAACTCGTCGGAGACTGTGCAAGGCTACGTCAAATCATGTTCAACTTGGGTGGCAATGCGACCAAATTCACCAAAGAAGGTCATGTGTCCATTCAAGCTGACCTCAATCGCCCCAACAACCAGTTGATTCTGACCGTGACAGACACCGGGGTTGGTATCCCGAAAGATAAACACGAGCAAGTATTCAATTCGTTCGAACAAGCCGACACTTCCACAACAAGGAAGTTTGGCGGAACAGGGCTTGGCCTCGCAATCGTTAAGAACCTAGTCAACCTCATGAACGGAGAAATCACATTAACCAGTGCTGTTGGGCTTGGCACAAAATTCCAAGTCTCTCTGCCTATCACATGGCAAGAAAGCAAAGCGAAAGACATCGCAACTCATGTAGTCGATGCAGAAACCCTCAGTTATGACTCGTTAAGTATCCTGTTGGTGGAAGATAACCGTATTAATGCCATTGTTGCACAAGGCTTCTGTGAAAAACTCGGCCATCATGTCGATCATGCGGAGAACGGAAAATTGGCGATTGAACGCCTCAAAACCACTCAATATGACCTTATCTTGATGGACAATCATATGCCTGAAATGAACGGGGTCGAAACAACACATCACATCCGCGAAAAACTGAAACTCGATACCTTGATATTCGCTTACACGGCCGATGTATTCCGTGAGGCGCATGACAACTTTATTCAGGCGGGTGTCGACCATATTCTGACCAAACCTCTGCAGCAAGAGAGTTTCTTCGACGCCCTACAACAGTTCTCAAGTCGATTACCGAAACAAATCGCAGCCGAAGGTTCGAGTGAGAATGAAAATATTGTCGAGCTTCATCGTAAGCCTATTGAAACGTTAAGGTTAACGGAAGAAGAGATCAGCCATTCAGAAGTGATACACATACTGAAAGACGACACGGAAGGGTTCAGCTTACTCATCGACTCAACCATTATTGAGTTCGAACAGTCGGTTGATCGTGTCATCGAATATTATTTAGCGAAGGAGTTGGAGCCACTTTGTCGTACTCTGCACTCCATTAAAGGCATGTCGCTAAACTTAGGTCTTAACATGCTTTCTAAGCAGGCATTGGAGCTAGAAGTCGAAGCCAAAAATCAACAACTGCCGGATATTGAACGACTGCAAAAACTGCTCAATCGCCTTATGGTCAATATCCATCAAGCTCAGCGGATGAAAAACGCCCATTCAGTCGAACATCTGAATCAAATCAACGATCAAGCATAAGAACGCTTGGTTCCCAAGCTAAAACGCAAGGCTTAATCGCCTTGCGTTTTTCGATCTTATACCGCGCTAGTCTCTGTTCTAACGATTTAACGGTCTAACGGTTTAAGAGAGCGGTGATTTGCTGAATCTCATCTTCAACATCAACGCCATTGTATTGCGGCGCAATCGAGAGATCTTGAATACTCACAGTTTCTATAGATTGCTTTTCGTTAAGTTGAGTCACTAACTCCCCTTTGGGTGAGTAGACTCTGCTTCCACCAGAATAAGTCGCGGTAAACGAATCAACCACATCCTGCCCAACCCGATTACATGTCACGACATGACACCCCTCTTCTAAAGCCCTTGCTTGAGCAATAGCAAAACTGTGCTGCCCGCCGAAATTGGCAGGGTGAAGAATAACATCGACCGACTGATAGGCTCTCATGATCTCTGGGAACCAAATATCAAAGCAAATCGCGACACCAAACTTCAAGCCTTTGTGCTCAAACGTGAGGCGTTCCTCCCCTCTCGAGAAATACTGCTTATCAAATTTGGTTTGACTGATTTTTCTGTATTTGTGTCGTAAACCGGAAGCATCCACAACCACCACACTGTTGTAATATTGGCCGCTATCTTTCTCGGCAATGCCCGCAACAATCAAGGTGTGATGTTTCGCTGCCATCTGAGTTAATGAATCAATCGTACTGCTTTCGGTGAAGTCTTCAGCCAATTCGTGAATTTCTTCAGCCTCGTTAAAAATATACCCAGTCGTGAACAGTTCAGGCAGTAAAGTAATATCCCCGACTGACAGCTCCGCTTGCAAAAGATCAGAGACCGAATCAATGTTCTTTTGTTTGTTTTTGTATTCAACTTCAAGCTGAATAAGGGTGATACTGACATTATTCAAAATCGAATCCTTGCTAGGTAATACTTCAAACTAGAGACTAAGAACGACAGAGTAAGACAATCCCCTATCGCTTTCTTATTCGCACGCCAAAGGTTGAAGCAGGTGCACAGTCCTGTACGTATTTCAAATCTGCCTACGGCGCTAATTTAGGCTCTGATAAAATGGGAGGCGTGCTGTCCATATAGGTTAAGAAATTCGCCCACACCTCATGCGTGCGCTGCTTGGTTAACCTTGTCTTGCAGGAAAGCGCCATAACCCCTCGAATGGAACCATCACGCCATTGGGTGTACACCGAGTCACAATGCGCTGTCATGTACACCTGCCAGCTCTCCTGAGCCTTCTTAATTGATGCCACCAGCTCAGCATCATAAGCATTGTGCTCAAAGCTGGCTGCAAGGTATTTATCCAGTTCCGCTTGTGCAGATTCCAACTCAATTGCCGCACACTGATTGATCTCGATGGTATTCATCGCATTCTCGCAATCAACAACACCGTCATCGGCCAACGCAGAGAATGAGAAGCACACCGCTATGAGTGCTGATATCAGTTTTTTCATAAACATCCCTTATGCTGTCACCACCAAAACGAATCGTGTCGTGACTTTATTAATTTAAACATGGCTCAATATTTAGCTCATTCAGTTCATTCAGTTCATTCAGTTCATTCAGTTCATTCAGCTCGGCCAAATAACAACAAAACTTATCAGGATATAAGCATTTGTTATCCGCATGAATCATCAAAAATGACGCCTCGATAACTCAAATAAACGAGATAACATCAAGATTTTGCTGGTAAAACTAGAAAACATATTATTTATATCAATAATTCGTGCCTACATTCACAATATTAATTATTTATATTGCTACATAATCGTTAACTTTATAAATTAAATCGAATGCTCACATAAATCGGTAACGCTTCTCCAACTATGGATATCAAGTACCAAAACATTGCCAAGACTTCATTTTACTTTGCCATCTCTTTCTTTTTTTCCATGGCAATGCTCATTCCTTTTACACCGTATCACTACCAAACATTAACCGAAGACACATCAAGGTTAGTCGAAACCAGGTTAGAAGGGATCCAATCAAGGTTCGACCGTTTTTTATCTGAAGTTAGACCTGAACAGTCTTGCGAGGCGATCGTTAGACAGCTTCGACAAAACGTTTTTGAAGCCGATTGGGTAAAAGAAGCAGCGGTATTCAATAAAGAGAACCGATTTTACTGTTCAACCACCGATGGTGACGTTTCATTTCGCCTATACAGCACCATCAGGCAGCGGCTCAACGACGACCCGAATTTAACGACCCTGTCGTATTCCAACTCGGCCATCACGCAAGTTCAGTCCATTATGCTCATTTTCTCGAACAAAGAAGATGCCGGAGTGAGCCTGATGATTCCGCCACACTTCATCTATGACCTTGTTGAAACAAACCTGAGCAACCATGGAATACAGGCTAAAGTTGAAGTGATCAAAAGAGATATCCACCCTACCGATATTGACTCATCAATCGCCAAGGTGCGGATACAATCAAACACCTACCCATTGACCATCACCTCATACATTGGGTATCAATTTTATCTTCACTTCATGTTGAGCTATTTGTGGTTTGGCTTTTTGATGGCCGGAATCACCACCATTATTCTCCTTTCCATCAAACATAAAAAGCAGAGCCAACGTAGCTTAGAATATTCGCTTTCAAGTGCGCTAAAAAACCAGCACCTTCATGTTCACATGCAGCCTATCGTTAACCAAAACACCAATGAGATCGTCGGCTGTGAGTCACTATTACGATGGAACGACCCAATTGAAGGTAACGTCTCCCCGGCTATTTTCATCCCGCTTGCTGAAAGCTTAGGCTTGATTGAGGAGCTCACCTACTTCGTGCTGCGCAAAGTATTAATGACGTTGAAAAGCAATCAAGACGTGTTCGAATCAAAGTACATCAGCGTTAACATCAGCCGCAACGTCGTGTCCAACAGTAACTTCTCTAACAAGGTGATCAGCATCTTTAAAAGACACCCTGAAATCCTCAAGCAGGTGGTATTTGAAGTAACAGAAGATGGTGAATGTTCTGATGCCGACATGCTCAAAATTAGAGACAACCTAACCAAGCTATCGAACATGGGCGTAAGAGTCGCGATTGATGATTTTGGTACAGGCTACGCAGGGTTAGATTTCGTAAGACAGTTCCCGTTCAGCATTCTCAAGATCGATCGTGTGTTCGTGAAAAACATATCCGACGAATCCAGCTTTGGTCTCCCTTTGCTAGAATCCATGCTTCAACTATCACGCACCTTAGGCATGCAAGTGATCGTAGAAGGTGTCGAGTATGAGTCACAAGTGAAAATCTTATCTAAGCTAGGTGTCGACTATATCCAAGGCTTCTATTTTTATAAACCGATGCCAATAAACCTGACTATCAGCTTACTCAAGCAGCAGCATTTTGAGTCCGATAACATTGAGGAACAAACCAACCAGACATTTCCTGTTACATAAGCCACTGAAAAACCGCGAAAGAAAACGTGAAGGCTATGGGTCTCCTTTGATGAACATTTAAATCATCGCATCATTGAATGCATCACAAGGGATATCATGGAAAAGACACTTCAAACTAAACTGGCAACTAGCCTACTACTGCTGAGAATCGGCATTTTTATCGTCTTCTTATTCTGGGGCTTGGATAAGATCCTTGTCCCTGAGCACGCGACAAAAGTACTGTCTGGCTTTTACGGCATCGACTTCTCGAACAATGCGATGATGGCTCTGGGTGTCGCGCAGCTCGGATTTTTAGGCGCATTCGTCGTAGGTATGTGGAAAAAGTACACTTACGGAGCCATTTTAGTCCTGCATGCAGGCTCTACCTTTTCCTCTTTTGGAAAATACATGGACCCGTTCAACAACCTACTGTTCTTCGCTTCTTGGCCAATGCTCGCAGCCTGTATCGCAATCTTCTTACTTCGTGACTACGACACTTATAGCGTTTCCAACTAACACAAAGGGCGCCGTTATTGGCGCCCTGTTTGGTTAGCTTTCTACAAAACAACAAACCCAACACTGACATAAAGTGCCAAGTGTTTGGGTTTCTGACTTAGTTGTTTGTTTTTTTGAAATCGTGCACTGGATATTTGATGATGTGAGGTTTAGGCTGACTCTTAGGTACTTGTTATAAGCGCGTTTAGTCTAACAAAGAACCTCTAGCCAAAGACTTCGTTACTGCCAAGTTTTGATACCAGTTGTTAAACACCAGTTCAAAGTCTTTCAGTACGATGCTACCGAAATCATAATTTCGATACTGCTGACACAACCTAAAAAACTGCCGACTATTACTAATTGGGACTCTGAACCGAATTAATGAACTGTGCGCTGTAACCAACTTATAACGGCTGTCAAAAGTTACCCTTAACCCCGCTTTGCTTAATTGAGCTCTAAGTTCATTTCTAAACTGTTCCAAAGAATCACTGACAGGAAAACCTTGCAGTAGAATGCAATTGGGGGACGCACTAACACCTTGATATTTTATTTCTATCTGTTGATTTGAACTCAAGACCGAACGAAATATTTCGGTATAAGAATGAATATTGATTTCGCTGAGTTCAAACTCTGGTACGCATGAAATTACCGACAGAACGGTTAGGTGCAGTTCTTCAAGCGGATGGTAGTATTGGTTGGGTTCTATTTCACATACTGCTTTCTGAAAGCTCATGATTTCATCAAGAACAGAACGATTACCCTGCTTTAAATATGCCAAAGCTGTAATCCCCCTTCGGGTATCACTAGCAATATCTAATAGATTCGAGTCTAGCTCATAATCGTTGTGAACTGATGCTAGCTCAAACCTTTGCCACATCTCGTCATAAATACTCTGAATCATTAGTTCCCCAAAGCGTATAAATACCAATTTAGGTGCGAACAACGCTACCACCTAAACCAATGCGCCGTAAACACAAAGCCCAAGCTTAAACTGAAAATGCTAAGCGTTGGGAATCACTCTTCAATGCTTGTTATAGCGAATCACTTGACACCAGAAAGTGCTTTGAAACCAACACATATGAAAGCGAAATATTTATAGCTTCACGAGTCTCATAAAAATACTTACTCTGACGAAGTGCTTGCTCTTTAAAGTTATCAAGTAAATCGATGATTCCTAGTAAGTCAGCTGAATCTGTATCTGATTTTTTATAGTTACACATTGCTAATTCAAAAAAACCAATAGAGCTCTTCATACTCTCATAGTTGTTTTTATTCTTGTATATTGAATTCCATAAAGATTGGTAGTTATCCGGTAATTCACCAGGAACATTGATGCTTTTTGTTATAGCAATAATCTTTTGAATTTTATAATTGGTTTCTGGCTTCAAGCTATGTGAGATATAGGACTTAACAATAAATGAACGTACTGTTTTATAAACAAAATATACCAAGGAAAAGAGTACGCCATAGATCGCGCATGTTATTAAAAAAGGTACAAAAAATTCATAACCCAATAACCTTCCTACTAGTTCCATGTATAGTTTCCTTTTGACTCTCTATAACGCCTTGCTAAGATGCGGTTAACACCACTTAATCCGGGTAAAGCTACCGTAATCACTAAATTCAATTAAACCACAAATGCCACGTGTTGCGAATCAATCTTAAGCAACTTGTATACCGCTTGGTTGAGGCTAAAATGACCAAAACAAAAACCACTTAAGAGACCTATTACATGACCACTAGAATTTTAGCCGATGTTGTTGCAAGCATTACTGAGTTGAAAGCTAACCCTATGAAAGTTGCAACTAGTGCTTACGGTGAACCGGTTGCTGTACTGAACCGAAATGAACCAGCATTTTATTGCGTACCTGCCGAAGCGTACGAAATGATGATGGACAGACTCGAAGATCTTGAACTACTAGCTATCGCTAAAGAGCGTGAATCTGAAGATAGCATTTCGGTAAATATTGATGACCTAGAAACTCGACTTTAAAAAGAGCGCACTCAAAGAGTGGAAAAAGCTTGGCTCTACGCTTCAACAACAATTTAAGAAAAAACTAATCGAGCGCTCAGATAACCCGCATGTTCCGGCTTCAAAACTCTCTGGAGCTGATTAAGCTGCGCCAATCGGGCTACCGTCTCGTCTACAAAGTTGAAGACGATGTCATCATTGTGACCGTCTTAGCAGTCGGAAAACGCGAACGTAGCGATGTTTACCGTAAAGCTATAAAAAGGTTAGATGATTGATTGCGGTAGAACGCCGCGTTAGGTAGAGACTTCCGCTCCTACCCGATAACTTTCCAATTTACTACGAACCAAATTTGATAAGTCCAAATACCGGTCAGCTCCATTTTTTGGTAGTTTATCTGGTCTTTCAAACGAAGAAGGTTCTTTTAGCTCTTCACTTTCCCAGAATTGATCGCCAGTTGAATCAAATAGCGTGCCATCGGGTAACTCGTTTGAGTAATGAAAGCCAACTTGATCTTCACCCAAAAATACCTTCCATAGAACTAGCTTTCCGCCAAAATAGTCGTTAATTATTAGCGCAGATATTCCACATTGCCCACGACTTGGATTAGATTGAGTCCAGTTTTCTGGTTCCTCAGTGCTTTCTAAAGACCAACTATCCTGAAGAGCTTTTAATACATCACTTATACTTGGTTTCATATTCTCTACTTAAAACTCCTTAGCTACCTAACGCTCTGTTAAGGTGAGCAACGCTAGCACCTAACCAAAACCATTGCGCCATAAACACGAAACCCAACCTTGAACTAAAAAATACCAAGCGTTGGGAATCACTCTTAAATGCTTTGTTATATGATTCTTTTTAGATTGCGTCTAACTGCATTCGTTTCTCATTGAATAGCTTTGTAAAGCCCTTAGCGGAAAAAAGAACTTTGAAATCTTTTTTATAAGTTGTTATCTCAACTAGGTTCTTCTTTTTAAACTGTGACACTATGTATTTTCTGCCAGCTTCAGTAGACGGAAAAAAGGTTCGCCACGAACCATTGCATGCTTGTGAGTACTTAACAAGCTTGTCATTTACATACAGTGGATCGTGACCCACGACTTTATCACCATCAGTCTTACATTTAGCTTCATCCCAGAACTGTAAATAGACGTTTAAATCTCCACGTTGATTGGAGCTCAAGTTTGCATAATACCCATCATTGATTGAATCTCGGATGAGGTATTGTCCATTTTGAGCAATATACCATTCATTAATTTCATCACTGGTATCAGCATAAACACCAGAAGGTAGCGCAGCTAGGCTCAACAATATTATTTTTTTAAACATATCATTCTTCCAATTTAAATAATGAACTTTTAATTGATGGTATCACTATGTGAGTCTCGTGTCATATGGCGCCGCGTTAAGTAGTGAGCAACGCTACCACCTAACCTAAACCATTGTGCCGTAAAAAAATTCCGAGCGTTGCGAATCTGTCTTAAACGCTTTGTTATATGCGCACTTGCGGGTTAGGGTTGGTTTTTGAAATGAATGCTGCTCCTAAAAGCATTGGTCTATACTCAAAATGGAATCCATCTAGTCCAGTATTTCCATAGCCATAAAGCTCTGCCGCATACAAACCATTAGTAATATCTCTAAACAATGACGCATCAAAAAATTGCCCACTTTCTAGTAACAACCAACAGTGAACTTTCTGCGATGCATCTGAAATACCCGTATTTAACTGAGCTTTCAGCATACCTAAGTCGCATCCCATGTGTGGTTGACCATTAACAAGTACATCGCCAAAAACCAATTCCGATTTATACCCTTGTTGGGCAAATGCTTCTTTTAGATGTGAATGCACATACAAACAAGCCCCTGCCATATGGTCGTAATTTAACTTAGGTTGTACGCTATCAATGATTTGAAACAACGCTTCCATGTCTTGACGAGTAAGCGCTCTATAATCAGGAATTGACGGAGACAAGCCTAATAACTCAGATTCACCTAGAGCTAACTCAAGGCTCATAACATGATGTTCATGTTTTTTTCTAATATTTTTAAACATATCACTCTCTAAATTTAAACGACTAGCATATAACGCCCTGTTAAGGTGTGAGCAACGCAATACCGATGCTTCCGCAAACCACCTTAACCACTAAACACAACGCATGGTAAAAATGCCACGCGTTGCGAATCACTCTTAAACAGTTTGTTAGAGCTACTTTGCCACAGTTATTAACTGAGCAGTTACATCATCATAGGAATGGCTAATTTCAGTTACATAATTATTGCCAACATCATTGAAAAAACCTGCGATGGCTTCAACTGACAGATAATAGACTTTCTTATTCTTATCTGAGTCTGAAGCAAAGAATATTCCTTCCAAACCACCTTGTTCACTTAGGCTTATTTGAAAGACAAAACTATGAATTAACCTACTAGCAATAAACCAAAGATCTCTGGTTTCAGTATTCTTGCTATTTAAATTGTAATGTTCATCAACTCTGTAGTTGTTTAACCAAGTAACCTCACTTCCCTGATGTGGGAACCAAGTAACAGTATACTTGTTACTTTTCAGAGCATCTGTAACCTTAATAGTATCGAAGAGCTTCCTTATTGAGTAAAAACCGATAAAAATGTCTTTTTCAATTTGCGCTAATGTATCTTCACTTAGGTCAATTTCAGACTTCATCGTGAGCAACCTTTGTGCGCTTTCTAGCAAAGGCTGCTTCCAATAAGAACTTTCGTAAATCACTAGTTTTACCTTGTAGCTCTAACGCCGCGTTAAGGCGCGACGGGCGCTTGCTACACTGTTGAGCGAAGCGAAACCAGCAAGCGTTTGGAGTCGCTCTTAAACGCTTTGTTATGTGCGTCTTAAAGTTGTTCTAAGTATTCTTTAAGCTGCTCAAGTATCCACTTATCTTCGGAAGCAATAAAACCATTTTCATCAAGTTTATCGAGAAATTCAGTTATCTGAGGATGATAGCTAATTAAGCCCAAAATTAGTGATACAACGTCATCTCGATTCCGATCAAAAGCAAGCTTGATAGCACAAAAAATCCGGTTTAATTCTGAAAGTGTTAACAGCTTTAATCGACTTTTGAATTGTTCTTTTTGTAAATCGGAAACTGTTGGGAAATACCATGACAAGCGATAACCAACTTCACCTATAATGTCGCTATCACTATCGGATGAAAAGAATATGGATATAAGCCTTTTCCATGAATCTTCTTTTGATGATTGAATAGAGTCAACGACTTGCTCTTGAATAACGACCAGTTTCTCCACGTCCTCTTTCGTCACCGGAAGTTCATAATATTGATGCGCTAACTTTATTAACTCGTTTAGCCCTTGCCCTATTTCAAGTACATTACTTTTATTGATTTTTTGCTTGATTATAGGTGGCTTGTCGTTTTCAAGTATCACACTAGCGTGTTTCGTAAGATCAAACCAAGACGCTTTTTTAAGGGTTGGAGAGTAAACTACACCAATAGCAGGAATACGTAATTGTTGCCAGTATTCAAAATGAGCCCTACTAGATTTAAATGAGAAAATCCCTGAATGATTGTCTACAAAAGAATCTCCACTTTTAACTTGAACACCTAGTAGCAAACCTGTAGCTATGCCATCATCAGAAACTAACTCTAATTGTCCATCAACACCTACATCAGTTGATGACGTTTCTCTGAATATGACTCCCTCTGTCGAAAATACATATCCTGCATAGTGGACTCCAGCCCTACTGACCAATTCACTTTTGGGTGCTTTCACTTTCAATACTTCTCCTAAGCACATAACAGCTATATTAGACAGAATAATTCTGCATTTTGCCCCTGAAACAATTCTGTCTAGTTTCCAAAACACACTACACTTAGCCCAATAACTCATTTAATAACATCATCTTACCTACTTTTCTTCGTATCAAACATGACAAAAAGCAGAAATTTTCCATATAGTTTCGGCAAAATGCAGAAAACTCCCTAATGTGTGAGTAAACCGCAGTTCAGGCAATGAAGGTGTTATCTTGGGAATCGTGTTCTCAAACAAAAACGCCAACATGATTGTCGGCATTTTTGCTTTAGGTATGGATAAGTGAGAGGTAGTAACTACTTCGCCATGGTACTCAAAAACTCGGCTTCGAACTCTTCATCGGCTTCTCGGGTTAGGCATTCCACCAGCCAGTCGATGCTTTGATGGTCGAGCTTACTGTTCACCACGAAAGCTTGCTTTACGCCAGACTGACCCAGCTTGGCAGAGCCGTAGTTCTTGAATGATTTATTGCCGTGGTAATGGAGTGATTTAATCGCTTCTGCGTCAGGTTCTGGCAAGGCATCGAGGGTATTAGCAAGCTGAATCACCAGTTCCATTGGGTTCTTGGATGACGAGATACGATACAGAAAACCGCCCTCCACTCTTTGGCGTACCCAGTAATCAAAGCCGCTGCAATCCATCACCTTGTCACTGACCAGTGCGGCTTCACTGCGATAACCACACGGCTCTACTACAACAGGTGTGTGTTTGAATTCTGGCTGACCAGATGCCGCATCGGTATGAGGCAAGATCAAGTCACATGGTTTGCTGTCTTTGGCGGTCGGTGCGTTCCAGTGGATAGGCATGAAGACTTGTTCGCGGCGCATCTCTTTGGTCACTACTAAGCGGGCTTGGCACTCCCCTTGTGCGCTGCGCACTTTCACCACTGGATTAATAGTGGCGTGGTTGAAAGCATCTAGCCCGAACTCATCCAAGTTCAGTTCTGAAACCGTATCTGGGTGCATTGCAACAAAAGGCTCTGGGGTGTGTTCACCTAAACCTGCGGCCAAGCCAGTGCGGCTCATGGTGTGCCATTGGTCTCGGATTCGACCTGTGTTCATGATAAGTGGGAATTCCAGGCTGGTATCGGCAATCGGTTTGTCGTGCTCAACTGCAATAAACTGCGCTTTGCCTGATTCAGTAAAGAACTCGCCATTGGTGAACATGCGCTGCTCAATGATCTCTGGCTGATACTCTAGCACTGGCCATTGCTGTGGAGTAAGTTCGCCATAGCCTTTCTCATCAAGTTGAGTGAGTCCAATTAAGCACAAGTCACGTGCTTTGCCTGTTTCATTGCCGAGCGCTGTCATCTCGCAATACTCTTTGAAGATCTCACCTTCGTGGCGGAACTCGAACTGCTCTTTGAATCCCATTTTTTGTGCGACTTCTTTTAGTATCCACCAATCGGGTTTGGCTTCCCCTGGGCTTGGTAACACACGGCGTTGACGTGAGATTCGGCGTTCAGAGTTGGTCACAGTGCCCGACTTCTCACTCCACCCTTGTGCGGGTAGCACCACATCGGCCAAGCGAGTGGTTTCCGTATCGGCAATACAATCAGACACCACCACAAATGGGCACTTCTCTAATGCGGCTTTGATCTTTTCGCTATCAGGTAGGCTCACGACTGGGTTGGTTGCCATGATCCAAACTGCTTTGATTTTTCCTTCATTCATCGCATCGAACAGGTCAATTGCTTTTAAACCCGCATGTGTGGCTAAGCTGTCGGTTTGCCAAAACTCACTGACGGTTTGGTGTGATTGCGGGTCACCAAATTCAAAATGCGCCGCTAAGGTATTAGCTAAACCGCCCACCTCACGCCCACCCATCGCGTTCGGCTGGCCCGTTACAGAGAATGGCCCCATGCCCGGTTTACCGATTTTCCCAGTGGCTAAATGGCAGTTAATAATGGCATTTACCTTATCGCACCCTTGTGTGGATTGGTTCACGCCTTGGGAGTAAATGGTCAGCACCTTCTCGTTCGATGCAAACAAACTGTAGAACTGTTTTAGCTGCTGCTCTGTTAACCCTGTCAGCTCAGGAACGCTTTTGTCGCCCCAGCCTGATTCGGTATAGCGATATTGAGTTGCAGATCGAATCGATTCAGTAAAGCCTTGAGTGTGGTTTTCTATGTAGTCTGCATCTAGCTTGTCGTTATCGTCGAGATAACCCAAGAGACCATTGAATAGTGCTACATCTGAGCCGGATTCCAATGCCAAGTGAATGTCCGCGATTTCACAGGTGTCGGTATAACGAGGGTCGATGACGATCACTTTCAATTCAGGGTTGGCTTGTTTCGCGGCTTTTAATCTTTGGAAAAGTACCGGGTGACACCATGCTAAGTTGGAACCTGTAATCACGACTAGTTCGGCTTGCTCGAGATCTTCGTAGCAAACTGGCACTGTGTCTGCGCCAAATGCACGCTTATGCCCGACTACGGTTGAAGCCATACATAGCCTAGAGTTACTGTCGATGTTGCCACTGCCGATGAAGCCTTTCATCAGTTTATTGGCAACATAGTAGTCTTCGGTCAGCAGTTGCCCAGACACATAGAACGCAACCGAATCGGCCCCAAATTCTTCGATGGTTTGATTGAATTTGTCTGCGACCAACTGAGTGGCACTGTTCCAATCCAGCTCTTGTTTTTGCTCATTCTGAATATAAGCAGGCTGTGTAAGACGACCCAAAGGCGTGACGGTGTCGCCGAGCGCGATCCCTTTAGTACATAGCTTTCCATAGTTTGATGGATGATCTTTATCACCACGTACTTCTAGTTTTCCTAGCGATGTCGGTCTCGCTTCTATTCCACACCCTACACCACAATAAGCACAGGTCGATTTTATCCAGCCGCTGTTTGAATCGGTCATCCGTTTCTCGCTCAATTATCCATAATTGTAATAACTGAAACCAAGCAAATAACACGCCACTTAATAACAGCTGATGAATATCAAATAATTTCACTTAAAAACAATAACTTAATAAAAACACAAATATCAACAACGAACCAATTAGAACTTAACCAAGATAGAAACTTAATTTTTGCACCATCTTGCGGAAAGTTGCACCACAAATGCTCATTTATATAAATCTAACAAAAATTTTACATACCACTTTAGGGGTAATTGCGCGCTACCTCTATTTTTTAAATCACTGAAAATTATAAGTTAATTTTTATTTAAATGAACGAACCGTAATCTGGCATCCTCCTTGCTCCACTAAAAACCAAGACTTAGAAAAAACATTTTTGTTTTTCTTGATGATTATGAATTGAGTGGAATCTCAACCCGGTATTCATCTGCTAACTACTAGAAATTAGATGCTAGTGATGGTGATGCCGAGAATAAGGAATGGATTATGAGCAAGAAGAAAATCGTCGTTGTTGGTAACGGCATGGTTGGACACAAATTTATCGACAACATCCTGCAATCAGACAGTGATGAGTTTGATGTGATTACTTTTAGTGAAGAGCCAAGGCTAGCATACGACCGTGTTCAGCTGACGGCTTACTTTAATGGTAAAAGCGCTGATGACCTGTCATTGACCAGTGAAGAATATTACCAAAGCAACGGCGTGAACTACTTGTTGAACCAGAAGGTTGCTAAGCTAGACACCGCCAATCAACAAGTCATCACTGAAAGTGGCCATGTTGAAAGTTACGACAAGCTGATCTTGGCTACGGGCTCTTTCCCTTTTGTTCCCCCTATTCCCGGTAATGACCAAGAACACTGTCACGTTTATCGTACTATCGAAGATTTAGACGCCATCGAGCTTTCAAGCAAAGGCAGCAAATCTGGCGTGGTGATTGGTGGTGGTCTGCTTGGCTTAGAAGCCGCAAACGCAGTCAAGAACCTTGGTTTGGAAACCCATGTGGTTGAATTCGCGCCTCGCCTAATGGCCGTTCAATTAGATGACGGCGGCGGTGCCCTACTGCGCAGAAAGATTGAAGACCTTGGTGTGCAAGTTCATACCGAGAAAGCGACCTCTGAAATAGTCGACGGTGAAAACGCTCGCTACCGTATGAACTTCGCCGATGGCACCCATTTAGAAACCGATATGATCGTATTCTCTGCCGGTATTCGCCCTCAAGATGCTCTAGCTCGCAGCTCTGATGTCGAGATTGGCGAACGTGGCGGTATTGTGATCAACAATCACTGTCAAACCAATATCGACAACGTCTACGCCATTGGTGAATGTGCCCTTTGGGACAACAAGATCTTCGGCTTAGTCGCGCCGGGTTATTCGATGGCAAAGATTGCGGCTTCGCATATTGTCTCTAATGGTACTGACGACGCTGCATTCACTGGCGCAGACATGAGCACCAAGCTCAAACTTCTTGGCGTCGATGTGGCCAGTATTGGTGAAGTACACGGCAAGACAGAAGGTGCTCAATCGTATACCTATAATGATGAAATTGAACAAGTTTATAAGCGCCTGATCATTTCGGCTGACGGCACGAAAATTGTCGGTGCCGTCTTGGTCGGTGATGCAGAAGCCTACGGTTCGCTACTTCAAATCAAGCAAAATGATATGCCCCTTCCTGAAAACCCATCGGTATTGATTCTACCTAACGTGGCCGATGATTCAGGCTCAGCAATGGGTGTTGAAGCTCTGCCTGATAGCGCTGTGATCTGTTCATGTTTTGATGTAACCAAAGGCGATATTAAAGACGCGGTCTCTGCTGGCTGCACCACGATGGCGGCTTTGAAAGAAACCACCAATGCTTCAACAGGTTGTGGCGGCTGTTCTGCTCTTGCGAAACAAGTTCTCGATAGCGAACTGAGTAACTTGGGTGTGGAAGTCTCTAACGATATCTGTGAGCACTTTGCTTACTCTCGCCAAGAGCTGACTGACATCATCCGCGTCAACAAAATCAAGACCTTTGATGAGCTGTTAGATTCTCACGGAAACGGATTAGGCTGTACCGTGTGTAAACCAGCTGTCGGTTCGATTCTGGCTTCGTACTGGAACGATTACATCCTTGAAGATCAACACATCGAACTGCAAGACACCAACGACATCTACCTTGGCAACATGCAAAAAGACGGTACCTACTCAGTGGTTCCGCGTATTGCTGGCGGTGAAATCACACCGGATAAATTGATCGTACTTGGTGAAGTCGCTAAAGAGTTCGACCTGTACACCAAAATCACCGGTGGTCAGCGTGTCGACTTGTTTGGCGCACAGCTTAACGAACTGCCTATCATCTGGAAAAAGCTGATTGATGCAGGTTTCGAAACGGGTCACGCCTACGGAAAATCGGTTCGTACCGTGAAATCGTGTGTGGGTAGCACTTGGTGTCGATACGGTGTCGACGACAGTGTTGGCTTAGCGATTCGACTAGAGAACCGCTACAAAGGTTTGCGCTCGCCACACAAGATCAAGTTTGCGGTTTCTGGCTGTACTCGTGAATGTGCAGAAGCACAATCGAAAGACATTGGTGTTATCGCAACAGACAAAGGTTGGAACCTCTACATCTGTGGTAACGGCGGCATGCGCCCTCGCCATGCAGACCTATTCGCCACTGATTTGGACGAAACCACACTCCTTAAATACATCGACCGCGTTTTGATGTTCTACACACGTACCGCAGACCGCCTACAACGCACATCGGTTTGGATGGAAAACCTCGAAGGCGGCATTGAATACCTCAAGCAAGTCGTGATTGAAGACAAGCTCAACGTTGCTGAAGAACTCGAAGCGGACATCGCACTCAACATCGAGAAGTACCAGTGTGAATGGAAAACCACCATTGAAAATCCTGAGAAGATGAAGCGCTTCCAGCACTACATCAACAGTGAAGAAATGGACACTAGCCTCTCTTTCATCAAAGAGCGAGAGCAGCGTTTTCCTAAGCCGAGCTTGAGCTCTTCTTCAGATTCACAACGCGATGAAATGCTAACCAAGGCTGATCAAATCGAAGTCACGGAAGTTTCGTAAGACGAATTGACGGTCTGTGAATCAGTAACAACTAAACCCAATATCGATAGCCGACAGTGGCGCAGCCCAAGAAAACTGCTGTCGGCTATCACCCAAATTAAATTGATTATTAGCTTTATGTTTAGACTAGGAGAAAGTCATGGAAAATTGGACAACCGTATGCAGCACCCGCGACCTAACCCCAAACGGGGGAATTTGCGCCAAAGTAGACGATAACCAAGTGGCTATTTTTTACTGCAAGCGTAGCGACACACTTTATGGGCTCTCTAATTACGACCCCATCGGCAAGGCGAATGTGATGTCACGTGGTATAATTGGTTCATTAAGCGGTGAGCCTTACGTGGCCTCACCTCTATACAAGCAGCATTACCACTTAGAAACTGGCGAATGTCTTGAACAGCCTGAGCTCAAGCTCGTGAAATTTGAAGTTCGCAAGCAAGGAGAACAAGTTCAAGTTCTCGCACCTCTTGCTATCGCCAGTTAACTCAAACGCCGACACTATCATGCAAACGCTTATCGGCGTGCGCAATTTCGGCACAGGGTTTATGCACATTAAAAGCGTTCGAAGTTCGGAAGTAACGCAGATGCACAAACCAGGTAATTTTCCAGATTTAAAGGATTTAAACCATGGATAACACTAAATTTTCGCTGCTTTCATTTACGGGTAAGATGAAGGTCTTACACCTAAGCTGGATGGCCTTTTTCATTACCTTTGTTGTGTGGTTCAACTTTGCCCCACTACTGCAAATGGTAAAAACCACGCTTGGTCTTTCTACTGAAGAGATCAAAACCCTCCTGATCCTCAACGTTGCATTGACCATTCCGGCGCGTGTCGCAATAGGCATGCTAACCGATAGATACGGCCCAAGGTTGGTCTACTCTTCGCTACTCGCGGTCTGTTCTATCCCTTGTTTCATGTTTGCTCTGGCAGACTCTTTCATTCAAGCAGCAATCGCTCGTTTCCTACTGGGCTTCATTGGTGCAGGTTTCGTTGTCGGTATTCGTCTTGTGTCTGAATGGTTCCCACACAATGAACTGGGTACTGCAGAAGGTATTTACGGCGGTTGGGGTAACTTCGGTTCAGCGGCAGCAGCATTCACACTTCCAACCCTCGCTCTAGCGTTTGGTGGTGAAGACGGCTGGCGTTATGCGGTTGGTATTACTGGCGTAATGAGCTTAGCGTTCTCGTTTATCTTCTACAAAAACGTGTCAGATACACCAAAAGGTTCAACTTACTTCAAGCCTGCTCAAGTAACAGCGATGGAAGTGACATCAAAGGGTGACTTTTTCTTCCTACTTATTATGAAGATCCCTATGTATGCCGCTTTAGCGCTACTGACTTGGAAGCTATCACCAACCAACATCAACATGTTGTCAGACATGGCGGTTTACTCAGTGTATGCCGGTTTAGCTGCGCTTTACGTGTACGAAGTGTCGCAAGTTTGGAAAGTAAACAAGAACGTATTTAAAGAAGAAGTGCCAGAGATTCACCAGTACAAATTCAAGCAAGTTGCGGTACTTAACGTATTGTACTTCGCAACATTTGGTTCTGAACTGGCTGTGGTTTCTATGCTGCCACTGTTCTTCTCTGAAACCTTTGAATTAACACCGGTTCTTGCAGGTATGGTTGCATCGGCTTATGCCTTTATGAACCTAATGTCTCGCCCAGGTGGTGGTTGGATTTCAGATAAATTCGGTCGTAAACCAACACTGCTTATTCTAACGATTGGTCTTGCTGTGGGTTACTTCGCAATGGGTCAAGTCGACAGCACATGGCCTGTATGGCTAGCGGTTGTTGCTGCAATGGCATGTTCTTTCTTCGTACAAGCGGGTGAAGGTGCGGTATTCGCAACGGTTCCTCTAATCAAGCGTCGTATGACAGGTCAAATTGCAGGTATGACGGGCGCTTACGGTAACGTGGGTGCGGTAGTTTACCTAACTGTGTTGTCATTCGTGAGCTACCAAACCTTCTTCTTAGTGATTGCTGCAACAGCGGTACTTGGCTTTGTGACTCTACTGTTCATGGAAGAGCCTAACGGTCAAATCGCCGAAGTAAACGACGATGGCAGTGTCACGCTGATTAATGTTTCAAATTAGTCTCAGTACTATGAAGCATTGATATTATTGAATCGGGAGAAGCACCTTAGCGGATACATCAATGCTAGGTGCTTCGTTCAAAGGCTCTAAGTTCACTAGGGCTTTTGTTCTTCCTAGGATGTTCTGTCAAGGAAGCGGGAAGAAGAGCAGTTAAGAAGAAGACCAGTTATGACAATTTCATTCAGCCAAGGGCAAGTCATCGCGCCAGAATCCAGCAACCAGTTAACGCTTAAGTTTGGTGGTTATTCGAATCAAGGCGTACGTGATGAAAACCAAGATGCCATCATTGTAAAACACCCCAAAACTCGCGCAGAGCAAGAGTTGAAAGGCAGTGTTGCCTGCATAGCAGACGGCGCAAGTTGCAGTGAACACGGCCAGAAAGCCAGTCACACCAGCGTGATGCAGTTTATCGACGACTATTACGCAACTCCCCAAAGCTGGAGCATTCAGCGTTCGGCGCAAAAGGTTTTAACGTCCCTCAATTCTTGGCTCTTCAACACGTCTGTTTCTAATATTCATCCCGCACAACAAGTGAACCACAATGCTCTCGTTTCGACGTTCAGCAGCGTGATCTTAAAATCGAACACCGCACATATATTCCACGTTGGCGACAGTCGCATTTACTTACTCAGAGATGGAGAATTACGCCAACTGACCCGCGACCACACCCGTAAAAATATGGGACAGAAGCATTATCTAACACGCGCCTTAGGCATGGATAACCAACTCAACGTTGACTATCAAACCCTGCCTATCAAGAAAAACGACTGCTTTATCCTGACATCTGATGGGGTGCACGAGTTTGTCTCTCCCAACACCTTCAAGGAACACATCGACAAACCCGGAGCGGATTTCGAATACGCAGCGCAAACCATTTGTAACACCGCTTTAAGCCACAATAGCTCAGACAATGTCAGTTGCTTGATTGTGCAAGTCAGCCATCTGCCTAAGCCTTCGCTGATTGAGTTCCATGAAAAGCTGGCTAAACGTGCCATCCCACCCGCTTTAAAGCTCGGGCAAAGTATCGACAACTTCATGGTACTTGAGGTGTTATATGCCGGCTCTAGAAGCCATGTGTATCGTGTGATGCAAAAAGAGACACAAACCGAGTTCGTGCTGAAAGTCCCTTCTGTTCAATATCACGATAGCCCTTCTCAACTCAGAGCTTTCTTTAATGAACAATGGGCGGGAATCTTGTTAAAAAACAAGAGAGTAATGAAGGTTTATCCGACGCCAGAGAACTCGCAATTCTTATACCAAATCTGCGAATGGGTAGAAGGCATCACGCTAAGACAATGGATGTACGACAATCCAAAACCGTCACTCAATGAAGTGCGCGACATACTAGAAAAGATCACTCAAGGCATCCGAGTATTACAACGTGCAGACATGGTGCACCGAGACTTAAAGCCTGAAAACATCATGATTCAACGTGATGGTGAGGTTAAAATCATCGACCTTGGTGCGGTGTTAGTGAGAGGCCTTGAAGAGGGAGAGCTCACCGACAAGGACGACACACCATTAGGCGCGGTCAATTACATTGCACCCGAGACCATCAAGCACAACAGCGCGACCACCAGCTCAGATCTATTCTCTATCGCCGTGATCGGCTATGAAATGCTAACCGGCGAACTTCCCTACTCTGAAATGACTGCCCAATCGCTTAAACAATCTCGCCACTATCAATGGGAATACCAACCCATCACACAGAAACGAGCTGATATACCGGCTTGGGTTGATTTGGTTTTACAGAAAGCCTGCGCCGAATCGCCAAGCGAACGTCATCAAGTGTTGGGAGATTTTGTGGCAGACCTTTACACACCAAACCAAAGCTTGGTCAAAAGCAAAGCCAAGCAACCTTTGATAAACCGAAACCCAATCCAGTTTTGGAAAGTGTTGGCTTTGTTGCTCGGCATTGTTGCCATTGTAGAAATGGGCTTGTTGCTGAGTTCGAGTTAATTACAGGTTCGGGTTAATTCCAAGTTCGAGCTAAACGCAAGGCTTCTAGCTAACCGTAAAGATCGAGCTAGCCTCGTCTAACTAAGCTTCTCGGCACTAGCTCAATGCCCGCTTGGTAGCGTTTAGCTGACGCGTTCAAAGCAAGTGCAAAGGCGCTGTCTGCAATCACTTCGAATTGCTGTGGCAGTGAGTGGACTTTAAAAGGTAAGAAATCCAATAAACGGTTATCACCAAAGGTTGCTAGCTTTACTTGGCTGATCAGTTCTGGCTTTTCGACCATCACATCCAACACACCTTCTAGTAAGGTATAAGACATAGTGACAATTGCATCAGGCACTGTGCCTTTAGCAATCCAGCCCTCAAAAATCTCGCGCCCTGATTCTCGGTCAAAGTGCTCGCCATAACCGACAACCATCGGCTTGTTTTCTGTTAGCCCTGTTTGTTGAGTATGTGCTTTATTCGCCGCTTCAAAACCCAACTGACGTTCACGTGAAATGTTCAGATCAGGCAGCGCACCAATTAAGCCAACACTGTGAATGCTGTGATCAAGAATCGAGTGCGTCAGTTCAAATGCAGCCTCGAAATCTTCACTGATCACGCAGGCAAAGTGCTCATCATCTAAAGGACGGTCTATCGCAATAACGGGGGTGCCTGAGTTTTGCAACTTCAAGTAGAACTCATTGGCGTCTGGCATTGAGCTCGCCACCAGCAAAGCATCGATACGACGGCTAACAAGCGCTTCCGCAACTTTACGTTCGGTTTCAGCGTCATCATCAGAGCAACCAATCAAAATCTGATAGCCCACTTTACGTGAGTTCTGCTCTATCAATTTTGCTAAACGCGCGTAACTGCTGTTTTCCAGATCAGGAATAATCAAACCAAATGAACGGCTATTACCAGCGCGCAGCGACGAAGCAGCATGATCTGGTCGGTAGTTATACTCTTCCACCACTGCCATTACTTTCTGCTGTGTCTTTTCACTGATTCTGTATTTCTGCGCCTTGCCATTAATCACATAGCTGGCTGTGGTTTTCGACACACCAGCTAGTTTGGCAATTTCATCTAGTGTCATATGGGTGACCTGTATTTTGTGCGTAGGATCATATAACCAATCTTCTGATCCTTGGATTAGTTGAATTATATGCTGAATCGATTCAGTATAAAAGCTGAAAGGATTCAGCAAAATCTGAAAAGTGACTTCAATCATCCTTTTGAATGGATTGAGCGTCATTTGTCGTGATTCAGCTTCTTGTTGTTAACGAAACTGGAATTACGACACGCAGCAAAACTATTTTGAAAACCAAAATCGGCTTTGCTGAATTTTTTTACACTGAATGCTGAACCGATTCAGCAAACATAAAGCAAAGGGCAAATATTGCTCTAGACTGAATCGTAGCGATACACAAATTCTCAAGCGATACGCTAAAGAGGCACCATGCTTAAATTATCAAAATCTGACATCACTCTAGGCCAAACTGCCGAAGACAAATTCAAAGCAATCCAAAACATTGCTGGCGACCTGACAGCTAAAGGTTTAGTTGACTCTGGTTACGTTGAAGGAATGTTGAACCGTGAAAACCAGAACTCTACGTTCCTAGGTAACGGCATCGCGATTCCTCACGGAACGACGGATACTCGTGGCCTAGTTAAAGAGACAGGCGTTGCGGTACACCACTTCCCTGAAGGTATTGACTGGGCAGACGGCAACCGTGTTTACGTAGCAATTGGTATTGCAGCGAAATCTGACGAGCACTTGGGCATTCTTAAGCAGCTAACGAAAGTGCTAGCAGCTGACGGTGTTGAAGAGAAATTAAAGCAAGCGAAATCAGAAGACGAAATCATCGCCCTACTTAACGGCGAAGTTCAACTAGAAGCCGACCTAGACGCTTCTTTGGTTCAGCTACTGTTCCCTGCGAGCGACATGATTCAAATGTCTGCAGTTGCGGGTGGCCTACTTAAGAACACAGGTTGCACAGACAACGCATTCGTTGCTGACCTAGTAACAAAAACACCAACTCACCTAGGCCAAGGCCTGTGGTTGTTGGGCAGCGACAAAGGCGTAACACGCACTGGCGTATCTTTCGTTTCAACAGCGAACCATTGTGAATACGAAGGCACACCAGTTAAAGCATTGGTAGCATTCGCAGCTTGCAACAGCGCGCACCAATCTATTCTGGCAAACCTAAGCAAGATGGTTTTCGAAGGTAAGCAACAACAACTGTTAACCGCTGACGCAGCGCAAGTCATTGGCCTTCTGAAAGGTGAAGCGGTTTCTACAGCTTCTCAAGACGATGACAACTGCGCAGTATTCAAAATCAAAAACGCACACGGCCTGCACGCTCGTCCGGGTGCAATGCTAGTCGCTGAAGCGAAGAAGTTTGAATCAACAATCCGCGTGTCAAACCTAGATGGCGACGGAAAAGAAGTGAACGCGAAGAGCTTGATGAAAGTGATCGCACTTGGCGTTAAACACGGCCACCAGCTTCAGTTTGTTGCTGAAGGAGATGACGCAGCACAAGCACTTGAATCGATTGGCAAAGCTATCGCTTCAGGCCTTGGCGAAGGTTAAGGAGTCGATATGTCTGATAAACAAATCAAAGCGGTCACTGTAACGCTTAACCCTGCTCTAGACCTGACAGGCGCTATCAACGCACTTAACGTTGGTTCAGTTAGCCTAGTAAACAAAGGCTCTTTGCACGCAGCGGGCAAAGGCGTAAACGTCGCAAAAGTTCTTTCAGAGCTTGGCGCGAAAGTGACCGTAACAGGTTTCCTTGGTCGCAATAATGAAGAAGCGTTCTGCCAACTGTTTGAACAGATGGGCGCAGCTGACCGCTTCATCCGTGTTGATGGCGCAACTCGAATCAACGTAAAACTGGTTGAAAACTCAGGCCAAGTAAGCGACATCAACTTCCCAGGTGTTCCTGTTGATGCTGACGCAATTAAAGCGTTCGAAGAAACCCTATTAGAACTTGCTGAAACGCACGATTACTTCGTGATTGCAGGCAGCTTGCCACAAGGTATCTCTCCTGAGCTTTGCGCTTCTTGGGTTCAACGCTTACACGATTTAGGTAAGAAGGTTCTATTTGATAGCAGCCGTGACGCACTTAAAGCCGGTATCAATGCACAACCATGGTTGATCAAACCAAACGATGAAGAGCTGTCTCAGCTGTTCAATGCAGAGCTGACAACTCGTGACCAATGCCAACACGCGGGCCAAGCCCTAAGTGAAAAAGGCATCGAGAACATCGTGGTATCACTTGGCGCTGAAGGCGTGATGTGGCTTAACCAAGGTGAATGGTTACATGCTCAACCACCGCGCATGCAAGTAGTAAGCACGGTAGGCGCAGGTGACACATTGGTTGCTGGTCTATGTTGGGGTCACATGCAACAGATGCCAAAACCAGAACTTATTAAATTCGCAACCGCCCTATCTGCTCTAGCAGTTTCACAGGTAGGCGTGGGCATCACCAGCCAACAAGAGCTGGATTCAGTACTACAAAATATCCAATTACAGTCGCTTAGTGCTCCAACTAGCCAGTTAGACACAAGCAAATAGGACAAAAGGTTTATTATGAATATTACCATTATCACAGCTTGCCCTAGTGGCGTAGCAAACAGCATCATCGCAGCAGGCTTGTTAGAGCAAGCGACAAAAGCACTGGGTTGGAACGCCGCTATTGAATGTCAATCAAGCGTATTACCTGACTCAACTGTATCGCAAGACGCTATCGACAGCAGCGACGTTGTAGTTATCGCAGCCAACACAAACGTTGATAAAGCGCGCTTTGTCGGCAAGAAAGTATACCAAGCAGCTATCTCTGAATGCACAGCTGATGCAAAAGCGTTTCTAGAGAAAGCGGTAGCAGAAGCAACGGTATTAGACGCTTCTCAAGTTCAAAGCACTGTTGAAGTGACTGGTACGTCACCTGCTACAGGTAGCAAAAAGATCGTAGCGATCACCGCTTGTCCAACTGGTGTTGCACACACCTTTATGGCCGCTGAAGCGCTTGAAGCCGAAGGCAAACGCCTAGGTCACCAAATCAAAGTAGAAACTCGCGGCTCTGTAGGTGCGAAAAACCAACTGACAGACCAAGAAATCGCAGACGCTGATCTAGTTATCATCGCAGCAGATATCGACGTTCCTCTTGATCGTTTTAACGGCAAAGCGCTATACAAAACAACAACAAGCCCTGCTTTGAAGAAAACAAAGCAAGAGATGGAAAAAGCGTTCGCAGAAGCTAAACCATACCAACACACTGCTTCTTCAAATTCAGCACCTGCTGACGAGAAGAAAGGCGTGTACAAGCACCTAATGACGGGTGTTTCACACATGCTTCCTGTGGTTGTTGCGGGTGGTTTGATCATCGCACTCTCTTTCGTATTCGGTATCGAAGCGTTTAAAGAAGAAGGCACACTGGCTGCAGCACTGATGACTATCGGTGGTGGTTCTGCATTCGCTCTAATGATTCCTGTTCTGGCTGGTTTCATTGCATTCTCAATTGCTGACCGTCCGGGTCTGGCTCCAGGTCTAATCGGCGGTATGCTGGCTAGCTCAACAGGCGCAGGCTTCCTAGGTGGTATCGCAGCAGGTTTCATTGCCGGTTACGCAGCGAAATTCATTGCCGACAAGGTTCAACTTCCACAATCCATGGAAGCCCTCAAGCCAATCCTGATCATTCCGTTTATCGCGAGTTTGTTCACTGGTCTTGTGATGGTTTACATCGTGGGTGGCCCTGTTTCTGGCGTGATGAGCGCAATGACAACTTTCCTAAACAACATGGGAACGTCTAACGCGATTCTTCTGGGTGTGATTCTAGGCGCAATGATGTGTTTCGACCTTGGTGGTCCGGTAAACAAAGCGGCTTACACATTCGGTGTTGGTCTACTGGCTTCGCAAACTTACGCACCAATGGCGGCTATCATGGCAGCAGGTATGGTTCCAGCTCTAGGTATGGGTCTTGCGACTTTCTTAGTGAAAGACAAGTTTGAAGCGGGCGAGCGTGAAGCGGGTAAAGCATCATTCGTTCTTGGCCTATGTTTCATCTCTGAAGGTGCAATCCCATTCGCAGCGAAAGATCCAATGCGTGTTATCCCAGCTTGTATGGCAGGTGGCGCACTAACTGGCGCTCTATCAATGATGTTTGGTGCTCAGCTAATGGCTCCACACGGCGGTCTATTCGTACTACTAATTCCTGGTGCTATCTCTCCAGTTCTAATGTACCTAGTGGCGATTGCAGCAGGTACAGCAGTAACAGGCTTTGGTTACGCAGCTCTTAAAAAGATGAGCGATTCTAAGGCAACTGCAGAGGCTTAATCCCCCAAGCTCTTTAATTTAGAGCGCTCCTGATGCATTGATAATTTCAATGCAACAAATAAAACAAAGGCTCCTCAATTGAGGAGCCTTTTTTAATGAATCACCAATACTCTCTGACTAAAACAATCCCCCTCGGTTACCTTTTGTTTACCTTGGCTCCTTTACTGTCCTTGATAAGAAAAATGAACAACAAGGAAATAGCATGAAATTATTCGCTTCAATACTCACAACTGTCGGTATTACTGGCGCAGTTTGGGGGCTATTACATACTCAGCCCGCGATTGCGGATGCCTTAACCGAGCAACCAATAGCCGAGTTGTCACAAAGCAAGTCGTCAACAAGTACGCTATCCATAGATAAGTCCGTAGAGGTAAAACAACAGGCCACTGCAAATACGACTTACCTGCAAGGTTTGAGCAAGACTATCCCTTTAGAGGACGTACCTGCTCTATGGGTCGATTTCTACCAAAACCTAGAAACAAATGATGAGGAGATCGCACAGCAACAGAAAGTCGTCGTGATCTATCAGGACATCAGTTCCGACTTCAGCACGGCTACTGTCACCATTGGCTTCCCGACTAAGCAATCAACATCAAACAAAAACAATCGCTTAATCCAAATTCCAAACAAAGCCAAAGGTACGCTTCTACTTAATAAAGGCGAACATACTGAACAAGAATTAGCACAGGCTTGGGAAGAAATCGCGATATTAAAAGAAGTGGACATGGTTATAGAACACCACCAGCTGAATCAGCATGGGTTGCCAGATTCTAGCGAGTTATACGTCTATTATAAGAACAACCAGTAAAGGATTTAGTTATGGATTTCACTATGGATAGCATTGGGAATTTTCTCTCTCAAACATTCACAGAAACGAGCATCATCCTTACCGAGACTTGGGTAGATGACAACTTTCTACTGCTTGCTCTGGCTCTGTTTATCTTTGAGCTTATCCGCTATGCCTTTAAGAAAAAGCTCAGCTGGAATATGTTGGGAGACAGCGCGACCAACTTAGTCACCTTGTTCTTCCTATTGGTTACCGTTTTCTTTGTCGGGTTAGCCTATGTGGGCGCGTTTGTTTACGCTTACGAGAACTTCAGCCTGACTCAATTGCCAATATCTGGTTGGACAATTCTTGGTTGCTTGATCTTGGCCGATCTCACGTATTACTGGGAACACAGATTCTTGCACAGTAATGGCTTAGCGTGGGGAACGCACTCGGTTCACCACAGCTCGCCTTACTTTAATATCTCGGTTGCTTACAGGTTTGGGCCTTTAGATTGGTTCTTCCCGTTCTTTTTCCATTTGCCGTTGATTCTGCTTGGTTTCAATCCGTTTGTGGTTCTGATGTGTGAAACCTTTGTTCAACTGTTTCAGACACTGCTGCACACTGAAACCGTCAAACGACTGCCCCGCCCTGTTGAAGCCGTGTTTAATACGCCTTCACACCATAGAGTGCACCACGCAACCAACAAACAGTATCTTGATAAGAACTATGCAGGCATCTTCATCATTTGGGATCGTATGTTCGGTACCTTCGCCAAAGAAGAGGAAGAAGTCAGATATGGTGTGTTCCCTCGAATCAACTCTGTGAACCCATTTAAGGTATATTTCCACGGCTACGTTAAACTGTGCCAACAGTTATGGCATGCGCCGAATTGGAACTACCGATTACAACTTCTTATCCAGCCACCTATCTGGGCTTGGAAAAGAGAACGAGAAACAAAGTAAGGACACTTATGAGCATTAACGCCCTGTTGATTGAAGACGACAGCGACTTAGCAGAAGCCATTGCAGACTATATGGAACTCGACGGTTTCGAATTCGATTTTGCTTACAATGGCAGTGCGGGTCTCAATCTTGCGCTAGAGGGGCGTTATGACATCATCTTAACGGACATCAACATGCCCAAAATGGACGGGCTCGATGTCTGCCAATCTCTTCGACAACAAGGCGTCACGACACCTATCCTTATGTTAACGGCAAGAGACACTCTACAAGACAAAATCGCCGGATTCGAGGTAGGTTCAGATGACTATCTAGTGAAGCCTTTTGCAATGGAAGAGCTCAAAGTACGGTTGATGGCATTAGTGCGTCGCGCTCAAGGCTCCGTGACGTCATTGTCTGTGGCAGACCTCAAACTGGACTTGGATAAGCATCAAGCCATTAGAGACAGCAAGCTATTGAAGCTCTCCCCTGTGTGTTGGCGAATGCTCGTAATGTTAGTGCGAAACAGCCCCAACGTGGTGAGCAAAGCAAAACTTGAAGAAGCATGGGAAGACGAGATGCCAAGCTCAGATAGCATGAAAGCGCATTTGTTTAAGCTTCGACAAGTGGTTGATGCGCCCTTTGATTCAAAGCTAATCCACACGGTTCATGGGATTGGTGTTGTCTTACATGGGGAGCCATCATGAAACACGCGAACATGAATCGAGTCAGTATTAAGCGCGACATCTACCTCTACCTGTTTGGCATCGTCGTATTACTCACAGCCATCTACAGCTTGATGGTGTCTCAGAGCTATCACATCGGTCTCAATGAATCGGCAAAATATGGATTCTTATATGAGTTGGAAGTCGCAGAGCAACAATACATCGAAACAGGGCAACTGCCAGGCTACCAAAACCCAACATTCCAAGCCTTTCTAAGCTATTCAGATCTGCCCGCTAAGTTCCAACAAGCCTTTGATTGGAAAGCATTTGATAACGATGAAATTCATGAACACTACGAGCTTTCATCAAACAGCGAATCAGGTCAGTACCTCTATGCCGCAAAACATCCGATATCAGGTAGCGACGAAGCGCTATACATCATTTCGGAATATGATGAAGCCATCTACTTGAATCTATTCGAGCTGAATCCACCTGATTCTGTAGCTCAAATTAACAATGCCTTCATCGCTATCGGTGCCCTTTTACTCTTGGTATTTTTGATCATTCGCCTTCTGATACATCGAGTCACCAAACCGATTATTACCCTATCAAAATGGTCTGAATCTCTTGATGTGGACAAGACTGAAGGGCTAACTCAGTTTCGATATAAAGAGATCGATCAGTTGGCTTCACAACTGGTTAAAAGCGTACAAGGTGAACGCCAAGCCAATGAACGTGAAAGCTTTTTCTTAAGAGCAGCCAGCCACGAATTAAGAACACCAATTGCCACCATTTCAGCCAGTGGCGATATGCTGGTTCGGTTGTCTGAAAGCATTCCAAACAGCGGTCAGCGAGCCGTCGCGCGAATCCAACGTTCAGCCTCCAACATGAAAGCCTTGGTAACAACGCTGCTGTGGATGAGCCGCAATAGCGAGATAGAAACCAACTATGAATACATCAAACTAGAACCTTTGATCGATAACATCATCGAAAGCCAACGCTATCTTTTGAAAAACAAAGAAGTAGATATTCAAACCAAGGTAGAGCAAGAAGAACATACTCTGCCCCGTGAATTAACTGAGGTTGTGCTCACCAACTTAGTCCGAAATGCATTTCAACACGGTGGTAGCGGAGATATCAGAATTACACTGACAGAACATCAGTTTGAGGTGACCAACCGTTTGGAAGATGAAAACCTAGCAAACGACTCAGAACAGCAAACCTCTTTTGGTATCGGCCTAGAGCTCATTGATCGCGTTTGTCAGAACCAAGGTTGGCAGTTTACTCATGAAACCCACAACAATGAGTTCATCGTTAAAGTCATGCTGTAGCGATTTTCTGAAAGGTTAATTGATGGTGACCAAAAGTTTACCTTGGCTTGGTTATGTTAGTCGCACAATCTAGTTAGGAGTTATGTTATGGGCACTTGGATTTTAGAAACACTGTTGTGGGCTGTGGTAACCGTGGCGGTTTGTGTCGCGATTTGGGGACTGTACTTACCTAATATCTTAATCGCATTAGGTGTGTCGGTAGCGGTATCACTGTTATTGGGTAATAGTTGGAGAAGCTAGTTGTTTAAGGAAGAACATAGTTCAACACGTTAGTGAGTATTGGCACACCCGACAGCAGCGATATTGACTAAGTACGTTGATTAGGCACGTACTGTCGGGCGCGAATTAAATTAGCTACTTAGTGTTTCTTCAAAGACACCCAGTTCACGACCAAGCCATGTCGCTCTTACTGTGTGGTCCAAAGTTTCTTCACCGCCAGTCACAGGGTGAATCAACACCGACATATCACCGCGTTCTTGCTCAAGCCATTCAACAATACCCGACTCTTTGTTAGCAAAGTGAATCTCAAACATCGGCATCTTATGTGGACCAACCAAACGCTGTATTAATGGGAAAACCTCTAATACATCTTTACGTTCCGATAAAATTTTCTGACGCAGTGTTTCTGCCTGCTCTGCAAAACGCAGAGGGAAATAGATATGACCGTGGTACATGGCACCATCCTTTAGAATTATGATGCGAACAGTTTAACCTGCTTTCTCCAGCAAGGACAGCCAACCAATGGTAGCCGAAGTATTAAACATCATGTAGAAGACTGATCTAGCAGAAATTTCTAGAGCATTGCAACAAAAACGCCACACGTAGTTTCAGTGTGGCGTTTGTTTTTAAGCTATAAAATGCTTTAGCAATAATTAGCGTTAGTAAATTGAATCAACATTCAAAGGACTGTTCTTTGGTTTCTCTAGTTTTAATTGTTCAACCGCACTAAGACCTTTAGAGCTAATTCCGCCACTATAAGACTTCGTGCCATCAGCATTAGTCATTGAAGTTTCTCCCACGTTCCAAGCAACAAAGAAATCACTTAAGTCATAGTTGGAAACGTAGGAGCTACATACCATCATTAAGTCGCCACCGGTTAGCCCAGTATCTTTGGCACTACAATAGTTTTCAACCGCATCGCCCTCTGTATCACCTCGAGCTTTACGGTGCATAAGTTTGAACATGTTCCAGCCTTCATCTTCACTATACACATCAGATTGGCTTGCACCGCGTGTATACCAATCATCAATTGCAAAGTTCGATTTTGCCCAGATTTTTAGCTGACCAAACATAACTAATCGTAAACCTGCATCACCATGTGACCACGCATGTTCATTATTGAGCTCTAGCCATTTAGGTGCTTTCTTAATATCCGATTTAATACGATCCATTTCAGGGTTTGCATTGCGCCCCTCTAACTCCTGCATATACAACGCAAGAAGGTTATTGGTCACTTCTGTACTACCAGCCGCAAGGAAAGGATCTGATGCTAAGTTATGACCCACCTCATGCCACAACAGCCAGTCGTTCACAGGGTTGGTTGGAATGTATGTCCGATTTGCGTTAAAGCTTGAATTCATCACTGGGTAACCAGAGTGAGCCGCACCAATCGAAATCTGCACGTCATTCACAAAACGATGGCGGAACGCCTTTAGTTCTGGATAAGTAAACCTACGGTGTAAACCAGTGCTTTGTTTCTCATCACGCCCGTAGAAGTCACTTGCAGCTTCAGCGAAACGATTCATATCTGTTGCGAATTGGTTCAAATTAGCGGATTCTAGATTCCTGATTGGTGTAGTGTAAATAAATGAACCCGTATCGATTTCTGCAATTGGTGCGTCTGCCGATTGAATAGTGTTAATCCACTGTCCCTCTTTCCACCAAGCCGCTTTTAACGCGCCATTAATGCTAAACGAAACTTCACCAAGCTCTTTTACTTTCGGTTGAATATAAATCAGGCCGCCATAAGGGGCTTTGAAATTTAAGCTCGAACCATTGTAATCGTAGCTGGTTTGCATACGCGGAGGACGTTTCAAGCTCGTTTCGTGATTCGGCTTACCTGTAAGATCATCCGCCATCATCACAGTAATCGTAGCTGCCACGCCATCTTGAATGGTTACTTCTTGTAATTGAGGTGCCCACAGACCTGTCGATTGATTGTTTCCTGCCGCATACGTCACCGCTTTACCGTTGGTCTGAACCATTACCGTACTTGACGAAGATGCCCCCGAAGTTCGACCCGGATACATTGTGGTATCAACAACGATTTCATGATCCCAGAATGAGCGCCCCAACATGATACGAGTCAGTGGCTTTTCCATATAGTTCAACGGGTAACTAGGATTCAACTGTCCCGATAACTCACCTTCACCATGAATCATTCCATTAGCGACTAACGACGCTTTTAGGTCAACAGGACACTGTGCATCCATTGTGTCTGTTTGATGTAAGTCTTGGGTATAACAGTTTAGGAACTGAACAGCTTGCTTGAACCCCAACTCATCTTGTATGTCTGTTTCAAAACGGTATGCGTTGTCATTCCACATCCATACAGATAGGTTATCAAACGCTTGATTCAATTCGCTGTTAGACAGACGCTTACCTTGAGTACCTTTTGTTCTATAGTAAATTTCATGCTCATAAAGCGCCGTAAAGTTAGTGCCCAAGTTCGCCGCTTTAACCATACTACCAACAACAGCTTCACTTACTTCATAGCGTTCAAAGTCTGCGCGATGATAAGCACCACGAACAGTAACACCATCTCCAGAACGAGTTTCAATACAGTTAAATTCATATTCATAATCGTTTGTACAAGGATCAGTTCCAACAAATGCAGATTGCAGTTCTTTGATCGCCGCTTCACGCTCTTCTGCCGATTCAACAAAGATACGTGCGGATTTTTTCTCCATTACTGTTACACCAGACGCATCAAGCACTGGCTTCCCTTCAGCGTCTAACTTAGTAACCTCATAAGTCGGGATCTCAAACTTAATCTTGGACTCATCTTTGATCCACTCAACCGTACCATCTTGATTTACCGTGAATGGAGGCTCTCCTTGGTTATCTTGAAAACGCTCAAGAACCACCATTTCCTTTTGGCTCTTCACGTGAAGATTAGGATAAGGTGCTTGGCAGTAATAAGAGCTACCGCAGAAAGCTTGGTTTGTCGGCGTAACGTTTTCACCACCAAGAGATACACCTACGGCATCTGCCAAGCGTCCAATAGGTTCAGGGTTAGTCGTTTGAATCGCATCCATAAACAAGATATTGCCACCGTCATTAACATAGTTAATAAGAGCCGTAATATCGTCTTGGTTTAAGTTAGGGTTATCCAAGTCAGCAACAAACTGGTTAGTCATGCCATCTTGAACCAACTTAGGTGGGTATGCCTGAAGGATCAAAATCGGCGTAGTGCTCGCCTCCAAGCCATCAAAGTCACCTGAACCACGCTTTTCTACTGATGCAAAACCATACTGAGGACTAACAAAAAACGTGTACTGCTTACCCATTGTGGAGTGGTGATAAGCCGAATAGGCTTGATCAATATTGGTGACTGCATTCATCCCGGCAATAGGCAAACCATTGTTGAACCACTCAAACAAGTTCGAGAAAAACAGCCTCATGCTGCCTTGGTCATCATGTAGTAGGTTTTCAAACGTCGAAACAGTGCACTGTTGTTTGTTGCTGTCGATATGTAATGTGCGATTAGCCCAATAATTCTCTGGGCATGACAGAATACTTGGATATAAGCCATTGCCCATGAACACGACCTTACCTTTGCCTATCTCGCCTGCAGTAACGAATGGAAAACCATAAGTCGCGTTGTCTTCAGAGACTAAAGGAATCGGAGGCATCGAAATGCTTGGGTGTTGTGCGATGTAAGGCTTGCTTTCACGAGTCCAAGCCTGTTGCTCACTAAAATAAAGCTCACGGTTTTTATCAGTTCTTGGCATCACCACAGGGAATGCTCTGTTCGATATGTTTAGAGCTCGCATACCACGGGTATACCCAGTCGCACCGTAAAAGCTACCATTGTCATTGAAGACATGGAATGTGGTGACGTTGTGGAAGATTTGCAGCAGAGACTCTGTAACATACTGACCAGAATCCATAGATAAAACGGCAGGTTGACGAACATAATCCATAAACTGAGGCGTTTGGCGCAGCTGCTCATCAATGACTGCCGTTAACCCTTGGCTAAACTGACCAACAAACTCATTAGGAAGTTCGAAGTCTGTACCCTCTATCAGCCCCCCATTTGGCAGAGTTAGGTTGATCAACTCATTTATAACGTTAGGGTACTTTGAAAAGGTATCTTGGACTTCTTCAGATATCTCATAATAACTTACATGATCAACCGCGTAGCGCTCTAGTAATGACTGGATATTCGCTTTCTCTACCACATTATTGGTCACATCAGACAATTTATAAGTAATCTGATTACCCGTAATGGAGCCAAACTCAAACGTATCAATACCAAAAACAATTCTGTCGCCCCACAGGTACTCAAAGGTTCCCTCTTCATCCGTCACGCCCGTCGCGTTAGCCGAAAAGAAACTGATCCCAGAAATCGGCGTACCATTAGCGTCTGTAAGCTTACTGCGAGTTAACACCTTGCCTTCAACACTTGGCTTATAAGCATAGGTAGACTCTGCGTCTGCAGAAACAAAACCAGCGTTAAGGTTATTGTCCGCATTAGGGTCAACCGCAGGAACAACAGTTGTGTCTACGTGTGAACTAGGAGCCTTACCTACTTCATCGGTAGACTCTTCTTCTTTCGATGAAAAGTACGCATCAACAGCATCTTGATCATCAAGTTGCGAGAACACATCCTCAATATCAAAAGCATCCAGTTCTTTTAAACAGATAGCACTTTCAGTCTCACAAACATCAATTGATTCGAGTACCTTGGTAACGTTGTCTCCATGTAATTCTGTCAACTCAAATGCCGCATGAAGCGCATCATTTGAAATCGTGCTTTCGGTAACTTCAGGGAAAGGAGCAGTGAAATCACCTAAAGTAAGGTGACCCAAGGTACAACTAAAACTCACGCCTTGTTTTACACTGAACGTTCCGTTTTCAAGATGAATGCCGTCACAGTACACATCTCCAGAAACAAACGCCCCGCTCGACAACAGCGAACCGATGTAAGTTGTTGGGGGAATAATATCTGTTGGTGGAACAATGTCAGTCGGCGGAAGAATATCCGTTGGTGGAAGAATATCCGTTGGTGGAACAATATCTGTCGGCGGAAGAATATCCGTTGGTGGAACAATATCTGTCGGCGGAAGAATGTCTGTTGGAGGAACCGTATCAGGGCCATCACTATAGCTTAGTGAGTCGTGATTACACCCGGAAAGAGCCGCGGATATGATAGCCAGCGCAATTAAGTTTTTTTTCATTGAGCGAAGTTAGTCGTAATTTTAAATGGACCGTTATCTTATAGATTTACTCCATCTCGATGACTATTGTTTTTTGTCTTGACCACAAAGACCATTGCTCATAAGCGATTGAATAAAAAGATAATTGAGACTCTCATTCCAATTGCAAAACCTCCCCCTACCTTAAAACGAAAAAACACCATATCTCGATGAGATATGGTGTTTCAATTAGCCATTAACATTAAGACCGATAGGGTATATCTGCCAAAAACACGTTCAAAAAAGAACTAAGGCTTAAGCTTTAAAACTCGGTCAATGTCTTCTGCAGAATGGCGCTCTGGTACTTGCTCCCACTCTTCGCCAAATGAACGGTTAACCACTCGGCCTCGTTGGAAACCTTCGCGCGCTTCTAGTTGCTTCGCCCAGCGCACAACGTTGGTGTAAGACTCAACCTGTAGGAACTCAGCAGCATCGTATATTTTGCCCAGCACAAGGTTGCCATACCATGGCCAGATCGCGATATCAGCGATGCTTAGCTCTTCACCTGCCACAAATCTGTTATTTGCGAGTTGTTTGTCTAACACGTCTAGTTGACGCTTAGCTTCCATCGCAAAGCGGTTAATTGGGTACTCTTGCTTTTCATCAGCGTAAGCATAGAAATGGCCAAAGCCTCCGCCTAGGAATGGGGCAGAACCTTGTGCCCAGAACAACCAGTTAATGGTTTGTGTTCTTGCTGCCCCCTCTTTTGGTAAGAAGTGACCAAATTTTTCAGCTAAGTGCATCAATATAGATGCCGATTCGAAAACATTAACGTCTTCGTCACCAGACTTGTCGACAAGTGCTGGTATTTTGGAGTTTGGATTCACGCCAACAAAGCCAGAAGAGAACTGGTCAGCCTCACCGATGTTGATCAAGTACGCATCATATTCAGCTTCTTTAACACCCGCCGCTAACAACTCTTCCAGCAAGATAGTGACTTTTTGACCGTTAGGTGTGCCAAGAGAATACAATTGAAAAGCATGGTCACCAACAGGAAGTTCTTTATCAAAGCGAGCTCCAGATTCAGGACTATTGATGTTTGCCCACTTGTTACCACCAGCAGTATCGTTAACCCAAACTTTTGGCGGAGTGTATTGTTCTGACATGATATTTCCTTATTAATATAGGGTCTCACAAACTGATATTAGGTCACATGCCTGTGGTTAAAACCCCTGAATACGATTTATTTTCAAACTGTTAAGCATGGCTTATTCCAGAAAGACATAACCCGCTTAAGCGTTGGTGTGTGTTGAAGGTAAGTCTGTATTCAAACTTCAATCTAATATCGATAAGTCCACTGCATCATTTAGCAATGATTTTACGAACGACATACCGACAGCTTCAAGAAAGCTGTGATAAAATCGGGATATTACAATTGATAAGGATTTGGCAATGTCTTCTGATTTCACAGGTTCGAGTGCAGCGTATGCTCGCCAAGAGAAAGGCTACCGCGAAAAAGCACTAAAACTGTACCCTTGGGTTTGTGGTAAGTGTGCGCGTGAATTTGTTTACTCAAACCTCCGAGAGCTTACCGTTCACCACGTGGATCACGACCATACAAACAACCCTGAAGATGGCAGCAACTGGGAGTTACTGTGCCTGTACTGTCACGATCATGAGCATTCAAAATACACTGACCATGAGCGTTATGGTGTGGATGCAAAAGCGAGTTTAGATGATCATCAGTCAGCGACACACAACCCGTTCGCCGATCTCGCTAAGATGATGAAGAAGTAACACGCCTTCAGAGTAGTCTTTGGTAGATGGTAACTGCTAGATAATAGATACATAACAAGAAACCCCAGTATGTCACCATACTGGGGTTTCTTTTATCTGCCGTCATAACCAAAGAATAGAGTTCAGGTAGGCAGGATCAAAAAAGCCTTCCGAAGAAGGCTTTTTAAGAATCAAATCGAATTACGCTGCCGCTTGTTTGCGAGACTCTTCTACCTTCTTAGCGCGTTGTTTTAGCGTCAATTTATCGCGGTATGCAAACCAAACGTAAGACACAACCACTAAGAAGAACAGGTATGACAATGAGAAAATGAACGGCGATTGAATGATATCGTTCGAGATACCCCAAGAAACACCGATAACAGTCACTGCAATTTTCGCAAAAAAGCCACACATCAATAGCACTAATGCCAACTGTGGGAAACGCGTACTGCGGAATGCAAGCCAGTAGCAACTACCAACTGCTAGAGCCGCAACATAGAAGCCGAATAGGAAAGAGTGAATATGGTCAGCTGCCGCTACACCACCAGAAATTGACATCAATAAAATTAAAAACAGTTTCATAATACTCGCCTCACCATAAGTTGGAAACGCATCCTTTCAAATTTGGAATCTCAGTTTGCGTACTATTTTCCCACTTTTTACGGACAACACAACCCCTCCAATCGAACAAAATGTAAGCAAAAGTACTAACAAAAAGCACCCTTAACAATTACTTAACATTCTGTTTTTAATAAAACTCCGTTACTCCTTGTCTCATATGAACAAAGCGCTGTTTCGATTTATTTTGTTACACAAATTTAACCTTAGAAATTAATTAAAATTATTTGTAACTCTGTGATATCCGCACGGAATACGTGTCTATTCAAAAACCATCACCTCAAAATCCCTGAAATAATAAGAAAACAGAGCGAAAAAGAACAAAACAGAAAGGTGTTGAATACATTTTAAAAACCAATGAAAAACAAATTATTAACAAAATGAATTTAATTTACCGAAAATGGAAAAAGAGATTCCAATCACATTTTTATTGGTTATAATCCGCGCTCTTTTGCGCTATCTGTTGATAAACGCAAACTAATTTTGAAGAAACAATCACAATAACCCGTCTTTAGTTAAGTGGCTCTCCACTAACCGATGACAAAACTGAGAATAAAAATGAGCAAGATTGATAAAGCAACACGTATCCTGCTAGCAGGCTTCTGTATCAACCTTTGTCTTGGCATCCTGTATGCTTGGAGTGTATTTAACAAAGCGCTAGTAACTGAAGCTGGTTGGAGTGCTGCTGAAGCATCTTCACCTTACGCTATTGCAACTATCACATTCTCTGTTTGTCTTCTTGTTGCGGGCATCCTACAAGACCGTATGGGTCCACGTAAGATCCTTATCCTAGGTACAGCGCTTACAGGCCTAGGTATGATTGCTTCTGGTTTCGCTACAACGCCTATGATGCTGAACATCACGTTCGGTGTGATGACAGGTGCTGGTATCGGCTTCGGTTACGCATGTCTGTCTCCATCAGCAATGAAGTGGTTCCACTCTTCTAAGAAAGGTATGGTTAACGGTCTTATCGCAGCAGGCTTCGGTCTTGCAGCTATCTACCTAGCACCAGTAACTTCTGCGCTAATCGACAGCATGGGTATCCAAACTAGCTTTATGATTCTTGGTGTTGGTGTACTTGCAATCGCAGTACCTCTAGCAGCAACAATCAACAACCCACCAGCGGATTACACGCCAGCTGAGCCTAAAGTAAAAGCAGGCCAAGCTCCTAAAGCGGTTAAGAAAACTGAAGACCTAACTTGGAAAGTAATGCTGAAGACTCCTCAGTTCTACTCTCTATGGATCATGTACGCATTCGCTGCATCTGTTGGTCTAATGATCATCGGTAACATCACTACAATTGCTAGCGTTCAAGCTAACCTGCCAAACGCAGTTTACCTAGCGTCTATCCTTGCAGTATTCAACTCAGGCGGCCGTGTTGCTGCGGGTATGCTTGCAGATAAAATCGGTGGTGTACGTACTCTACTTCTAGCGTTCATCCTTCAAGGCGCGAACATGGCTCTATTCGCTACGTTCAACTCTGAATTCACGCTAATCATTGGTACGGCTATCGCAGCTGTTGGTTACGGTACGCTTCTAGCAGTCTTCCCAACACTAACTGCTGAGTTCTACGGCCTGAAAAACTACGGTACTAACTACGGCGTGCTTTACACGGCATGGGGTATCGGCGGCGCTATCGGTGCAGCAGTTGTTGGCTTCTCAATGTCAAACGGCGAAGGTTACGGCCTAGCTTACACAATCTCTGCAGTTATGATGGCAGTGTGTATTGTTCTAGCAATCATCACTAAGCCAATCTCTGAAGCTAAAGTTGCTGAACTAAAAGCATCGCAAGCTTAATCAACAGAAAAGATTGAATTTGTTACTGAAGAGCTTAACCTTAGGGTTAGGCTCTTTTTGTATCAAGCGACTTCTCCATTGACGACCGAAACCACTCTTCAGCTCTCCCCTACTTATTATCTCGACAACTTCAATCGGTTGGTTGAACACGCTCAAACGCTCTACCCCGATCTTCTGAGTGACGATGAATGCCGTTGGTTGTCCGCATACAAACGTCTTTCCGTTTCAAGCCAATGCTTAATGGTTCGTTTGCTTTCTCGTAAAGGCCGTTGGTTTCGCAGCGATAAACTCAACTATATTGAGATTCCAGATCTAAAGACCGCACTGCAAGAGCTAAGCACCTCAGGCTTCATTGGGTTGAGTCATCCCGAAGAACAGCATGACCTCGACATTAGTGAGGTCGAGCTAGGGTTGTACTTGCTCACCAAACCAGAGCTGTTGAATGTATTCCCCGCCCTTAAGAGCCATAGAACTGCCAAGAAAGACGAGCTGTTGTTACGACTTGATCAGCAACCTTTTGATCAATTTCAAAGCCTAACTTTTGACTGTATTTACGTCATCGAATCTCAAGTGATCGATGTATTACTGTTGCTGTTCTTTGCCAACACCTATCAAGACTTAAGCCAATTCGTCTTGAGCGCTCTTGGGCTCAATACCTTTGAGAACTACCCATTAAGCAAGCAGCGCCGCTTCTTCACTTCTAGAGATCAACTCAATCAATTAATCCAGATGCGCGATATTCAACGCTTGTATTCAGAAGGTGACCGCAAAGATGGCGAGTTTCTGGAACTGCTTTTAAATTCGATTCCTGAAGAATCAGAGCACAGAAGCATTGCCAGAAAACGCTCGCGTTTGATCAATGATATTGCTCGCGATCTAGAAAGGCTTAACCTAAACGACCAAGCTATCTTTTGGTTCAAGCAATCTACACTTCCTCCTAGCAGAGAGCGACTTGCGCGCATCTGTGATAAGCAAGGTACGCTAGACTTAATGTGTGACATTGTCACGCAGATGAAAGCTACTCCAACGGATGTGTCAGAGTTGGAAGTCGCGATTAAGCTTGAAGACAGGCTACTCCGGAAACAGGGGCACAAAGTTTCACGAACCATAAAGCCGAGCTGCAAAGAGATAAGACTGGAATTGGACCTCAGCCAAACGCGAGTCGAGCTTGCGGTGAAGCAGCATTATGAGAACCAAGGTTGGGATGTCTACTTTTCTGAAAACAGTTTTCTGTGTGGCTTGTTTGGTTTGGCTTTCTGGGATGTCATTTTCGCAGACGTTGAAGGCGCCTTTATCAATCGATACCAACATCGACCATTGGATCTGTACCATTCAGATTTCGTAGACAAGCGAGCCGGACAGGTTGAAGCCGTGTTTCAGACGATATCCAAACATGGGCTGAACCATTTGCTCAATATTTACGATGAAAAGCAAGGTATCGCTAATCCCTTTGTTCATTGGAATTATTTTCCTAAGGCACTCATCGAACACAGCTTGGCTTCGATTCCAAATGCCTTAGTTGTCGATCTCTTCAAGGTGATATTGAGTGATTTAAAGCTATTTAGAACTGGGATGCCGGATTTGATTGCATTCAAGGGCGGTGAGTTTCATTGGATTGAAGTCAAAGGCCCTGGTGATAAACTGCAAGACAACCAGTGGCGCTGGATCAAAGAGTTTGAGCGATTGTCTGTCCCTTTCTCTGTTTGTTACGTCAATCAGTGAGTCTTAGTTCTTAGCTCTTAACTGTTGGCTTTTAGCTTTTAACTCTTAGGGCTTAAATCTAGCTAGGTCTAAACTCCAATTTCTGAGCACAAGCGAGTGACGCGCATCGACAAGTCACTCGTCCCATCAAGATCTTGTCTACAAAATTGTTAGAACATGAGCATTTTCAATCATTTTCGATATAATTATAGAAAATGCCTAATATTTAAATACGTATGAATTTGAAAAAACTCTTCATTTTAGCTTTTGTTAGCGTCTTCTCAGGTTGTGCCGTCTACGCGGGTTTAAACTTCGACGAACTGTTTGGTGAACAACAAGTACGCGATCGCCAAGCTCCTATTCTTTCGGCTCAAGCACAGCACTTCATTGACGAAGTAAAGCCGATCATTGATAACCGATGTGTGGTTTGTCACGCTTGTTATGATGCCCCTTGCCAACTCAAAATGTCTTCAGTGGAAGGCATAGACCGAGGCGCGAGCAAAGCACTCGTTTATCAAGGCACCCGCTTGACGGCATCAGCCCCTACTCGCTTGTTTGAAGATGCGTTAACCACGCAAGAGTGGCGCGATGCGGATTTTCATCCAGTCCTCAATGAGCGAATGCAGAACTCAACGGCTAACCTCGATGCTGGTCTTGTTTCTCGTATGTTGATCCAGAAAGAGAATCACCCTCTGCCCGATCAAACCCAGCTTGAAGGTTTCGACTTTTCAATCGATCGCGACCAACAGTGCCCAACGATTGAAGAGTACGCTCAATACGAGAGAGATTACCCAACTTGGGGGATGCCTTATGGGATGCCGAATTTAGATAAAACCGAATACGCGACTTTAATGAGTTGGTTGGAAAATGGCGCGTTAATGAACGACCATATTCCGCTAAATGATGCAGAGCAAGAGCTCGTTAATGTCTACGAAAGCTTTTTAAATAAGAGTGATAATAAGAGCCAACTTTCAGCACGTTACATCTATGAGCACCTGTTTTTATCTCATGTCTATTTTTCTGATTTAGCTCAGCCAACACGCTTCTTCACTGTTGTTCGCTCTGCAACACCTCCGGGTGAAGCGGTACAGCGCATCACGACTCGTCGCCCTTATGACGATCCAAAAGTAGACCGTGTTTACTACCGTCTGATTCCAGAGCAAGGCACCATCGTCGACAAAACGCACATGCCTTTCGCACTTAATAAAGAGCGTCTACAAAAGTGGAATGCCTGGTTTGTCGACGTTAATTACGAAGTAAAACAACTGCCTAGTTACGACATCGATGTTTCAGCTAACCCAATGACATCATTTGAAGCGCTGCCAGTAAACTCGCGCTTCAACTTCATGTTGGATAACGCGCAAAACACCATCATGGCCTATATCAAAGGACCTGTGTGTCGTGGCCAACTTGCCTTGAACGTAATTAACGACCGTTTTTGGGTTTTCTTCATCGACCCAGAGAAAGCCGATGTTCCGGAAATCAACGCCTTCTATGCAAGCCAAAAGAAAAACTTAAAGCTGCCTAGCGAGCTAAAAAGCAACACCGTACCTGTGACCAACTGGGTAAGATACGCGAAGCAACAAGCGCGATACCTAAACGCGAAATCAGACTTCACCAACCAATGGTTCGAAAGTGGCGTAAACCTAGACACTGGCATCATTTGGGATGGCGATGGCATCAACCCGAATGCTGCTCTCACCGTATTTAGGCACTTCGATAGCGCCTCTGTTGTACAAGGGTTAGTTGGCACGCAACCTAAGACCGCGTGGATTCTTGATTATGCTCTTCTAGAGCGTATTCATTATCTTCTCGTTGCAGGCTTCGATGTTTACGGTAACTTTGGCCACCAACTGATTACACGCATGTTCATGGACTTCTTGCGTCTTGAAGGTGAGAGTAACTTCTTAACCCTTCTTCCTAAAGACGTTCGCCACATTGAACACTCTAGCTGGTACCAGAACCAAAGCGCACAACTGAGTGACTACTTGCAGCGAAACATTGCGCCTTTTGATCAGCCGACCAGCGTGGTTTACAAAACGGCCGATCCGAAGCGTGAACTGCTTAATATGATCAAAGATAAGCTCGCACCTGTTCTCGATAATCGTTTTGAGATTGTTGAAACAGGTTTTGGTAGAAAGAATGAAGCACTGCTTAACCAAGTGAATTTGATTAAGGGAGAAGGCCTGCGTCATGTGCCTCAATTAGTGATGATCATGATTGAAGGCGAAAACGGCGAAGAACAACTGTTCACTATGATTCACAATAACGCGCACAGCAACATTTCTAGCTTGTTTAATGAAGAAGGTAACCGCGATTACGCCAATGATGACCTAACCCTCGTACAAGGCGTTGTCGGTAGCTACCCTGCGGCTTACCTATCATTAACCGAGAGCGAGATTCCTAATCTGGTTAAAACGCTGCAAAACTTAAGCACAGAAGAGGACTACGTGGCGCTGCTAGACAAGTTTGCGGTACGACGCAGTTCTAGCGAATTCTGGCCATTCAGTGATCGCGTTCATCGTTGGTATCAACAAGACCAACCGATCGAGTTCGGCTTGTTGGATTACAACCGCTTCGAGAACCGTTAGTTTTCACTCATAAAGCATAAAAGCAAAAATCCTCTGTCTTGGCAGAGGATTTTTTGTATATAGGAAAGTATCTTAAGTGCTATTGAGAAGCGACGAGTTCTCTATATTGAAGCCGATGCTTCCGGTTGGTGTAGCTCATCAAAAAACGCACGCGCGGCGGGAGAAAGGGAATCCACAGGTTGCTTCAACACCACGTAAAACTGGCTCTTGAGGCTCCATTTCTCGGGCTGAAGCGGAATCAAGGCTTGGTCATAATGGCCACGGTCGATTAAGTGAGACGGTAAAAAACTCAGGTGTGTGCCGGCCAAGGTTAAAATTACACCCGACTCGACATGCCAACCATCAAAAGGCTTTACGGAATCGTACTGCTCGATATTCAGTAATCGGAACATCTCGTCTTTGGCATAGCCGCCCATGTTGATGCGACAGCCATCCAATGAGAAATCCCTGTCCATGATCTTCTCGGCCAGATCTTTGCGCGCATACAGATAACTGTGCTCTTCAAACAGTGGGTATTTATGTTGAAACGCTGATTTTTGATGTGACCCTAGAACCACTATCATCATATCAATCTGGTTCTTTGCTAGCTTCTCATTCAACTGAGTGAAATCGCCAACATCAACACTCACCTCTACACTGTTACTGCGTTGGTAAAACGTCTCGATCGCTTTAGGAAGTGGGTTATAGGGCAAAGTGACGGTGTTATCCAAGCATCCAATTCGCACATGCCCTGAGAGTTCTGTCTGTACACCTCGTAACTTATAAGCGAAGTCAGTTAAGGTCGACTTCAATTGGTTCGCATATTTATACACTTGCTCACCTTCGTGAGTCAGCTTAAAACCACGTCGTCCACGTTGGCATAATGTTAATTCTAAGCTTTTTTCCAAGGCAATAAGCTGATTACTCAGCACAGGTTGGCTAATCCCAGTGCTGGCGACCGCCTGATTGATGCCTCCTTGCTCAACAATTTCACAAAAAAGCTCTAATCTTCGCAGGTCTCTTTTATCTAACTTATTGTTTGAATTCACTTTGCCACTCACATTTGTTTTTTGTTATGTTTACATCTGATTATATTCATTTATTAACAATAAATACATCAGTATGCTTTATTCACACTTATGGAATAACAATGCATGGATGGCAATATGGCGGCAGAAGCTTACGTGAATAAACCCGAAGCAACACACAGCCACAAAAAGATAGATGACTTCGAATTGGAACCCGTACCCGAGAAGGCCAAACGATCTTGGTGGGTTATCAGCCTTATTTGGTTGGCTATCGGCATCGATATTTCGGGATTGTTTCTCGGCTCGATTCTAAGCAGCGGTATTGGTTTTGAAGACGCACTGCTTGCCACGTTTATTGGTTCAGGCTTATTGGCGATCATCGCTATGCTGTGTGCCAACATTGGCTTTCAAGCCGGCGTCTCTACCCCGCTGGTGAGCAGCGCGGTATTTGGTCGTAACGGCGGTAAAATCCTTGGCTTCATCAACGGCATCTCATTAGTTGGCTGGTTCGCATTCCAGGCTGATTTCTTCGCTTTCATCATGGTCGATGCACTGGCGAAATACGACATCATAATTTCACACCTCACCGCTCTTATTGGCGGCAGTGTATTAATGATGATGACGGCTATCTATGGCGTTCGCGCTTTAGGCAAACTCAGTACCTATTCAGTTCCATTGATGGTGACGCTGATTACCATCGGTTTGTTTATGGCCGCTGATTATCAAGGTGGCGCAGCGCCATCGATTGAAGACCCTTTGACACTAGGCCAAGCCATCTCTTTTGTTATGTCTATCTGGATTCTTGCTGCGGTTGCTGCGCCTGATATTGCTCGCTACGCCAAAACACGTCGTGATGCGATTTTAGGAGCGGGTATCGGTTTCCTCGTCGGCAACAGTGCCATTATTCTTATCGCATTGATCTTGACCAAAATGACCGGCACCGACGACCTAGTTGAGGTCTTCTTCACCTTAGGTTTAGGTATGGCTGCCATCATCGTACTGGTGTTTGCTCAATGGACCACCAACAGTAGCAACCTGACCTCTGGCGGCTTATGCATGTCGATGGTTCTACCGAAGATTCCGCGCCCTGTTCTGGTTGTGATCATGACCATCGTCGGTATTGGCATTGCTCAACTCGGCATGGTGAACAAGTTTACTGACTTCTTAATGCTCCTCAGCGTAACCATTGCGCCTGCGGCAGGTGTCTACATCGTTCAATATTATGTTTTAGATTCAACAAAAATGAGCTTTGAGAACATCCAGCAAGTTCCAGCTTGGATGTTTAAAGGTTTAGCTTCTTGGGCATTTGGTACTGTCTTCAGCGCTTGTACCGCACCAGAGTTTTTCAACCTGTTTTCGTTCACCAGCATCTCGGCGTTAGACGGCATTCTTGCCGCTGGTGTGATTTACCTCGCCCTAATGAAGCTTACTCCTTCAAGTGATAAGGAATAGTAGTTGTGATTATTACTGAACAAATGATTGATGATATCGCGCTTGGTGCGACGGTATTAGGTACTGGCGGCGGCGGTGACCCATACAGCGGTGCCTTGATGGCGAAAGTAGCCATTGCAACGGCAAAGCACCCTGTACGCATGATTCCTTTAGAAGACGTGCAAGACGATTGGATGACAGTGCCCTCTTCAATGATTGGCGCACCAACCGTCGCAGTAGAGAAACTCAATTCGAAAGATCAAATGTTGATTGCTTTCGAAGCGATGGAAAAAGCGCTCGGCACTGAAGTAGCGGCAACGTTTCCTATCGAAGTCGGAGGTTTTAATTCGCTGATTCCAATTCTCGTTGCAGCACAAAAGAACATTCCTGTGATCGATTGTGATGCGATGGGACGTGCGTTCCCAGAAGCTCAGATGGTGACCTTCTTTCTTGATGGTCTCCCTTCTGCCCCAAACACATTGGCCGACGAGCGTGGCAATGTCGTCACGCTTTATCCGATTGACGGTATTTGGTCTGAAAAGTTTGCGAGGCCGATTACCGAACAGATGGGCGGCTCTGCAGCAATGTGTGATTACCCAATGAACGGTAAGAACCTAAAACGCAGCGCACTGCCTGCAACACTGACTCAAGCAATGAAGATTGGTGAAGCGATTAGACTGGCGAACGACAACAATCAGAGTGGTACACAGGCCGTGTTAGACATTGTCGGCGGCCATACCATCATCAGTGGCAAGATTGTTGATATTCAACGTGAAACCGATGGTGGCTTTGCGACAGGTGGTGTCGTAATTGAAAAGCTGGCTCAGTTTGAAGATACCGGCGTCGATAACGTGTTTGTGCAGTTCCAAAACGAATTACTTCTCGCTCACAAAGGCACAAGCCGCGCCGACATGAACCAAGATAACCTGCTGGCATCAACACCAGATCTTATTTCGATCTTGGATCATGAAACGGGTAAACCAATCACAACCGAACAACTTCGTTACGGGCAGCGCATCGATCTTATCGCCTACCCTTGCGACCCTAAATGGCGCACTGACAAAGGCATCGAAGTCGCGGGCCCGGGTTACTTTGGCTACACAGTCGAGTATCAAACCACTGAACAACTAAAGTCTGCATTGAAGAGGTAGTCGCATGACAAACATTACGCTTGATTACTGCCGCCTTGGCATTGACGTAGGTGGCACCAATACCGACGGTGTGCTGCTCGACGCAGACTTGAATGTGATTGCCAAAGTAAAAACCGCAACCACACATGACATTTCAACCGGCATTGATAACGCGATTTCTGCACTATTAAACCAAGCAAACATTGATGGCAAACAGGTGAAACATGCGATGCTTGGTACCACTCAATGCACCAACGCAATCGTTGAACGAAAAGGTTTAGACAGAGTCGGCATGATTCGCTTAGCGCTTCCAAGTGGTGATAGCGTCCCGCCCCTTTGTGGTTGGAGTGAAGCGTGGCAAACACTGCTTGGGGAGCACTTCTACCAAGCACACGGCGGCTATGAATACGACGGCCAGTTGATTGCCGATATTCAAGAGTCTGAGATCCGCGAGCTTTGCCAGAAAATGAAAGGCCAAGTGGATTCCATTGCTATCTGCGGTGTCTTCTCTCCCGTCAATGGCGACCAGGAGCTTCAAGCAGCAGAGTGGATTCAACAAGAACTTCCGGGGGTGAACCTTTCGTTATCCCATAAAGTGGGCAGCTTAGGGCTTTTAGAACGCGAGAACGCCACTATCCTCAATGCGGCTCTGCAAGGTACAGCAAAACGATTCGTAGACGGCTTTTGTAATGCACTCATCAATCATGAAATCCACACCACACCTTATTTCGGTCAGAACGACGGCACACTGATGTCGCAACAATTCGCATTGATGTACCCGATTCTCACCGTGGCTTGTGGGCCAACGAACTCAATTCGTGGAGCGAGTCACTTAACGAAGTTAAAAGACGCGATTGTGGTCGATGTGGGCGGTACTACGTCTGATATTGGTGTGCTGACTCACGGTTACCCAAGAGAATCGAGCCTCGCAGTAGAAATCGGCGAAGTGAGAACCAACTTCCGTATGCCTGATATTTTGGCGTTAGCTATTGGTGGTGGTACCAAAGTTCGCTTTGAACAACAGCGTATAGAGCTAGGTCCCGAAAGTGTTGGTCATACCTTAACGCAAACGGCGCGTAGCTTTGGCGGAGATGAACTTACGCTCACCGATATTGCACTCAAAACAGGTCAAATGCAGTGGCAAGCAGAACATCAACTGAGTGATGAGATTGGTGTTTCGGCCGAACAAGCAAGCAAGGTTTATCAACAAATGGTCACGGATGTTGAAGAAGGCATCGATAAGATGAAGACCTCTGCAGCGAGTGTACCCGTGATCATGGTTGGCGGCGGCAGTGCACTATTCCCAGATCATTTTGAAGGAGTAAGCCAAGTGGTTCGCCCTGAGCACTTTGAAGTAGCGAATGCGATTGGTGTTGCGCTGGGAGAAATATCAGGCCAGTTCGATAAGATCGTACCGATTGATCCAGCATCACGTGAAGAGACCTTAAAGAGCTTGGAAGAGCAATCAAAGCAACTGGCGATTGAGGCGGGCGCATGCAGCGACAACGTTGCAATCATTGAACGCAGCGAGATTCCATTAAGCTACCTACAAGGTAATATGGTTCACGTTAAGATCAAAGCAGCTGGACATATCAAGATGATTTAAAGTGAATCAACGAAAATTGTATTTAACCAAATCCTATAACTAAAAAGCAGCCAATTCTTTCATAAAAAATGAAGAAATTGGCTGATTTTTATGTTGTTACTTTTGGTTTCTAGCTCACGATACGTTTCTGTCGCAACCTAAGGTTTGTTTTTATAACTGCTCTTGCAACGCCTCAAGTGACTCTTGAACCAACTTCGACAACTCGCTATCTTTGCCTCGGTATTCACTTAATGGATCGCTGCTCGCCTCTATCACTTGGCAAGCATTGAAAAGTTGCAACAAACCTAAACTGCCCGCGGAACCTTTCAGTTTATGAGCGAGAGATTTTACCTCACGTCCATTGTTCGAATCATTCGCTTCGACCATTTCGCTTAAAGTGACGCGGCTACTCTCTTCAAATAGTCCCACAATCTGCTTCATCTTTTCTAAGCCAAGAATGGACAAGTCACCTTTGATGACATTGGAATCAATCAATTTCACAGGAGTCTCTCCTTCGTCTTCAGTTTGCGAAGCTTTGATAGCTAGATCAGAGACGACACTCGCCATCTGAGATGAGTACAACTCGTTGCCTTTATTACGTTGAGGCTTGCTGTTTTGACTGCATATAGAATCGTTAGGATCAGGTTGTGGCAGTAGCAAAGTCTTGCCATCAAGCTGTGTTACAATGAGTTGAGCAAGTGCCTCTTTCTCTAACGGCTTAGGCAAGAAGCCATCAAAGCCAGACGACAAGTAGCTTTCAACTTCTTCGTTAAACACATGAGCCGATACTGCGATCATTGGAGGTACTTTTCGAATTACGTCTTCTTCACTTTCATGCTGAAGCGCATCGTCTTTGAGCTGTTGAATTAACTCGACGCCATCGCAATCTGGTAAGTTAATATCCACCAACGCAATATCAAACTCTTGCTCACTGAATATGGCTCTCGCTTCTTGTCCGGTTGTCGCAATCACAACCTCGTGGCCTAGATTATGCAGAAAGCCTTCAGCAACGATGCAATTTACTGGGTTGTCTTCAATCAGAAGTACCTTCGCTCGAATACACGCTTCAATGACTGGTACTTTCGTTTCTATCTTCTCACCGGCTTCAAGTGGCAGTGAGAACCAGAACTGGCTACCCTCGCCTTCTTCAGAATGAACGCCAATGTCCCCGTTCATTGCCAACATGATACTTTTACTGATCGCCAATCCAAGCCCTGTGCCGCCGGTTTTGTTGCGACCGCTATCGGTTTGGGTAAAGGCATCAAACAGGCAAGATTGTTCGCTAGCGTCAATGCCGACACCGGTATCTGACACTTCAAACATCACTCGATTTTCATCTTCGATATCTAAACTGATAAAGATATCGACCGAGCCACTTTCCGTAAACTTAATCGCATTACCAACCAAGTTATTCAAGATTTGGCTGATTCGCGTTACGTCACCACGCCAATAGCGTTGCACGTCACTTTCAATATGGAAATCAAAATTGAGCTTCTTCTCAGCGGCGCGCCCTTCCATCAATTGGTAGGTATCTTGAACCATCTGATGAAGGTCAAACGACGCTGTGCGGATTTCCAGATGCCCCGCTTCTATCTTTGAGTAATCCAACACGTCATTCAAAATCGCGAGTAGGTTCTTACCGCTGCGGTTAATGATGTCAGCATAGCCGGATTGCAACGGGTCTAGCCCGGTATCTTTGAGCAATCTTGCGGTACCTAACACACCGTTCATCGGCGTTCGTATTTCATGACTCATCGTCGCAAGGAAAGCAGATTTCGCGCGGCTAGCTTGTTCTGCGGCGTTGCGAGCCTTAGCATGGTTCCCTACCTCGATATTCAGCTTCTCATTGGTCTTCTGCAGCTGATAGGTTCGGTCTGTGACCAACTCTTCTAAGTGTTCTTTGTGCTCTTCAAGTTCGCGTTTCGCCTTTGCTTCACCCACCGCAACGACTTGCAGCGCCTGCGCGGTATTTCTGGCAGTGATGATCGCCTCGCCCATATGAGCCAACTCATCATTACCCTTAACCGAGATATCAATATTCAGGCGACCTTGTGCGATAGACATCAAGGCCGATGAGTATTCAGTAAGGCGTTTCACGACCGAGATATACACCACTCGCCACACGATAAATGCGACGATAACCAAGCCAATAACCGAAATCACAGACAGCGACCATTGAGCCAAATTCAACGTGCTCGTCAGCTCATCAACCGCTTTTTTGGTGCTGCGGTTTGAATCATCAACCAGTTGGTTAACCGTTGTATTCAACTGAGAGAACAACTCCAGTGTATTTTGCATCAGAAACTCTGACTTTTTGGTGTTCTCATATTGTTCTAACGAAATATCAAACACGACTTGGCGTTTTCTGAGCTCTTCAAGAAGCTGAGACATCTGCGCTGAACGAGTAGGATCTTCGACCGCTTTAACGCGGCGTGCCATGATTCTTAGATTGGATTCAAACTCAGATTGGATTTGATGAATACGTTCTACGTTGGTGACAGTCTGTGTCTCTTCTATTTGATTGAGCATTTTGAACGCCAGCAAATGCAATTCATGTAGACGCTCTGACAAATCAAGATCAACCTCTACAAGCGCATCCAGGGCTTGGTAGGCTTTATCCGTTTCTTTGGTTTCTAGCAGGTCATAGATGTGCGTTACGTTAGCAACCGCGATGGTAGCCGTGTTCAAAACTTGGGTTCGCGTCAGCTGCTCTAGCTCTTCGGCAAGTAAGCGCATCTCTTCGACACGAGACGACAGCTCTTTGTTTAACCAAAGCTTACGCTCAACCGACACACCCAACTCAGCCAGTGTGTTAATAACGCTTTGAACATTATTTTCGAGTTTATTAAGAAGTTGAGAATCGAAACTATCGACACCAAGATCTTTGATATGTTGAAGAAGCGACTCAAGTTGGTCAAACAGTACGGTGCCAGCCTCTTTTCTTTCAGCTTCGTTTCTCGCATTAGAAAGTGTTTGTACTGACGAAATAATACGGTTACTCAACTCAGAAACCTGACGAGCTTCGATCATGGCAGGAAGCGCCGAATCAACGACGTTTCTTTCCGTTTTGGCTACAAAGCTAAAACCAGAAACACCGATCAATGCAGACAATAGAACCAACAGTGCCATCACTAAGAATGAGGCCAGCAGCTTGCGTCCAATACTCGCTGAAGCTAACAACATAAACTCTAAACCTTAAAACGTTCTTCTTTACCCATGCAGAATACGCTATATTTTGCAGTGTTTCTTATCTAAAACCAATAAAACGGCAATTCATGCTATCTAGACCTTTCGCTTCAATAATTCTTCTCTCACTACTGGCCTCAGTGACTACTGTCGCAAGTGCTAGCGAGCCTTTGAGCCCAATAAAACCAGCCGAAGCCACATCGCAAAAAGAGAAAATCTGTGCCATTTATCCGCACCTAAAAGACTCATACTGGTTGTCTGTGAACTACGGAATGATCTCTGAAGCAGAAAAGCAGCAAGTTGAGCTAAGAGTATTGGAAGCTGGCGGTTACCCCAACGTGGCCAAACAAGCCTCGCAACTGGTGCTTTGCACACAATGGGGAGCCGATGCCATTATTTTAGGTACGGTTTCACCCGATGCGTATCATGACAATCTCAGCGATTGGGTTGGCTCGACGCCTGTGTTTGCTACGGTAAATGAGTTAACCGTCAATGAAGAACAACAGAAGGTATTAAAAGGTACGGTCGGTGTCGATTGGTACCAAATGGGATACCAAGTCGGAGATTTTTTGTCGAAACGACACCCGAAAGGATCAGGCGAAACACCTATCGCCCTGTTACTTGGTCCACAAGCAAGTGGCGGCACTAAGCCTGTGGCACTGGGGTTTTATGATGCGATCAAGTCGAGCGATATCAAAATTGCGATCAGCTATTGGGCAGATAACGATAAAGAACTGCAAAGAAACCTAGTACAACAGGTGATCGAGGAGCCGGATATCCAATATATAGTCGGAAGTGCCGTCGCGATTGAAGCAGCGATCAGTGAGCTACGAGCAGCCGATAAAACCGAAGAGATTGGATTAATTTCAAGTTACCTAAGTCACGGAACCTACCGTGGTTTACTTCGTAACAAGGTACTTTTTGCGCCAACAGATAAAATGGTTGAGCAAGGTCGCTTGTCGGTAAAACAAGCCACGAGTTACTTACGCGGTCAACCTTACGAGCAACACAGCGCACCGATTATCGAAGCGCTTACACCTGCAACTCTCAAAGATCAAATTATCGCAGACTCATTGTCACCTTCTGAGTTTCGTCCTGTATTCAGTGTGAATCCATAGTGCTATATTGGTTGAAGAACTCAAAACAATAAAAACGAAACAACAATTTAGGGAACATTCATGCAAAAAACAACGCGCACTATGCCAACACACAAGCATATCGCTTTGGTCGCTCATGACCACTTCAAACCTGAGCTACTAAGATGGGTCAAAGAGAACAAAGAAAAACTACAAAAGCACTTCCTTTACGCAACGGGCACGACTGGTTCTCTACTCAGTAAAGAGACAGGCCTAGCAATCAAGAGCATGATTAGTGGCCCTATGGGCGGTGACCAACAACTTGGCGCGCTTATCTCTGAAGGCAAGATCGATATGCTGATTTTCTTCTGGGATCCACTTAATGCTGTACCACATGACCCAGACGTAAAAGCACTGCTTCGTATCGCAAGCGTTTGGAACATTCCTGTGGCAACCAACCGCGCTACCGCTAACTTCCTGTTTAACTCATCACTGCTTGAAGAAGAAGTGATCATCGAGATCCCAGACTACGAAGCGTATCTAGCAGAGCGCACGTAATCGCACGTTAAATGTGCTCTCTACTGAACAGACTAAAAAGCCTGCATTTTATCGCAGGCTTTTTTATGTCTCGTTTTCAGGCGTTAAACAGTTCAATCCTAAAACAGTGCAGTGAATCTCTCTACTTGTCACTCCACACTGCCATCTCGTTGCCACTTGGCTCTCTGAAATGGAAACGTCTGCCGCCGGGAAAGCTAAAGATCTCACGGTTTATCTGACCACCAGCATCAATTACATCGCGCTCGGTTTGCTCAAGATCTTGGCTATAGAAAACCATCAGCGCCGCGCCGTTATCCGTATTCGACGCCAGATCCGCCAAATAGAAGCCACCCATTAAGCCTTTGCCTTCAAAAGCAGAATACTCAGGGCCATAGTCTTCAAAGCTCCAACCAAACACTTGGTCGAAAAACGCCTTAGTTGCAGCGATGTCTTTCGCAGCAAATTCAATGTAGTTAATAGAGCCGTGTTCCATAGCAAACTCCTTATGCTTTATGCGTCTGCCTTGTGATATCAAGGCAGGGCTTGAAGATCTAATATTAGACAATCACGTCAAGTAACATCACTTTTTACGAACAACGGGGTAATCAGAACCATGCAGCTCCTGCACAAAACCAGAACCGTCACCGCTGTGCGTGATCCATACTTTCTCTTTTGCTCGCGTCATTGCTACATAGAACAAACGACGCTCTTCTGCATAAGGGAACGCGTCTGATGATTCAGTCAATGCGCCATCAATATGTAGTTGTTTTTTCTTAGTCGGGAACTGTCCTTCGTCAACACAAAGAATAATGACAAAATCCGCCTCTTTACCTTTACTGCCGTGGCAAGTCATGAACTTGATATCAATGGACGTGAAGATCTTCTTCCAATCTTCCAACAACTCTGGCTTATGGTAATGATTACGTCCAAGTAGCAGCACAGACTTGTTGGTTTTACCTTTAGATTGGCGGTTCAATTGGTCGAGGATCTTCTCAACTTCTTTACTTGGCGCACTGTACACCGCCTTCTGCTTCTGTTGCTTGAAGCTGTTCAGTTCTTTCGGAATCTGAATTGGGTTTTCTTGTACAAAACGATTAGCCACCGCACCTAGCTGATTGTTAAAGCGATAAGTGGTATCGAGGTGATGAATGGTCGAGCTTTCAAAACGATCCTTAAAGCCCGTGGTCAAATCCACATCCGCACCTGTAAACTGGTAAATCGACTGCCAGTCATCACCTACTGCAAAAATAGAGGCTTGATGCTCGGCTTTAGACTGATTACAAAGTGCTTCAACCAAAGCAAGGCGATCTGGCGAGATGTCTTGGTATTCATCGATCATGATGAACTTCCAAGGTGAGATAAACTTGCCCTTCTCGACATACTGGGTCGCTCGACTGATCATGATTGAGAAGTCGATATGATTTTGTTCTTTCAGTTCCTTTTGCCAAGCCGTCACACATGGCCAACACAGTGACAGTTCGCTGTTGAGGCGCGTATAGTCTCGATGATCAATCAGCTGTTGCTGTACTTCTTTTTTCGTTAAGCCCGACGCATTCAACTGTTCAAGCTGCTTTTCAAGCCAACCGATCAATTTGAGGTTTGAAACGTGACTACCAAGCTCATCGTCACCGGTTAAATAAGCGATTGGCCATTTAGACAAGTGTTTTTGCCAACGTTTGAAGTTGGTCGGTGTCATCCAGTGCTTTTTCAACCAATCAATGCACCATGCTTGGCGTTGATTATCATCGAGCGCGAGTGGAGAAATAACCACGCGTTCGGGTTCAACTTGATTCAGTATCTTTAAGCCCAACTGGTGGAAAGTGCTGACTTGCACCTTCTCGGCAGATAAACCAATTTTGCTGTCGAGACGCTGCTTCATCTCTTCTGCCGCTTCACGACCAAAAGCGAGCAATAGCAACTCTTCAGCTTGAGCTTGATGGCTTTGTAGTAAATACGCGACGCGTGCCGTTAGAACGCTGGTTTTACCCGAGCCTGCGCCCGCTAAAATAAGGTTATGATCATCATTCATCAACACCGCATATTGCTGCGATAAGTTCAGTGGTGACGACTCACATTGCGCAAACAACACTTCCCAGTTTTTTCGCTCGGTCTCTAGCCATTGCTGATTTCTTTCAGCTTGCTTGATTTCCGTTTCAGATAACCATGGCTGCATTCTTGCGATGCGATTTGGCATGCGCTGCGCGGCTTCATCCAGAGTCATAGTCATGCTTTCTAAACCAGCGTTGACCATATCAACCCAAGTGTTGACCTTAGAATGCGGTAGGAAAGCAGGGAGTTGCTCAAGACGTGTTAATTCAGCTTCCCACTGAGGTACGTGTTCAGCCAATTGTTCACATTGAGTGTCGTGCCACTTCTGATAAGCGCTAACTGAGGCGCGTGCAAATTGACGACATTGATCCCAAGGTAAGCCTTGTACTAACCAACTGCGCTGTGTTCCATCTTGTTGATTAGCAAAAAATTGTAGCGATCCCCAGAACAATCCGCGTTTTATCGCGATCTTGCCACTCCAAATAGTAAATGGGATACGCTCTTCACTGCCTACTGAAGATAACAGCAAGCGTGGACCATCAAGTTCAACCTGATGATATTCATTTTGAATAAAAAACTGTGCAGTCTTGTTAGCGCTTAGCTGCATTGGAGTGTGCTCTTAATTGGGAATATTGAATTTATATCATGATGCAATGAGAATTAATAATATCTCATATCTTATCGACGCTTTCATGACCACCTACGGGCAATTATGGATAAGTATCAAATTCTTGTGCTTGATTTCTGTTAGGATTATGGTTTTTAGTGTGTCAAGTGAGCGACTGTGGACTTCTCAGCCAAATTGCGCCTCTATTGGGCGAATAAAACCATAAATTACAGCATATTAATTCTCATCACTCTGCTCGGTGTGGTGGTGCCTGCTTGGTATTATGGACAAAACACACTGATCACGCCTTTGATCTTGGGCGTTATTGCTGCGGCTCTTGCGGAAAGTGATGACAGCTTTACCGGACGCTTGAAAGCACTCACGCTGACCTTTATCTGTTTCGCCGTTGCGGCTTTCTCTATTGAACTTCTCTTCCATACGCCTTGGCTGTTCGCGATCGGGCTTTTTGTTTCAACCTTCTCTTTTATCATTCTCGGGGCAATTGGCCCTAAATACGCGAGTATCGCGTTTGGCTCTCTCTTAGTTGCCATATATACCATGCTTGGTGCACACGAGAGCACCAACCTTTGGTTTCAACCACTTCTACTGTTGACTGGCGCCGCTTGGTACTACTTCATGTCGATGATTTGGCAGATAGTGTGGCCAATGCAACCCGTGCAGCAAAACCTTGCCACGGTATTCGATCAAATCGGTAATTACATCGATTCAAAAGCGGAACTCTTCTACCCCGTTTCAGACTTGATTCCCCAACCACACCGAATCATTGAAGCCAAGCTCAATGCGAGTACCGTTAATGCACTTAACATGTGTAAAGCGACGCTGCTTAATCGCTCTAAGCGCGGACACATTGACGGCCCTAGTGACCGATTTCTCAACACCTACTTCATCGCACAAGATATTCATGAACGCGTAAGCTCTAGCCACTATCGTTATCAAGAGCTAGCAAAACACTTTGAACGCTCTGACGTGTTGTTTCGATTTAAGTATCTACTGGAAGCGCAGGCAAAAGCGTGTAAAGAAGTGGCGAGCTCATTGAAAGTTGGCGCTGAATACCAGCATGGTGACAAGTCTGTACTGGCACTTGATGAGCTGATGTCTTCGCTCAATCACCTGCACCAACAGAACAACCCTGAATGGAAATCACTGCTGAACCAGTTGGATTACTTATTCAATAACCTAGCAACCGTTGAAAAACAGCTCTCGAATATCAGCAACCCAGATGCAGAGAAGATTGAAGAAGGTGTATTGGACGATACCACCCCTCATACTTTGACGGCAATGTGGCACAAGATCAAAGCTAACTTGCACACCGATTCTATGCTATTCCGCCACGCGATTCGTATGGCGATCACTTTGACGCTGGGCTACGGGATTATCCAAGGTTTTGATATCGAACGAGGTTATTGGATTCTACTGACGACACTGTTTGTGTGTCAGCCGAACTACAGTGCAACCCGTCAAAAACTGACGGCGCGTGTCATTGGCACGGTCGCAGGTTTATTGATCGGAGTACCGTTACTGACTTTCTTCCCGTCGCAAGAGAGCCAATTGGTGTTCATTGTGATCAGTGGCGTGATGTTCTTTGCGTTTCGAATCAATAACTACGGGTTTGCGACCGGCTTTATCACACTGCTTGTGCTCTTCTGCTTTAACCAATTAGGTGAAGGCTACGCGGTAGTATTACCAAGGTTAGCAGATACCTTTATTGGTTGTGCCCTCGCCGTGCTTGCTGTCATTTATGTGTTACCTGATTGGCAATCGAAGCGACTGCACAAAGTGATGGCGGATGCGCTCGATTCCAATAAGAACTATCTCGCTCAGATCATCGGCCAATACCGTGTTGGTAAGAAAGATAGCCTTAACTATCGTATCGCTCGACGTAGTGCGCATAATAATGATGCAAACCTGACTGCCGCGATCAGTAGCATGTTGGTTGAACCGGGTAAGTACCGTACCTCTGAAGATGAGAGCTTCCGATTCTTAACACTCAATCATGCTCTACTTAGCTATATCTCGGCTCTGGGTGCTCACAGAACGCGTATTGATGATGAGGCAACACACAAACTGGTGCTAGATGCTCACAGAGTAATCCACGAGCATCTCGACGCTCTAAATGATCAACTCTATTCTCATAAAGAGCATTGTGAAGTGAAAAACGCTTATGACCCTGAGTTGGATAAACGTTTGAGTGAATGGCGAGAAGAAGATGAGAGTTCTGTCAGAATGGTTCTACAACAGCTCCATTTGATCTATCGAATGCTTCCAGAACTGCATACCCTAGCAACCAAGTTTGCCGTTAAGGTTAAGATCGACAAGCCGTTTGAAACGGAAGCTTCTTGAGCAACAAACAAAATACCGTAAAAACAAAAAGATAACGCCAATTGCTTATCTTTTGATCATCACAAATATTTATACATTGCTTTACCTATACCCCTAATTGGGTAGAGCAATTACTTACCTACCCTTGTGCCACAAGGGTTGCAGGCGTTTTTACATTGTAGAGATTTTCTGACTTTGATTGACCAAGCCTTAACTTTGCCTAACATTTCTCGGACAAAAAACGACCACAGGAATTTATAGTTGTCTTAGTTTCAAGAAACTTCAAACATCAGTTAATATTCACTTAATCTTGTTTGATTTCCTGAATCAGTAGGCTATGCTCTAAAGAGCATATGGATTTGAACAAAGGTCACACTATGAATACACAGCAATTTGAAGCATTTAAACAGCAAATACAGCTTCTTAGCCCACAACAATTAAAAGCACTTCAGGGTGAGATCGACGGCAACCTTGAAACAGAGAAGCCTTCTTTGCTTACTGATGAAGAGTTAAACGCGCTAAATGACCTGTTCAGTTAATAGACAGACGTCACTATTTTAGCTTAAGTTCACATTTTAACCGTAAATTTCATCTGTTCACCATTGCGCTCAAAATATCGTCCGCCTAGACTCATTTCATACGTCAATAAAAGGTTCTGATATGTCGATATCTGGTATCCAATCTGGTTACGCCATTATTCAGCAATCCACCAACATGGCTGAAGAAGCCGCAATCGAGCTCAACCAAGCCTCCAAACACGCTCTAGAATCCGACGACACTTTCCAAGCTAGCGATCTCAGCTTTAATCAAATAGAGCCTGAACAATCCATTTCCTTTAAAGACAAAGAACCTGAACCAGCTTCATCTTCAACCGATTCCTTGATTAAACTGACACAAAGCGCAAGTTATAACCGCGTTGGTGCGAGTGTGGTTGATCGTCAAAACGAAGCCATCGGTAGCCTTCTCGACATTCATATCTAAATTTCGCTCAAATACTGCCTATATTTGGCGAAACTTCGCTGCTTTTTGCTTCAACAACCACACAAACTGTAACTCATTATATCAGGCGCTTGTTTCTGGTTTATTACTCGGTAGAATCAGCGCAAACCAATTTGCTGCACAAACTTTACTTCATACTATTTATGCCAAAACTAAATCTGCATCGCCGTGACTATGTTTCTATTTTAGGAGGCGACATCTCCGCAGACGAATTAGAAAAAAAGCTTCAGCCTCATTTTGAAAAGCCAGTAAATAAGCTGACACCTAGCCCCTACCTGACAGAAAAGAATCTCACACGTCGCTGGACAGCGCTCGATAATGCAGATTCACAGCAAGAACTGCTCGACCCTCATACACAAAGCCAGATCCAAGCTTATGAGAAAAACATTGAGCACTTTATTGGCACAGTTAAAGTCCCTGTCGGTATCTCAGGCCCATTAAGAGTTAATGGCCTATTTGCTACGGGCGATTACCTCGTACCACTCGCGACCACAGAAGCTGCGCTTGTCGCGTCTTATAACCGTGGCTCTAAGCTGATTACGGCTTGTGGTGGCGCAAGTGCTATGTTGCTCAATGAAGGCGTAACACGTACTCCTGGCTTTGCATTCCAAGGATTAGTTGAAGCCGGACAGTTTGTGGCTTGGGCTGTAACTCAATATGACCAGTTCAAGATCTTGGCAGAATCAACAACATCACACGGCAAGCTGACCGACATCAATATCAACATCGAGGGTAACCATGTTTACTTGGTGTTTGAATTTCTAACCGGAGACGCTTCGGGTCAGAATATGGTGACCATCGCGACCAACGCCGTGTTTGAGTACATTATTGAAAATACGCCAGTTAAACCTGACCACGCTTTCCTTGATGGCAATTTGTCAGGCGACAAGAAAGCCAATACCCAAACCTTGCGCAGCGTGCGTGGCAAAAAGGTGACAGCAGAAGTGAATATCCCTGCTGAGCTTGTCGCTAAGTACCTACACACGACACCTGAGAAGATGGTCCAGTTTGGTCAAATGACCACAGTCGGTGGCGCTTTGAGTGGTACTATCGGTATCAATGCCCATTATGCGAATGCACTGGCGGCACTTTACATCGCTTGTGGCCAAGACGCGGCCTGTGTCGCTGAGTCAGCGATTGGTATGACGCGTATGGAACTCAACAAAGAAGGCGGTTTATACGCTAGCGTGACACTGCCTAACTTAATGGTGGGGACTGTCGGCGGTGGTACCGGCTTGCCAAGTCAAAAAGCCTGTTTAGATTTACTTGGGCTGCATGGCAACGGTAAATCACAAGCACTCGCTGAAGTTTGTGCTGCATTGTGTTTGGCGGGTGAGCTATCGATTGTGGGCGCATTTTGTGCCGGCCACTTTTCACGAGCGCACCATAAGTTAGCTCGTAAATAACCTTTATCCAATTTGGCTTGTTCGATTTTGTCGTTCATACAAAATCACAAGCCAATCTGAATGCGTGAGTCATAAATGGATTACTTACACTTATCTAGGGTGAGCCTTAAGCACCTCACTGCGCTGCATATTATGCTGAACACCCACAGCGTCACTCAGACCTCAGAGCAACTCTGTGTCAGCCCTTCGAGTGTAAGTAAAACCCTGTCTCAGCTGCGTGGCATCCTGAATGATGAGCTTTTTTATCGAGATGGTACCAAGCTTATCCCAACTCCCTTTGCTCTAAAGATAGCGCCCACGGTTCACGCAATTCTTTCAAGCATGAACGGACTGCTTCATCAGAAGAGTTTTACCCCTCATGAGTACCAAGGCAGCTTTTCACTTTCGATGCGCGAAAGTACCTTCGAAGTATTTGCCTCTAAGATAAGTAAAATCACCACTGAACTCGCGCCAAACGCGAAGCTCAACATCTATTCGAAACAACAGCTCGGCTTCGATGCTTTACTCAGTGGCAAGGTCAATTTGATCTTGTTGCCTCATGATATATCTCAGCCGCCGACCGATAACAAAGAGCTGGTTTGGGAAACAATTCTTCCAGATGAAATGGTTTGTTTGATGGGCGCACACCACCCTCTCGCTCAGCAAGAACTGACGGTGGAAGGCTACCTAAATTATAAGCACATTGGGATTTTAGATAACGAATTGTCTCAGCCTTATTTTGAACAAAACTTGGTTCAATGCCACCAGCCAAGAGAGATGGCAATATCGGTCGCGGACTTCGGTGCTGCGGCTGTGTTGTGTCATCACACGCCTTTCCTGTTCACTTGCTCTAAACAGTGGGCTGAGCGTGCTAAGCAAGCTCAGGGGTTAGTGAGCAAGCCCTTGCCTTTTGATTACGGTAAGGTGGCGTATAGCTTGGTGTGGAACAAACCCAACATGAATGATCAAGCGATCAAATGGTTGTGTGACCTGTTTTTAGAAGCTTAATATTTTTAGAGACTTAATATCTTTAGAAACTTAACGTTCTTAGAAGCCTGATTGACCGCCTAAGCAACATAGAGGTTAGGTATAAACCTCAGGGGTTTGCATCGGTCTTTGAACTATGGTGTAGAGCTTATCGTGAAAGCTCTGCATCTGTTGTTCGGTGCATTTCGGCCAATCTAACGCTTCGCCAATCACACCATGGTGTTGAAATGCATTCAGTCGAATTCGAACATCACTTGGTAGAGTCTTCAAGTAACGCCCCACCTGTTCAATTTCATCTTCAAGATCGCTTTTATTTGGGATATTCAGCAACCTAACTTCGTGCAGTTTTCCTTTATCTGCTAAGTAGTTAATGGTTTCAAACACCCTATGATTGCCTCTACCCACTAGCCATTGATGTGTTTCCGATTGCCATGATTTTAGGTCAATCATCGCACCATCGAGATAAGACAACACCTTGTCCCACCCTTGCAGTGACAGCGAGCCATTACTATCAATAAAGCACGTGAGATGCGCTAACTGTGGATCACTTTTAATCGCTTGAAACAGTTCAATGATAAATGGCAACTGCATGGTCGCTTCACCGCCAGAAACGGTAATGCCACTCAAGAAAAACTGATTATGTCTGACAAGCTCCATAACCTCTGAGACCGTCATTGTGGTAATTTTCGGGCTCGACTTATGGTCGCAGACATCAATGCACTGATCACAGTTAGTACAAGCTGCTGAGTCCCACTTCACTTTACCATCAACCATGCTTAAAGCGCGGCTTGGACAGCCACTCACACAATCTCCACAATGGTTACAGTGATTGATTGTGTGTGGGTTGTGGCAGGTAATACAGTCAAAGTTGCAGCCCTGAAGAAACAGCACCAAGCGATTTCCCGGGCCGTCAACACAAGAAAAGGTCAGCACACGGCTGACCTTCGCTTGTTTTTCTGTCTTATTATTTTTAACCCTAGCCATTTGAGTTGTTAGATCAGAAATTTTCATAATTCACATTATTCGTATTCGAAACACACAACACACGTTAAAGCTATTCGTATGTCGGCGACATCTCTAAACTCGCCACGCGTGGTTTACGCTCTAATATGCCCGTGTTCTTCGCAGCTTCAGCACCTAAGAAGGTGGTATTGGTGCGTGAGCCTTGCTCGTCATACTTGGCAATGTCAGACAGCTTAATCATGTAACCCGTCACACGAACCAAATCGTTTGATGTCACGTTAGCCGTGAATTCACGGTAACCCGCTTGAATCGCACCTTTACACAAGTTGAACATCGCTTCAGGGTTAGATTTCACTGTTTCGTCGATGGTCAGAATGTCACTGATGCCCGAGGTGTAGAACTTATGGTGACCCACAGTTGCACGAACGTAAGATACTGGATCCGGTTCGGTACCATAAGGAATACGGACACCCGGGGTCACATCTTCATCTAGGCTAATACCGCCTTGAGCATGCAGCAGAGCTTTACCTTCTAACCCATACTTCACTTCAGAGCGTTCAACGATCTCAGCCAGCTTTTCAGAGATACGGTGACCAAGCTGATTCGCCTGTTCATCGTGACCATAGCGCCCTGCTTGGCCCTCTTTCTCCATCAAGATGTTGACTGCTTCCGCCATGCCGTAAATACCGAACATTGGCGCAAAGCGGTCTTCTTCGATAAGGCCTTCTTTGGTCAGGAAGCCTTCAAAAAAATTAGACTCTTCATGTAAGAAGCGGCTACGAGCGTTCATCAACTCAACCATGATGCCACTGTAGTTCGGCAGTACTTGTTGTAAGAAATCAGCACTGTCCCCAGACTTCAATGCTACCTGCTTAAGATTCATACGCACCAAGGTGTTTGAACCGCCCGCTAACGGCAGAGAGTTGTAGCAGCTCACAATACCAAAACGCTTGTCGCCGTAAGCCTCGGCATGCGCTGGATAGTTTGCAATATGTGGTTTACTGCATTCACAGATGTTGCTCGCCGCATGACGAAGTAGATCATCAGGTGTCACAGCTGGGTCGTACATAAAGGTTAAGTTTGGCGCGATCTGCTTCAATTCAGCGTCTACACGTAAAATCGTACGACAGATAATGTTGTCTGTCGGGCCGATATTCACATGCATAAAGGCGTCTGGCAGTGTGCGATCCAACATGATCCAGAAGAGTTTAATCTTTTGGTATACCTGCTCTTCCGTTAAGTCGCCAACGAAAGGCATCAACACATCATCCAACTGACCTAGGTAAACCGGGATTGAAGTGACAGAAGGAACATGGTGGTAAAGGATGGTAAGCATGTTCAATGCTTCATCGAAGTTGGTTGCCGCACTAAGCTCTAAATACTCTGAGCCTTGATGTAAGTATTTAGAATAATCTGGAAGTACATAGCGCGGCTTAAATGGGGCGTGTCCTTCAAACATGTCACACAGCACACCTTGTTGTAAGGCTTGCTCTACTTCTTTGCTTACCGGCATATACGGCAGGCTGGCTTCAGCTTCTAAGGCAAGATAGCTCGACTTCTGTTTTGGTGACAGGTTGGCATCTGAAATGATATTGCTAAAGCGTTGTTGTTGCTCAGAAAGTGGTAAAGAAGTAGATGACGCAGATTGGTGGCTCATGATTAAACCCTTAGTGTTATTATGGACTTATTTTATATCTCACCGTTATGTTTCCACTAATGAAATGTATGCAAGACTACATTTCCAAAATGGAAATGAGTGATTTGTTAATTAGCGGTGTTGAGTTTTCTATGAGCGAGATGGGAAATAGAGAAACCAGAGTTAATAGCGAAGAAATGAGAAAGCGCTAACTCGTTCTGTTTAAAACGATAGCGCCAAAAAGAGAAAACCCACATAACTGACGGTAGAGTCGTTAATGTGGGTTTAGTCTTTAAAATGAGCATTCTGAATGCTAGCTCAAGGCATACACACGATTACAGATCTGGAAGCGCTTGTTTACGTCCAACACCCATTAATACCTTTAACTCTCCTTGTGGAGTGTCAATCGAGAACGGTGTAGAGACTTCAACCACTGCAAAGCCCGCTGCACTCAATACGTTTTCTGAGCGCTGTTGGCTTACACCGTAGTCTTCACTGTCGCTTTCCAAGTACCAATCCCAGTGTACAAACGTGCCGTCGTTTTCAAGCAGCGTGTAAATCAGACTGACTGTGTCTTGTAGGTTCGGGATAAAACCACACACCGAAGAGGCTACCACTAGGTCAAACTGGTTTCTGAATGCTGGATGCTGCGCTGCAAGTCCGCGCGATAAAATATCAACTACCGGTTCAACGTTAGGTAACTCTTTTTTATCTAACTCTTCAATCATCCCTTCAGAGATATCAAGTGCGATGATCTCTTTTGCTAAAGGAGATATTTTCTGGCTGAGTAGTCCTGTACCACAACCAAAATCAAGGACACGGGTTCCGTTTAAATCAACGAGCTGTGTTAACTGGTCAAATACGGACTGTGCGAATACTGCGGTCGCGGGATCTTTATCCCAATCAACGGCGTACTCGTCCCATTGTTTCGCCATCATGGCCTCCATCTTTACTTCTTGTAGGTTCGGAACCTCCCCAGAGTAAACCAAATTAGTCAATTCGTCATAGAGTTATCATGCAAAGATGGACTATTTCTAAGATAGTCAGCACAATATTCAGATAATATGCACCGACCCCCGCTCAATATGGAAATGAAATGAACCTTTCTCAAGTCCAAGCCTTTTGTTCCGTTGCTGATTTAGGATCAGTTTCCGAAGCTGCACGCCAGTTAGAATGCAACCGAACCAAACTCAGCATGTCGATTAAAGCCTTGGAAAAAGAGTTAGATGTCGAGCTGTTCGTCCGCAGCGGAAACCACGTTGAGCTTTCAGAAGCGGGTAAAGCGATTTACAAGGATTGCGAAGGCATGTTGGTGACAGCCGCGCGTATTAAACAAACCTGCTTGCATGTCTCGGGCGAATTCAACGCGGAGATTTGGATAGCACGAGATGACTCCCTACCCGATGAAATGTGGCAGGACTTATCCCACGCCTTAAATAACAAGTACCCTTCTACCTCATTCAACTTCGTTCTTGCGTCGAGCGGTGATTTAGCAAACCTAGTTGAAACTCAGCAAGTCGACTTCGCATTTGGCGTCGATTACGAACGTGTCGATGACCCAAGAATTATCTACAACCCGCTTGGTAAGATTCGAATGATGTCTGTATGTAAGAAAGGCCATGATTTGAGTGCGATGCGACGAGTGTCTGATGAGGTACTGAGAAATTCGATGCAAGCGACCATGGTTTATCTTAATGAAAAGGATAATCCTGAGCTTGAGCCCTTCTCTCGCCGCTATATTGGCTTCTCTAGCTTCGACTTCATGTTGGATACGATTTTACGTGAAGAGGCATGGGGCGTAATGCCAGAGCCATTGATTCGCCATTTATTGCGTGAACAAGAGCTTGCCGTGATCAAACACACCTACGGCTTAACACAAGAAGACTACTGTATGTTTACCGCAGCTGGCATGGCAGAGCACCCAGGAATGAATTGGTTGGCCGACCAGCTTAGTGATTACTTGTTTGATTTCTAGCTCGCGCTTATTGCTTATCGTCGATAACAAAGGGAAAACCACAAACAGCACTACTCCTAGAAGACCATCACGTGATCCACTAAGTAGCGTCCATCTTCTTCAACCAATACCATTTCGGCGACAAACTCGCCTTTGGCGATGGTGTAAGCTTGTTTCCACACAAAGGCGATGGAATCTGAACGTCTGAACAGCGCAACGGGCTCACGCTCAGCAAAAAAGCCATTACTGTGCTGATAATGGTGACACACCCTCTCTAAATATTCTGGCGTAACAATGTCTTTCATTCTTTGAGTAAAGTCTCGACAGTGCTGCTCATGATCAACCTTAGTTGAACCATCCATCAGATTATCCATGATCGGGTTAGCAATCACCCACAACTCGTTATCACTGATATCGTCAAACTTCATATTGATTCACTCCTTGTCCATCGCAGTCGCAGTTCAATCTAGAAGACCAATGAAACCTTAGCGACTAATGTGTTTTATTAATCATAAACGATCCTATTTCAGTTGCACACCATCCCAAAAAAACACTCAACGTCAACTTTATTGACACTTTAATCTTAATCTAAGTCACTGAATTTAATGCATTTATACGTTTCGATCAAATAAGACATATAAACGTCATCAGATAAAGTTTGTAAAGTTAGCTCATTATTAGAACAATGAAGTTATCAAAAACATCTGGAAAATATTATGTGTGACAGGAAAAGCCAAAACGAAAATCGAGTACTATTGTTCTCAGCCCTTTTAGCATCAGGCTTCGCTATTGGCGGATTGGTGTTGGGTCTTCTCGTTGGCTCTCTGGTCATAGTATTTGACGGTGTCTATTCTCTTATCAGCTTACTGTTAACTTTATTGTCACTAGCTGCTTCAAAATACATTAACCGCCCTTCAGATAGAGAGTTCCCGTTCGGTCGAGCAATTATCGAACCGATTGTTATTGCCATCAAAGCCGTTGTGATTCTGCTTGTGGTTGGTTATTCACTTTACTCCGCGATTGGTGCCCTAATGACGGGTGGTCGTGAAGTTGATGCTTCTATTGCAACTCTGTTTGGTATTTTCAACGTATTGGGTTGTGGTTACGCTTGGTGGTACATCGCGAATAAGAGCAAACGTATTTCTTCAGGCCTGATTCAGGCTGAGTCTAAACAGTGGCAGATGGATACGCTACTGAGTGTCGCCGTAACCGCGGGTTTCGTAGCGGCTTGGTTAATTACTTTTTCTCCGCTTGCAGAATACGCAGTGTATGCCGACCCAATGATGATGTTGCTAATGTCTTTCTACTTCATCAAAGTGCCTTTCGACATGTTACGTGAGGCGATGCGCGAACTGCTTATGATGTCGGCAAACAAAGATATTTGTGATGCGGTCGATAAGAACGTTGTCGCGGTAGACAAAGAAGCGGAGCAAGATTTGGAGCTGATGGGTGTGACTAAGGTTGGTCCAGAATTACGAATCAATGTTGATATTCATACCAACGACCAACAAGCGATTGCGGTCGATGATATTGAACGTACGCGCCGCCAACTTAAGCGACGCCTATCGAAGATGCCTTATGAGCTTCAATTGAACCTCAATGTCGCGAGCTAAGCTTTCACCTAGCAAATGACGCTGGAACATCAGCGTAAATTACGACTGAGATTGAACCTTTTTAGAAGCCGACGCCTTTGCCGTCGGCTTTTCTCTTGTTACCCACCAGCAAGCCAGTGAGCCAACAGTTACCATACATACGCCCTGCCAAAACGTCATGGTCAATGACAAACCCAAAATCACCGAGGAAAGCAGCGTCGCGAAGATTGGCGTAAAGTACGACATGGTTGCCAAAAACACCATGTTGCCACCAAGAATCGCCGTGTTCCAAAGTGCGTAGCCTGCCCCCATACAAGCGCCCGCTAACGCTAAATCAACCGCCGCACTGGTTGTCATCACCATGCCGGTTTCATCACTCAATGCGTATTTGATCCACAGAGTGATCGCCGTAGCGATAAAGAAAAGCACAATCGCATTCTGACCTTTCGCGACACGCTGGGTGTAGTTGCAGTAAACAGCCCAAATAATCGCACCGAAAAACGCCATAGAATAGGTTTTAGGATTGGTCGCAATGTTGGCAGCAATCTGGTCGACAGAGAGACCTTGGTCACCGCTGATGCTCCAAGCCACACCAAAGAATGCCAAGAAGATGCTTGGATAAACCAGCCAGTTAATCTTCTTGTCGCTCAGCAGCACCGCAAACAACACCGTCAGTGCTGGCCATAGATAGTTGATTACCGCCATCTCTATCGCTTGATGTCGGCTGTTCGCCATTCCCAATGCCAGAGCCAAGAAGATCTCATAACAAACGAACAAGGCGCCGCCAATCAGCAAGTAAGACTTAGAAAAACGTGAAAGCTTAGGTAGCCCCATAACACAGACCAACAACAGCGAACTCACCGTATAAAGACTGGCCGCACCACCAATTGGACCTAGCTGTTCTGAGACGCTACGAGACAGAGCAATCAAGCAGCTCCATAGTAAAATGGCGATAATACCGTAGCAGCTATAACGATGAGATTTCAGCACGCCTTTTCCTTTATCTGTTTTGATGGTCACTCTATGGTTAAACCAAGTTCAAAATAATTGGCCGAGTACATTTTCGTACTCGGCCATCAGCACTTTGTTTACAAAGCATCTATCAATTTACGAAGCACCAATCAATTAACGAAGCATCTATCCACTAACGAAACGCCAATCAATTGACAAAGCATTGGTCGATTAACGAAATCAACCGATTGTGATTGCGTTTTCGCTAGTGGCAGTCAGTTGTTGACTATTAACTAAGCCAGTAGCAGAGCTTGTAAGTCAGCCAAAGACTTCACCTGATAGTGAGGATTGATACCCGCTGGCGTTGCCTTTTCTTGGCTATTTAACCAACAAGTTTCGATGCCAAAATCGAGTCCACCTAGAATATCGGAATGTGGGTTATCCCCGACCATCAATATTCTTTGCTTCGATGGCAATCCAACCAGCTTATGCGCATATTCAAAAATCTCGGCATCCGGTTTGGCTACCCCAACTTCTTCAGAAATGATCACGTGATCAAAGTAATCCGTCATTCCTGTGCGCTCTAAACGGATTGACTGCAGCTCTGTAAAACCGTTAGTGATGATGCCCATGTTCACCTTGCCTTTTAAAGACTCCACCAACTCTTGTGCACCCGGTAACAAAGAACAGATGTCCGCCATCGCCGTTAAAAATGCACTGTTTAAAGCAGCCGTTGTTGTCTCTAGTTTCTCAGCCCAGCTTTCGAAGCGTGTGTGTTTCAGTTGGTCTGCGGTAATGCGACCATCTTGGTAATCGACCCAAAGTGGTAAGTTAACCTTTTGATAAGCCGAATAATCCTGTTCGCTGAAGTCCACACCAAAACGAGAAAACATCAGCTTCATTCCCTGATAAGCATCAAAATGGAACAAGGTTTCGTCTGCATCAAAGAATATCCAATCGTACTTCATTTTATTTCCTATTATTCGCGCTGTTGAGCACTGCCTACACTGTTTTTTTCGTTGTTCTTATCGCGCCCTAAAACGGCGAAGCATCACTTTACCCTCAAATTTGTGAGCCTGTATATAAATCTAATAATTTATATAAAACAAGTCGCAAGTCATGATGTATCGCAAATTTTGCCACATATTAAACCAATACCATACTAGGGCGTGTTGACCTTTCGTGGTTAAGTTTTGTTCGAGATAAAAGCGTTTTAATCGCGGCGAGGGGGAAGTAGCCTAGTCATTCTAAGCAAATTTCCCTCAACAAAGAGTAAAACGCTTTTAGCCGAACCCTTCGGGCAGCGTTTGCTGGTCATTTCTACTACGTTAACGGCTTCTCATGTAGGCAAGCTACACATCAAAGCCTCTGCCTTGTATAAATGCCCAGCAACTCGCTGCAAAAATCAGCTCGAAAAATCAACACGCCCTAAAAATACACTTAAGTACCGGGAGGTATTATGAAGCACTTTTTACCGTCATCTGTCATGCTCACCCCTTTTCTTGTCAAATACTATGACGAGGAGCCAGAAGACTCCCTTGATTCTGAAGAGTCGCAAGATCCTCAAATTGAATGCAGTGATGACTCCGATAAAACGTCGACACCAGCCTAACCAAAGCAACTTTCAGTGAAAAACCTTATTTTTCATTGTTATAGAGCACCATTCTGCTCTTGGTGGAGCCAATTTATCGCTAATCACTACTGACAAAGAACACAGCCAAAAACCATGAAAACGATTGCTATATGAGCCCCATCACAACGGCTAGCCACAAAGTGGTAGTTCGGAATCAAAGTTGTTCCAGATCAATGGTCAACCACTTGAATGCCGACAACATGTAGGAAATTAAAAATCATAATTAACGGAGTTTTCCAATGTCTACTGCATTTTACATCCCTACAATCAACTTCATGGGTTCTGGCTGTCTGAAGGATGCTGCTGATAGCATTCAGTCTCAAGGCTTTAAAAAAGGTCTGATCGTTACTGATAAGATCCTGAACCAAATTGGCGTAGTTAAGCAGGTACAAGACCTTCTTAGCCAGCGTGGCGTAGACGCAGTTGTATTCGACGGCACTCAACCAAACCCAACCATCACTAACGTAAACGATGGTCTAGAATTGCTGACTGACAACGATTGTGATTTTGTTGTTTCTCTAGGTGGCGGTTCTCCACACGACTGTGCAAAAGGTATCGCTCTGGTTGCTTCTAACGGCGGCAAGATTGCAGATTACGAAGGCGTAGACCAATCTGAAAAGCCAATGATGCCATTGATCGCTATCAACACCACGGCTGGTACGGCATCTGAGATGACACGTTTCTGCATCATTACTGACGAAGCTCGTCACATTAAGATGGCTATCGTTGATAAGCACACAACACCGCTTATCTCAGTAAACGATCCTGAGTTGATGCTTGCTAAACCTGCATCATTAACTGCTGCAACGGGCATGGATGCGTTAACGCACGCAATCGAAGCTTACGTTTCAATCGCAGCAACGCCAATTACAGACGCTGTAGCAATTAAAGCGATCGAACTTGTGCAAGCGCACCTAAGAACAGCAGTAACGCACGGCGAAGACATTGAAGCTCGTGAGCAGATGGCTTATGCACAGTTCATGGCGGGTATGGCATTCAACAACGCTTCTCTTGGTTATGTTCACGCAATGGCGCACCAACTGGGTGGTTTCTACGACCTTCCACACGGTGTATGTAACGCTATCTTGCTTCCACACGTTCAACGCTACAACGCGCAAGTTTGCCCAGAGCGTCTACGTGATGTGGCAAAAGCAATGGGTGTGAATGTTGAAGGCATGACAGCAGAACAAGGCGCAGAAGCTGCGATCAACGCGATTGTTCAACTTGCAAACGACGTGAACATCCCAACAGGTATCGCGCAACTTGGTGCGAAACTAGAAGACATCCCAACGCTGTCTGACAACGCACTGAAAGATGCTTGTGGTTTCACTAACCCTAAACAAGCAACTCACGAAGAGATCTCAGCAATCTTCGAAGCGGCAATGTAACCTAGATACAAATCACTTCTTATAGCTAAAACAAACGGGCTCACCTTCTGAGTCCGTTTTCTTTTATCTGTCCTGTCCCCTTCAAATCTTTGCCTTCCATCTAATCACTAAAAAGTCGCATTGTTGCAATCGCTTGGTTATAGTCAAACTATTGATATATAGAATAACAAACAGGTTCCATTGAGTCGTAGGATAGCTAGCACCTCATTATTGGCGTCACTCATTTCATACTCCGTTCAGGCAGAGGAACAAAATGAGTGTCACAGTCAGCCGTTAGAAGACGCCCCTGTCGAAAAGGCTTACCATTTCCTGAACAGTAAGTTTTGCCAACCCGCACTCTGGTTCGATAGCTTCTTTGTCGATGACCGAATAACTGAAGATGCCAGAGCTGGCACATCTGTACGTTGGTATAACGATTTTATTTATTCTGAAGGTGGGGAGCTAGACTACTCGACCAAGCTCAATGCGCGTCTTCACCTTCCCTTTGTCAGTAAACGCCTAAAGTTGATCTACGAATCAGTCAGCGATGAAGAGTTCTTGGATTTTTTTCCGAATGATTCCGATGAATTGGAAAGTGCATTAGGCCTGCGTTACGACGCCTATGCCAAGGGTTATAGCAGCTTCAATATTAAGGCAACATTGCGACCGCGTATCGAAGCTCGCTACCGTTTTACCTACCCTCTCACCACCGATGCGGTATTCAGGCTTACCCAACGGGTATATCAAGAAAAACAAGAGACTGGCGAAATCACTGACATCGATTTTGATCTTTCTTTGAGTGATGATTTCTTGGCTCGATGGTCAAGCTTTGCGGGGTATAACGACGACCTTAAAGGTTGGAACTATGGTACAGGACTAACCTTGTATCACTATCTTGCTCAAGACCAAGCACTTCAATATAGCGCCACGATTAATGCAACGGATGAGCCTCATAATCATTACGAATACGCTCAGGTTTCGGTTACCTACCGACAAAACGTATGGAAAGAGTGGCTGTTCTACGAACTCATTCCTCGTTATCAGTGGGAACGAGAACCCTATGAGAAACACACCGAAGAAGCCAACATCACCCTGCGGCTTGAAGTCCTGTTCAACAATGTCTAGCTCAATAATATCTAGCTCAACAACGCATAGTTAGTGTTTAGGATATGAGCATCGAGAGATAAGAACAGAGGCATAAAAAAGCACATCATGCGATGTGCTTTTTCAGTTCAATCAGGCTGAAAGTGTAATCTTAACCTTTGTAATTTCTTACTCGCGCCGCTTCTGCTTCACGTTTATCGACAACCGTCTTACCGATAGGCGCCAGCGAGATAACCGCTAACTTAAGGTGTTGAATCGCGAACGGAATACCGATGATGGTAATGAAACACGCCACAGCTGACATGATGTGACCAATCGCAAGCCAGATACCCGCAAATAAGAACCAAATCACGTTACCAATCACGCCTAGCGGGCTCGTACCGATGTCTATTTCATTGGTTAGCTCGTCACGTGAAATCGCTTCCTGACCAAATGGGAAGAATGAGAAGTTACCCATAACAAAACACGCTCTACCCCATGGAATACCAACGATGGTTAGGAATGCGAGCAGTCCGAAAAACCACCAAGCCAGTCCCATAAATACGCCACCGAACAGAAACCAAATGATGTTTCCTATTGTTTTCATTCTGTATTCTCCAAATCTTTGAATACTGTTTATTTCATATGCCAAGTAAGGCAATGCTTGTTCTAATAGGTTCATTATTGTTGAACCTTTATGAACCGTTTATGAATCACTTACATTTTATGTGATTGATATACACCACGGTTCTCTAAATCTACATAGGGCTAAACCCATTTCTTTGATACCATACACTTAGATTTTTAGTACCAAAAAGCTAAACAGACTCAACAACGAATTTAAGGCCGAATTTATGAATAACACTGAGCAACCTAAAAAGAAAATCAAAAACTGGGTGCCAATCGTCTTCTTCGGACTTCTCAGCACGGTTCCAGTGTTCATGTTCTTAGTTGATGTGTACATCAACCAGTATATGTAACAGAGCCAGTCATCCTAGCTGCATAAATGGATACCGGACCGATTTCCTGTATCCATTTCCATTAGCTCCGTTCTTCTGCTGTCCGTTCTTCTGTAATCAACTCAACTCTTCCGCAATCAAATTAACCCTTAGTTAATCAAATCAGCTCTTCGTTAATAAAATCAAGAATGTCGATCAGCTCATGATCAGGCAAATTAAGTAAGTTATCACCTACATACCATTCAATCTTACATTGATTTGGCAGTTCGCTGATCGCTGGGTTTCCTATCCAAACCTTGTGTTTCTTCGCGATGTTATCTCTCACGATAATGCCGTCTTCGTAGCTCACAGGTAAATAGAGGTGAAGCATGTTGACCTGCGGTTGTTGTGGGTTAACCGTAAACTGAGGGTAATCTTGTAGGATTTGATAAACCTGTTTGGTTCGTTCGTATAAAGCAGGCATCAGTTCTAATCGCTCATCAAACTGCATTGCTGCTGAAACCACATAAGGCGTTCGGTGATAAACATTGCCACCTTGGCGCTTCATCCACGCCGATGCTTTCGCTACAAAGGCTTTATCGCCCAATAATAACGAACCACCAAGGCCATTGAGACCTTTATACAGCGAAACATAAGCACTATCGAAGCCCTGAGCAATCTCGCTGTATGGTTTCTGGTAATACGCGCCGCACTCCCACAAACGTGCACCATCCATATGAAGGTGAATCGATTGTTCTTTGCAGTACTGCTTTATAGCTTCAAGCTCTTCCCACTCTGGCAATTGACCGCCAATTTCGCGCATCGGTAATTCATACAGAGCGGCGGCGATCTCATCAGGCCACGCCTTTAAGTCATCAACATTCCAAGTGCGAAATACGTTGCCGACTGGAAGCACGTTGAAACGATTTTGGAGCTGATACCCTTGGCGTTCATGGCGAATGATATGACTCGACTCATGCATCGCAACTACCGAGTTTCTTTTCTCTTGGCACGCAATTTCTAATGCTGTGGGTTGGTTCATCGTCCCGGTAATAACAAACACGGCAGCTTCATAACCAAGCAGCTCTGCGACCTTGTTTTCAAAGCTCTCGATAAACTCGCCATCACCGTAGCTATCATGGCTCACATTGTGTGTTTCACACCATTCAGCCATCTGAGCGAATGTTTGTGCTGGTGTCGGTTCTAGATGACCGGAAAGCAACAAATCACATTGTTGACGCAAGTCCATGCTCATAGTTTTTTCCTTTATTCATTATCGTTCTATGTAGGGTTATTGGATTATTTACGTTACCCACCAACGGTGACATAAAATGCACCTATTCGCTTTTATTATTAGCGAATAATTAGTTTTACGCAGTCATCGGCTGCGTGTGCCGGAAATACTCAAATTGACGGGTGTTTTATATAATTAAGTCCCTAAAAACACGCGCATCTAACTAGATAAGTATGGGCTAATTCGTTGTTGTTCAACCATTCTTCTATTATTGTATAACTATAATTCCAATAAATATTATTCGTTAATGAACAAAGAGGGCTATATGTCGAAAAATCGAGTCTTGGTGCTATTCGCCCACCCTTCTCAACATCGTTCTGAAGCAAACAAACCCTTATTTGAACAAGCCAAACGCGTTGACGGTGTTACCTGCGTCGATCTCTACGCTGAATACCCAACATTTAAAATCAACATCGACCGAGAACAGAAACGCCTGTTAGACCATGACATCATCATTTTTCAGTTCCCACTATATTGGTACTCAACACCGGCAATTCTTAAAGAGTGGCAAGATCTCGTTCTAGAATACGGCTTCGCTTACGGCACCGACGGCAACGAACTACAAGGCAAGAAATTGTTATGTAGCATTACTGCAGGAGGTAAAAAAGATGCCTACCAAAGTGATGGTTACAACCATTTCACGATTCGAGAACTGCTTCACCCAATCGAACAAACCGCTTCTCTGTGCGGGATGAACTATCTCGCGCCCTTTGCGTTATTTGGCTCGCGTACCGCTTTGGAAGAAAACCGCATTCAAGAGCATGTCGATAGCTATAAAGTGCTGTTAGAGGCGTTAGTTGCTGGCAAGATCAATATCAAGAAAGCCAGCAAAGCAGAAAAACTCAACCACTACGTAGAAGAACTAATGGCAGAGGTTAAATAATGACGGGATATTTTCTACAAGCATTTATCTACTTAGTCGCAGCAGTTATTGCCGTGCCTATTGCCAAAAGACTTGGCCTTGGTTCTGTATTGGGTTACCTCATTGCTGGTGTTGTGATTGGCCCAATCATTGGTCTGGTAGGTGAAGAGACCACAACGATCCAACACTTTGCCGAGTTCGGTGTGGTTATGATGCTGTTCTTAGTCGGTCTTGAGCTTGAACCTAAGATGCTTTGGGCAATGAGGAACCGACTTATGGGGCTGGGTGGCCTGCAAGTTGGTGGCACTACCGCGATTGTAATGGGTATTGCTCTGTTCTTTGGGCAGCCTTGGACGATCGCACTGACTATCGGTTTGATCTTCGCACTGTCATCTACCGCGATTGTACTCCAAACCTTTAACGAAAAAGGGCTATCCAAAACAGAAGGCGGAAAGAACGCTTTCTCAGTCCTACTGTTCCAAGATATTGCCGTCATTCCTATGTTGGCATTTATCCCTCTATTAGCCTTGCCAGAATTAATTGAAGCTGCACAAAGCGCGGTTGCTTCGGCTTCTGATCACCATGAAGAGTTAAGCCTCGTCGCTGGCCTACCCGGTTGGGCTTATGGCCTTGTGATCACAGCATCTATTGCGATTGTTGTGGTCGGCGGACACTTCTTGAGTCGTCCACTGTTCCGCTTCGTGGCAAGCTCAGGCCTGCGTGAAATCTTTACTGCAACCGCACTGATGTTGGTGATTGGCATTGCTGCACTGATGAGCCTAGTCGGCCTATCTCCGGCTTTGGGTACCTTCCTTGCGGGTGTGGTTTTAGCGAACAGTGAATTCCGCCACGAACTTGAGTCCAATATCGACCCGTTTAAAGGGCTGCTACTTGGCTTGTTCTTCATCACCGTAGGTGCAGGCATCAACTTTGATGTTCTATTCAACGACTTTGGTTTGATCATTGGCCTAACCCTTGGCGTTATGCTTCTTAAAGCCTTGGTGCTATTTACGTTGGCATTGATCTTCAAAATCAAAAACAGTGACCGTTGGCTGTTTACACTGAGCTTGGCGCAAGCCGGTGAGTTTGGTTTTGTACTACTAAGCTTCTCAGCTCAAAACCACGTATTACCTGCTGACATCGTCCAAACATTGTCGCTGGTTGTGGCACTTTCAATGTTCCTAACACCAGGGCTGTTCATTCTATTTGATAAAGTGATTCTTCCTCGTTACGAACAAAAATCTAACGACCGCGAAGAAGATACCATCGAAGAGAAAGGTACCGTTATCATTGCGGGCATTGGTCGATTCGGTCAAATCGTTAACCGCTTGTTGGTGTCGAACGATGTCAATACGGTGGTTCTGGATCACCAAGCGAACCAAGTAGACTTACTGCGCTCTATCAATATCAAATCTTACTTTGGTGATGCGACTCGTCACGACTTGTTGCATACCGCCGGAATCGAAGAAGCGGCAATGCTAGTAGTAGCAATCGATAACCAAGACTCAAGCGTTGAGTTAGTGAAGTACGTTAAACACACCTACCCTAAAGTGAAAATCTTAGCCCGCGCATTCGACCGTGGTCATAGTTATCGCTTACGAGAAGCAGGTGCAGACTTCGTGGAATCAGAGACCTACCATTCTGCTCTTGAAATGGGCGCTGAAGCCTTGCGCTCTTTAGGTCATCACCCATTCTTCGTCGAGCAGCAAAAATCGACGTATCAACGCGTTGAGAGTCGTAAGTCTGAGAAACTTTACCAAGCTTGGTCTGAAGCGGAAGAGAATCCACGCTACGACAACAACTACCGACAAATCTTCATTCACCTTGAAGAAGCAATGAAAGAAGATATGAAAAAAGACCGTTCAGACAAACACTCTCGATCTGAGCGTGGTTGGACACCTCCACCAAAAGGCTATGCAGATGGCTTTGAGGAAGAAGAGTCTTAAACAGCATCTAGACTTCAGCTCTAGATAACCATGCAATTCAACCATCAAAAGCGGCTATTTAAGCCGCTTTTTCTTTCATTTACCCCTTACAAAACGTCAAATGAGCCTAAATATCGAGTGCTGAAACTCGTAATCCGGGAGATTTGTGTGATCTAGCTAAAATTTTTAATTTCTGACCACATAGCAAAAGTGGATTCAATTTTTACATTATTGAAACATTCCAACACTGCATAAACCACACCATAAACATGGCTATATATGCACTCATTCCTGCCATTCAAGCACCCACCCAATTCATAGCGACCACTCTCTAAGGCTTGAATTACATTGCATATATCGAAATACGCCGCAAAAGCCCCAACAAACCCATTCATCAATCAAATAAATAACGCACGACATTCACAAATTCAAACCATCAAAATTAACATAAACATTTCAAAGTATGTCTATCGTTACAATTTGTAACGAATGGCGGTTGTCGGTATAGTCCTGCAATTCAAAAAGTGAGACCTTTGCGCTCACCTTAAAGGAGATATAATAATGATTACTAATGATGCTGTAATAATGGGCATGTTAGCTGTTATTCTTGGCGGTGTTTTTATCACGGAAAGTAGCCAAAATAGCGCACTGAAAAAATTCTACTCGTTCGTTCCGGGTCTATTGCTCTGTTACTTTGTTCCTTCTCTATTGAACAGCCTAGGCATCATCGACGCATCAAACTCAAAGCTGTACTTTGTTGCAAGTCGTTACCTATTACCAAGCGCACTCGTTCTACTGATCATCTCAGCTGACTTACGCAAAATCTTCGGCCTTGGCTCAAAAGCCGTCATCATGTTCCTAACGGGTACTGTCGGCATCATCATTGGTGGCCCTTTGGCGATTCTGATTATCGACCAAGTTAACCCTGACCTCGTATCTGGCGATGTATGGCGTGGCCTTACAACTGTGGCTGGTTCTTGGATCGGCGGCGGTGCGAACCAAGCAGCAATGAAAGAAGTGTTCGAGGTTGATGATCAACTCTTCTCTGCAATGATTACGGTTGATGTTATCTGTGCGAACATTTGGATGGCCGTGTTACTTATCATGGCAGGTCGCCAGAAGAAGATTGATGCATGGTTAAAAGCAGACACATCATCTATCGAAGAGCTAAAAGAGACGGTATCTAAATACCAAGAAGAGAACGCTCGCCCAACAACCACAACCGATCTCATGAAGATCACGGCAATTGCCTTTGGTTTAACCGGGTTGGCTCACTTATTCAGTGACATGATTGCACCGTGGATCTCAACCAATGCGCCGGAACTTGCGAAATACAGCCTAACATCCGGCTTCTTCTGGCTGATCGTAATGGTAACAACGTTCGCGCTGATCGCTTCATGCTTCAAATCTACACGCAGCCTTGAGCACAGCGGCGCGTCAAAAGTCGGTTCAGCATTCATCTACATCCTAGTTGCAACTATCGGTATGCAAATGGATGTGACAGCTATCTTAGACAACCCAGGTTACTTCTTCATTGGTATTACATGGTTAACTATCCATGCCCTTCTGATGATTGTGATGGCGAAGCTAATTCGTGCACCATTGTTCTTCATGGCTGTAGGTAGCCAAGCTAACGTAGGCGGCGCTGCATCGGCACCTATCGTAGCGGCTGCATTCCACCCAGCATTGGCACCAGTAGGTATCCTAATGGCGGTATTGGGTTACGCTCTCGGTACATACGGCGCTTACATCTGTGGCCTCATCATGCAAGTTGCTGCTGGTTAATACGACTAGCGCCAACAATCTGCTGAATTTTAAATCCGATATTGGTTTGCCAATGTCGGATTTTTTATGCGCGTTATAAAGAGGTAATGGAACAGCAATTAAAACTTTAAGTTCATACTTATATTTAATGATTAGAACTTACCAAACAACTATTTCTACTTCCTTCCTAAACTACACTCGATTAATTACTATATTTCTACTGTCTTGGCATTGTTAACATTCAAAGAAATTTAACATCGGTTAAATTTATACATACATCTGTCATATTGCGTAGCAAGCCGTATGTGTTTAGCATCTACCCTCATAGAGAAAACGAAACTTAGAGATAGAACCCCCACGAAAAGGAAAGTGTGGCGACAAGCCAAGTCCTGCAAGATTGAAAGTCGCCATACTCCGAAACCGTATAACAATAAATATATGAATGGTTATAGAATGAAGTTATCCCAAATGACTTATCTCAAAGAACCGAACACTCCCACAAAGAACATTTTCCTCTAGGAGTAGAGATGAAGAATTGGAAAGTAAAATCGACAAAGCTAGTTAAAGGTCAGTACCTAGATTATCGAATCAGAGCGCAAAGCATAAACATTGACGCGAATGGGTTGTTAGAGTTTTACGACATGGGCATCGTTGTATCTAGCTTTAGCAGTGACGAATGGTTTATCTGCTACCACACCAATGTATTTGGCTACACCAAGAAAAGCTACTGTAACCCGTTTCAATTTGCTCACTGTAAACAACTCAAAGAGATAGAAGAAGCAAGGCAAGAGATTGTCACGAACTCGCCATTAGCGCTGTTTATTAAAAACCGAAAATGTAGACCAAATCCGGTTGGTAGAAAACCAAATTTTTAGTGGGTTTAAGTTACGAGGAATATACAGAATGAGAAATATCCTTGATAAATTTAAAAAAGACATTGGTGTTTGGTTATTTTTAATGCTCATCTTTGGTTATTTTATCTACGCTTCATTCAATATATGTTGGAGTGAAATATTCAGTTAATTAGCTAAAGCCATCCCGATTAATATCAATACCAAGCTTTAGCCTATTTAATGCCATAAAGGAAATAAAACTAGTCGAATAAAGACGCCAATTTATTTTCCACCACAGGGCTGATATTAAAGCTCAACATAAAATCTGGACGCACTTTTTCGTCTTTCTCAAGGTAATAGTTCGCTTCAATGCCAAATTTCCAAGGGCGTCCATTCAGAACCGTTGTTTTACTAACACTGATGTTTAACGGGATTTCCGCCTGATCCTTATTCCAGTCATAGGTGAATGTCGGCGCAGAGCCCACCGTCCAACCACCTCCTAATATCTCAACCCAAAACACTTGTGTCGATGTCTTGTTGATTCGAGTATCAGAATGGTTAGCTCCGTCTCCAGAAACGCCATACAAGTGGTTGGGGAACATACCGACAACTCGTTCACTACTCGCCTTCCCGACCATAAACTCAGGCCCGACAGCAAACTGGTCCGCCGTTAAGTCACTACTGCCCGTTGGTAAAGAAGCAAAGAGACCGAAAGCGACAATAGTACCGCCCTCCATTTTAGGCGCATAAGCTAAATCAAATGAGATGTCTGTAAAGCCTGACTGATCCATGTGCTGCGAGCTTGCTGGTGTGTCCACATGGAAATCGTTCTGTACATAAGAGATAGCCGGGCGGAAGATCACTTTGTCACCATTATCCATGGGAAACGGCAGTGTCGGCTGTAGAACCGTAGCAAAACTGTCCCCTCCTCCGTCATATCCACCAGAGTATTGTAGTTTTAAGTTGAGGCTAGCGTAAGCTGTATTTGGGTTTGCAAGTTCCTTTGCTGCCTGTTCTGCCGCTTGATCGCTTTCAGATTTAGAAATGTCGACCTTAGCGCTAGCAAAATTCGGCGTTAATAATAGTCCAGTGATTATCAGTGCAAGTGGTTTACAAGCCATGAGCCCTCTCTTCAATAGTAAAACAATAAGATGTAACTGCTTATTGAGTATTTTAGAGATTACTAGGCAGTAAAATGGCCATTAAGTGACAGAGAGATAAGTTAATCCTAGGTAGAATTTGGATACAAAAATGCCCCAAATCGCTTTGAGGCATTTTCAATTAGTCAGGAAGCTCGGGAGTGTTTACTCCTTTTGCTTATTCCCAATCAAGAATTACTTTACCAGACATACCAGAGCGCATCATGTCGAAGCCTTTCTGGAAGTCGTCCACTTTGTAGTGGTGAGTAATGATTGGTGTTAGATCTAGGCCAGATTGAATCAATGAAGCCATCTTGTACCAAGTTTCGAACATCTCACGACCGTAGATACCTTTGATAACCAAGCCTTTAAAGATTACTTGGTTCCAGTCTACTGCCATATCTGATGGTGGAATACCTAGTAGAGAGATCTTACCGCCGTGGTTCATGTTAGTCAGCATGCTGTTGAACGCAGATGGGTTACCAGACATTTCTAGGCCTACATCGAAGCCTTCAGTCATGCCAAGATCAGACATTACGTCTTCAAGCTTCTCTTCCATCACGTTTACTGCACGAGTCACACCCATTTTCTTAGCAAGATCTAGGCGGTATTCGTTTACATCAGTGATTACAACGTGACGAGCACCAACGTGCTTAGCAACAGCTGCAGCCATGATACCGATTGGGCCAGCGCCAGTAATTAGCACGTCTTCGCCTACTAGGTCGAAAGAAAGCGCGGTGTGTACTGCGTTACCAAACGGGTCAAAGATTGAAGCTAGATCGTCAGAGATTTCTGCAGGGATCTTAAATGCGTTGAACGCAGGGATCACAAGGAACTCAGAGAACGCACCAGTGCGGTTAACACCAACACCTGTTGTGTTACGACAAAGGTGAGTACGGCCGCCACGACAGTTACGACAGTGACCACATGTGATATGGCCTTCGCCAGATACACGGTCGCCGATTTCAAAACCACGAACTTCTTGGCCTATGCCAACAACTTCACCCACGTATTCGTGACCTACTACCATAGGTACTGGGATTGTGTTTTGTGACCACTCATCCCAGTTGTAGATATGTACGTCAGTACCACAAATTGCGGTTTTCTTAATACGGATAAGAAGATCATTATGACCCATTTCAGGTTTTTCAACCTCGGTCATCCAAATGCCTTCTTCAGGCTTAAGCTTAGAAAGTGCTTTAATTTTCATAATGTTACCTAGTTCATCTCGCCTAACTGTAAGGCGAGAATCAAAAATCTATATATTCTACTGGGTGTTGCTCTATCTAATTAAAGGATGCTCGTGGCATCCCTTTAAAATTAGATGATACCCATGTCTTTACCAACTTGAATGAACGCATCGATTGCGCGGTCTAGTTGCTCACGAGAGTGTGCAGCAGACATTTGCGTACGGATACGAGCTTGACCTTTTGGTACTACAGGGAAAGAGAAACCTACAACGTAGATGCCTTTCTCTAGTGCGCGTTCTGCGAATTCAGCCGCTACTTTTGCATCACCAAGCATGATTGGGATGATTGCGTGATCTGCACCGCCCATAGTGAAGCCAGCTTCTTCCATGCGAGTACGGAAGTGAGCAGAGTTTTCCCATAGTTGAGTACGTAGGTCGCCAGATTCCGCAAGAAGATCTAGAACGCGGATAGACGCAGATACGATTGCAGGTGCAACAGAGTTAGAGAATAGGTATGGACGAGAACGCTGACGTAGCCAGTCGATCACTTCTTTCTTACCAGAAGTGTAACCGCCTGAAGCGCCACCCATTGCTTTACCTAGCGTACCAGTGATGATATCTATACGGTCTACAACGTTGTGGAACTCGTGAGTACCCGCGCCGTTTTCGCCCATGAAGCCCACTGCGTGAGAGTCATCAACCATTACTAGTGCGTCGTACTTGTCTGCAAGGTCACAGATAGCAGGGAGGTTAGCCACTACGCCGTCCATTGAGAACACACCGTCAGTTACGATTAGTGTGTGACGAGCGCCCGCTTCTTTAGCAGCGATAAGTTGCTGCTCTAGCTCTTCCATGTTGTTGTTTGAGTAACGGAAACGCATTGCTTTACACAGACGAACGCCATCGATGATAGATGCGTGGTTTAGTGCGTCAGAGATGATTGCGTCTTCTTTACCTAGAATTGTTTCGAATAAACCAGCGTTTGCATCAAAACAAGATGTGTAAAGGATAGTGTCTTCTTTACCTAGGAACGTAGAAAGCTTTTGCTCTAGTTCTTTGTGAGAATCTTGAGTACCACAGATGAAACGTACTGAAGCCATACCAAAACCGTGCTGATCCATACCATCTTTAGCTGCTTCGATAAGAGCTGGGTGGTTAGCAAGACCTAAGTAGTTGTTTGCACAGAAGTTTAGTACTTCTTCACCAGTCGAGATAGAAACCGCTGCTTTTTGTGCAGAAGTAATAATGCGCTCAGACTTGTAAAGACCTTCTTCTTTAACTTCTTCGATTTGAGTTTGAATCTGTTGGTAAAATGCAGAAGACATTGTCTCATTCCTTCCTAGTTATTATTTCGCAGCATCGCGCGCCGCTTTATGTAGGGATGCAAACGATCTCAACACGATCATTTACACTGTAAAACTTATGCCTATATTCTAGTTGAACATCCCCGTTCCGATTATCCCTTTAGTTGGAAAAACATTAATGAACCACAGGCATGAATAATAGTTCATCCCAGTGACACAGGGCACATTAACGCCCTTCACTTGCTCTTTTAAACGCCAAATCACCTTTAATTTCCGTCTAATTTCGCTTTCATATCAAATCTCAATTTTTCATCTCAAAACGATATAGTGATGAATGCCCGCTTCTCTCAGAATGCGCACCAGCAACGCCGCTATACAAATGAAACACGATGAGAAGAGAAACCAAACACATGAACCTATCAGACCACATCATTCAAGAAGCCTTCGAAAACGACTGGCACACCTGCTTTTATCAGCCAAAGGTTGAACCTAGTATCGAGAAAGTGACTGGGGTTGAAGCGCTGTTTCGTTTAGATATTCCAGAAGAAGGGATTTTCTCTCCAGGTGTGTTTATTGATCGTGCGTTTGCATTGGGTTACGAGGAAGAGATCTTCTTTAGTGTTCTTGAACAGTCACTGACAGAGGTAAAATCTCTCTCATCTCACTTGAACTTGGCGGTTAATATCAGCAAGAAGGTGCTGGCTAACCCTGATAACGTGGAAAAGGTTCGTGAATTGCTTTGGAATACCTCGTTCAAAGCAAAGCAGCTTACTTTTGAACTCAGCGAAAACGATCAGTTGGATGACCAACTTTGTGAGCAGATTAAACGCTTTCAATCTCTTGGCATTAAAATCTCAATCGACGATTTTGGTATTGGCTATTCAGATATGAATAAAGTGATGAGCCTTAATGTCGATGAAGTGAAGTTTGATAAATCAATCGTGAATAGCGCAGAACCAGCACGTTCGGACTTGGTGAAGCGCACGTTGGCGTACTGCAAAGAGTCTGGAATTGAAACCGTGGCAGAAGGTGTTGAAGATACGGATACACATCAACTCGTCCACCAGCTAGGTTTTGATAGCTATCAGGGCTTTCTATATTCAAAGCCACTGCCTTTGACTGACCTTAGACTTGTCATGTAAGAGTGCGAACTCAAGCAAGGTTAACTTAAGACAAACTCGACGCTTTTCTTTTTCTGCTTAAGGTCATGATATCGAATGCATTTGAAGTAAATATCGTGTTTGTTTTGGATGTTCTGAGAGAATGGGTTATTCACCACTTTCTTTATATCAGCCTTGAAAAATGGCATGCCGAGTTTGCTCATGTACGGCTCTAAGTAGAGATCATAAAGAAACTGGGACATTGCAGGGTCAAGAGTCGGAAAACGAAATTCAGTGCCAGCCAAATTATCTGCCATGTAATCGAAGATCTTACGTCGGATCACGACGCTGACTGCACCAACACTGCAAAGCATTTTGCTGAGGCCGTCGTAAACCACATGCCCGATAATGACGCCCTCGAACAAGAAGCAAAGCACCTGCATATCTTCTTTTCTCACCCCGAGATACTGAGCAACCTCGATAAAGTCTTTGCCATAAGTTTTGAGGTGCATCCCTTGTATAGACTTAATCCTTTTCGCAGGAAGCGAACCCATGTTGTATGACTCTACGCTGGTAACCTCATAGTCGTAACCGATCTCGGCACTAAACGGACGTTCCATATTCTTGGTTGCAGCTTTGACTTGAACCATCTCTTCCACTGAAAAGTCATACTCCACCTGAAAGAAGCTTGCGATACCAAGGCGACGAACAAAACTAGGCAATGTCTTTGCCCTTTCCCACTGGCTCACCATCACCTGATTAACACCGGAAAATGCTCGATGAGAATGGGAAAGTAACTCTGCAAATTCTTCTTGAGAAATTGAGGTTGCTTCGCGGAGCCTTTTTAACTCTTCTGAAAAATTCTCTTTATTCATCGGTCACTTACCTAGCTTTTTTATCAGTGTAGTTCACTTAAGCTCGTTAATAAATGAAGCCTTCAACATCGCCTTACCACGTCAGTTAATTAATGAAATTGATTCACAAATCAAAGTAAATCGCTCACAATTACCATTAAGTTCATCGTTGAAACTCGCTTAACTGGATACTTATGATTAACCCAAAACTCATCGCCCTGCTTCCGGATCTCGCCTCGTTCATTTTGGTGGTTAACGAAGGTAGTTTTACGGCTGCAGCAAAACAGTTAGGCGTGACACCGTCAGCCTTGAGTAAGCTCATCACTCGCTTGGAAAAAGCGCTATCGGTGAAACTGTTTGAGCGTACCACTCGTACCCTTATCATCACGCAAGCGGGTCAATTGGTTTACGACCAGAGCGTGGTGATGATCAACGCAGCTCAACAAGCAGTTGAACTGTCTACCTCCGACCATACCGAACCTGCAGGCTCGATAACGGTAGCGGCACCAGAAGCCTTCTTGAATTCGGTTTTGCAGCCCTTTATTGTGCCTTTCTTAAATCAGTATCCAGAAATCCAACTTAAATTGAGAGCGGCTGATGGCGACATCGATATTTTACGGCAAGGTATCGACATCGCATTCCGCCTGACAGATAAACCCGACGAAAGCTTAGTATTGAAAGAGTTAGGCAAAACAAATCTCGTGTTGTGTGCAAGCCCTGACTATTTAGATGCCAAAGGGATTCCTCACCACCCTACCGAACTGTCTGAACACGACTGTTTATACCTTGCAGAGACAGACAAAGACCACATTTGGGACTTCCTTAAAGATGATGAATTTCACACGGTACCTGTCAGTGGGCGTTACGCAGTTAACCACTCGCAGATGCGACTAAAAGGTGTAAAAGAAGGTCTCGGCGTCGGTATTTTCCATGACTTCGTGATTCAAGATGCGTTAGCTGAAGGGTCTGTAGTACAAGTGTTGGAAGATTGGACCATCAAGAGTAATTACCATGGTGCGATTGCGATGCAGTTTGCTCAAACCAAGTACATGCCCGCTCGACTGCGTGTGTTCATTGATTACGCCATGGAGCACTTAGGTGACAAGTTGGCAGGAGAAATAAACTGATGCTGAAAGGAATACACCACGCGGCCATAATCTGTTCAAACTACGACGCGTCGAAACACTTTTACACTGAGATTTTGAAACTCGAGATAATTGCCGAAAACTATCGAGAGGCTCGCCAGTCGTACAAACTTGATTTAGCGCTACCTAATGGTGCTCAGATAGAGCTATTCAGCTTCCCTAACGCACCAGAAAGACCTAGCTTTCCTGAAGCTCAAGGGCTAAGACACTTAGCCTTTTGTGTTGATGACGTTCAACAAGTCAAAAGCTATTTGGAAGGACAAGGAATCGAAGTCGAACCGATCCGAGTTGATGAGTTTACAGGTAAAACATTTACCTTTTTTGCCGATCCTGACGGGCTTCCGTTAGAGCTTTATGAAATCTAGAGCTTTATGAAATCTAGAGCTTTATCAAGTATAGAGCTGTATCAAGTCTAACGTCTTCTTAATAAACAGAGCATGTCATCTGATTAATGAAACTGACCTCCTCAAACAGAAGGTCAGTTTGTGTATCAATTAACTCAATGCTGTCTTGAATTTCTCGACACGCGAGAACAGTAACCAATCCAATAGCATGGCTGTCACGATCGTTGCACCCGCGAGTGGAAACAGTACTGAAATAACCACGACCGTCACTAAGCCTGCCTTCCAAAGCCCTGCATCACCAAACTTCGGTGGCGTGCCAAGCTTTCTTTGACCGGAAGGTCTGCGCATCCACCACATCACACCGCCAGTCACAGAAACAACAATGAACGCCAAGCAAAACAAGGCATTTAGAAGCTTGTTGATGATGCTGATGTCACCTTGATGCAATGAAATACCCACAGCTAACGTCTTGGCAATGAAGTTATAATCTTGCCATGTCACCTCAACCAGAATACGACCTGAGTATTGGTCGAGGTGCGTGGTACGATCCTGCGTTGGATCGATGATATCGCCGCCCATGGTATTGGCTGTGACCGTGTAAACACCCGTTTCTGAACGCGGGAAATTGACCTTGTATTGCGTAAAGCCAAGTGAGTATGCTTTTTCAATAACGTCATCAATGTCGAAGTTGCTTGCTGACAACACATGTTGAGAGTGATCTTCAGTCATCTTAGAGTGATCATGAGGTTCCGTCGCCTCTTCCACATGATGAATGTGTTCTGCTGGCTTATCTTGAGACAAAGGCAGTGGTGTTTGCTCCAAGTTCCAAGGAAGCTCTTCTTCTGAGCCATGGTTGAGGGAAGCATGCGTCTTATCAGACAATGGAATATCGTCCCACATTTGAGCAGGGAAAGTGCTCCATGCTTGAAAAAGCTTACCGCCCCAAAAACCTGTCCATGCCAATCCAGATAGAATAAACAACAACAGAATAAGCGATAACGTGCCTCCAATGTTCGCGTGCAGATCGCGCATGAGAACGCGTGGCCCGGATGAAATTCTCAACTTGAGAAAACCAGCGCGGCTTGCGTTGTCTCTCGGTAGCCATAAGTAAATACCACTGATGAGCAACAGAATAGACAAGCTTATTGCGACTTCAATTAGGTAATCACCCCAATCACCAATCAACAAAGTGCCGTGAATATCATTCGCCAGCTGGTACAGGGTATCGCTGCGCGGAATCTCTCCGACCACTTCGCCAGTGTACTGATTCACAGTGGCGAAAACAGATGTTCCGTTTTCAAGTGATACCGAAAAGCGGTTAGCGAGATCAGGCGCTTCGCTCGGAACAAACTGCGTAACCGAACCTTGTGGGTATTGAAGTTGTACTGCAACTAACTGTTGTGACACTTTAATCGGGTCGCCCGATGCAACAATCTCGATCGCATCGTGATGAAAAGCTAACTCGATTTCATCATCAAACAGCATCACCAAGCCTGTAATGCTCAACATTAACATAAACGGGATAACAAATAGCCCAGCATAGAAGTGCCAGCGCCATGTGAGGAAGTAGAGAGTTTTATTGCGGTCTTTGCTTTTTATATTGGTTTTCGAACCGGTTGTTGCACTGCTTTTAGACTGCGAAGTTGCTTGTGCTTTCGCAGGGGTTTGAGATTCATTTCTCAACATTATAGTTTCCTTTGACACACGCAAATGCACCTTCTGAAAAATCAGAAAGTAACTTGAGCATGTTTAACTTTACTTAATACTTTATTTTTTAATTATTTTAATGGGTTAGGTTTAAGCAATAACAAAGGGAGGGCCGCGTGGGGCTTGCCTCGTGTAGCGTTCGCTTAGAGCCAAAAAAGCGTAGCTGTCGGAGACAATAGAACTCAGTCGAGTTGTCAGTAGTGTAGTGGGAAGTTCATCTTGGTGAAACGTGGAAAAATGGCTAAACGGACACGGTTTTCCTTTATGAGTACTAGGTTCGCCTTCTTCGATTTGAACCAATTCAAAGCCATTGACCGTACATAACGACGCCCATACTCCCGCACTATTACCATGAGCATTGATAACAGGCATTAATGTCACTAGCGCCCAGCTTAATGCTGTTGCAAGTAACATGGAGAAGTTGAACGAGGTTCGGCGCATTATTCCAAATCTTTATAAATTTCCCTTATTATGAGGGACTTGGAATCTAGGTAAACGTAAAGATTAACAGCAAGTTAAAAAATTGAAGCTAACGCACACTCTTTTTCGTTAAATACTGGTTACAACACTAAAGCTAAGAAAGTATTACTCAACTCTTTACAGCAGGCTTTCAATAAAAGAGACAATAAAAACGCCGCCTTACACCTTCCTCGAAAGAGGGGAAAGTAAGGCGGCGTTTTAGAGATCGAATCTTGAGGTTTGCTCTTTGTTACCTATCTAGCAAACTCATGATTAACGAATTAACCGAAGATCTTGCTCCAGATGCTTGGGTTACGCTTCTCATGGTACTCTTCACGAAGGCCGTCAATAGTACGAAGTTCTTGCTGTGCCGACGCTAAATCACCTTGGTCTAGCTTCTGCTCAATGCTATCCAGTGATGCACTGATCTTTTTGAAGCCTTCCATGAAGTTGTCTTCTTTCTCGACTGGGTAAACACCCGTTTTCAGCTCTGCCACTAGCGTATCTAAACGAACGATAGGCTTTTGCATCTCTTCAATGCTTTGAGCTTCTGCCGCTTGTTTGAACGCAAGCTTCATTTCTTGCATGTTTTTCTTAAGGTCTACATTAGCAAATGCGTTGCCAGACAATACTGAAGCAGCGATTAAGCCAGATAAAAGGATTGAGCGAGTTTTCATTGTTTCTCCAAGTGAAGCGGTGTCTTTGAAGTTAGAGCCAACAGTAATGTGGCACTTCGACTTTATTATTTTCGGCTAGTGTATACAAAAATCTGTCAGGCACAAAAATTGATTGTGTCGAAATGCAAACCCGCCGACAATCTCTTAAACAAGATCTGAATATTCTGGGATTTCACTACGACCGCGCAAGGCTAAAAAGGCTAGGAACTGCTTTGGCGAATGGGTGATCACTTTACTCGAATCGACACCCACTTCATCTAACAATGCTGCGACTAAATCCAAGCCACCGACATCTAAACAGAAATGCGCATCGCTGCCTGTTGTAATAAATGCACCCTTCGCTTTCGCTATTCTTGCGATCTCATAGCAGCGGTCAACACTGCCAACTCGGCTATTTCCTTTAAGTGTGGTGTTGTTGATCTCAATCGCCACGTTGTTTTCAACCGCACATTGAATAACGGCTTCAAAATCGAAATCAAAATTAGGATTGCCTAAGTGACCAAGCGCATCAATTCGACCACCCTTAATCACATTAACGAGAGCCTCTGTGTGGGTAGCGACATCCGATGGGCGAAAAACGGGCTCATGGAAGCTTGCAATCACCCAATCCAGATTCTTATCAACGCTCGGATGAATATCAATTTCACCTTGCGTGTTCATGATGTTCGACTCAACACCACGGATGATGGCGACCTCTTCGATAAAACGAGGAAGTACACGTTGGTTACTGAAGAACCAATAGTGTGGAGCGCCCGGCATTGATTCTGAATGGTCGGTGGTACAAAACATGGCTAAACCATTTTGCTTTGCCGACTTGGCGTTTTCGATCAATGTGCTGTAAGCATGACCACTTGCGTATGTGTGGGTGTGAGTATCTACTTTGAGTTCCATGAATCAATGCCCTCTTCGCTCGGTCAAAATACGTTTTTAAGAAAGTAACCCTGAATCTCTTTCAGGAAAAGAATGCTTCAGAAAATGAGTGCCTAATGGCAACAATTCGACCAGTTTATCAGCTGAAAGTGACAATTAGCACCCAAACATAAAGGTTTATTACTGGTTCATTTACATGACAGGTAATACGTGGCTAACCGAACCAGCCAACGCTTGGTCTTATCTAAGTCGAACCGTACACACTCGGTAATTGCGCCAATTTTTTGCAACCTACCCAAGTTCGTCAATACTTAAACCAGTCTACAAACTGGAGTGTTAGATGAGAAGAAGACGATATCCGCTGAGTATCCACATCACTAGCCTTTTCCTAATTTTGACAACACTTGTCGGTGCGGTATTGATTTCGATAAGTTATCGGCACTCTCAAGAGTTGCTGTTAGGCACAGTGCGCGAGATCAGTAATGAGCATCGCGACAAACTGGAATCAGTATTTAAACAAGCCATTGCCCCGGTCATCACAACCTTAAATGTGATGGCGGTGAGCCCGTTTGTTGCTCATCAAACTTCCGCTGTCGAAAAAGACTCTTGGCTTGCTTCGGTCGATATCATCTTCAAGCAAAACACCAATTTGGTCGCTCTATTTTACGGTTCTGAAGATGGTGACTTTAGAATCTTTCGTCCATTAAGCACCAATAAACAGCGAGCCGAAAACAGCGCCCCCGCTAAAGCGACCATGATGGTCAGCAGCACCAATCTAGACGGTGAAAACTTTATTACCTACCTTGATGGCGCACATCAAGTGATCAGTACTCGACAAGCAGAGAGTAAGTTCAACCCCACCACTCGCCCTTGGTTTCGTAACGCAAAGCCTGACGGCTCAATACAACTCTCTGAGCCCTATCTATTCTATTTCCTGCAAACCAATGGCATTACACTCTCTAGGCGTTCTGCCGATGGCAAGCATGTGGTTGGTGCCGATTTTACGTTGAGTTCGCTCTCTTCTCAGATCAGTGAATTGGCTTATTCTCCGCAAACCCGACTCGCCCTGTTCGATCAACATTTTAACCTTCTCGGTCAGCATCAACTTGAGTTATCAAGACCCAAGTCTGATGACACAAGTAAAACTGAGCAAACGAACAAACAAACGACGGAGAAACTCTCTGGCAGTGAGCAAGACCAAAGCTTCTTTAATGTGCCCAAACGTGAACAGATGGAAGCATTGAAAGCATCCGTCATAGCACCACTTATCTCCGACGAGGAGAAATTAAACCTCAATCTAAAAAACGTTGAGTACAACTTAAACACTTGGGCACTAACGCTAACGCCGGTTCAACTGACTCAAAATGTCACCTTATACTTGGCAGAAGCGACGCCACACAATGAGCTGCTCGCTGATCTTATCTCGATGCGAGACAAGCAAGTTGCGGTCGCGATTGGGATGTTGTTCATCTGCTTCGCTATTGTATGGTTTGTCGCCAATCGCTTGTCTCAGCCACTCAATACGCTGATGCAACTCACCGACAACATCGCACGATTTGACTTCAGGCGTACTCATTATCCCAAAAGCATGATTCAAGAAGTGGCTAACCTCGCCCACTCAATTGAGCTAATGGAACACACGCTTCATGATCTGATTACCCTACTTCGAGACACGGCCGGGAATCAGGAGTTTTCGATCTTAGCCAAGAACATTGCTCATCAAAGCTATTTAATCACCAAAGCAGAAACCATTGTCCTCTTCACTCAATCAAAAGAGAAAGACGTGTTTGATACGGCGGCCAACCTTGCCATTCTGCCTTTTAAGGCCGACATCAATGACTTCATCAAACACACGCCTTGGTTGCTTTGTCAGCTTAAATCTGGAGAGACAATCCATTTAAACCGAGAAGACAATGTTCTCAACTATTACCAAGATTCGATCTTCAATTCAGACCTGTACCTATTTCCACTATTAAACCGAGAGAAGTTGTTGGTAGGTATTGTGGCAATTGGTTATGAAAGACCGATTACCAAGATGCAGGCCGATAAGCACGCCTTTTTACGAGAGCTGCTCAGCTTTGCGGAAATAGCGAAAGACAACATCGACCAAATGCAGCAACAGAAAGACATGCTTAATGCCTTTATCGAGCTGATTGCTTCGGCGATTGATACCAAGTCACCATACACGGGCGGGCATTGCCAGCGAGTGCCTGAGCTCACCAAATGGCTAACTCAAGCAACCATAGATGATGACCGCTATTACCCGCAATTCTCATTGGACAGTAAACAGTGGGAAGAGTTGATGCTCGCCGCTTGGCTTCATGACTGCGGCAAGGTGACCACGCCTGAATATGTGGTAGACAAGGCAACAAAACTGGAAACCATTTACGACCGAATCCACGAAGTGCGAATGCGTTTTGAGGTGTTGAAACAGCAAGCGGAAACCGATTACTGGAAAGCCATAGCGAACGGTGCGCTACAAGAAGAACAACTCAAAATACTCGAACAAAGCCTGTCTGAACTGGATGAGGAGTTTGCCTTTGTTGCTGAGTGTAACCTTGGTGGCGAATCTATGACGAAAGAGCAGCTAGAGCGCTTAGATCAAATAGCCAAACGCCAATGGAAACGCACACTGGATGATCAATTGGGTTTGTCTTGGTCTGAAAAAGAGAGGTTCAACACCTCAAAAGAGTCGGTTGAGAAAGAGAGAACGGAGCCAACAAGTCAGGAAGAGGGTTTACCTGTTATGGAGCCCCTACTTGCCGACAAACCCGAGCATAAAATACCTTGGGACAATGGATTTAACCCTGCCGATGTATGGCAAGAAGCGTTTGTACTTAAGCCCGGAGAAGTTAAATACAACCAAGGTGAACTGCACAATTTGAAAGTACGCCGTGGTACGTTAAACGATGAAGAACGTTTTATGATTAACGATCATATTATTCAAACCTTCACCATGCTCAATAAGCTGCCTTACCCGCCTTACCTTCAAAACATTCCGGATATCGCTAGCGGACACCACGAGCGTATCGACGGTAAGGGCTACCCAAGAGGCTTAAGCGAAGACCAGTTGCCACTGCCGTCCAGAGCAATGGCAATTGCTGATGTCTTTGAAGCGCTGACCTCTAGTGATCGCCCTTATAAGAAAGGTAAACTCTTAAGCGAATCACTCAACATCATGACCAACATGGCGACCAGCGGTCATATCGATCCCAAGTTGTATTTGCTGTTTTTGGAAAACAAAATCTACGACAAATACGCTGAGCGATTTCTAGAAATGAACCAACGCTGCGAGATTGATCCGCACGAACACATCGACCGAGTAAAAGAGTACATACGCTCATTGTTTTAAGTCTTAAGTTTTAAGCTAACCATTCAGAGGATAAGCCATAGATCAATGGTTAGCTTTTAGCTGCCGAGTCCAATACCGCAACGTCCACTACAGTCGCTACAGTCGCTACAGCCACTGTGGTGTGCGGTTTCTGGTTGGCTTTCGTCTTGCTGTGTCTTTTCGCTAGTAGCGTGTTAGTGATGCTCGCCACGACAATCAGGTTAATACCAATCATCTGCTGAGTAGAAAACACATCATCAAAGAACAAGCCCTGCCAAAGCGCGCTAAACAGCATGTTAGTAAAAATCAGTGGTGCCAACTGGGAACCGCTGTCTGCCAGCTTATACGCCTTAGAACGGAAGATTTGGGTATTTATAGTAAACAATGCAAGACCAAGTGCTCCGAGAGCAATCCAGCGTAAATCATCAAAAGACAGCAACGCCGACACGAAGCCTTTTTCAGCACTTTCAAGAACATCAGGCACCGCAGAAACAGAAGTAAACACCACCATTGGTATCACAATGATTGCCGCGACTAAAAAAGTCCACGCGTTAAGCTCTGCCGGAGTCAGGCTGGTTTTAGATGCTCGGTACAAACTCACTTGCGAGCCAGAATTAAATACCCCCGCGAGAAGCCCAAGCAGAAGCGCAGGTCTAAAGAACTCCGAACCCAACTCAAACTGCGACCAATCCCCTGCCATCATCACTACGCCAACAAAGGTGACAGCTAAACACACTATCGTCGTTATATGAATCTTGGTTCTAAATATTAATTTTTCTAACAATGGAATAAACAAAGGACCAGTACTGAACAACACCACACCTTCAACCAGCGTTAAGGTTTGTAGTGAAGTAAGGAAACACCACTGACACGCCACCATAAAGATCGCCCGCATCACCAACGGTTTCCACATTTCTCGTGTCGGCTTGCTGATTTTGTAAAAAGTCAGAAAAAGAAATAAGAACAGACTGGGTAACAAAAAACGCACGAAACTGAGTAACGAAATGGGCATCACTTCAGATAGATACTTGGCCATCAAGCCGCTTAAAGACAAACTGAACGTCGACAACAACATGAAAGTCGTCGCCTTGGTAATATCAGACATAATTATCACCTCCTATGACATCTATTTTAGAGGCGTGACGTAATGAAAAATAGCGAGTAATATTAACCATAACTGTAAGGAAAACTTACCAATGAAAAAACTCGTTCCGCTTAAATCCGTTTACGCTTTCATTGCTGTCGCTGAGACTGGCAGCATGACTGACGCCGCTCGGGTGTTGTACGTCAGTCACTCTGCTGTAAGCCAAGCGATAAAGTCGTTAGAACAACTGGTCAACAAGCCTCTGTTTCAACGAGTCGGTCGTCGTGTTGTTCTTAATGCCGCCGGTAAGCGATATTATCGAAAAGTCGCGCCCGCACTTGAGCAAGTGATAGAAGCGACCGAAGAGCTTGCCAGAACGCCTAACGACCACCGCATTACCCTCAACATGGTCAATTCGCTCGCGATGCACTGGTGGATCCCACGAGTTCCCGACTTCCAAGCCTTTGCTCCCTCACTTGATATCCGTATTTCGACGCTAACTGGCCCTTTCGATATTGAACAAGAAGGGGTCGATGTTGCGCTCGTACATGGCAAGCCCAACGAGTGGGAGCAATATTACAGCGAGAAACTGGGCGACGATGATCTGGTCTTGGTGTGCAGCCCTACTCTATTAAAAAACCAGACCGGATTGAGCGTCGAGCAACTCGTCAAACAAAACCCGACCATTGGCGTTTTTAACCCCAGGCGACAACACGACTGGCAAGTGTGGTGCGACAATTACCAAATCCCAATGCCCACATTCCATAGCAATCTGACATTCGATGTCTCCATTCAAGCGGTGCAAGCTGCAATTCGTTCGTTAGGCGTACTAGTAACGCATCGCTTGTTTGTGAAAGATGACATCAGCCATGGGATGCTTGTCGAACTGGGTAAACCGGTTGCTAACCCGCACCAAGATTTTTACTTTGTTTGCCCGAAAAACAAATTAAAACAAGAAAGTGTGCTAAAACTGAGAACATGGTTAAGACATGAATTCACACGCTCAGAGACAGCACTGAACGATGACATTCAAGAGCAAGACCAAACTATCAATCAATAAGCGAGTGACAGCTCAGCAAGCTTACAAGAGGCCATTATGATTATTACCACCACACAATCAGTCGAAGGCAAGCGCATTGTCGATTACAAAGGGGTTATTGCCGGAGAAGCCATTCTAGGGGTGAACGTTTTCAAAGATATGTTTTCAGGAATTCGTGACTTTGTGGGTGGTCGCTCTGGTACCTACGAGAAAGAACTGGAAAAAGCACGTAACTACGCCTTCAAAGAGTTAGAACAGAAAGCAATTGAAGCAGGTGCCAACGCAGTGGTTGGTGTCGATATTGATTACGAAGTACTTGGCACAGGCAATGGTATGCTGATGGTTTCAGCAAGCGGCACAGCGGTGGTGGTTGCTTAACTGAATCACTCGCTAAATCGTGTGATTACCAAGAAAAACGCCCCTTAGCTAAATCGCTAGCTAAGGGGCGTGATTATATTCGTTGGCCAACTTAGGCTGAATATCTCTAACTCGCACGATCTGCTGGCTCAGAAATCATGGCATCAAAAGAGGCAATTCGAGCCAAAAACTCTTTTCTATCTTTAAGCATAATTGAGCTTGCCATTGGTAAGTTAGCCTTCATCGCATCGACGGCGCGACCACGAACCAATACCTCAAAGTGCAAGTGCGGGCCAGTAATACGGCCAGTAGCACCCGATAGCGCAATTTTCTGACCTCGCTTAATTTGCTGACCTTTCTTAACTAAGAAGCGGCTCAAGTGAAGATAACGCGTCGTATATACGCTGTTGTGTTCAATCACCAAATATTTACCAGCATACGGGTGGTCACGAAGTGCCACCACACGACCATCACCAGTTGAGTAGATAGGTGAACCTACAGGTGTCGCAAAGTCGGTACCATTGTGCGGTGAGATTCGCCCAGTTACTGGGTGTCTTCGTGTCGGATTGAACGAAGAAGTGATTCTTCGGAATTTTCTGTCGACTGGGTATCGATCAAAGGCTTGCTCTAGACTATTTCCCTCTCTGTCATAAAAAAGACCATCTGGTGCTAGAAAAGCTGCGACTTCTCGGTTTCTTAATTGAATTGAGATACCTTGAATTTCTGTTTTGCCCGTTAAATGATCATCCGTGTACTGCTCTTTGACCAATACATTAAAGCTGTCACCTGCTCTCAGCTCACGAGCGAAGTTGACTTTTTCTTTTAGTGTGCGGGTGATATTGGCTATCTGGTTAGTAGTTAACCCCGCTTTGTAGGCTGACGTTGAAAAGCTACCGTGGACACTACCCGCATAGAGTTTTTCTTTCCATTCGCCTGGGATCTCGTGGAATTTATAGGTAAAGCTACCATCATCGTTTCGAGTAAAAGCAGCTTGCTCAACCAGACTCTCGTGATAAATCAGCTCCACAAGCTGTTTTGAGTCACTATCCAAAAGCAACTCTAGATGGTCACCAGGCTTTATTGTGTCGAGTTTCAAAGACTCCAGATCCGCTTCCATCACCTTTTGAACGGTTCCATAAGGCAGTTGCCATGACGAAAAGATGTTGCTTAGTGTATCGCCAACTTTCACAAAATAATGGACTTTAACCAAAGAGTTGGGAGTCGCTTGCGAGTCGATAGCTGCCTCATCATTCGGTTGAGAATCTTGATAAGGTGTTATTTTTATAGAGATTTCTGGTGCTGGTTCGGAGTGAAAAGAGAGCAAAGCAGCAAGGGAAAATGCGCTGATCGCAGTAACGATCAGACCAATACGGAGGAACTTCATAAAATACTTAGCGGTTATAACGAGGAACTTAGAAAGTGTTATAACATAACAATTAAATCAAAAAAATAAATGAAATGTAAGAAACCATAGCGCAATAGGTGTGAAAGTATGGTGAGCATGCAAAGCCCACCACCTTAGTTAACACGGATCTTTACCTAATATTACTCTTCACGAAGTGCTTCGAAGCGTTCTAAGCCGCGCAGCATCTCAAAGTCAGGTTCATCAGCTAATAGCTCTCGCATTGAACCACTGGCTTCGATAGAGCGCTCTAAGTCATCGATCGCTTGACCTTCAGCACCTAACCTTGCGTAAGCACAAGCACGTTGATACAAGGCGTGAGCGTTTTGATCGTCCACTTCCAACACGCGATTACATAAGCTCATCGCCCAGTGGTATTCCTGCATGTCCATTGCGGCATCAGCTTTGTAAGTTAGTGCTTCCAAATCACCCGGGCGGACTTTTAAGATCTCATCGTAGATTTCAATTTTTTGCTCGGCAGTTTGAACATTCTGAGCCCTCAACCACAAGTTGTGAATCTCATTGATGATTTCGATTTCTCGGTTGTTCTCTGAGATGATTCGAGTCTTGCGCTTAAGATCCCTTTCAAGAAGGTTAAACTTCTTCTCATAGTCTTGGGCAATGTCATTGAGTCGTCGATCTGCCATCTCTTTAGTGGTGTGTTTCAACTCTTTTAGCGATTGCCAACCCACCAGTGCAATTAGGGAGGCAACACCGGCAATAATGTAGAAGAAGTAGGTTACGGTTACATTGGCGTAATTCAGAGACTTGTCTGCCACAGTCAGTTCCCGGTCAGTCATCTGAATGGTCAAGCGTCTTTCAAGATCCTGCTGTTCCATTCGAAGCTGCTTCAACTCATCCAAGATATAGCGTTCCATCAGCGGTCTATCCAAATACTCTTGTTCCGAGTACTTAACCTCTTCGCTTGCAAAACTCATCGAGCTGAACACCGAGATAACTGCAATCAATAAGATTCGAAGCATTATACATTCCTTATATATTTATCTTTAGACTAACTGTATCTCGTAATAGGCATACAAGCTAGGAAGTCGACAAGTTTGCTATGTCCATATTGGAATTAACACTCTAAAACATCATTGATAATTATAAAACACCTGAAGCAACATCATTAATTTCTAAATTATAAAAATACCGCGTAATACTGTTCTATATAATTAATTCGCGATGCGAATATACCTATAATTGATTTATTGCATCGAGATGAATCTTATATTAATAACGATCAGAACGAGGTTAATTTGAATAATCCACGATACGATTTAGTAAGCCGTGTACTGCACTGGGTAATGGCTTCTGTAATCATCTATGCAACAATCGCAGGGTATGTGATGCACTATGTCACCAGTCATCCAGAGCTGTTTTCTTTTCTGTCAGTGCTCAACATGTCATTGGCGACCGTTGCGACACCATTGCTTGTGGTTCGTTATATCTGGAGCCACTTTCGCTCATCGCCAAGCATGCCAACCTCTGTGCCTGAAGGGCAAAAATGCGTTGCCAAGCTTGCACACTCTTTGATGTATCTTGTGATGTTTATGGTTTTCAGCACCGGCTACTTAATGCTAAAAGAACCGTACTCTTTATTTTGGTTAGTGAGTGTAAATAATCTAATTACCGACTCTGCAATCAACGGCTTCTTTTTCTATTTACATCGTGCCAGTTGTATTGCCCTAGCCTGTTTAGTTGTTCTTCATGTTTGTGCTGCACTTAAACACCACTTTGTCTCTAGGAACTATGTATTGAAGATGATGCTCTAGATTCAAAGAATTCAAGACAATTTGCACAAACAAAAAAGCCATAGCATGTTCGCTATGGCTTTCTTCTTTCAATTTGATTACTTGTTGTGAGTATCTATCATCACTTGCCAATATTCGCATTTGGCTAAGAACTCTTTTAAATAAAGTTCTGGGTTAGCAAGCTTCTCACCGCCTTTAACATCAGCGCCAGTCACACGCCAAAAGCCACGAGTCACGAGATTTCTGTGGTAGATAAAGTCGTTAAGTTCGTTTGTTTTTAAAGGAAGCTGTTCACCAAAGGTTTGTTCGTACAAGCTCAACGTAGCAACTTGCTCACTTGGTTTCTCTCTTAGAAAGGTATCCAAATCCAAACCTAATGACTGTTGCTGCTCTTTTGATAGGGCTTTAGCTAATTTAGAGATCACACTGAACAGAGCCAACTCAACTTTTTGAGACGCTAATAACGATGCACCTAAAAGCGCATGTTCGTTGGAAATGTGTTGTTCTGTTGATGAAACGGTTGCTGTTGTCACTGTGTTAACCTCAAATAATCATAACGGGTGTTACTGAACTGGATAGAGTCTTTTCACTAAGCTGAATCTTATTCTTGTCATTAAGAAGAATCTTGCAGCTAAGCAGAGCCTTTCAACTAAGCAGAATCTTTTAGCAGAACTCGGTCAGCATCAATAATGGTGAAGCCCGATGCATCTTCATTCTTTTCGACTTGCACTAAACCTTTAAAACCAATCTGCGACAGCTTCTTCGCAAGTTGATCTGGTGCTGTTTCAAAAACAACATTCATAAAAGGTAAAGACTCAGCATCAACAAAACCATGCTCGTTAAACAGTTCCATTGCTTGAGATAAATGGTCTGAGTCGGTTAATTCGATAATTTCTACAACTTCTTCCAACAACATTTTCGATTCCATATTCGCCAGAAAGTGACTGACACAAGCCGGTTCTTTTTGCTTGCATACATCCCGATGCCCGTAGACACCCCTTTAGTAGTAGGGAGATCATAACATATTAATAATCGTAAAATATGTTTTATTTTCCCTAAGCTACTGGGAATACTAGAAAAGAATAGAAATTGGTGAAACATAAGCAACACCAATTCATAGTATCGATAACGGTAAACCTGATTTGAGGTGATCAGGCAACCGTTACTTGAGAATCGCCCGTTTCTACAATCGATTCTTGTAACAAGCCAGCATAAATACCATTGTGTGCCACCAGCTGTTGATGATTACCTTGCTCAACAATTTCACCCTTTTCCAACACCAAAATCGTATCTGAGTGACGAACGGTACTCAAACGGTGTGCAATCGCAATCACGGTTTTTTCCTTGAAAAGGCGCTGCATTGCTTTTTGAATCAGGTCTTCAGTGATTGAATCTACCGAACTGGTCGCCTCATCAAGCATCATCAATTGCCCCCCCTGTGCAACCGCTCTAGCGAACGAGATAAGCTGCGTTTGCCCTACAGACAAGTTGGATCCGGTCTTTTCCAAGTGGAAGTCATAACCTTGTGGCAATTGTTCAATAAACTTATCGGCATAAACATAGCGCGCAGCCTGTTCAACCTCAGTTCTAGATAGATGCGTTTTGCCCAGCGCGATATTGAATTGGATGGTCTCTTCAAATAAATGCACGTCTTGCATCATCATTGAGAACAAATGAGCCGAGTCTTCACTTGAGATCTGCGAAAGCTCTATTCCATTCAACAAAATGCTGCCTTCATAGTCTTGGTAAGTTTTAGAGATCAGACGCAGAATCGTCGACTTACCCGACCCCGTCGAACCCACAAGCGCGATTTGATGCCCTTTCTCCAATACAAACGAGACATTCTTTAGGACGTAGGGAGAGTCATCTTTGTAACGGAAACTCACGTTCTTAAACTCTAGGCTCACAAACTGTTCAAGCTGCTTCTCAACCTTGTTAGATGACAACAGGTTGCGCCCTTCTTCTTCAGTCGGCTCAACAAACAGCTCTTCAATATGGTCAAACGCTGCAAATGAACTCTGAATCGAAGCGATCTGCGAAGTAAAGTCACGAATCGGAACAAACACTTTCTCTAAGGTGTTGATGAACGCAATCAGCACACCCAAGGTGAGCGCCCCTTCTAACACTTGCTCAGAGCCATACCAGATCATAATCGCGATGGTGATAGAGGTGATGCCGGAGATAAACGAGAACAAAATCGCATCGTATTTATTGATCTTCTTCTGCGCTCTTAAAAACTCATCGGTATAGCCTTGGTAGCGTTGCTCGACTTGCTCTTCCGCTCGGTACATCTGAACGGTTTTCATGCCAAATAAGACTTCTTGTAAAAAGCCAATACCGCGAGCAAGCGAAGAACGAGTCACCTTATAGAGAGCACGAAGTCGGTTTCTCACATACACCGTCAAATACATCACTGGTGGCATAATGATCAATACAATCATCGTTAACTGCCAATCAATGAAGAACATCATCACCAACAGAGCAATGGTATTGATGCTGTCTTTAACTAGCCCAACAACCGACTGAACAAACGTCTCGCCGATGGTTTCCAAGTCACTGGTTAATCGTGAGAGCGTTACGCCAATCGGTGTGTTATCAAAATAGCTGCGCGGCAGTTTGAGCACGCGAGCAAACAATACTGAGCGCATGTCAGTTATCGTGTATTGACCAGTTTTACGCAGGTTGTACGAATAGGTGGTATCCACCACATAACTCGCCACCAGCACGGCAACGAGATAGAAGACGTATTCGAGCAGACCATCCATATCCCCGTGACTCAGGTGAACATCGATCACTTGAATGATCAGCCAAGGGAACAACAAGCTCGTAATGACAGAGAGAGGAAGCATAGCGATGCCCAAAATCGCAGAGCCTTTGTATTTCTTAGCAAACTTAAAAAAGTGCTTGAGGTACTTGAGATCAACACCTTTTAACATGCTGCTGCCTCCGTTTCATTCTGTTGTAGTTGCCATGTATCGTAATAGTAATCACACGTTTTCAATAACGTGGCGTGATCGCCCTTCGCGATCACTTTACCTTCATTCAACACGATGACTTCATCCATATATTCAAGGGCATTAACGCGGTGTGAAACCACAAGAACCGATTGATTTTTTAAACGCTTAAACAAGCCTTCCAAGATCTTACGTTCTGTTTCATAGTCGACAGCCGATAGAACGTTATCCATGATGATCAGGTCGGTGGGTTGCAATAAAGCACGCGCAATACTTAAGCGCTGCTTCTGGCCGCCTGACAGCATGATCCCTTTCTCACCGACTAAGGTTTGATCACCGTGTTCAAAACGCGTCACATCACTGGCCAACTGACTGAGCTCTAGCACTTCATCAACCTGACTCTTTGCCAAATCCGTATCTAGGCTACCAAAGCGAATATTATCTTCGACGGTTGCTGAAAACAGGTAAGGGTCTTGAGTCACGGTTTTCACGTAACGGCGCAAGTCACTGCGTGAGAAGCTAGTGACATCTCTTTCACCAAGGAAAACAGAACCTTCTGGTACATCCAAGTGATGGTTCAAGCAGTTCACTAATGTCGTTTTACCCGCTCCGATCCCGCCTAACACACCCACTTTCTTACCTGCTGGGATATCAAAGCTGATGTCATCGAGAATCACGCGTTCTTCACCTGAATAGCTGAAACTGAGGTTGCGAACGGAAAACGTTTTTCCCTTCAGCGATTCAACATCTAATTCAGTCAGCTTATCTTCATCAAGCTCTGGGACTTTGGCATTAAGAATGGTTTGTGCACTTTGAATACCGACCATGCCTCGCTGATAAATGGTCGCGATTCTGCCAAGCTGCATCAATGGCATAGCGAGCAAAACCGAGTAAGTTAGGAAAGCAGTAATCTCACCAAGTGTGAGTTCCTGTCTCATTAACATGTAGCCACCAAGCCCAAGAATGATGATTTTCATCAGGTCATTGGCGTAGTCGAGTACCGGCATGAAGAAGACTTGAATACGTGTAATTTTAAGGCGGCATTCAAGCAATAACTGGTTAAGTTTTTCAGTTTCGGCTTTCACCCAAGGTGACATCTGTTGGCTCTTAATCAAGTCAATCCCAGACAGGTAACTCATTAGTTGAGCAGACAGGTTTTGTAGGCGCTTCATGTGTTCTAAATGCAGCGTTTTCATACGCTTGAAGCCCACACGGAAAATCACAAAAGCGATTGAGATAGGAATGATCGAATACAGTGTGAGTTCTGGTGATATACGCCACATGTAAAGAGGCGTCAACGACAACGCAAGCAACGCATTAAAGAACTGCAAGAAGCCGACACCAAACAGCAGTCGAATGCCACTCAGGTCATTGTTGATAATCGAGATCAGTCGGCCCGAAGCAAAGCGTTCGTGAAAGCTGCTCGGTAAGCGATTCAGCTTTTGTAAAAGAGTACTTTTTAGCGCAGCCTCTGTAATTCGCCCCGGATTAAGCGCATAAATACGAGACAAAATTCTCACCACCACCATGGCAACTGACATACCCACCACAGTCCAAACATAGGTTTGAAGCTGTTGGTGGCCAGTTGAAGAGGCATCATCAATCAAATCTATCGCCAATTGGATATAACGAGGGATCTCTACTTGTAACCAGTTGACGAGAAAGATGAACACAATCGCCAATAAGTACGAGGTGCGATTCATGCGCAGATAATGGGCAATAAACTGTCTTTTATTCATAGTATTCTTTGTTTAGGGCAGGCTCACAGCGAGATTTAACGATATAACCGGGCAGTTAAGCTAGATAGGTTCATCGCTGAGGTAAAGATACATCAAAAACACTTAGTTGACAATGTCAACCATATTCAATAATTAGTTTCGGGTATTAAATTTTAGCATTGCTAGAAACAACTTTGCCGCCAAAAGTGGCGGCAAATAAATAGCTTAGCAGGCCTGGGGCTGTTGATAACGGCTAAAGCATCTCTTTGGCAATCAAATGCAGCAAAAAGGTTTCACGTTCAATACTCATGCCCTTCTTAGGGCTCTCTGCCATCGTCTTTTCGTTATGAGCGATCGCTTCATGGATATTCATCCACACCGGTTTCATCCCGTTTTTCACTTCATAATCTTCGTAAGCCGTTTCACCAAGCTCACGATCAATCTTGCATGAGTAGCAGTAAGAAATCATGTGCATCATGTCTGCATCGTCTTTGTACCAAGGACGAAACTCTTCAAAAATGCCGAACGGTTTGATGCTATGGATATTCTTCGCGCCAGTCTCTTCTTCGAGTTCACGAACCATACCTGCGATCACATCTTCCCCTTCATCCAAACCACCACCAGGAATGGTGTAGTCGTGATAACGCTCTGTATACAGCATCAGAATGTCTTCACCATCTAACACAATGGCACGGGCAGCGTTGCGCTTATAGACCGTTTTATTGTCTAGATGGTCGATATCAGGGTGGATGGTTGTTTTTAGGTGTCTCATGATTCTGACTGCTCTACTGAATTTGGCGGCATCATATCATAATCATCAATAGATTCGAGGTTCACAACCGCCAACCAGGACTGATCGGACGGGGATATTCCAACGGTTACTTGAATCCACTTAGCTTGATCTAACACTCAAAAAGTCGTTAAACATGAAGAAATATCAACCTATTTCAATATCTTGACCAAATTAGGACAACCTTTTCTGAAATCTAAAATATACTCATTTCATAGAGCTTCTCATTTGGTTCTGTAGAACTTAACGCATTCGATTATAGAGTTATCACGTAGGAGATAGACATGAAGAAAATTGGTTTGATGGCTGTATGTGCCGTTGTATTAGGCGGTTGTGCAAACGACTATGCAGAATATAGCGAAGGCCAACGTGTTTCAGTCGCTAACCCAGCAGCGGTTTATTGTGTTCAACAGGACGGTGAATTAGACACAGTTACTGAAAACAATCAGCGTACAACTTACTGTGTATTCGATGACGGCGAGCGCATTGAACAGTGGGAGTACTACCGCAATAACCATGAGCAAGAAACTGAAAAGTAATCACTTCTATTACAAGTTTCCAATCTCAACGCTGTAAAACCCTCCCCCTAAAAATTCAATTATGTTACGTAAACTGCCTGCCATAAGGCAGCGGTTTACCGTACACACACACCAATTGAACACTGTTTTATTTCTGACATAGCTCTGACATTAGCCTAACCTAGGCCGATAGAATGCCCGCCTGTTACAAAATTTTACACATAGAATTATTATGAAAAGCCAATCAAAAACGAAAGAACAAACTCAAATGTCATTTGAACTGCCTGAGTTCACCCTTTCTCAGTCGACATCTCAAGTGATCTACAAACGCTGCCAAACCGCTCTCGTTGTTTTAGCGATTGGTATTGTCGCAAATCTTGCGCTTCGAATTGATTTTGTATTGTTGAATGGCAATGTTGGTGAGGTCTCGGTGACTGAGATGCTGCAACAATTACTGCTTATTATCGCGTCTGGGTCTTTTGCTTATCTAGCAAGAGAGAAGCGTGAAGTTAAGCATGCAGCTATGCTCATCAGTGCATTTTTCGGTGTGATGTTTATTCGTGAAATGGACTTTTGGTTCGACAAGATTGTACATGGCGCTTGGGTTGTCCCAGCCCTATTAGTTGCTGGTTGCGCAATTTTCTATGCGATTAAAAATGGTAAACGAACCATTGATCAGCTTGCGCTTATTCTTGCATCCCCACACATGAACTTGCTAGTAACAGGCGTAATGCTTCTGTTGGTGTTCTCTCGCCTATTTGGCATGGGCAGCTTCTGGCACAATGTTATGGGCGATGATTACGTTCGAGCGGTTAAAAACATCGCTGAAGAAGGCACTGAGCTTCTAGCTTACTGTCTGATTGCCTTTGCGAGCTTAAAGACCGTTATTGGCATCACGAGAAAGAAATAATCACCTATCGCCACCAGCGATGTGTGTGATCCGATTCCGGATCTAAATAACGATTCAATAAAGTCAGGTTAGTATCTAGTAGAGCTAGGTATTCCCTGACTTTTTTTATATCGGTACCCACTGAAGTCTGCTGGATACAGCGCTCCAATGCTGGGAGTAAACTCTCCACAATGTCAAAGTCAGATGAACGTCCAACGAGTTCCTTTACAGCTATCAGTGCTTCCAAAGACAGTCTTTCTGGCTCTTGTCTAACCAACACCAAATCTCGCTTAAATGCGCCCGCACAGACACCTTCAAGATAGACTCGGTAGGTCGTCAATACGTCCATCAACAGAAACAATTGCCCTTGAGCACTTTGATGTGGGTATGGCACCGCAACATGAGCATCCAACCTGCGATCTATTTGCAGCTCCACACCAAGCGCCGAGCATTTCTCGATGAGAACCTTAAGCAAACCTTGCTCGTCCATGAGCGATTGAATCTCGAATATACGTTGTAAGTGGTAGTCATTAGAAACGAATGTCACCTGCACACTCTGCCCGCGAGTAAACAGCCCGCTTTTAATCATCTCTGAGGCCAAGTTCTGTATGTTCTCGACAGTATTGGTCGAATGCTGCTCGAGTAAAATCGCCCCTAAAGAAAACGGATGTTCTCGCTGATTTTCAAGCTTCCTAAAATATTGGTGCATCGCATCGGCTTCAGACAGTGTTTGCCCTTTTGTTACCCCACCACAAAATGCTACCGCGGTTTGCTGGTTCGACTCTTCTACCAAAGGCTCCGCCAGATACTCAACCAAAGCATCAACTCGACTGATTCCTTCATCAGTCAATTTATTCTCATTAAGTCGCTTACCCAGCACAATAAGGAGGTGATTAATGCTCATTTTATGTTCAAGTCTCGTTTTGGGGATTAGATGGAGTGAATTATGTATACAATACTCGTTAACAAAAGTATTTTGAAATTCTTATATGTTGCTCGCAATAATGCTCACTATTGATAGCCACATCTTAGGTAATACAAGAATAGACGTGTCGCTTTACAGCAAACATAGCACGCTCTTGTATTTCATCGCTCTATGCTTGTTAGCACTAGTCGATAAAAGAGCCCTTTCAATCAATGAATACGCTCAATCGAATAACTGTTTCAACCAAAGAACAGGTTCACTCAAAGAAGTGAAACTAACTAAATACAAATTTTACACAGAGTTCGTCCATCGAACCGTCTTCACAGGAAGTTACTATGCTGTCTATTTTTGATATCTACAAAATTGGGGTTGGGCCGTCCAGCTCCCACACAAATGGACCAATGATCGCTGGGTTTAACTTTACCCAAAAAATTGATGCTCAGCTTAAGCAAGTGAAGCGTATTCAAATCGACTTATACGGCTCGTTATCATTGACGGGTATTGGTCACCACACAGACAGAGCGACCTTGTTAGGTTTGCTAGGTAACCGCCCCGACACCATTAAAATCACCAGTGCTAACCAAGCTATGCGCAAGGCGATTGAAGATAAATCTCTATTGGTTAGCGGTAACCATGAAATTCATTTCGATGTAGAAAGCGACCTTCTCTTCCACAAAACTAACCTTCCGTTGCATGAAAATGGCATGACTATCTCTGCCTTTGACGAAAGCGGCAGTCTTCTGGATATGGAAACCTACTACTCGATTGGTGGTGGCTTTATCGCAACCGCTGATGAGCTACAAAATGGCAAACAGGAAGCAGAAACACAAGTTGAGTTCCCTTTCTCTTCTGCTGATCAGTTGCTTGAACTATCCGAACAACAAGGACTGAGCCTTGGTGGCTTAATTCTGCGTAACGAAGTTTCATTCCAAGGTATGGATGTGATTGACCAGAAAGCCGACCAAATTTGGAAGGTGATGTCTCTGTGTATGCAGCGTGGCTTTGACACCGAAGGCATTCTTGATGGCGGTCTAGAAGTCACTCGTCGAGCACCTGCTCTGCTTAAAAAGCTGGAAGCAAATGCCTCAATTGAAAACGATCCAATGGAGATCATGGATTGGATTAACCTATTTGCCTTTGCCGTAAGTGAAGAAAACGCAGCGGGCGGTCAGGTTGTCACATCACCGACCAACGGTGCTGCCGGCGTTATTCCTGCGGTATTGATGTACTACCATCGTTTCATCAAGGAGCTAGACACCAAGCAGCTTAAAGACTTCTTGGCAGTGTCTGGCGCTATTGGCATCTTATACAAAACCAACGCTTCGATTTCTGGCGCAGAGGTAGGTTGTCAGGGTGAAGTCGGCGTTTCTTCATCAATGGCTGCTGCTGGCCTAACTGCCCTACGTGGTGGTAGCAACGAACAAATCTGTATTGCGGCTGAGATCGCGATGGAACACTCACTGGGCATGACATGTGACCCTATCGGTGGCCTTGTACAAGTACCATGTATTGAACGTAATGCTATGGGTGCAATGAAAGCAATTAACGCATCGCGCATGGCGTTGAAGCGTACCAGCAAGTGTCTTATCTCGTTAGACAAGGTTATCGAGACCATGTATCAAACAGGTAAAGACATGAACAAGAAGTACCGTGAAACTTCTCTAGGCGGCCTAGCCGTGATCCACATGGCACCACCGTGTGAATAACAGACAAGAACACGAGTGGAGAAAGCCTCTATAGAGACTGCATTCTTGTAAACTTAGTTTTCAATATCTCAACAAAGCCAGCCACCACGCTGGCTTTTTTATTGGCCAAAGCCCAACAGCCAATTAAAAGTGATACTCACTCAAAATTATTTACAGAATGATCACCTCTAACTTTCCCTTTATTAGTTCATTACTTAGCCACAAATGATGATGGCTAAATTTCACACTGCTATGCATCCACTAGCAAAATCTAACGTTGCAAATTTCATTCATGAGAAATATGAATGCACTCATAAGAAAAGATATATCGAGTAAAGTTCTGTTTGGGACAGATGTTTCAGTTTATGTATTACTAGTAATGATATTATAATCGGGTAATTACACTACATATTAATACAAATGTGAGAATAAAATAATGTGGAATAGATTAAACAAATCAATGATGTTCTGCCAAATGATGTTCGGGCTTTCGTTCTATGGCGTCATGGTGATCTTGACTCGTTTCTTCCTTGAAGATCTGAACTACAATGAAGCCGACACCATGATGGTTGTTGGTGCTTTCTCTGCAATCGGACCGCTATTTGCTATTGCAGGTGGCTTTATCGCCGACAAGTTTTTAGGCGCTTACCGATCTTTAACCATTGCCTTCCTAGGCTTCGCAAGTGGTTACGTTCTACTGGTACTTGGTGCAGCAGCAACCAATGTTCCGATGGCATTATGTGGTATTGCGTTAGCAAGTTATGCACGTGGTTTGATGTCCCCTTCTTACCCAAGTCTTTACAAACGCACGTTCAAAACTCAAGAAGATTTTGAGAACTGCTACCCAATCAACTACTCAGTAAACAATATTGGTGCTCTGTTAGGCCAATACCTGTTCCCAATGCTAGTGCTTGTTGTTGGTTTCCACGGTGGTTTCCTTCTTTCAGCGGTTCTAGCCGGCGCCGCACTTCTGATGATGATCTTTGTTCGTAAAGGCCTTGTTGAAGCAAGTGCTGAAATCGACCAAAAACCAGTAAGCACTAAAAACTGGGCAGCCTTCCTTGGTCTTTCTGCAGCAATGATCGGTTTGGTGTTCTTCATGTTCTCTAACATGGATATTGGCCAAAACATCGTATACGCAATTGGTGGTGCAGCGATTATCTACTTTGTCTCTTTGATGATGAAATCGAAGAAATCAGACATGCTAAAAATGGGCACTATCTTAATCATCACATTCCTGACGACATGTTTCTTCGTTTACTACGGTCAGATGATGACTTCGATGACAATGGTAGCGATCAACACAATGCGTGGCGATCTATTTGGCTTCATCCCTGTCGCACCTGAAGCTTCAATGGCAATGAACCCACTATGGTGTATGGTTGCTGGCCCTATCATCGCGGGTATCTTCTCTAACCTAGAAAAGAAAAACATTAACTTCTCAACTGCAACCAAAGTCGGTTTCTCTTTCATCCTTACGGCTATCGCTTTCGGTATCCTTACGATGGCAGTAACGACAGTGGGTGACGATGTTCTGATCCGCCCAGAAGTCTTCCTAGCGATTCACTTCTTCCTAGCATTCGGTGAAGTGATTGTAGGCTCAATGGTTGTAGCCTTCATCCTATCTGTTGCGCCTAAGCACATTGAGAACTTCTCAGTAAGTTTATTCTCTGTTGCTATCGCACTATCAGGCATTGTTGGCGCGGTATTCTCAACGTCTATTGCACTAGAAAAAGGTCAAGAGATCACACAAGAGATCGTGCAAACGGTTTACGGTGATTACTTCCAAATGCTGACTGTTCTTGCAGTCGTGATGGTAGGTATAGCAATGGCAGCATCGTTCATTATTCGTAAGATGCTAGAAGCTGCGAAAGCCGCTGACGAAACGATTGAACTAGAGCAAGCAAACAGCTAATTCTGTTCGCTGAGTCAAATCAATCCTAAGAGCCCTTTAGTTTTCTAAAGGGCTCTTTTTTTGTCGGTTCTGTTTCTTAATCGAATCTGTCGCATCAGTTATCATTCACATATGTAAATCAAAGTAAATGATAACTATTAGTATTGAGTGTTTTTGGGTTCAGGATTATGATGTGGAAATCAAAATCTAAGAGAGCCTTATATGAGCAAGCCTAGCCCTATCACATTAACCGTTACTCAAACCTCAACAATTACTCCAAACATGCAGCGCATAACGCTTAGCGGTGAGGGATTAAGTAAATACCCAACAGAATGTGCCGGCGGCTACATCAAGCTTTTATTCTCGCCACTCGGCACGACTGATTTAAGCCAACTAAACGAAGGTGAGCGCCCAACCATGCGCACTTACACCATTCGTCAGTACAACCCTGTAGAGCAGTGGATTGAAGTTGATTTTGTTCGCCACATCACTACAGATTTGCAATGTGGCTTTGCGGCTCGATGGGCAATGAACGCAAAAGTGGGTGACTCGGTTTCAGTGGCTGGCCCTGGTTTAATTCAGGGGCTTAACCTAGAGTCAGACTGGTTCTTCTTAGTTGCAGACATGACCTCCCTACCTGCGCTTTCTGCAAAAGTAAAAACGCTCCCAGAAACAGCAACGGGTCACGCTATCATTCAGATCAACTCAGCAGCAGATAAGCAAGTACTTGAAACCCCTCAAGGCATCAAAGTAACCTGGCTAATTGAAGATGAAACCTCAGAGTCACTTTCACAAACCGTGCGTAACACAGAGTGGTTAGAAGGTCAGGTTTCAGTATGGACTGCGTGTGAATTCGAAAGCATGCGCGAGCTAAGACAATACTTCCGCAACGAAAAAGAAGTTGAAAAAGAGAACATCTATATCAGCAGCTACTGGAAACGTGGCGTCACTGAAGATGGTCACAAAGTGTTGAAACAGCAAGATGCTCAAGATTTAGCGGGTTAAGTATTTTACTACCTAGAGCTTCTTACTAGATAAAGAGAAAACGCCCTTAACGAAATTCGTATCGCTAAGGGCGTTTTAGTTTGAATCCAATGAAGAGCAAGGCTGAAATGTAAAATTAGATGCTCTCACCCACTTCAATCTCGTAACCGAGATCCAGCTTCGCGACCCATTCCTTATTGCCTTGTAAACGCGCTACAACTTGCTGTGCAGCGACTTTACCAATCTGTTCCCTTGGTGTTACTACAGTCGCTAAACGAGGCGTCATTGCCACTGTGATGTCGTGCCCGTGGAAACCTGCAATTGCCATCTGCTCTGGTACTTGAATACCACGACGTACACATTCGTAAAAAGCACCAATGGCCAAATCATCGTTAGTACAGAAAATGCCATTCACTTCAGGGTGCTTCTCTAGTAACTCACCAATAAGTTTCGCACCAAGAGTAAACGAGGACGCGTCTTCCGTTTGCAGAGTCACGGGCGCTTTATCAGCTTCTTGCATCGCATGTTCGTAGCCCGCCATTTTTAAGCGAGTTCGCTCATCCATCCGAGCCGCTAAGTAAGCGATATTGGTGCGTCCTCTGTCGAGCATGGTTTTGGTCATGGCTCTTGCCGCTTCGAAGTTATCAAAGCCAACAGCTTGTTCAATTCTTGGCGATACCGAGTCCATAATCTCAATCACTGGGATTGAAGCGGTCTGCAGCATTTTTCGAGATCTATCGGTGTGAACATTCTCAGACAGAATAATCGCATCCACATTGTACGAGAGCAGCGAAGCGATGCTTTGTTCTTCCAGTTCAGCGCTATAACCATAGTGGGCAATCATGGTTTGGTAGCCCGCAGGCGCGGTAACTTGTTCAATACCACGGATAACTTCGGCGAAAACTTGGTTAGTTAACGAGGGAACAAGCACACCGATAGCGTTGCTTTTAGCGTTGGAAAGGATGTCTGGTGCTCGATTAGGGATATAACCAAGCTCGTCGACTGCTGCGTTGATCTTGTCTCGCAGTGCTTCAGACACTTGAGAAGAGTCTCTCAGACAGCGACTGACGGTCATTTTGGTGACACCAACTAGGTTGGCAACATCTTGTAATGTGGGACGTTTTTTCTTATTCGACATAGTATTTAATTGTTATAGTTATGAATTATGTTACTGGTAACAGTGTATCCAACTGACGTGGAATTTGAAGTCTAATTTAGTAAAATATTGATATAGCGTCATAAATACAAACGCCCTCAGTAGAGGGCGTTATTGATTATTTAAGCGTTAACTTTTACTTCTGTCCTTGGGGACTGACTCCAAGTGACATGGAATTTTTCGGCTTCCTCTCTATCCACTCGTGAATAGGTATGAGAACCAAAGTAATCACGTTGTGCTTGCAGTAAATTCGCAGGCAGCACCTCGCAACGCAATGAGTCAAAGTAGCTTAATGCAGAACTGATTCCTGGCATCGGCACACCATACAAAGCTGAATTCGCTACCGCGATACGCCAAGCTAGTTCGCGCTCTTCTACTTGTTTAATGAAAGCCTCATCAAACAACAAGTTCGCAAGTTCTCTATTTTGTTGGTAAGCCGACGTGATGCTTTGTAAGAAGGCCGCGCGAATAATACAACCCGCACGCCAGATCTTAGCTATTTGAGTGAAATCGAGATTCCACCCCTCTTTGTCTGACGCTGTTTTCAGTAAGTCAAAACCTTGCGCATAAACAGACAGTTTGGCGCAATACAGAGCATCATGAAGTTCTGAGATGACTTCAATTTTATCTAGCTGACTCGCATCGGTAATATTGCCCCTTAGCAGTTTGCTACCTTGAACACGCTGTGCTTTTTGACCACTCATCGCACGCGCATAGACCGCCTGTGCAATGGTTGGTGTTGGGCAACCTTCTTGTAAACTGTTTACTGCTGTCCACAAGCCAGTGCCTTTTTGACCAGCCATATCAAGCACAACATCAACGAATGGCTTACCCGTCACCACATCTTCTTGTTGAAGAATATCGGCGCTAATTTCCATCAAATAACTATTAAGGACGCCATTATTCCATTGGTCAAAGACTTTGCCGATCTCTTGAGCAGGCATTTCAAGTACATCACGCATGAACTGATACACTTCGCAAATAAGCTGCATGTCAGCGTACTCAATACCATTGTGCACCATTTTCACATAGTGCCCAGTGCCCGAAGGGCCAACATACGCAGCGCACGCTTCACCTGCTTCAAACTGAGCGACAGGCAAACCGTTCGCATCGACTTTCGCAGCAATCGCTTCCCACATCGGCTTCACATATTGCCAAGCTGATGGGTCACCACTAGCCATCAACGCAGGGCCAACACGAGCCCCTTCTTCACCACCAGAAACAGCTGTACTAAAGAAGCGTAGTTTGCCTTTGTAGTTCACTTCTCGGGCTTCAGTATCAGTCCATAAGCTATTGCCTGTATCGATAACAATATCATCGCGCTCTAAACCGGCTTCTAGCAAGTTACTTACCACAATATCAACCGGTTTTCCTGCCGGAACCGACAATGCAATCACTCGTGGTTTCGCTAACCCCTGAAGAATGTCTTCAAGATTAACACCACTAGTAAAGAGGCCTTTTCCTTCAAATGTCTTATTGAGCTGCTTTGCTTCAGAGCTAGCACGCTCAATGTTGTCTGTATTGAGGTCAAAGCCTGCGACATTAAAGCCGTTATCAAGTAGGTTGAGTGCCAGGCTTTTACCCATCACTCCTAAACCAACCATCGCAATGTCATTTTTTGTCTGAGTCATGGCTTAGCCTATCTGCTTAATTTGTTTGAGTGCATTTTCTACTACCTGTTCAACATCTTGTGAGATATCAACAAACAACGCCTCGCCTTCACTCGGTTCAACCAAGGTTGCGAATTGGCTTTTCAACATTTCTTGACCATTGAAGTAATGGTTCTCACGCGCTTTATGGCGGTTCCAAATAGTGTCGAAGCTACCTTGTAAGTACACGATAACTAAGCCTTCATTGTTCTTTCGTAGAATGTCGCGGTATTGTGGTTTCAATGCAGAGCAAGCAATCACAGCACTTGGTTGTTCAATGTATTGCTTGTTAAGTGTTTCTAGCCATCCTTGACGATCTTCGTCAGTCAGCGGAATACCTTGGCGCATTTTTTCTACATTGCTTTGCGGATGGAAGTCATCGCCATCAAAGAATTGAAGATCTAAAGCCTGTGCGATACGGCTACCAATCAGGCTTTTTCCGCATCCAGATACGCCCATCACGAGTATTTTTTTGCTTTTCATAAGGCAAGCCTTCCCTAAGCCCCAACCAAAACTGGGGCTGACAATCGAATCTAATAGTTAAACTTGTGTTACTGCTGATCGGTTCCTGAGCGTTAAATTCACTCTGGAACCTTCGTTGTTATTGCCACCAAAGCGCGAGCTGAGGGAAGATAATAACCAGTGCCAGAACCAATACTTGAAGTGCAATGAATGGCAGTAGTGAAGAGAAAATCTCACCTAAGCTGATGTCTTTCGGTGCTACCGATTTCAAGTAGAACGCCGCGGGACCAAATGGTGGTGACAAGAAAGACACCTGCATATTTAGACAGAACACAACACCAAACCAAACTGGGTCGAAACCAAGGCCAGTGATGATTGGAACGAAGATTGGCATTGTTAGAAGTGCCACACCTACCCAGTCAAGGAACATGCCTAAAACCAGCAAGATAGCCATCATGATTAGCAGTGTTACTGTTGCGTTGCCGCCACTGAGTGCAAGGATCGTTTCTTCAACAAAGTCGATGCCACCCATCAGGTTGTAGATACCAACCAGAGCACTTGCACCAATGCCGATCCACATGATCATGCCGCAAGTACGCATAGTTGCGATGGCACTCTCTTTCAGCATATTGAAGTTCAATTCACCGCGGATAAGCGCGCTGATCATGATGCCGATTACACCCAAAGCCGAAGCTTCCGTTACTGAAGCAATACCCGTATAGATACTACCGAGAACGGTTGCTACAGAAAGCAGAGGGAAGAACAGAGCCTTGAAGTAACTAGGTTGATTCGCTAAGTCTTCTTCTGTCTCATCATCACTTGGAAGAGGAGCAAGAGAAGGGTTCAGCTTACAACGAATCAATACGTAGCCAATGTAACAGCCCGCAAGGATAAACGCTGGTAAGAAAGAAGCCTTGAACAGGTCGCCAATCGACACACTCGCTGTCATACCATAGATGATCAATACGATACTTGGCGGAAGCATGGTGCCGAGCGCGCCACCCGCACAGGTTGTACCAATAGCAAGCTTACGGTCGTAACCTAAACGAAGCATTTGAGGCAGTGCAAGAATACCTAGTAGTACAGTCTCACCACCGATAACACCTGACATTGAAGCCAGTAACACAGCTACCAATAACGTTTGTACCGCAACGCCACCTCGAACCTTACGGCCGACAGATTTCATTGCATCAAACAAATCACGAGCAATGCCCGAACGGTCTAGTAAAGCGGCCATCAATACAAACATAGGTACTGCGAGGAACACATAACCAGAAGCAAAGCTGTAAGTACGGCTCGCAATCAAAGGTAAAGCATCAGGACCAAACCAACATAGAGTGAAGAAAATCGCGACAAAGCCAGTTACGAAGGCAAGCTGCATACCCGTCAGGAGCAAGCCAATCATCATAACCAACATGAGCAAACTGCCCCATGCGATACCAATAGAAGATAAATCAAACATCGTCATTCTTCCTTAGACCCATCAACTCTTGGATTAGGTGCAATACAAACTGGACAACAAGAACACACAAAACGACAAAGATCAGGCCTTTCAACAGCGCAGGATAAGGCGCGTTTAACACTGAGCCTGATGTTTCAAGGCGGAATTCGCCCCATGGTGCAAACCACGCTTCTTCTGCAGTGAAATAAGCCGCGTAAGCAAGCATGCCAGCAAAAGCCAAACCAACAATGTGGTGAACAAGATTAAGGTATTTACGTGTTTGGTTAGAGACTGAATCGTAGATAAGAACCACACGTACGTGCTTATTCGCGGCAAAAGCGTAGATACCACCAATAATGAATAAAGAACCACCGATGAAAGAAGCTGTTTCATGTACCCATGTGGTCGGGGCATCAAATGCATAACGCATCACAACTTCGTAAAATGAAATCAATACAGTAAAGATAAACAGCCAGCTAACGAGATTACTGAACTTTATAATAAGACGATCAAGTACGTTTCTTGGCTGTTCGTCGTTTTCAGCTGGGGCGTGGGGGATTTTGTCTGTCATTGGCCAAATTTCCTAGGAGAATACGGGAGAGCAATGCCCTCCCCCGTCAGTAAGCTAAGTTTAAGTTACAGCAAGCCGTTTTCTTCTAAGAACACAGTCACTGAGTTATAAACTTTCTGCGCGTTATCAGAACGCTCTGCGAAGACTTTCCACTGACCTTTAGCGATTTCACGGAACTTCTTACGCTCTTCTTGAGACCAGTCATGGATAGTAATTTCTGGGTTCGCTTGTGCTTCTTTAACTGCAGCTTGATCAGCCATTTTCAGTTGAGTTGTCATGTCGTAAGAGAAGTCACGCACTGATGTTTGTAGAATCGTTTGTAGATCAGCTGGCATCTTGTCCCATTTTTTCTGAGATACAGAGATGTCGATAAGCGGCAATGAGTGGAAACCCGGTTGAACTGGATGCGTTGCAATATCGTTCATGCCCGCTTTTTGGTTGGTAGAGAATACCGTGTAGTCCGCAGCATCAATTACCCCCTTGCTTAAGCCGGTAAATACTTCAGAACCTGGCAGGTTTACCGGAGTCGCACCCGCAGCTGCAAACACTTGTTGTACTAAACCTTCAGGCGCACGAAGCTTAAGACCTTTAAGATCTGCTACACCGTCAATTGGCTTTTTAGAAATGAAAGACTCAACACCCGTTGTAGAAGCACCAACGAACTGAACACCGTAAGGCTTGTACAGTTCAGTCATTAGCTCGTTACCGCCACCGTAGTTCATGTACTGAAGCAGTTGTGTTGTATCAGACCACGCACCAACCATGTTACCGATAAGACCGAAGGCTGGATCTTTACCAGAGAAATAACCTGTTGCTGTGATGTGGCCATCTAGGATGCCCATTTTGATCGCGCCAAGCGTTTCTGTGTGTTTAACCACAGCGCCAACAGGCAATAGATCGATATCAATACGTCCGTTAGACATCGTCTCTACTCGCTCAGCCCACTTTTGCTGAACCTTGAAGTTCAAATCGCCAGATGGATCTGAAGATTGAATCTTAAGTTTAAAGTCTGCAGCCATTGCTGAAGTAGCAAATAGACCAGTGAGGGAAGCAGCAATCAGCGTTTTAGTCAGAGCTTTCATTTGGGTATCCTTATGAGTTTCACAGAGTCCGGTTTGTAATTATATGTTACCGGTAACGTTGAGGGAGATGTTACCGGTAACTTTACAACCTTGTCTATGAGAAGGATCACATCTTTAACATTAGTAAAACGTTTGCTATCAATAAGGATAATGTGACTAAAAAGTCACATTATGAGCAGTAAGAGAGATTTAAAATCTTTTAAGTCAATGAGATAACTAAGCCAGCAATAATTAGAGATACGCCTACACCGCGAGTCGCGTGCCACTTTTCCTTTAAAAAGTAGATCCCCATCACTACGCCGAAAATGATACTCACTTGCCTAAGTGCAACAACCAAGCTGACGTTCTCTGTCATAGTCATCGCAAACAACACTAAGCCATAGGTCGAAGCCATCATAATGCCAGCAAGTGTTGCTCTTTTACGTAGTAACCAAGCGTTATGAAATTCTATTCTTTGATTCGACACAAGCAACCACAGGCTCAGTGGAAGCACAATTGCCCAGAACTGGATACCTAGGTAGAAAATCGCGGTGTGTTTATTGGTAATGCTAGGCGTGCTTAAAGGCTCTAATAATAGGAGCGCCTCTTTATCAATAATCGAATAACCCGTGGTACCGATGGCCGCGATTAACGCCCACAGTACGCCAAGGTTCAGGTAGGCCTTGAGCCTTAATTCAGAAAACTGCTTAAGCGGGACAAACAGACAACCCAGTGTGATCAATGCAAAACCAAGCCATTGATTGATTGATAACTCATACCCTATTAACACCGTACCCAAGCCAACCATCAACACGGGCAGTGCTCGTGCCATTGGGTAAATCACCCCAATATCGGCCTGCTTGTAGGCTATGCCTAAGCCGATTAAATAGATGATTTGGCAAATGCCACTTAAAAGAAGTAGCTGCCAGAATAGGAGCGTGATGTTTGCAAAGCCGACACTGTAGACGTACCAGATCAAATAGGGAGTCAAAATCGCGGCAGCGGCAAAGCCAGAAGCAAGGAAAAAAGACGACCCCGATCCTTGATTAGATTTACCTAGAACATTCCACCCCGCATGAAGCAGAGCCGAAATTATCACGATGACGATGGCAGAAAATTCCATTTCATTCCTAACTTATTAACTGACTTATAAAAGCCGTCGCTGAAAACGGGTGATAAAAAAGGCCTCTTGGTAAGAGACCTTTGATCGATTCAATTGGGCAAGCCCAAAGAGTTACAGATATGTACGCGTTCTAACGCATGACTAGCGCTCTAGCTGCGCGATTGACTCAATACTGATCGCATCATGACGCCAATACTCAATATCGCAATCAATCAGATCGCCGTTTTGGTTGTAGTTCACACGCTCTACGACCATTGCAGGAGAGCCAGAAGTCGCACGCAGGGCTTGCGCTGTCTCGCCAAGTAAAGACGTTGTGCTCACTCGGTAACGGATCTTCTGATACACCACACCAAAGTGTTCGCGGTAGATGTCCGTCAACGATTTAGACAAGTCATAATCAAGCAAGTTAGGGAACAACTCTGGTCGAATGTAGTTGGTTACATACACAACGGGCCTGTCTTCAAGATAACGAACTCTGTCTACTCGATAAACGTCCGAAAAAGGTTGTAACTCAAGAAGCCGAGTCGCCTCCTTGGTTGCTAACATGCCTTTCGCCGCCACCAACTCTGTTTTCGGCTTACGGTTCTGCGACAGAGCCATATTAGTGAAGTTCAGCGTTTGTGTTGGATCGTAACGAAGCGGCTCAGGAGAGATAAACCAACCACGTCGGTCTTCTCGATAAATGCGCCCTTCCGCTTCAAGTGAAGACAAGGCTTCGCGTAAGGTAACTCGAGTCGTATCAAACGATTCAGCCAGCTTACGTTCCGCAGGCAGCTTCTGTCGTGGTGTTAACATCCCCGACTCTATCTGCTCTACGATGACATCTTTGATTTTTACGTACTGCACTTAATTTCCTTTCATTCTTGTTCTTGTCGTCAGCCACTCCTTGGCCAACTGCAACATAAATGGTTCGCTAGCGTTTACGCCAAGCTTGGGTGCGTTTCTCAAATAACTTGTTGATTAACATATGAATCAACTTCGCACTCGCTGCAGATATCATGATCATCACCGCCATGGCTGCTGCTGCACCGGTTTGGCCTGCGTCGTCCATATTCAGTACTGATACTGACGCTGGAATCGTATTGGTAGAATACAAGAATACTACCGCAGATGTCGTGGTAAGTGCATTAATAAACAGGTATGTCGCAATATCTAAAATCGCCGGCAGACAAACGGGTACCGTCACCTTAAAGAACAACTTGTATTGCGGTAAGTTTACCGAAGCCGCTGTTGCTTCAATTTCAGAAGGCAGCTGTTTCAATGCCGTTAACGCAGTCATGTGCCCTACCGTGTAGTAGTGAACCACGGTATTGATCACCAAGAACGCCATCGTGCCATACAAGAAGTTGAGTGGATTACTCAAATCATTGAAGTAGAAGATATACCCTAAACCCAGCACCATACCCGGAACGGCCATCGGAACAACGCTGAGCATTTGCATCGCTTGTCGAACAGGACCGAAGGCGCGACCTTTCTCAATGCAGTATGCCCCTAGGAAAATCAGAACAGTACCAATTATCGCAGTCCAAGCACCAAGCGTTAACGAGTTGAAGAATGGCGCCCAACCATAAGTACTCATTTCTGCGAAGTTGTAGTTGTTTAGCGTTAGCGCTTTGTTCCAAGGCCAGAAGGTGACCATAGATCCATATATCGCCATGCCCAACACGATAACCACAGCAGCAGAGATAATGGTGCAATAAAGGAAACATAAGCCATCACGTAGCGTGCTAGGTTCAGGTTGGTACGCGACAGAACGAGTATCAAACAAGCTCTTTTGTTTCTTTTGAACCCAGCGGTCAACGGTAAACGCAAGCAACGCAGGCAATAGCAGCAAGATACTGGTTACCGCACCCATAGAGAAGTTCTGTTGACCAACCACCTGCTTAAAGATGTCAGTCGATAACACGTTGTAGCTACCACCAATCACCTTCGGCACACCAAAGTCACAAACCACCAGCGTAAACACAACGATCAATGTGCTGATCAAGCCGTATTTTGCCGCAGGTAACGTCACCATGAAAAAGGTTTTTAACGATGAAGTATTGAGTGCACGTGCTGCCTCATAAAGACGAGCGTCAGAGGTTCTTAAGGAGGTGGTCAGAATCATCAAGGCGTGTGGGAACGTCCAGAATATCAAGCCCAGTGAGATACCAATCAAGCCATAAACAGAGTTGCCACCCAAGACTTCTTTCGCGATACCTTGGTTACCAAATAAGAAGATAAGACTGATTGCAGGAAGCAGTGACGGAGCAAGAATAGGCGCAGAACCCAGTACTTGAAAAAGCCCCTTAAAAGGCATGCATGAACGAGTTAGCGCATAGGCATAACCAAACGCCAAGACACCCACGACAACGGTCACTAGCAATCCAAGCGTGAAGGTATTGCCTACCGACTGCCATAAGCTTTGAGACGCAAAATACGTTGCGAAATTCTCTAAGCCTACAAATTCGCCATCTGCGTTCTGAACACTCTTTTTCAACATCGCCCACAGTGGCATCAGGATAAACAACGTCATGATCACAGACAAAAAGGCCAACAGCCCAAATAGAATTGCGTTGTCTTTGCTTAACCGAGCCAGAAAAGGTTGTACTCGTCGTTGAATTAGCAGCTTAGATTGCATCATTTGAGTCGATTCCATGATTAATTACGCCGCCTCGTCTTTCATCACTTGCAGGCTTTTCGATGGGTAAGCTCTAAGGCCTTCTTGATCAAACGCCACGTAACGAATATCACTGCGACGCAGCTTCAATCGGTTGAACTCTTTGACGGGTACATCAACGATGATCTCTTTCGCCGTTGAGTCATGTTGCAATTGACACTCAACACGATAAAACGCCCCTAAGAATTCGCTTGATACGATTCTCACTGGCAAGGATTCACTAAAACGATCAACAAACTGGATTTGCTCTGGACGAACGGCAATATCGAAAACATCACCCAGATTTGGCGTGAGATTATCTAAGCCAGGTAACGGCAGCATTGACTCCGCAATGCGCATCTTGCCTTGAGCTGCAACAGAAGCTTGAATGAAATTCATACTGCCGACAAACTCAGCCACAAAACGACTGACAGGTTTTTGGTAGATCTCTTGTGGAGCACCCACTTGCTCGATAACACCGTGATTCATCACCACAATGCGGTCTGCCATCGTTAGGGCCTCATCTTGGTCGTGCGTCACCATAATAGTGGTGATACCCAATTTGCGTTGCAGTTGGCAGATCTCATCACGTAGGTGTGTTCTTACCTTCGCATCCAACGCAGAAAGCGGTTCATCGAGTAGCAACAAGCCTGGAGACAACGCTAATGCGCGAGCCAGAGCAACACGCTGCTGTTGTCCACCAGATAGCTGATTTGGGAATTTCTGACCAGACGTTGGTAAGCCGATGGTTTCTAACCAAGACTCAACCGTCTCAAGGGCTTCTTTGGTCGACATGCCTTGGTTTTTCAGACCAATTGCGATGTTCTCTTCTACAGTGAGATTGGGAAACAAAGCGTAAGACTGGAACACGATGCCAAAGTCGCGCTTTTCTGGTGGCAAGAAGGTCGTGTCCTTACCGTTCTGCTCAATAGAACCTGAAGTTGGTAAGTCTAGGCCTGCAATCGCACGTAATAAGGTGGTTTTTCCACAGCCAGATGGGCCAAGGAAACAGACGAACTCGCCTTTATCTATCGATAGGGAGATGTCTTTTAACGCTGTAAATTGGCCAAATTGCTTTACAACGTTTTCAATATTCAAATAAGTTTGGTTGCTCATACTACAGCACTCTCTATATGGTATATACCAAATTTAAACTGAGAATATTGCAGTTGAGTGACAAATTTATAGTAGCTAAATGACAGTTATATTGCAGATATAATAAGCGTTAAAGATTGCTATTTGTTCAACATTAAAAGTTAGTTCAACGTTAAAAGCCCTCAGTGACTTGCCCATAAATCACTGAGAGCCTAAATGTAAACTTCTAATTTAAACGCCGGATTAATCTATGATTCAACCTTGTCGGCTTTGCCCGCCGCACCTGCGAGTTTGGATAACTGTTTATCTAGCCACAATGGCGTATTACCCGAATCTTCCGCGTTCTCTTTTCTTCGTACCGCATCACGCACCATCATCGCACCTACCCAACGAAATGGCTCTGGCGGGAAGTGTCCTAACGGGCCTTTAGTTAAACCGCTTCGTGTCCAAGCATTGTCGATATCGAGTACCATTGCTGACAAAATTTTTCCGCCCATACGGGTTTGAGCAACGCCATTGCCTGAATAACCAAGCCCATAATAGATGTTGCTTTGGCCTTTTAGATTACCGAAAAATGGCAATCCGGTGACCGAACGATCTGAGCCGCCAGACCAATTGTAATCGAATTCACTTTGTTCCAATTTTGGGAACAGTTTTTGGAAGGATTGATTGAGAATCGGCAGGTAGTTGGTCGTTTGGTTAAACATGCTTTCAACTTGATTGGCAAACGAGAACTTATTACCGCCTTTGCCCAACATGAGTCGTCCGTCCTGGGTATCTCGGTAGTAGTGGACAAAGATACGCGAATCTACCACCGCCGCCCCTTTCTCTGGGCCAAATTGCTTGAGCTTTTCAGGAATAGGTTTGGTCACTACCATATCTGAAGAGACAACCACAATGCTGCGTTTGAACTCTTTAAAGTTATCGAGCATCCACGCATTGAGTGCCAAGATCACTTTATCCGCAAATACTGACCCGCCTTTGGTTTGAATTCGAGCGGGAGAGCCATAGTCGAGTGATGTCATTTCTGTGTTTTCGTGAATTTCGACACCCAGTTCGAGCGCGACTCGGCGCAAACCTCTAGCCAATAACGCTGGCTGCACACTACCCGCAGCTTCTGAGTAGTAACCCTCAATGTGGCGATCAGATCCTGCTTTATCAGCCAAAGAATTGTCGCACTTCTTCCAGCTATTGATACCCTGCTTAACCAGCTCATTAACAACAGGCTCCATTCCACCCTTTTGAGCTTCATTGGTCGCCGTGTAGTAAGTTCCGCTACGATATAGATGCGCGTCAATCTTGTGTTCGTTACAGAAGGCTTCGATCTCGTATATAACCTTTTCCGATTCCTTAACCAACCATTTCGCTTGTTCTTTTCCATAGAGCTTTTTCAGCGTCGGATACTTAGTTGACCACGTCAACATGCAACCGCCGTTCGCACCAGAAGCACCGCTACCACATAGGCCTTTTTCAATCACGACAACATGTTTTTCGGGTTGCTGTTGTTTGATTAAAATCGCCGTCCATAAACCCGTATAGCCACCGCCAACAATGGCGATATCACAGTTGACGTCTTTTTGGAGCGGCTTAGCCGAATCTAGCCCCGTATTGATGTTGCCAAACTCTTGTTCCAACGCTTGCTTGAACCAATATGAGTAGTGCTTTGTCATTTGTTGTACCTTACTTAAAACCTAAAGGCGTAAAACTAAAAAGGAAGACCGAAGCCTTCCTTTACTGATTTCTAACTTCTAATGAACTAAATAGCTAAATAGTTAAATAGTTAAATAGTTAAGTAACTGAATAGGCCGTCAGATTAAGATTTTGGCTCTGATTTAGCGTCAAACTTCTCAGACCATGTTTTAAGAACGTCGGCACGTTCGCTGCCCATGCGAGCGAAGTCCATTTTTGCCATGTTCTTTTCTACATTAGGGAAGTTCTCTGCTTTGCCTGTCACATCTTTGTGACCAACAACTGGGTACATTTCGATGTAAAGCTCATTTGCCGCTTTAGAAATAGACCAATCGATAACACGTTGTGCTGCATCAGAAGGCTTAACAAGGCCTACCGCTTCAGATTCCCAGCCGATGCCTTCAGGCGTAATCACTGAAAGTGGAGCGCCTTGAGTTTTCAGCTTAGCGCCACGGCTCGCCATAGAAATACCGATAGCGACTTCGCCCATGCCCGCTTGAACACATGGCTTAGAGCCTGAGTGCGTGTAGTGAGCAATGTTTTGATCTAGCTTCTGCATGTAGTTCCAACCTTGGTCTTCACCCATGTTTTGTAGCCAAGCCGAAACCTGCATGTAGCCTGTACCAGAAGACGCTGGGTTTGGCATAGCAATGTGGCCCTTGTAGATAGGCTTCGTTAGGTCATCCCAAGACTTAGGTGCCGGTAGGTTCAATTGCTTAGCCACCACTTCGTTAAAGCAAACTGCATTGAAGAATGCGTCATTGCCATACCAAGCTTGAGTAGACTGTGGGTCGTTAAGGTTAGCGCGTAATGCTTCTACACCTTGAGGCGTATAAGGTTTCAGGATGCCCTCTTCTTTAAGCAATGCCATTGAAGAACCCGCAAGACCCCAAACTACCTCTGCGCGAGGATTGTTTTTCTCAGCCAATAATTTTGCCGTCATGATCCCTGTTGAATCACGCACCCACTTGATGTTGATGTCTGGGTTTTCACTTTCGAAAGCATTTTTGTATTTAGCTAAAATGTCAGTTTCAAAAGCAGTGTAAACCGTCACTTCCTGTGCTGCATAAGCGTTACCAGCTAGTAGAGTTACTAAAGCTGCAAGTGATCCTTTCATAAAACGGTTTTTCATCATTTTCTCCAGTCAGGCTCAACTCTAAAGTGAGAAGTTGCCAAAATTAAAAGTTATCGAGGTTTAAAGCTGCCTAGGTTTAGAAGCAACCAAGGTTTAACGTTTCTTAAATTAGAAGCCTCATCAAGAGGCGCCTATATCCATAAATTCATTTAGGTTGTTAGTACACGCCTTTACATTGGTATGTACCAGATGACGAGTATTAACCTAATCGACTTTTATGACGGTTAAATGAACAAAAAATGGCAATTTAAAGATCGGAAAATTTCTCAACACAAGTGACAAATTTGAATATGAAGCTTTTGTGAAAATAACGTTTGGGCTATTTACGACCGTTTAAATTGGTTGTTAAAGTAACCGCAAATACTGGTATAGTCCAAAATACAAATCACGAGAATTGAACATGAGAAACGAATACCTACTACTGACACCGGGTCCTCTATCTACTTCTGAAACCGTTCGCCAAGCGATGCTAAAAGATTGGTGTACTTGGGATGATGAATACAACAAAGACGTTGTTGAAGTGATTCGTAGCAAGCTAGTGACTTTGGCGACTAAGCAAACGGGTTATACGAGCGTACTAATGCAAGGTAGCGGCACCGCTTCAGTTGAAGCAACAATCGGTAGCGTTATCTCAAAAAGCGGCAAGCTTCTTGTTGTTGACAACGGTGCGTATGGTGCTCGTATTGCTCAAATCTCAGAATACTTAAACATTCCATGCCATGTCGTTTCCCCAGGTGAAACATCACAGCCTGACTTGAACGAAATGGAGACGGCATTGGCTATGGATTCAGACATTACTCACGTTGCGATTGTGCACTGTGAAACCACTACGGGTATGTTGAATCCAATCGAAGACATCGCCAAATTGGCAAAGCAGCACAACAAAACCGTCATTCTAGATGCAATGTCGAGTTTTGGTGGCATCCCTATGGATATAGCTGACTTAGGTATCGATTACATGATCAGCTCGGCAAACAAGTGTATTCAAGGTGTACCTGGATTCGGATTTGTTATTGCGAAGCAATCGGAACTGGAAAAATGCAAAGGCCAAGCTCGTTCATTAAGCCTTGACCTGTTTGACCAATGGCACTGCATGGAAAGCAACCATGGTAAATGGCGCTTCACCTCTCCAACTCATACAGTGCGTGCTTTCTACCAAGCTCTACTTGAATTGGAGCAAGAAGGTGGTATCGAAGCTCGTCATAATCGCTACCAAACCAACCAAACCACCTTGGTTGCAGGTATGCGCTCTCTTGGCTTTGAGCCACTGCTTAATGATGATCTTCATTCACCTATCATTACTTCTTTCTATTCTCCAACTCATAGCGATTACCAATTCAAGGAATTCTATGACCGCTTGAAAGAACAAGGTTTTGTTATTTACCCGGGCAAAGTTTCAAACGCAGACTGCTTCCGAATCGGTAACATCGGTGAAGTGTATCCGTCAGACATTGAAGCTCTCATTGGCGCAGTGAAAAACGCTATGTACTGGGGCATCAAATAATGACGACGACCAATCAAGAGCCGATTCTAAAGGCGACACACTTTCGAAGCGAAGGTGATGTGAACACCACGCCAGCACGCGAAAAATGGAACGAATCGCTAAACGATGATGCGACTCAAGCGATGTTAAAACGTGACTCTGACGTGTTTCTTCATCAAGCCATGTCAACGCCTTGCCTAGACACACTTGAAGCCGCCGAAGGCATCTACATTCAAGATGCGACGGGCAAAAAGTACATGGACTTTCACGGTAACAATGTTCATCAACTAGGCTATGGTCATCCCCACATCATCAATAAAGTGACTAAGCAAATGGCGTCATTGCCGTTTTCCCCGCGTCGCTTTACCAATGAAACTGCAGTTCAGTGTGCTGAGAAACTCACACAGATCTGCGGTAGTGATTTGAATCGCGTGTTGTTTGCTCCCGGTGGCACATCAGTGATCGGCATGGCGCTAAAACTTGCTAGACATGTCACCAACAATTTCAAAGTAGTGTCATTGTGGGACTCATTCCATGGCGCGTCACTCGATGCAATTTCAGTAGGTGGCGAAGCTTGTTTCCGCGAAGGCATGGGGCCATTAATGGCTGGCGTAGAACGCATTCCACCAGCGGTTTCCTATCGTGGCGCTTTTCCGCTTCGCGGGCAAAGCGCAGGCGGTGAAAGTGAGGCTACATGTGATGTGCACTACGCCGATTACCTTGAGTATGTGATTGAAAAAGAAGGTGGCATTGGTGCCTTCATTGCCGAAGCAGTGCGTAACACAGACGTTCAAGTACCAAGCAAAGCTTACTGGAAGCGCATCCGTGAGATCTGCGATAAGCATAACGTCATGTTGATCATCGACGACATTCCAAACGGTATGGGTCGCAGTGGCGAATGGTTCACTCACCAAGCTTTTGATATAGAACCTGATATTCTTTGTATCGGTAAAGGTTTTGGCGGCGGCTTAGTACCAATCGCAGCCATGATCACTAAAGACAAATACAACACGGCAGCGCAAGTTTCTCTTGGGCACTACACCCATGAAAAAAGCCCAATTGGTTGCGCGGCAGCACTCGCCACCATGGAAGTGATTGAGCAAGAAAACCTACTTGAAAAAGTACAAGCGGACAGCGCATTCGTGCGTGAACAACTGCTTCAAATGAAAGAGAAGTACCCAGTCATTGGTGACGTTCGCGGCATCGGCCTGCTCTGGGGGGTGGAATTGGTCACCGATCATATCACCAAAACCCGAGCTTTCGATGAAGCGGAAGCAGTACTTTACCAATGTCTAAACGATGGCCTGAGTTTCAAGGTGTCACAAGGTAATGTGATTCAGTTGAGCCCACCATTGATCATCAGTCGAAGCGAACTAGAAGTCGCTCTGTCTGTATTTGAAAAAGCGATAGCAAAAGTCTGCAAAGACTTTGAGTACCTTTAAACCATCATCTAACCAATAACTTAAAACAATCATTCATCTCCCAGAACAACTTGAGCTGGGAGAGAACAGAAATAGGACACGACTATGAACACAACATCACCTATCCAAGCGGTTATCTTTGATTGGGCTGGCACTATCGTTGATTTTGGATCATTTGCTCCAACCAGTATTTTCGTTGAAGCATTCAGACAAGGTTTCGACTTTGATATCGACTTAGCAGAAGCGCGTGAACCTATGGGGATCGGCAAATGGGACCACATCCAAGCAGTGGGTCGAATTCCAGCTGTTGACGCTCGTTGGAAGGCTCAGTTCGGACGCTCGATGACAAGTGAAGACGTTGACGCGATCTACGCGGCATTCATGCCTCTTCAAAAAGCGAAAGTAGCCGATCACGCAGCACCTATTTTGAATGCGATAGAAGTGGTCAATAACCTTAAAGAGAAGAACGTGAAGATCGGCTCTTGTTCAGGTTACCCACGTGAAGTGATGGATGTTTTAATTCCTGCCGCTGCAGATTACGGTTACCGACCAGATAACGTGGTAGCGACCGATGACTTACCTCAAGGTGGTCGCCCTGCTCCATTTATGGCACTGAAAAACGTAATCGACCTAGGTGTAACTAGCGTTGCTGAGTGTGTAAAAGTAGACGACGCAGCACCGGGGATCGATGAAGGTCACAACGCAGGCATGTGGACAGTTGGACTTGTATTATCGGGGAACGAAGCAGGGTTAACGTATCAAGAATATTTAGATGCAGACGAGACAACACTTGCGGCTGCACGTGAAAAAGCAAGCGTTAAGCTAAACAAATCAAACCCACACTACCTAATCGATACCATTGCAGACCTACCTGGTGTCATTGCAGACATTGAAAAACGTTTGTTAGCCGGAGAGCGCCCATAACTCCTGTAACTTCCGCAAATCAGGGCCTATAGCCCAATAATCCGCACATATAAAAAGAAACCTCGTATCACCTAAAAATGATACGAGGTTTCTTCGTTTCCAATATTTGAGACAACAATTAATTGACAAAAACCTCTGTAAATAGCACCTTAAATATATAATTTTTAACAATTTCATTGACCATAATAAGCAACTACACTAACAATGTAATAACAGTTCCAAGATAGGTTCGACCTGAATCTACGCCTTGAACGACTTACTGCTGCAGTGTCCCAATCAGTAAGTCGTCGCTTTAAAGGCTCATTCAGATAACAATAAGAGTTAATCCAAGGATAAGATTATGAAAAGACTGTCAAAAATCATGTGTGCAGTAATAGCTGCTTCAGGTTTCGCTGCTGCTCCTTCAATTGCCGCAACGACATACGTAGGCGCAAAAGTTGGCATGGGGTGGCTAGATAGCGCTTGTGTCGACAACGTTGATTGTGAAGATGATTCAGTTGCTGGCGGTATTTACGGTGGTTACAACTTTACCGATAACATTGCTCTAGAATTGAATGCAGATTATTTAGGTGATTATGACACCAGCTTTAACAACAACGGAGCGACTCAAAGATACAGCGATTCTATCGTAGCCATTTCTTTGAGCCCAATGTATCGACTAGCGATTAAACAACAATTTGATATCTTCTTCAAAGCAGGTCCTGCTTACATCATGCACGATGATGAAGACGATGTTGTACTGGCTCTAGGTATCGGTGCTGAGAAACAGTTTGCCGACGACTGGGCAGTGAGAGTGGAATACCAATACTTCGATGATTTTGACGATAAGATTATCCAAGACCTTAACTCTAACCTTGTTACCATTGGTCTAAGCTACAATTTCGGTACAGGTAACACGACAGCTTCAGCCGCAACAGTAGCTACTGCGGCAGCGGTAACACAAGCTCCAGCTGAACCAATTGCAGAACCTGAAGCCGTTGTGGTTGAAGAAGAGACTGTTGTAATTAAAGCGCAAACTGAAAGCTTCTCTCAAGGCATGTTTGAGACAAACAGCACTGAACTGTCTACTGAGGGTGAAACTGCTCTAATGCCACTAGTAGAAGTGCTGCAAACTTACCCTCAATCGTCAGTCAATGTCGTTGGTCACACCGATTCAACAGGTGCAGCTGAGTACAACATGATGATCTCTAAGAAACGTGCAGCAGCTGTTGCCGCATACATTGAAGAGCAAGGTATTGAAGCAGACCGTATTACGGCTACAGGTGAAGGTGAAGAAAACCCAGTAGCAACAAACGATACCGCTGAAGGTCGTGCGCAAAACCGTCGTGTTGACGCAACAATCCCAAGCTTCGAATACCAAGAAGAAGCGCAAATGGAAGAAGTTATTGTAGAAACGGCTGAATAATAGCACTCTACTCTAGCGAGAATAATTAAGGGCGGAACACTGTAAAGTGCTTCGCCCTTTTCTTTGTCTGGCTCTACTCATACGCCGTAAGCCGTAAGCCGTAAGCCGTAAGCCGTAAAAAATAGCCTATCGCCAAGGTATACAATCAGAAGGCTAAACGATTTCCCAGCTGTGGGTCATCTCTACGCCAGCACCTAGCATCAGACATACTGAACAGTATTTCTCTAATGAATCCGCACAGACTTTAGCAACAAGCTCAGGATCAAGGTTGTCACCCGATACTTCAAAATGAATATTAATCACGGTAAAGATTTTTGGTGCGGTTTCACGACGTGTTGTTTCAAGTTTTGCATTACAGCCTGTGATGTTCTGGCCTGCAGATTTCAAACCATCAACCACATCAACAGAGCTACAACCACCAGCCGCCATTAACACCATTTCCATCGGGCTTGGCGCAGTAGCACCACCACTTCCGTCCATAACGACAGAGTGACCTGATTGAGATTGACCTAGGAATTTAAAGCCTTCGACCCATTTAACTTCTGCTTGCATGCTGTTCCTTAGATGTACGAAAACGTCATCATTATCTATTATTTTACATCAATGCCTACACCCTACTACTGGCGGCATTTATGAGCAAGATTTTCTCAATGACATATTTTTTTCATGAATGATGCAATTTTTTCCATCTAAAACCTGTCTCTATTCGTACATTCAAAATCGAATGAGAAGAACGTCAAGATGAGGTATCTATGAATAAATTATCTAAAATATTGGTATCACTCGTGGTTGCGCTACCACTGATTTCGCTGTTTGTAAGCCAGACTGGCACTGCCAATACAATGGATAAAACAGCTAATTCAGGTAAAAGTGAAATCGCGACACTGGCTGGTGGTTGTTTTTGGTGTACAGAATCCGACCTAGAAAAACTGACAGGCGTCACCGACGTTATTTCTGGGTACTCTGGTGGTGAACTAGAAAACCCAACCTACAAACAAGTATCCTCAGGCAAGTCTGGTCACATCGAAGTGATCAACGTGACTTACAACCCTGATGTTGTTAGCTATGAACAGGTTCTTGACCAATTCTTCAGACACATCGACCCAACCGATGACAAAGGCTCTTTTGTAGACCGAGGCCGTCATTATCGACCAGCTATTTTCTATCATAACCAAGCACAAAAAGATGTTGCTCAGAACTTCATGATGGAGATCGACAAAGCTAATATCTTTGGTGAACCACTAAAAACAGAACTGATTGAATTTGAAAAATTCTGGCCAGCGGAAGACTATCATCAAGACTATTACAAGAAGAGTAAAGTTCGTTATAACTACTACCGCTATGCTTCTGGCCGCGATCAGTACCTAGATAAAATCTTCGGTGACGATAGAAAAGAGAATCCACAAACTATCCGTCAGATCATCGACAGCAAAAATGCGACAGCTAATGCTAAGACCTACGTCAAGCCGTCTGATGCAGAGATCAAAGCGATGCTAACCTCACTGCAGTACGATGTAACACAAGACGATGCAACAGAGCGCCCGTTTGACAACAAGTACTGGGATAACAAGCAAGAAGGTATTTACGTTGATATCGTAACTGGGGAACCACTGTTCTCTTCAAAAGACAAATACAAATCAGGTACAGGTTGGCCGAGCTTTACACAGCCAATCAGCGAGGCTTATGTAGTCACAACTACTGACTACAAACTGCTTTACCCAAGAACAGAGGTTCGCAGCAAGTTTGGCGATTCTCACCTGGGACATGTATTTAAAGATGGTCCAAAACCAACAGGGTTACGTTACTGCATGAACTCAGCCGCAATGCGCTTTATCCCAGCGGATAAATTAGCAGAAGAAGGCTATGAGGAATACGTTGAGATGTTTGAGGGCTAAGCATTCAGCAATTAACGATCAGCCTATGACAACAAAGCCAGCATATCGCTGGCTTTGTTATTATTTACAGAGCTTTATTTATTAGCCTGTTCATCTTATTAACCCGTTAACACCGTGTCTTCTGGGTATTTCAACAAGGAAGGTTCTGGGCGAGCTAACATATAAGCCAAGGTCAAAGGACCGATACGTCCAATCACCATAACAACAATCATGATGTATTTACCTGTCTCAGTCAGGTTCGCGGTTAAGCCAGCCGTTAAGCCAACCGTTGCAAAGGCTGAAATCACCTCAAACATGACTCGATCAAACGCTGCCTTTTCAGTAAGCATTAACAAAAACATCGCGGTGGTTAATAACGCCCCACTTACCACAATAATGGCCAATGACTTTGTTACCGCTTGCCAAGTTACGGTTCGCTTAAACATCACTACATGCTTTTTCTGACGGAGGAAGGTCCACGTTGCGACAAAGGCTACTGCAAAGGTCGAAACCTTAATACCCCCACCCGTTGAGGTAGAACCGGCACCAATCAACATCAGTACAATCATCACCAATAATGCAGGTTGCGTGTACTGAGACAAATCCACACTATTAAAGCCAGCAGTACGAGCACTTGCCGACTGAAAAAATGCGGCTAGCCACTGTCCTTGAGTCGATAACCCTTCCATGGTTGCTGAGTTATTTCTTTCCAACAGCCAGAACAATACCGTACCTACCAACAATAGAGTCGGAGTGGCGGTTAGCATAATCTTGGTGTGTAAATGAAGATGTCCAAAACCTTTACGCCAGTTACTCGATAGGTCGCCGACGACTGTGAAGCCTAGCCCGCCGAAAATAAACAAGCCAGCTAAGGTGAAGATCACCAATGGATCATCCACAAAACTCATCATACTGTCTGAAAACAGTGCAAAACCTGCGTTATTGAATGCTGATATCGCATGAAAAAGTGCATAAAAGCTACCCGTTGACCATCCCATCTCAGGCACCCAGCGGAAACAGAGCAATACAAAACCGATAAATTCAGCCACTAATGCAAAGATGATGATCTTCTTAACTAATTTGCGAAGGTTAATCTTACGATCTTGGCCAAGCGCTTCTTTCGCTAGTGCTTGTTGTTTAAGGCTTAACCGAACACCGAACATGTAAAGTAGTACCGCAGATAGAGTCATCTGCCCTAACCCACCGACTTGCATCAAGAACATCAGTAAGATTTTGCCCGACAAGGTGAAATGCTCACCGGTATCGACAACACCTAAGCCTGTCACACTGATCGCCGAGGTTGCTGTAAACAGTGCATCCGTAAAGCTTAGGCCTGTCACGGAGAATACAGGCATCGTCAACAATATTGCAGAGGGGATAAGCACGCCTAAGAAACTCGTAAGGATAATCTTAGGTTCAGAGCCTTTACGTGGCTTTTTATCACTCTTAAGCGTGTAGAAAGTACCTTTTCGTTTTAACGAATTCATACTGTTACCTTATTGCCAATTACCAATTGCGTAGCTTTCTAGATAAGGTCTCTTTCGGCCCTGCGATGATCACCACATCCCCAATTTCTAAACTCACATCCAGTTCTGGTGCTTTAGTTAGGTTCGGTCCTCGTTTGAAGCCAAGTACCTCAACACCATTTTCTTTACACAGCTTAAGGTCGCCAAGTTTCTTACCCAACAAATTAGAACCAATAACAATCTCCGTCATCGCTAAACCGCTGCCAAGATCGATAAACTCAAGAACGCGTCTATCCAACATTTTACGCGCAACACGAATGCCCATATCTCGTTCAGGCATGATGATATGGTCGGCACCAATCTTAGAGAGAATCTTGCCGTGAAACTTATCGTTCGCCTTTACCCAAACAGCTTTTGCGCCTGACTCTTTTACCACCAGCGTAGTGAGAATACTGGAGTTAACATCAGAGCCAATCGACACCATCACCATGTCGTAATCGTCGAGTCTTAACTCTTTAACTGTCTCCTCACTTGTACAGTTCGCAACAATCGCTTGTGAAACAAAAGCCGCCGCTTCTTTCACTCGCTCTTCATCAATATCGACGGCGAGTACCTGTGCGCCTGAACTTTGTAGCTCTTTGCAAACAGATAAACCAAATCGCCCTAAACCGATAACTGCATATTGTTTGTCGCTCATTTGAAATCCTGTTTAGAAATTTTAATTACACGGGATAGCCAAACCTACATTAGTTTCTATCTCAAAAAAAGTTAGTTCTGCAAGAATAAGGTTATACTATTGTCATAATCGCTTGATTTATAAAGGTAGAGAACAACTCGAGTTTCTGCTAATTTCCAATTCATAATTTCTGCGGCAGCACACACAATGAATGAATTCATAACCCAAGTACAAACCTACATTAACCAGAGCCATAGTGATTGGGCAAACAGCGTCCTATTCATCACTATTGCGAGTTTTCTCGCTTGGGTAGCTTGGCGAATTATCCATAATCGCTTAGAAATTCTGGTTCAGAAAACCCCATTCCACTGGGACGATCTACTGCTAGAAGCACTGAAAACCCCAGTCAGCACATTACTTTGGTGTTGGCCTGCTACAGTATCTGTCGGGCTAATCCTTCAAGACCAGTTTGGCAATGAAATCAACTGGTTAAAAACGCTTAAACACATATTGATTATCTGTACCTTCGTTTGGTTTACCTTACGAATGATCACTAACACTGAAGCGTATGTCTTAGAGCAAAAAACCAGAGACGAAACCACAGTACAAGCTATAGCGAAAGTCGCTCGCTTGTTCTTTATGGTGATGGGCGGTCTAACCATCATGCAGGCGTTTGGACTCAGCCTTTCCGGCTTACTTACCTTTGGTGGTGTGGGTGGTTTGATCGTCGGTTTAGCGGCTAAAGACTTACTGTCGAACTTCTTCGGTGGCATGATGATTTACTTCGATCGCCCTTTTAAAGTCGGCGATTGGATACGCTCTCCCGATCGTCAAATCGAAGGTACCGTCGAACGCATTGGTTGGCGCATGACCATCATTCGCACCTTTGATAAGCGTCCTTTGTACGTGCCGAACTCTGTGTTCAGTAACATTGTGGTCGAGAACCCATCAAGAATGTTGAACCGCAGAATCAATGAGACTTTTGGGCTGCGTTACCAAGATGCAAACAAACTGGCTCTGATTGTGGATGACGTAAAAGCCATGCTTGAAACTCACCCAGATATCGATGCCAAACAGACGCTGATCGTTAACTTTGATAAGTTTGGGCCGTCAACACTTAACTTCTTTATCTACACCTTCACAAAAACAGTCAACTGGGTGAGATACCACGAAGTTAAACAAGATGTCCTGTTGCAAGTGTTAGCGATTATTCATAAGCACAATGCAGATATCGCCTTCCCAACACAAACACTCAAAATCGATCCTCAGGGCTTTGGTGAAACTCACGCTCTTGGTGAGGCTCAAAGTATGATCACTTCCGCCCCGGAAGGTCATCAATAACCAAGCCTATATTGATTGTCGAGAAGTAAGCTGGTTAATAATAAGTAAACTGGTTATCGATAAATAAACAGCGTGAAGCGTGGTAACATGGCGCCAGTATTCAAATGCACCTAATTACCACGCTATGATTTTACCTGTCATTCTAGCCGGCGGCTCCGGAAGTCGCCTCTGGCCACTGTCTCGCGAACTTTACCCTAAGCAATTTCTCAATATTGCCGGCGACCAGTCAATGCTTCAGCAAACGCTTCTACGCCTGCAAGGTCTTGAAGAGTACTTGATGGATAGTAAATGCGATGCCCCATTCATTATCTGTAATGAAGAGCATCGCTTTATTGCCGCTGAACAAGCTCGATCAGCTAACATTCAACATAGTGGTATTCTGCTAGAGCCAGTCGGTAGAAATACAGCCCCAGCTATTGCGCTTGCCGCCCTAAAGACTTTAAGTAAACCAGCGCTTAATGAACAAAGCACATCCGACCCTATCTTGTTAGTGCTGGCTGCTGATCATCACATCGCGAAAACCTCTGAATTCCAACAAGCGATTAGTCGTGGTGTTGATTATGCAAAACAAGGCAAACTGGTGACATTCGGCATAACACCTGACGCCCCAGAGACTGGTTATGGCTATATCAAGCAGGGAGAGCCTCTTTCCTACAGTGTTCAAACTGATACTAATGGGACAGAGCAGCCAATCAATCATGCCTACGCCATAGAGTGTTTTGTAGAAAAGCCAGACACAGCGACAGCAGAAGAGTACATCCGCTCAGAACAATACTTATGGAACAGTGGCATGTTCATGTTTAAGGCATCACGCTATGTTGAAGAACTCGCCGAACACCACCCTGAGATATTAGCGGCTTGTAAACTCGCTCTTGCAAAGCAAAATACCGACCTCGACTTTATCCGTATAGACGCTGAAGCATTCAAAAGCAGTCCGAGTGATTCAATCGATTACGCCGTGATGGAAAAGACCTCACACGCCGCAGTGATCCCGATGGATGTCGGTTGGAACGACATTGGTTCTTGGTCTGCGATTTGGGATGTAAGCGAAAAAGATGAGCACAATAACGTCATTGAAGGTGATGTGTTAACCGTCGACTCTCAGCACAACTACATCCATGCTGAAAACAAGTTGGTTGCGACGGTAGGCGTCGATAACCTGATTATTGTCGAAACCAAAGACGCTATATTGGTTGCGAACAAAAACAAGGTTCAAGGTGTTAAATCGATTGTCAGTCAACTAAATCAAGCGGGTCGCACAGAACATGTGCATCATCGTGAGGTGTTTAGACCTTGGGGTAAATACGATGTAATCGATCTAGGCAAACGCGACAAAGTTAAACGTATCACCGTAAAACCCGGTCACAAGTTGTCGTTACAAATGCACCACCATAGAGCGGAACATTGGGTAGTCGTGGCGGGTACTGCGAAAGTGACCAACGATGAGAAAACCTATCTGGTTGAAGAAGATCAATCCACTTACATCCCTTTAGGCCATATTCACAGCCTAGAGAACCCAGGGGATCTCCCACTCGAGATGATTGAAGTACAAACAGGCCGTCATTTAAGTGAAGACGACATCATTCGATATCAAGACAGTTATGGGCGAGACGTGCGCAAGCAACAAGTCCACTCATCAAAGCACAACCAAACCAAATAAAGCAGCGACAAATCGATGAAACCAACATTAGACCTGAGCTGCTTTAAGAACAACGATATCCGCGGCGTCATTGGTAAACAAATCAATGAGCCACTCGCCTACCTGCTCGGTAAGGCATTTGGCGAATACGTCCTGTCCGCTACGCCTGAAACCCCATTCGATGGCTTGGCGCAGGTAGTGATTGGTCGAGATAACCGCGAAACCTCCCTGTCATTACAAGAAGCCATGACCAAAGGCTTAATCGAGTCAGGGATTACTGTGATTGACCTGGGTATGACTGGCACTGAAGAGGTCTACTTTGCGACTCGTTACCTAAAAGCGATTGGCGGAATACAAATTACAGCTAGCCACAACCCAATCAATTACAACGGCATGAAATTGGTCGGTGTAGACGCTAGCCCTATCAGTAAAAACAGTGGTTTAGATGAAATCAAACGACGCATTGAAGAACTTAATCAAGAGCTGAACTGCAATTTACCGTTCGTTCATGCACAACCAAGTAATTCTCGTAGAACGACCAGTATTCTTGCTCCGTACGTCGAGCACCTACTCTCGTACATAACCCCATCAAAGCTGTCACCGATGAAGATTGCGGTTAATGCTGGGAACGGCGTTGCAGGACATATCATTGATGCTTTAGAGAAAAAATTTAACGAACTCGGTGTCCCTATCACCTTCATCAAGGTTCATCATACCCCTGATGGAAACTTCCCAAATGGTATTCCAAACCCTTTAATTAGAGAGAACCAAGCAGCCACTCGAGATGCCGTTTTAGAGCATTCTGCCAACCTTGGAATTGCTTGGGATGGAGACTTCGACCGATGCTTTTTCTTTGATGAGCAAGGCAATTACATCGAGGGTTATTACATTGTCGGGTTGCTTGCTGAAGCATTCTTGGTCAAACAGCCTAACGCGACTGTATTACACGATATGCGCATGACATGGAACACGATTGAAGTCGCTAACACGCATGGTGGAAAAGCGATTGGAATTAAGGCGGGGCACGCACTTATTAAAGAGAAGATGCGTGAAACAAATGCCGTCTATGGTGGCGAAATGAGTGCGCACCATTATTTTCGTGATTTTGGATATTGCGATTCAGGCATGATTCCTTGGCTATTGGTTATCGAACTAATGTCGAAAACTCAACAATCGCTTCACCAATTGACGAGTACCAGTATAGATAGATTCCCCTCTTCCGGGGAGATCAATCGAAGAGTATCAGACCCAGAGCAGGTCATGGGTTGCGTGTTATCGCACTACCGAGATAATGCCGTTGAGATAGATCACACAGACGGGATCAGCATCAATATGGGCACATGGCGCTTCAACTTAAGAAAGTCCAATACCGAGCCATTAATACGCCTTAACGTTGAAACCAAACAAGATAGAGCTTTGCTATCACTTAAAGTCGACGAGCTACTGTCTTTTCTCATTTAAGAATACAGACACTTCCAGTTTTCAACTAAGATCCACAAAAAAGCCCTTATTAGCTGTTGCTAATAAGGGCTTTGAATTTTCAGTAGCTTAATCGCTGACTGTAATTAGTCTATTTGTTACGGCGAGCTTCAACAGCGTCTGCCAGTTGGCGAAGTACTGTTTCAGTATCTTCCCAACCAATACATGCATCAGTCACAGATTGACCGTAAGTTGCAGCTTTGCCGTCAACCAAGTCTTGGCGACCTTCAACAAGGTGAGATTCAATCATCACACCAAAGATAGCTTTGTCGCCACCAGAAATTTGTGCGCTTACGTCGTCAGATACGTTGATTTGACGCTTAAACTGCTTAGAGCTGTTTGCGTGGCTGAAATCGATCATCACTTTTTGTGGAAGACCAGAAGCTGCTAGCTCTTCTTTAATCTTACCAACGTGTTCTGCGCTGTAGTTTGGCTCTTTACCACCACGTAGGATGATATGACAATCAGGGTTACCTGCTGTTTCAACGATAGCTGAGTGGCCGTACTTAGTTACCGATAAGAAGTGGTGAGAAGCGCTAGCAGAGCGAATAGCATCTGTTGCGATCTTGATGTTGCCATCAGTACCATTCTTAAATCCAACTGGGCAAGATAGGCCAGAAGCCAGTTCGCGGTGAACTTGAGATTCTGTAGTACGTGCGCCGATTGCACCCCAACTGATTAGATCAGCAACGTATTGAGGCGTGATCATATCTAGGAATTCGCTTGCCGTTGGCATTCCCATGTCAGTTAGGTCAAGCAGTAGCTTACGACCTAGACGAAGTCCATCATTTAGCTTGAACGTATCGTTCATGTACGGGTCATTAATTAAACCTTTCCAACCAACGGTTGTACGTGGCTTTTCAAAGTAAACACGCATTACGATTTCAAGGTTATCACCAAGTTCGTCGCGCAACACTTTCAAACGCTTACCGTACTCAAGAGCAGCTTCTGTGTCATGAATAGAACATGGACCCACAATAACAAGCAAGCGGTCATCGCTCTCTTCTAAAATATTGTGGATCGCTTTGCGGCTTTCAAAGGTTGTAGAAGAAGCAACTTCGGTCGCTGGAAACTTTTCTAAAACAGCAACAGGGGGTAATAACTCTTTTACTTTGTTAATTCTTACATCATCAGTCTGGAACATTGCTTACTTCTTCCTTTTTCTATCCTTGAGCTGAATGTACGTTGTCTCACGTCACTTTCTATCAGCACTAATCTTCTTGTTCCCTGTAACTTAACTAGTAAAAACTCTAGTTTCAATCACTAATTAAAAATAAACGCAATTTTTTTTGTGTTTTATATTTAAAACACCCTGTATACCATTATTTACACGCTATCGATTGCGTATTTTATAGGAAAGCAAGAACAGCCATTATTCAAGTTTCATCATGCATGTAAAATTGTGTCGAACTTAAAAACAAAAAAGCTCACGCATTCAGCGTGAGCTTTTATTTAATTACATTCTTTTCAATGGCTTGACGACACTATCAAGCCCTTCAATTTTCAGAGCAAGGCACAGTTTTAATAAATCGCCTAGTTCACCAGACGGGAATCCCTTTTTATCGAACCACAGCAAATATTCTTCAGGTAGGTCAATCAGTGTACGACCCGCGTACTTTCCAAATGGCATCTGCATTCGAGCCAACTTAATCAGGTTTTCTTTCTCTAGCATTATTCGCTCTTTCTATGCGTCATCTATGTTGTGTAGAGTATCACCTAAACGCTCGACCCAATAGTTGATCGCGTCTTTGGCATCATCCAGCGAATCAATTATGGTTGAAAAGTCTTTATTACCCGCTTCACGATCGATGGCTGCAAACAATGGTGTACCCTCTTGAGCATCACTGACCAATAACTCTACACTCGCACTCCCAACATTGGTGTGCTCACCAGTCGTGACCTTAGATATGGTTGACATCGCAAGACCAAACGGCAGAACGCTGCTCGTTACAGCTAAGATCGGATTTGGCGTTTCAACGTTACTCAGAGCGATACTCAAGCGCAGCGTTTTTCCTGTAGGTTCATCGACAATCGTTTTATGAGGCGATATTTTTTCTTCCAAGCGTTCAACCATATGCTCAGTGAGTTCCTGAATCTCTTCCTGATCCAACGAACCTTCTTCTGCTAAAACAAAAATTTGGTCGATCACTACAGAGTCGTAATCATCTAACTTGGACTTCAAACGCTGTGTGTCACGCAGCCCAACCCTTGCCCAAACCAAGTCGACGCCTCCGACAGGCCCAGCCTGAAAATCTTCGTAGCTGGTAAATTTAGTAGCTGTTCTAATTGGGCCGCCTGCACAACCAAACAAGAAAATGCTGGTTGCAACAAGCAAAAGGACTTTTAAAGAGTTCATAACGCACTTAGCTAAAATTAAGGAATCTAACTAAGTATGCCATACCCTATGTGAAAAGGTTGTAGAAAAAGGGGGTTAAAAATCAGAGCTAACTCTAAAATTAATCATGTTGAACAGTGTGTGCGTACTCTACAATTACCTGATTTCCTTCAATATAAGCATTTTGGATCTCACCATCAACACTCATTCTACTTTTCAGGTAAACCACTTTAGGCCCAGACTCATTGCCCTCTTTTAGCGAAGGGAATACATTCCTTGGTTCCAAATGAAGTAAACGACAAAAGTGACTAATGAAAGACATGGTTAATGGCGTCTCCCCTCTTAGCACTCTTGAGAAATCAAGCTGGTTCATGCCTAGCTTTTTTGAAAACTCCATCTGCGTAATTCGCATTCTCGATTTTTGTGACATCCACGTTTGATACAACGCGTCTCTGTCTAGTTCTGTGAATTCCATACCGACTCCTTTATATAATTCATACCAATCAATTGTCCGGTTTTTCATACATGGCGTGTCAGGGTTCGGTTAGTGGAAACCAAAGGTTTGGTTTTGATATGCGCACAATTGTCGTACAGAGCAAAGCGAAACAACCCAAATTCATTCACTAAAACGATTAGAGCAAAAGCTTTCTTTATTTATATCAATAATTTATACGTTAACGAACTAAACATATAGCAAGTTAATTTGTATTAAGAATTAAAAGTTCGAGATTGGCATTCCACATTTCAATCGATTGATTCGCATTTATAAAACTGGTTGGCTACATTTCGGTTGCTCAAACGCACTTCTGGCAAACTATTTGAAAGAATAGGACGCAAAGCCACCGGTCTGTCGACAAATATTCTGTCTATGATAGCGGGGCCGCCACTTAATAGGATTTAAGTGTAAATGCATGCCGGAGTGTTCTCTTTTTTGTCGGCCAAATACAGTAAGGACAAATAATGAAACAACTCCCAAAAAAATCACTCATCGCGCTATCGCTTCTTAGCGTAAGCGGTGCTAGCTTCGGTCACGGTTATGTCTCTGCATACAACAATGGCGTTGCTGAGAGCCGTGTTGCCCTATGTAAGTTCCCTGCGAGTGATACGCAAGAGAAAAACACCAACTGTGGTGGTATCCAATACGAACCACAAAGTGTAGAAGGCCCTGAAGGCTTCCCAGAAGTTGGCCCTGCAGATGGAAAAATTGCCAGTGCGCAATCTTCTTTAGCTGCAGCGCTAGACGAGCAAAAGGCAGACCGCTGGGTTAAACGCCCTATCAAGTCTGGTTCTCAATACTTCGAGTGGACATTCACAGCTAATCACAAGACTCGCGATTGGAAATATTACATTACTCAACCAGACTGGAATCCAAACCAGCCTTTGGCACGCAGCTCTTTTGACTTAACGCCATTCTGTGTTGTTGAAGGCAATATGGAACAGCCACCGATGCAAGTAAGCCACTTGTGTAATGTGCCAGAACGCGAAGGCTATCAAGTGATCCTTGCGGTATGGGATGTAGGTGACACTGCTGCGGCTTTCTACAACGTTATCGACGTGAAATTTGATGGTGACGGCCCTATCATTCCTGATTGGGATCAAGGTGGTCAAATCAACCCGACACAAGACCTGAATGTTGGTGACGCTGTTTATACGCGTGTATTTGACCAATCTGGTGAGAACGCTTCATACAGCACAGAGCTTGTGATTGAAAGTTCTGAGCAAGGCAAAGCCAATAACTGGTCTTACGCTCTTGCCTCTAAGATCAATCAAGAGCAGACGCAAATCAAAGCAGGCCAATTGAACGACCAAGGCGATTTCGCACCCGTTTACGGCACTAACCCTGTTTATCTAAAAGCAGGCTCTGGCTTTAACAGTGTAGAAATCGGCTACAAGATTGATACTCCAGAACCCGAGCATGAGTTAGAAGTAACGGGCTTAGAATCAGAGTACATTATCGATGAGAGCCAACCTACTCAGCTTGATCTTACGTTAGCGGCAACAGGCGATATCCAAGCTGAGCTTACCGTGTACAACCATCACCGTGAAGCACTTGCATCTCAGAAGTCTGAGTTAACAGACGGACAAGTTGAAGGTGTTCAACTGACTCTTTCTAAGTCTGAAGCTGGCCACCACATGCTTGTGGTTGTGACGAAAGATGACCAAGGTAACTTAGTGGATCAGAACACGCTTGATTTCCATCTAATGGACGAGCAAACGCCGCCACCAGCGGGCGACTACGACTTCGTGTTCCCAGAAAGCATTGAATCTTATACTGCAGGAACAAAGGTTCTGAGCAGCGATGGTGGTGTTTATCAGTGTAAAGAGTTCCCATACTCTGGTTACTGTGTTCAATGGGCTCCAACAGCAACTCAGTATGAACCAGGTGTCGGTTCACACTGGCAAGATGCTTGGAACAAAGTGGACTAATTGTTAGCGAGTTACTTACTTTCAAGTATGTGAGCTTGTGTAATTAGCCAAACAAAAACGGATGCCCAGAGCATCCGTTTTCTTATTCAGAAACAGCAGAAATGCGGTTATCAAAGTAGATAATGGTCTGCCAACAGAGCCACAAACAAGATCATGAGATGATAGATGGAGAACTTAAAGGTTTTCATCGCCATATTAGGTTCATCACGATATTTAAGTATCCAAGCGTGATAAACAAACCCGCCGTTGAGCACCAATGACGCGCTCAGATATATCCAGCTACTCATGCCAACCAATACAGGCAATATACACACGATGCTAAGCAACAAGGTATAGAGCAAAATAGACGTCTTGGTGTATTCGATTCCGTGGGTTACAGGCAGCATGGGGATGTTCACTTTGGCATACTCATCACGACGATGAATTGCCAACGCCCAGAAATGCGGAGGTGTCCAAATAAAGATGATCATCACCAACAACCAAGCGTTTGAATGCAGCTCGTTGGTGACTGCCGTCCAGCCCAATAGCGGAGGCATAGCGCCTGCGATCCCTGCAATTACGATGTTCTGTGGCGTCGCTCGCTTCAAGTACATGGTATAAATCACCGCATAGCCCAATAAGCTTGCAAAGGTTAACCAAGCCGTGAGTTGATTGACCCACACCACTAACGTAGCAAACCCAAGTAAGCCGATACCCGCAGCAAAGCTGAATACGCGCACACTGCTGAGCTCACCGGATGGTAAAGGACGTCGATTTGTTCGAGTCATCTGGCCGTCGATCTTTTTATCGATCAAATGGTTAAACGCTGCCGCTGAACCTGCCATTAACCCTATCCCAATCATTCCGAACAAAGTTTGTTGCAAAGGCAATCCATTCGGCACGGCCAAACACATCCCAACCAATGCGGTCAGCAACATCAAAGCCACCACTTTAGGCTTAGTCAGCGTTAAATAAACTTTCCAAGTGGCTTTGTTTTTTTCAGCCTTTTCGTTACTTAAAGTTATGTCATTGTTGGCTGTTACCTTATGAGTTAAGGCTGCGTCTTGAGCCACCACTTCATACTGTGTTGACGTTCTACTGACCATGATTACCTCCTTGTAATACACTGCTTTTCACCAAGCTCTCACTCGGTTTGCGTTGCCACACCACAAAATTGGTTACAACCATACTGATGAGCAACATTGCTGCGACTAGGTTATGCAAAACCGCAACTGAGATTGGCAAGTGAAACCATATATTACTGATCCCAAGGCTGATTTGAGTAAACAATACTATTGCGACAATCACACTTAGCTTTTGGTGAGGCACTTGGCCAAACTTCCATAACTGGTACACGACCATCAGCACCGTTAACGTCGCCACAATAGCTCCAAACCTGTGCATGACATGGATGGTGAGCCTCGCAGGATACTCCAACACGCCAAACTCATAGTTATCGTGTCCATGTTGAGCAAAATCGAACGCATTTTTGAAATCGAGGTAGCTCATCCAGTTACCTTCACAAATAGGCAGTTGGGTACACACCAAAGCGGCATAGTTTGACGATGTCCAACCACCAAGCAGTATCTGCCCAACCACAATGAGTAACCCAAACAGCGACCAAACTTTAAGTGTCGGAGAATAAGAAGCCTCGCCAAAACGGCTTTGGAATTGAGACAAACGACAGTAGAGCAGACACAACAGTGACAGCAACGTGAAGCCCCCCATCAAATGCGCCATAACCACAACGGGCATCAACTTGAGAGTCACCGTCCACATTCCAAGCAAAGCCTGAAAAATCACAGTGGCTGAGATAAGTAATGGAAGACCAACTGGTGTGATGTTCTTTTTAATACACCAAGCTACAACGACAAAGATAAGCAGCCCTAATGTTCCTGCAAAGTAGCGATGTATCATCTCTATCCACGCTTTGTCTGCTTCAAGAGCTCGCTCTGGAAATTGCAGATTGGCTTGATTCACCGCTTGGGCATCAGACGGAACGGTGATCTTACCGTAACAACCCGGCCAGTCAGGACAGCCAAGGCCAGCATCAGACAAACGTGTATAAGCGCCGAGAACAATCACGGTAAGGGTTAACAAGATAGTCACTCGCATCACGAGCATCAGTAAATCAGGGGCTTTATTCTGCATCGCTTATCTCCCTATACTTATTCCCTTTCGCTGCTTAAGCTCAAGCACTCGCGCCAACACTACCCAACTCGTGATAGCTTAAGTAGCTTTCTTAAATCATGAATCATGCCTTTGGATTGCCCGACTAGCTGCGACGGTTCCGAAACGCTTTTGTACTCCATAACCAACTGCCCTAGTGGGTCAATAATGACAATAGAAGCCGGCGCAAACTCGGTACTTAACTGATCGCCACCAGCTAACAAAGACAGATCCGGCTTATCGAGCGAACCCGATAACGAGTTACCCTCAGATACAAAAACAACGGCGGTCACGCGCTCTTTGTTTTTCCCTAGCGCCAAGTAGCTTTGATTCAAATAATGAAGCTGTTGTTCACACAAGCTTTCGCACTCCATCGGTGCGATATAGCCCACTAACCACCCCTCTCCAGCCATGGGTACCGTTACGCCGAAGTCCGCTAGTGTGGTTCTTGGTTCAACCAATTCGCCCGAGTTAGTGACGCCTGACGTGTACCAATTCTGGTCCAACACGGTTTTGGCAATAATCGCAGGCAAAGCGAAAATCAAAACTAATCCGATTAATACCAGACGTCCCTTAGTACGGCGGCTTTTAAGCTCGGCCATGTTTGCATCGGTACTTTCCCTGCTGATTTGTACTTGAGATTTATCCATCTTTCTTCCTTGTTGTAGGCGCTGCTTTTAAGTCGCTATTTAAACTTCAAGTGCCTACTTATTATTCGTGTGGCTATTTTTCTTCAAATGACGGAACCCAATTAACAACATCAAAAACAAAAGTACCGCTGCCATTACAAACCATTGAAACGAGTAACCGAAGTGCTTCTCAGATTTCATTGCCGTCGGTCGCCATAACAACTCATAAGGCCAAGATTCTAAGCTTTGCGGTTGGAAGACAAAGGGTAAGACGTCTTGTCCTGTGTACAGTGATAACGCTGCTATGTTTAGGTTTTGGATTCTATTCGGTGTCGTATTTTCTAAACCCAACTCATGACTTAAAGGGTTAACTGAGCGTGTATACAAGCGCCCTGACATTTTGGTTGGTACCGTGATAGTTCCTAGTTGCGGTAGTTCTCTTCTGTCATTACTTGCCGGAACAAACCCAAGATCGATCAACAACTGTTTTTCAGCCACTAAGGACTGGTTTTCATCTTCAAGAAGAACCTTACCCAACATGTAAATCACATACCCTACCGTTCCTTGGTTTATCTGGTTGTCTAACAAGAGCATCAAGCCACTCGCATTGACTAATTCAACATCCGCCTTTAACCCGTTTAGAGTTTGAGGGTTTAATGACTCTTGGCCAGATAAACCCAGCTCTCGCATCTGAGAAATAACGGCATCTAAAGATTGTGACGATAGCTGTGATCTCTCTGTTAATTGCTGTTCATAACGCAATTTCTCGTTACCACGATCGAGTTGCCACAAACCTAACTTGATTAAAGCGCCGACTGAAACCACAGTTAAAACAACCGCTATCCAAAAACCTTTACTGCGGAACTTGTGTTCATCATCATTCAATCGGTTTGGAGTTATCACTATGGCGTCATCTACCTTTGCTCTGTTATTTAAAGTCGTATTGGTCGCTTTGCTGTTTTTTATCGCTTTCAATTTGATGAAAGGCCTAATCCAAATCGCCTCGGGTAAACACAATGGAAAAAGGCTCAGTCACTTCTTGGGTCGTCGAGTCATGTGGTCAGCCGTTGTCGTGTTACTTTTATTACTTGCTTTGGGATCCGGAGTGATAACTCCTAACCCCCGCCCCTATTAATCCCCTATAGGCTCAACCGTTAAAGCACATAGACAAATACAAACAGGCCTAACCAAACCACATCAACAAAGTGCCAATACCAACTGCCCGCTTGGAACGCAAAGTGGTCTTTCGGAGTGAAGTGGTCTTTCGCAACCCTTGCCAGCAACACAATCAAAAAGATCGTCCCTAAACAGACATGTAAGCCATGGAATCCGGTCAACAAGAAGAAGGTGTTGCCATAGATACCAGACTGAAGTGTCAGCCCCATCTCTTGATAAGCGTGAAGATACTCTTCAACTTGGAAGAACAGGAAGAAGCCAGCCAGAACAATGGTTATCTCCAACCAGACGATCAAAGCCATACGCTTATTTTGCTCAAGACTGATATGTGCCATGTGCAGCGTCACAGAGGAAAGCAGCAGAATAATGGTGTTCTTAAGAGGGATACCTTGCCAAGGCATGGCTTGTGTCGTTACGCCATCAGGGGTAGTCGTTAGTGGCCATATTGATTGGAACATCGGCCACAATACTTCATGGGTCATTTCATTATTGCCCGCACCACCAATCCAAGGCACAGAAATCATGCGAGCATAGAAAAGCGCGCCAAAGAAAGCGCCGAAGAACATGATTTCGGAGAAAATAAACCAACTCATTCCTTGTCTAAAAGAACGAGAAATCTGCTCAGAATAGAGACCACTCAATGATTCTGTGATCACATTGCTAAACCAACCTGCAAGCATGTAAAGCAGCACAGCAAACCCGACTAACAACACCGCTTTGCCAAATACACCACCAGCGGCGTCGGTGCCCATGTTTTGCACCGTCAAGCCAGCGCCAACCGCGACCAAAAACAGTGCTACAGCACCCACTAATGGCCAGTGACTTTTATGTGGAACGAAATAAACTTCCTTTTTAGAACTCATCGCTCAACTCCTTTTGTTGATTCTGGTTCTGTAAATCCCTAGTTACTTGCGAGTGTGCTCGCTTTTGGTGAGCCAGATTGTAGTGTACTCAATGTTGATGTAGTCACTTCAGGCTTACTTGCCTCTCCACTCACCTGACTCGTGATGTTGAACAGCGTATAAGAGAGCGTCAGCGTGTGTATCGATTCTGGAATATCTGGCTCAATGTAAAATATCAAACCCATTTCTGCGCTCTTGTGCCCGTCCAATGGCTGCTGATTAAAGCAAAAGCACTCCATCTTATTGAAGTAAGTTGCCCCCATACCTGGAGAAACCGATGGTACGGCTTGGCCAACCAATGAAGCTCCAGAAAGGTTTTTGGCAATGTAGTTAGTCTGAACCACCTCACCAGGATGAACCTCTAACACTCGAACCTCAGGCGAAAACTGCCATGGCATATCTGGCTTGATGTGGGACATGAATTCGACTCGAACCGTACGAGAATAGTCAGGCTGCATTCCCTGAGGTTGAACTGCGGAAACGGTATTGGTTTTACCATTTATCCCTAAAGCCTCACACATCACATCGTAGAGCGGCACCAAAGCGAAACCGAAGCCAAACATCGCAACCACGCTCAACACCAAGTAACCTGTCAGCTTTTTGGTCGATCGCTTATTAGACAGGCGCTTTGGTTGGTTTTTATCTTGATCGCTTTGCTTATCACTCATGGTTCTGCCCTCTAATCCACTTTCGGCGGATGAGTAAAGGTGTGGTGAGGCGCCGGGCTTGGTACTGTCCATTCAAGACCTTCAGCTCTATCCCAAGGCTTGCTTGGCGCAGGCTCGCCCCCTCTTACGCACTTAATTGCTAGCCATAAGAAAATCAGCTGAGACAACCCAAAGGCAAAACCACCAATCGACACAACTTGGTTAACGTCAGCAAACTGAATCGCATAATCAGGAATACGACGCGGCATACCCGCTAACCCTAAAAAGTGCATAGGAAAGAACAGTACATTGACTGAAATCACCGACGTCCAGAAATGCCACAGGCTGAGCTTGTGGTCGTACATATGCCCAGTCCATTTCGGCAGCCAGTAATAAGCGGCGGCCATAATTGAGAACACAGCACCTGTCACCAGAACATAGTGGAAATGAGCTACAACAAAGTAGGTATCGTGGTATTGGAAATCAGCAGGCACGATAGCGAGCATCAATCCGGATAACCCACCAATCGTAAACAGAACAATGAAGGCAATCGCAAACAGCATTGGCGTCTCAAAGGTCAAAGCACCCCGCCACATGGTCGCCACCCAGTTGAAGACTTTCACACCGGTCGGCACAGCGATCAACATGGTGCAATACATGAAGAACAATTCGGCAAATACTGGCATACCTGTGGTGAACATGTGGTGCGCCCAAACCAAGAATGACAGCAATGCGATACTACAGGTCGCATAAACCATAGAGTGATAACCAAACAGACGCTTACCACTGAATGCAGGGATGATCGCCGAGACAATACCAAAAGACGGCAAGATCATGATGTACACTTCGGGGTGCCCAAAGAACCAGAATATGTGCTGGAACATCACCGGGTCCCCACCACCTGCGGCATCAAAGAAGCTAGTCCCAAAGTATTTGTCGGTCAGCACCATAGTCACCGCACCCGCGAGCACGGGCATCACGGCTATCAGTAAGAAAGCGGTAATTAACCATGTCCATACGAACATTGGTAGCTTGAACCAAGTCATGCCCGGTGCGCGCATGTTCACTATGGTTACGATGACGTTAATCGCCCCCATGATCGAACTGATCCCCATAATATGGACTGAGAATACGAATAGCGCTGTACTGTCTGGGCCATAAGTTGTCGAGAGTGGCGCGTAGAAGGTCCAACCAAAGCTCGGGCCGCCCCCCTCTGTAAACAAAGATCCGATCAAGATTAGAAACGCAAAAGGCAAGATCCAGAAACTGAGGTTGTTCATTCTCGGCAGCGCCATATCTGGTGCACCGATCATCATCGGAATCATCCAGTTAGCCAAACCCGTAAATGCTGGCATCACGGCACCGAATACCATGATTAAACCATGGACTGTAGTCATCTGATTGAAGAAATCTGGCTCAACAAGTTGTAAACCCGGTTGGAACAGCTCCGCACGGATCACCATCGCCATGGCGCCGCCCGTTAAGAACATTGCAAAGCTGAACCACAAATAAAGTGTACCGATGTCTTTATGATTGGTGGAATACAACCAACGAGCCCAACCTTTAGGTGCCGCATGTGAGTCGTGATCATCAACAGGCAAATCATTATTGCCCAAAGTGCCTTCCGCAGAATGGCTCAGTACTTGATCTTCTGCTGGAGCCGATTTCACCGGCTTATTGATTGGTGAACTCATAACTGATCCTTAGCATCATTTTGTGCATCATCCGTTGAGCTTTCAGAACTGCCTTCTTGTTTGGCCTTATAAGCGTTGATATCTGAAGCCTGAACAATATCGCCAGTGTCATTACCCCAAGCGTTTCGTTGATAAGTCACTACCGCTGCGATCTCTTTCTCAGTTAACTGATTATCGAATGCTTGCATCGCCGTGCCGCCACGACCATAAACAATGGTGTCGATATGAACATCCACATCACCAAGGGCAATAGGACTTCCTTTGATGGCAGGGAATGCTCCGGGAATGCCCTCACCGTTTGCTTGGTGACAAACCGCACATCGAGTTTTGTAAACCTCTTCACCGATGGTATTCAACTCCGCCAAGGAAAGTGACGCATCTAATGCATCTTTCGCGGCTTGCTGTTCGGCTATCGCTAACTCTTTCTGCTCCGCTAGCCATGAGTCAAACTCATCTTCTTCCATGGCGTGCACCACGATCGGCATGAAACCATGAGCGCGGCCACACAACTCTGCACACTGCCCTCGGTAGACACCAGGCTCATCTATCTTAGTCCAAGCCTCATTGATAAAACCTGGAATGGTATCTTTCTTAACGGCGAATGCTGGCACCCACCATGAGTGAATCACATCGTCGGAAGTCATTAAGAAACGGACTTTACGGTCAACAGGCAGTACAAGCGGCTTATCAACTTCTAGCAAGTAATGCGCGCCTTTCACTTCGAGGCCTTCAATTTCTTTGTCACTAGTCGCTAGAAGGCTGAAAAATTCGACGTCTTCACCAAAATAGCTGTAATGCCATTTCCATTGTGAACCAGTGATTTTAACGGTCAGATCTGATTGGGAGGTATCTTCCATCGCGATCAAGGTTTTGGTCGCGGGTATCGCCATAGCGATGAGGATGATGATAGGGATGATGGTCCAAAGAATTTCGACTTTCGTGCTTTCGTGAAAATGGGCAGCAACGGCGCCCTTTGATTTCCTGTGCCTCAAAATCGAATAAAACATCACACCAAAAACAACAAAGGCAATCGCACAACAGATGTAGAAGATCAGCATATGAAGTTCATACACCTTACCACTGATCTCAGTGACGCCTTGAGTCATGTTGTAATCACTACTTGCGTGCACTAAAGGCGAAACTAAAAGCACAACAAAACTCTTCAAAAGCCACGCTAGCCTAACCAGTAATCTTTCCAAAAGATCTCTCCTTATCCTTCCTAATTGGATACTTGCGACCTAAATGTCGTTGCGAGCTGGACAACATTCATTGTTATTCCGGCTACACATGAAAAGGCTGAATCTCAATCTACAACTCACATGGAACTAGCCTGTAAGTGGGCTACTGACCTCATCTAACCTAAGAACTAATACGGTTCAAAAGCGTTGGAGGTTTCCATAAAAGATTCAAAAACGGCGAATTTGTTAAATTTTGTTATATTTATGTAAAAGGCTAGTTAGTGATATCCAATTGTTCAAGGTAAGTTTACTTACTAAACAGTCAATTATTTGAAGTGGCTTAATCTACATGCCCTCTGCCGTTGGAATTTATTTTATATCGAGTTTTACGATTGCTTTCATGGAAATGATAATCAATATCACTTAAATTAAATCAACAGTAAGTCATACAGACATTAAAAGGTTTAGTGATTATGCAAGATGCAATGAATTGGTTAACGAGAGACCCAGACCCAAGAACTCGTGAAGAACTTCAACACCTCATCGATGAGGGAATGCACAACGAACTTGAAGACCGCTTTACCCAACGATTAGAGTTCGGAACGGCAGGACTTAGAGGCAAAGTTGGATGCGGCCCAAATCGAATGAACCGTTTAGTTATACAGGAAACAGCTACCGGGCTCGGCCACTACTTAATCGAACATGTCGCGAATGCGACCATACGCGGTGTGGTAGTCGGTTATGACGGCCGTTTAGATTCAAAGCAGTTCGCGATTGATACCGCTTCCGTACTCACGGCTTTAGGCATTAAGGTTTATCTAACCTCGAACGTCGCGGCGACCCCTATCGTTGCCTTTGGTATTGAGCACTTCAACGCCGCAGCTGCCGTTGTGGTGACGGCCAGCCACAACCCACCGGAATACAATGGTTTCAAAGTGTACTGGGAGAATGGCGCTCAAATCATACCTCCTCACGATGCAGGCATTGCCGCTGAAATCGATATTGCATCAACCAAACCGCTCCCTTTAATGAGCCTAAGTGACGCTGAAACGCAAGGTAAGTTGGTGTGGTTAACTGAAGGCTATTATCAAACGTACCGCGCTGCGATCAATCAGAGCCCATACGTGAGTAACGAGATCGAATCGGCGAACACCACCATCACCTATACCGCAATGCATGGTGTCGGCGCACAAATGGCTGAGGATCTACTTCACGATTCTGGTTTCCATAAGGTGTTCAGCGTCGCCGAACAAAGAGAGCCCGATGGTAACTTCCCGACCGTCAACTTCCCGAATCCGGAAGAAAAAGGGGCGATGGATCTGGTGGTTAACCTAGCAAAAAGTGTCGATGCCGACATCGCTTGTGCCAATGACCCAGATGCAGACCGGTTTGCGGTTGCAGTGAGAACAGATGATGGCTCATACAAAATGCTAACAGGTGACCAAGTTGGCGTGCTATTCGCGCATTACTTGTTATCAAAACCTCACACCAAAAACCAATTAGTTGGTAACAGTATCGTATCTTCAACCTTACTTGAAAAAGTGGCTCAATCTCATGGTGCGACTTATTTCCAAACGCTGACAGGTTTTAAATGGTTAGCGAACATTGGCATGCAATTAGAAGATGAGCAGAACGAGTTCTTGTTTGCCTACGAAGAAGCATTAGGCTACACAATTGGTACTCAGGTACGAGACAAAGATGGGCTGTCTGCTATCGTCGTGTTTGCTCAATTGGTTGAGGAGTTAAAATCTCAAGGTCGAACCGTTTGGGATCTTCTCGCTCAGATATCATTTGAACATGGGGTTCACACCAACGCACAACGAAGTATTGCACTAGACCCTGATTCACCATCGATTGGTTCTAAGCTCCGCTCAGCACAGCCTAAAGCAATCAACGGTGTCGCTATCTCTGTGATAGAGGATTTGCAGTCTTCTTTACGCTTCGTCATTGGAGGCAATACTGAAGCGATTAACCTACCTGCAAGTGACGTACTCATCTATCACCTCGAGGACGGTTCACGCATTATCGTAAGACCTTCAGGCACAGAGCCAAAAGTGAAAGTCTATTATGAAACGGTGACAAAGTTTGAAGGGACAGAAACCTATGACGACACTCGCCTACGCGGTGAGCAGTACATGGAGAAACTGATCGAACAGCACCAACAAGAGTTGAATTCATAGCGAATTAGCGCGTTCAACATATAACGGTTAAATATAAAAAATGGACGCTCGAAGCGTCCATTTTTGTCTCAGTGGCTAACCACGAGAATATGTCTGATTTGATTCATCTACGAAGTAAAGAAAGAAGACAGCATCCAGATAGCTAACACGATGAAAACTCCGCCCATCACTTTCTGTTGATAGGTACGAAACTTCGCGTTTTCTACGAGAGATTTACCAATCGTACCCACTAACGCCACCAGCAAAAAGTTAAATGTTAAGCCGAGAACATTCAGTAATAAACCCAGAACGAGCATCTGCTCACCAGAAGTCGCTTCAATATTCGTCGACACAAACTGTGGTAAGAACATCACAAAGAAAACCAAGGCTTTTGGATTAAGCAGGTTACTGATTAGCGCTCTTTGATAGTAGGCTTTTGCTGCAAAGTTATCGCTTAACTCAGGCGCGTTACCCTGCTCTGTTCGAAGGCAATCCCACCCCATCTTCAACAAGTACGCGCCGCCTAACAAATGTAGAGCTTTAAGCGCTATTGGGCTCATAGCGATCAACGCTGATACACCCATAGCTGCTAACACTGTCAGAATGATTCCAGAAGTCGCGTTGCCTAAACTTGCGAACACACCAACCTTGCGGCCATAGCTCATACTTGAGCTCGCGATGAGTAACATATCAGGGCCAGGTAAAAGAAGAAGTGCAACAACGGCTGTCAGGTAAACAGGTAAGATGGTTAAGTCGATCATGGGTTTCAGTATTGATAAAAACGGAGACGGATTTTATATCAATTACTAACACCCTTCCAGATGCAATTGGTTGTAAGGTGGTAAAATGTACGAATTAAAAACTAATTTTAACCATTTAAACCAATTTATTAACTAAACATAGAGTATTAATTAACTCGCTACCCACTCAATCTCAATCAATGTCGTTTCACCACACTTTAGACGGCCAAGGAAGATATCACCTCGATGCACCTCACCAACACCTTTAGGTGTGCCTGTCATAACAACATCACCATCAAGCAAAGTCGTATAAGAAGATAACTCTTCGAGGATAGTTTGTGGAGAGTAAAGCATCTGCTCTACGTGCCCTTTTTGAACGCGAACACAGTTAATAAATAGCTCTAGATTTAAGTCAGAGAGATCTAAGTTATCAATGGGTACAAAACGGCTCAAGACAGCGGAACCATCAAACGCCTTGGCGCGCTCCCAAGGTAGGCCTTTCGCTTTTAAGCTACTTTGTAATTCACGTTTGGTGAGATCTAGTCCTAAACCCACAGCGGAGTACTGGCCATTTTCAACGATAAAACAGATTTCTGCTTCGTAGTGCAGCGCTTCTTGATGAAAAGAAGACAGAGATGACGTAACACTGGTGCTCGGTTTATTGAAAACCACCATAGAGTCTGGAATTGCGTTATTGAGTTCTTCAATGTGATCGACATAGTTACGCCCAACACACAGCACCTTAGTTGGGGTTGCTGTTCGTTTCGAATTCATCAACTGTTCCTGATCGACAACACTGCTCATAGTTTACCCCTGAACTATTTTTTGGAGTGAAGAGTTTAACGCATCATAAAATGAGAGTCTTCGACAAGATGGTTACCAATATCTAAATTCTGATCTTTAGCTCAATTAAATGATTTAAATACTTTTATCCGAAGATCGCTACATATATGAACTGATGACAAGAGCCATAGCTTCGTAGATCATAGCTACGTAGACAAAATGAATAGCAGGAGAAACATGAAGGAAAAGCTAAAACAGATACGTATAGAACGAAAGAAGCCCTCTCAAACCAAAAGGCTCGAGAGGGCTTAGCATGGTGTCTAGGACAGTATCCTAAAAGGTAAACTTAAGGAGTAAACACTATGCTAAATAAGTCTGCGACTTATAGGTAGTAACGAGCACCAAGTAGCCATTGGTCGTCAGCATCTTTCTTGTAAAGGCCTGAACCTTGAAGATCAAACTGGTAACCTGCAAAACCTACGAACTGAGATGTGAAGTTGTATTCAGCTTGTAGAGCTGTTGTGCTGTATACAGTTTCGCTGTTCTTGTCGTCTTCTACCGCTTCGTAGTTAACGCTTAGGTTAAGGCTGTTAGATAGTGCATAAGATGCCAATAGTTCAATTGCTACAGACTCTTCTAGTACACCAGTAAAGCTACCTACAGTCGCAGAGTTCATGTAGTTGTTCATTGCGTATACACCTGCAAGGTATAGACCTTCCGCGCCGTATGAACCGTAAGTTGCACTTAATACGTGAGAATCAGCAGTTTGTGAACCAGCAAGTGCGTAATCAACGTCACCTGTGTTGTAAGCGTAGTTTGCAGTGAAGTCAGCAATAGCGTAGTTCAAAGCGATCTGACCACGGTTTCCGTAATCGTTGCCATTGTCTTTATCTGCCTTACGACCTTGCCAAGCAACAGCTGCGCTTAGAGAGCCTGCGTTACCGAAATCGATAGCGTTGCCGTAGCTCACCATCTCTTCACCACGACCAGTACCTAGGTTACCGTGATCTTCGTAGATGAAGTCATTCGCGAATGCGATTGGCATATCTGCTACGCCAGCAACGTTGTAGTAAGGTGCCCATTGAGTACCTACTGCTGCACGACCGTAATCGTCGTGAGAAAGACCAACGTAGCCAAGACGAGTTGTGAATGACTCTTCACCACCGTCAAGCATGTTTAGCGCCCATTCACCTTTAGCGTCAGCAGTAAAGCCGTTGCCAAGCTCGTGAGTTGCACCGAAGTTGATACGTGGAGAAACAGTTTCTACACCGATGTCATCTTCGTTAAGACGGTCAGCGCTGTTTACGTCGCCAACTGCAACTGAAACGTGGCCGCCAACAGAGAATGTTGTGCCGTCTTCGTTGTAAAGTTCTACTGCAACTGCCTGTGTACCAAATACTGCACCAGAAATTGCTAGCGCTAAAAGTTTCTTATTCATTGTCATATCCATTATGTAACTGGGTGAGTTATTCACTAACAACCTCGTGCTTACGGAGAAGTTGTTACCTGCATTTAACAAGTAGGCAAACCCTAATATACGAATGACAAGAAAGTTGCATTAAAATATATAAAATAAAAAAAATCGCACTATAAAAAACAAAAAATCATTTAAAAACATAAGATTAACAAGAGATTTTCTGTGGATTCTTTTGATTCCTTGAGATAAGCACTTTGATTATTTTTGATTTTATAATCACTAAAAAAGCATTAAAAATCTAATTTCAAAATGACTCATCAGACCATCGAGAGGCTCGATTTTCCCTCTGAAACATTTTGTAACATGTAGAACTCAACTGAAATATTTAGCTTTGTAAAACAAATCCCAATATGAGCTAGGAAAAATCGCTCAATAGAAAGTTCATTAGAGAAAAACAAAAAAAGGGCAACCAATCAGCGACTGGTTGCCCTTCATAACTCATCATTGAACTCTTATTTGAAGCAAACCTCAGCCCAACGAGCTAAGCCTGCAGTTACTGAGCCGAAGTAATTACCACTCACAATCGGTACGTTCGGCACAGCTTGTTGTACGGCCTCACGAAGTATCGGTGAACGAGCTGAACCACCCGTCATGTAGATTACGTCTGGCTTTTTCTGGCCTTGTTGGATCGCTTCTTTAACCAACTCAATCATCTTAGACTTTGGTGTTTCAATCGCTTCAACCATCTGCTCAACGGAAATGTCCACTTCGACCAATTCAGAAGCAACATTAATCGCGGCTCGATATTGAGAAGATTCTGCTAATGCAATCTTGGCTTCTTCCGCTCTGCGCACAATACCGTAGCCCAAAGTGTCGTGATAAACCTTCATCAAACGTTCTAGCTTTTGAGGCTCTGACGCTTCTTTACGAAGTAATTTCAATGCTGCTAAGTTTTCTCTTGAATAGAAATTCTTTTGAGCTTCAACATTATTAATCGCAATTGGATTCCAGAATTGCGTCAATGGCATATCGATACCCGAAATACCTTTGCTGCCCATACCAAAAGGTGACATTAGTTGTTTGAACGCGAGATAGATATCGAGGTCATTACCCCCAACCCTTTGCCCACTGTGTGCGAGCAAACTCTGGGTACGATCTGCCTTACCAGACCAAGTTGGTCCCATTTCTAATAATGAGCAATCGGTGGTACCACCGCCAATATCGACAACCAATACCGTTTGGTTTTCAGTTAATGTGCTTTCGTAATCAAGACCTGCGGCTACGGGCTCAAATTGAAAAGCGATATCAAGGAAACCGGCACGCTTAGCTGCTCGAGTGAGGATATCTTCAGCTTGTCTGTTCGCCTCTTCACCACCTCGACCGTGGAAGTTAATTGGTCGGCCGATAACAGCTTGCTTGATCTGTTCTTGAGTCGTGAGTTCGGCTTGATGCTTGATATTTGCCATCATGGCACACACTAAATCTTCGAAGAAACTCACCTGCACATCATGCAGTCCACTCGCGCCAAGGAAAGACTTAGGAGACTTAACGTAATAAACATCGCGAGGGTCTTCTAAATATAAGTCCAACGCAGCCTGACCAAATGCCATGTCTTCTGGCACTAAGTCGATACTCTCTTCTCTGTTCAGCGCAATCGCACGTCGTAAAACTTGCTCACCAATCGCATCACTCGGCTTGATATTCAAATGACGGAATAGGTGTTCAGAAACACTCTCACGAGTAGGCGCAAACACGGTTGAGGGAATATAGTGGTTGTTACCTTCGAGCGGTAACAGGCTTGGCTCTCCATTAACCATCGCCGCGACAGAACAGTTCGCTGTTCCATAATCAAATCCAATAAACATAATATCCCCCACTCAACAAAAGGGGCGAGATGTTACATGAAAAGCCTAAAAATTACGAGGTCATTTCTAAATTTAACTGAGTAATTTATTAGCCTAACGGCTCTTCAAGACTAAACAAATATGCTACATTTCAGCCCAAATGAATCACAGGTTAGATAAATGAAAACACCTTGCCGAGCGGCTTGTAAAAATAATGGCGGAATGTGTAGTGGCTGCTTTCGAACAATGGATGAGATTATAGGCTGGAAAGACTTATCTGAAGATGAGCGAGTATCTGTCATGGACAACCTTAGTGGCGAGAGTTCAACTCACCAATGTCCACAGTGTAATGAGCAAGCTCAATGCGATATCAGTGCGGGTAAAGATACGTGCTGGTGTTTTGAGCTAGAAAAACGAGATACTAGCGATATTCCAAAAGCTGGAGTTTGTCTATGCCGTAAGTGCTTGTCTGCTTTACCTATTCAGTAGTTTAGAGCCCATTTAGTAAGTTACTAGATAGCAAGTTACTAGCCAGTTCAACATAGACAAAAAAAGCGAGAGGTTATTTTCTCGCTTCAAAATACTGAGATTTATTTGGTTAGTATCTACTTCGTTTTTACAACCAGCGCAGGCTGAGAAAACTGGATACCATTCCAGCCATGAACCATAAAGTTACGAATATTTTGATGGTCGCTGTTCTCAGGAAAACCTAGCACGTCGTTACGATAAAATTGACCAAAACAAGCAAGAGTTTGCTCTGCTGATAGACTTTGCTCTAAACCAAAAGCAAAAATCTTACACGAACCATTATTCTGCCCTGCAGCGTTCACTACCTCACCATTGCGAAATTCGCTCTCAGAAAAATCATAGTGAGCTTCGATCACTTGCATTGTATCTTCAAATTTCACGGCTTCTGGGGTTTCAGCCAGAGTATTCAATAAGGTTTCCAGTTCCATTTACTATTTCTCCATCAAGTATATATCTGTCAGCAGTGTATCTTGTTTTACGACAAGAGTAAGCCGTTGTTTAGTTGAGATAGCGATTCACTTTTTTGTTGCACGCTGCTAATTACTTCAATGAAACTAATGACATAGTTTTATCAGGGCGTTATATTATTTTATCAAACGATTAACATTGTTCAGTAACGAATATGCATAAAGATAAAAACTTAGAACTGTTCAGATACCTAAAGCCAGGTACAAAAACAGCAGGTGTATTGGAATTTGGCCCAGACGACTCAATCCAGATCAGTACACTTTATATCGGACACAAAGAAGATCAGTACCTTATCCTAGAGCTTACGCAAAAAGCGACAGAAGCACTGACGCTGAGAAAGCTCTCAAACGTTGATATTATTGTTCGTGCGATTACCGACACCGAACTTGGGCACATTGTCGCCTTCAAAACCAATGTACTGGCTCATATCACCTCACCGGCACATCTTATCTTCCTTCGCCCACCCTCAAACTTTGCAACCAAGCCTATTCGTGAACACGAAAGGTATAAGGTACGTCTCAGCTGTGAAGTCACCTTTGATACCTTGTCGCTGGATGCCACACTGGTCGATTTTTCAGCGTCAGGCTGCGGTATCTATCTTACCCAGCAATCAGATATCGATGTCGGCTGGAAGATAAAAGTTAATTCTGACTTAAATGAGTACTTAGATGACGATCTGGTCTACAAGGTGGTGAGTAAGAAAAGGCAAAGACAAGGCTGGCTGTTAGGTATCCAATTCCCTGAACACCTAGACATGAGTGATGAGTTGAAAACGCTACTGTTGGAACAAGCCTTTGTCGCTGGCTCGATATAAAGGCAGCAAATTAGTTACTTCTCTTCAATAGAGTCCATTTAAGAGCACTAAGTTAAAGCCTAGTGCTCTGTGTCATTCCAGTATGAGTTTTTGAAATGAACAAATGCTTGGTGTAGTGAATCTTCTTTAATCGGTTTTACAATCACGTAATTCGCCCCTGCGGCCATAAAGCTGTCTCTTGTCGACTCTTGAGCATCAGCGGTACACGCATAAATTGGGGCTGACACACCAATCTCACCTCTTAGTTGCTGAGTGGTTTCTACACCACCGAGATTGGGAAGCTGGTTATCCATCAAGATCAAGTCATAGGTAATCGTCTTAGCCATCTCTATCGCTTCTAAGCCATCTTTTGCCCAAGTGACGACCATGCCATATTTTTTACAGAAAGCCTGCGCAATAAAGGCGTTAGTGTGATTGTCTTCCACCAGCAACACATTCAAAGGTCGACTAAACAACGCCTCTGGCTCAACCTCAGCTTGTTGCTTAGCATCGACTAATAGCGGCTTGGCGTGTACGACCACTGGAATTTCTATCGTGAACTCTGAGCCTTGATCTATCACGCTGCGGACTTGAATGTCCCCTTCCAGCATATCGACCAGATTTTTTACAATCGTAAGCCCTAGACCAGTACCACCATATTCACGAGTGGTGGTCTCTTCGGCTTGAACAAAGGGTTCAAAAACGGCATCAATTTTACTTTCATCAATACCAATTCCGGAATCTTTCACTCGAACGATTAAGCTGGCGTGATCAGAGTTAAAGATACTTTCGAGCTCAAAGCTGACTGAGATACCGCCTTGATGAGTGAATTTAAGGGCGTTGCTCAACAGATTAAACATGATCTGGTTGAGGCGCACTTGGTCGGTGTTGATTTCGATGTCATCAACCAAGTGGTTCACAATGGTAAATTCGACGGATTTATCTTCACACAACGGGCGATAGATGCTGTCTAAGGTATTAACTAACTCCCCCAAGCGGAAGTCTTTCTTTTGAATATTAAACTGCCCTTGCTCAATCTTTGAGAAGTCCAAGATATCATTAAGTACCGCCAGTAAATGTTCCGCACTATTACACAGTACATCCACCTGCTCGCGGTTATCTTCATTGTGCATAGAGCGCTTCAGAAGCTGAGACACACCGAGAATACCGTTGAGCGGCGTGCGAATCTCGTGACTCATCTTAGCTAGGAAGTCTGCTCGCACATTCGCAAGATGCTCAGCTTCTTCTCTTGCTCGATCAGCCTGTCTTTCCGCCTCGATAAGCTTAGTAATATCTTGCCCTTGTACCACCACACCTGTGATGCCGTGTTCCACGCGCATAGCAGACATGTTCCAACGAAACACCTTTTCACCAATGGGTACGTTAATACCCGTCAGTTTAGAGCCTTGAACCACCATTTGAATATTAGGCAGCATACGATGCTCAAACTCTTGAGCAATTGGACCATAATTGTCATCAGCATCGAACAACGCCATACGAGCGGCGGGGTTCATCTGAATCAAATCGCCTTTTTCAGACCAAACTAAGATAGGCGAATGAGCAAAGTTAAAGAGATCTTGAAACTTTTGATTCTGTTCCGATAAGCGCTCAAAGGTGTCTTCAAGGGTGCAACCAATATGGTGAAATTCGAAAATGTTAGAGCCATCAAACTTGTTGTACTCTTCGCCATCACTTGCTGAGCGAGTGAAATCCATTAGCTTATCTAGCTCAGCAGCAACCCTTCTTTGGATCCAAGTGCGCGCAAAGAAAGACATCAATATGATCACCACAATCACTACGATGATCGCGCGCTGATAATTCTCTTCTAACGCAATGAAGTTATTGTTCTTTTGAACGGCTCGAATGATTAAAGGGGTTTCAACCGCGTTGATCTTAATGGTTGCGATAGTGACGAAATGACGAGGCAACTGTTCGTACATTTGATAATTGAGGATGTCGGTAATGGTGTAGCTTTCATCACCACTGAATGTCGATGTCACCGGTGTACCGTGCGCTTCAATAACGATATTTTCGCAGTTACTGCCTTGTTGGATTGACTCAGCCAAAGAGAAGTTATTATCAAGCACAATGGCGATATAGAGTTGACCAAGGACTTCCCCAGTAGCGTTATCAACAATAGGGGTACGGCGAGCCAACAAGTGACGCTTACCTATATCTGTCCTCAGTTTAATAAAATGCCAATTACTGCTGAACGAAACCTCATCAGAAATATGCTTTAAGTTGTACTCATCCAAACCATAAAATTGACCGTTGCCGTCTTCCCAAGCCAAACCATCGTGGGTAGAAACAAAGCGTAAATCTGGCGCATGGTCCGGTTCACGTTGGTCAACACCAAAGAAAAAGTAGCTCAGAGTCTCGTCATTACCCGTATCAAAATACTCTCTGAGAGTTTCACTGTGTGAGCTACTGTCTTGATGGATTTGCAGCACCGACAAACGATAATCAAACATGTTTTGGATCAGGCTTGAGGTTTGCTGAACCGTTCGATTCGTCTCTTGCTGTACGATGTTACTGCTGGTTTCATAATTATGAATAAGCACGCCAAGTGCCATCACGCCTATCACCAAAATAACGATACGCGTAATGAGTCTAGCTAAAGTGTTTCTAGGTGTACTGGCGTAGCTTTTCTTCATTATTGACCTGAGTACCTAAATGCTCGCTGTTTAAGTTCTGAAATACGTTCTGGGGAATCTTCCTTGGTCACAATTTCAAATTCACCAGAGTAAACGGTAGGTACTTCCAAACCGGCTAGATCCCACTTGATCGCCTCTGCCATCGCAATGCCCGTATCGTCGTTCATACGCATGACAGTGACATCTAAGTCTCCCCTTGCAATGGCTTCAAGTTCAGCAGAGCCGCCTCCCCAACCATTCACTAAGATGTCTTGGCCCGATTCGCGAATCGCTTCCATTGCACCGAGAGCGACATCCGTTGAGCATGCATAGATAAAGTCTAGATCCTTATCGTTCTCTATGCTGATTTTAGCCGCTTGGTAGCCACTTTCTTTGTTTGATTTTGTGTAAAACGAAGACTTAAGTGTAAAGTTGGTATCCGAATTCACTTCATGGATAAAAGTATCTCCACGCGCATCACTGATATAACCTTGTGAGTAATACAAAACAGAATACTTACTGTCTGGTGGGCTTACTTGTTTAAAATAGTCCGCCAGTTTTAAGCTGCCTGTCGCATGGTCAAAGCCCACATACATAAATGGCTGTCTATCTGCCCAAGCTCGCACTGGCGTCGTGATATTTTGAAGAATCAGTTTGGTGTCCGTAGAGGTCAACACGTGCTCAATAAACTTGCGGTGGCGCGTAGTATCTAACGTGAAAATCAAATAATCCGTCTTGTTTTCAATCGCTTCTTGCAATGAAATGCTCTGCTGCGCGAGATCGGCATTAATACGGGTAAACACTTGATTTATTTGGTAGCGGATCTTCAGCCTATCGAGACGCTTCTCAAAAGCTTGAATATTGCGAACCCAGTAATCCGAGATCTGTTGACCCGGATACACCACGGAAATCGTGATCGGCTCGTCTTGGATTCTTCTCAATGGCACAGGGTGATTTTGTACAGCCTCGACCATTTTATCGGTCAATGCTTTTTGTTCTGGAAAAGTGGAAAGATAATCTTGGTATTCCCAGTACCCATTGAGGACATGAGTACCATGGGAGAGAGCGGACGCAGAAAATACGGCAAGTCCAAACAACATCAGTAAACGTTTCATATTTTTCTCGTTTTATATGAGCTACTTTGGCTCATTTTTTAACCTAGCATGACACCATCTCTTTGTATGGCTAATGGATATTATGTAGGACAACGATGATAAATGATAGCGTCTAACACTAATTAGAACGACATTCTAAATGAGCAATATGTTAATTTGGAATGGAGATTAAGAGCAACGAGTTCAATCATGATTTCAGCCCATTCACAGTAAGAGTAATTACTATTTAAATTCATAAGCTTAGCTTAATTTATTATAGACCCTTACATTATTAAGATTTAATCAATAACAAACATTTTGGCTATGAATTATGAGACTTCGATATATTGAATTTTGTCTTTTTGCCACTCAATAATCAGTTTGAGTGATACCAGTTTTTCTTTGCGGGATTTAGGCAATTGCTTGATCGCGTATTCGGTTTTCAATGCTTCACTTTTTGAGCCAACATCAAAACTCCAAACCAGCTTAAGCGGGCCTTTACCTTTTAAAGCTTTAGCGCCTTTACCGGTTTGATGTTGTTCAAATCGACGCTCTAGATTGTTCGTAACGCCACAATAAAGGGCATTGTGGCGATTGCGGATCAAGTACACGACCCAATCCGCATTTTTATCAACGTCTGACATTTAAAGCAGTGATTCAACCAGAACCTTAAGCTCTGCCACTTCTGCTCGTAGGCTTGCTACTTCAGACTCAAGCTCTTCAAACTTTTCACTCGTTGCAGAGGGTGCAGCCGCACTTATTGATGCCGTCGCAAACGCTTCAACATCCACTTCACCGCTCAACAAGTGCTGGTAGCGTGATTCACGTTTACCCGCTTCACGTGGTAGTTTGACCACCAAGGCACCCGCTTCTCTTGCAGCGAGTTTATCTAATGTTGCTTCTACTTCTTTCACATCACTAAAGTTTGCAAGGCGACCCGTGCGAGTACGAAGTTCACCAGGTGTTTGCGCGCCGCGCAGTAACATACAACAGATGATTGCGCGCTCTTGCTCTGTAAATTGCAGATCACCGAACTCAGTGTTGCAGAAACGATGCTGATACTTATTAACACGGCTATTGAAGCTGCTCTCATCGCTCACCATGCGACGTCCGATTAAGCCATCAACCGCATCTAAAACATCTGACTCAGAAAGAGAGAGAACAGGTTCACGGTTACTCTTTTGATTACATGCCGTGGTTAAACTGTTCAGTGTCAGTGGGTAATGATCGGGAGTAGTGACTTCTTTCTCGATCAAACAACCGATAATTCTCGCTTCAATTGGGGAAAGTACTGTGTTCATCGTTTTTCCTTTTTATTATTTTGATAATTCCATCTCAACACCTAACAATGCAGTAACTAGTGTTCAGACAAAATTGGTACTCGTTTCTTTCTGCCCTGTTCATCAATCATTATGATCTTAGAACGGTTTAGCTCTATTTCCACGACTTCCAAATAAGTACGCTCTTGTACATACGCATCACGAAGCTTGTTCTGCTCTGCCGAAGATTCAGTAACATCGTCACCCAAATCTTCTGTTTCCAATTGTTGTTGATTCATTTCACATATCGTATCAATGCAGTATCTACATAGGATACTAACTTGAACCGCGAGATAAAAACAATCACACGTTAGAGAGAGTGACGAATAATTAAACAACCTTACTTTTGCTTTGATCTAAAGACTGTTACATCATCAATTGATGTGCTTTAATCAGAACCAGACAACGTATTTGACGAATAGGAAAAGGAATCTATGAGCAGCGTATTTGAAATTGTTAACCAAGCACGACGTAAGAACAAACTTAAGCGTGAACTTTTAGACAACGAAAAGAAAGTTCGTGACAACCGTAAGCGTGTCGACCTTCTTGATAACCTACTTGATTACATCAAGCCAGAGATGACTCACGACGAGATCCTGGGCATTATCAAAAATATGAAAGCTGACTACGAAGACCGTGTTGATGACCACATCATCAAGAGCGCTGAGATTTCTAAAGCTCGCCGTGACATCAGCCGTCGCATTCGTGAACTGACAGAAGAAGACAAGCAAACTCAAGGTAAGAAGTAATCTAACCTCGCTAATTTACTTGTAACAATGTTAGTAACCCACTCTTAGTAGTGGGTTTTTTTGTACCTAAACTCCAGCGTCTATACTTAAGCATCTAGACCTAAGCATCTAAACCTAACCGTCTAGACTTAAGCGTACCTAAGCAAAATGAAGGAAACTCAACAGCAGTATCAAACTAAATAACGAGTGTACACTAGCGATGGAGAGACTTTATGTACGGAAGTATTCTGATTACCTTGGCGTTATCAACGACGCAACCTTACCCTGAAAAATTTGAGAAACTTTATACCGAAGAAACCGAAATCACTTATGACGATCTCGTGGTCGATGTTCATGGCTACAAGGTTCCGACCCGATCAGCATTTCGAGGTTGGATGCTCCTTAACCACGCCCAAGATCAAGTCAAAGCGATCGGTCAACAACTCAAAGACAACGGCATCACTCAGAGCATGCCTCTGCATTTAGTCTTGTTGCAAGGCACGGATTGGGCAATGAGTAATACGACCCTGTTCACCCTTCCCAATAAGAAACATGTGCCAAACATGATCAATACCCTTAAGTACATACAACAATATATTGAGCCTGAAATTGGCGTTGTTATCCCTGTGTCCGGAGAGCGAACCAATATCTACAACCAACAAGCTGGCGGCGCACTGCGAAGCAAGCACTTAGAGTTCTGTGCCTTAGACCTGGTGCCTGCAAATGATATTACTCGTGAAGATCTACACGTGAAACTCAAAAAGATTCATTCGGAATTCGGGCAAAAAAATAACGTTGGGTTGGGTTTATATTCTGGTGTTCGATTCCACATCGATACGTGTGGGTTTAGACAATGGTAAATAAACATGATCGAGTCATAAAGACTTATGATTTGAATATGTCATTTGGACTCTAAAAATAAGTTAAACCACATAAGATCATGATTTTAAATGAAAATTAAAACTGGAACGCTAATTACTATTAATAACAAGTATCATAATTATTAATAGCAATTAGGAATTCAATATGAAGACGATGACTCAACGCTTTCAAACTCTGCTTTCTGTTTCAAACTTCAGTCTAGCTATCACAACCTTGCTTATGCTTCTCAGTATTATCGTTGCTTATCCAATGGCCGATCACTTCTCACTGCCAATTCAAATCGTCGCCCATATCAGCACCATCTTAGTCGCAGCCTTGCTGAAAATCAGCTATGTCGGTCGTTGCCTTGCACAATACAACCTTGGATTAGAAGTTCGTTAAGTAGCGCCACGCTAGCCTTGATACGAGTGTCCTTAGACAATATCAAGGCTACTGAAAAGATCGTACAGCTGATGAGATTTATAGGGTTTCGGTAAGTAGGCGTTCATACCGGCTTCAAAACAGTCTTTGATGTCTTCTTCCAGAACACTGGCGGTTAAAGCAATGATGGGTAATGGTGTGACTTGTTGATCGGCTTCCCACTGACGAATCGCACGAGTCGCCGTTATACCGTCCATAACAGGCATCATGCAGTCCATTAAGACCGCATCAAACTGAGCTCCCTGAGTAATGACATCCACCGCTTCTTGGCCATTGCTGGCAATCAAATATTCATAACCCGCTTGCTCAAGGAAGAAGCTCGCTATTTTTTGATTCATCAGATTGTCTTCAACGATCAAAATGCGTCGATTCAGAGAGCGAACCTCTTCATCTTTTGCTGCCACTTGAGGAGTTTGCTCTTCGCCGACATCGAGAGATTGTAAGCTAGTTAAGAAACGTCGGCCCAAGAATGGCAAGGTATGAGTCGAGTGGACCGTTTCTGTGATTAGGTTGGTTTTAAATAGGTGATGCTGACACACGATGACGCGAGCAAGAGGGTATATCGCCTTCAACGTCGCAAGATCTTTCTCCATAGAATGATGCAAGGTATGACAATAAAGTATGAAGTCGCTTTCTTTTACACTTTCACTCAGGGCTGCAATGGATGACACCACATTGGCTCGAACATTCAAACGCTCACACTCTTTAACAAGCTGATCAAGGTAATTGAAAGAGTTCGAGATGATGGTCGCTCGGCTCAGGTTATCGAAAGTTTGAACAGGCGCTTCTACAACATCGACATACAAACAAAACGTGAATGTAGAGCCCTCTCCTTTCACTGAACGCGCAGTAATGTAACCACCCATCAAATCAACAAGCTGTCGACAAATCGCAAGCCCTAGCCCCGTACCACCAAATTGACGGGTAATGCTGCCATCTTCTTGAGTGAAAGGTTCAAATATGGACTCTAACTTCTCGGGCTCAATACCAATCCCGGTATCAGACACGCTGCATTCAAGCTTGCCCCTGCCCATAGACATGGGTGTATAAGCAATGTCAGTGGTAATTGTGCCCTTGGACGTAAACTTGATCGCATTAGAAAGCAAATTGGTCAGCACCTGTCTCACGCGGTACTCATCGAAAAACAGTTGTGACGGCGTTTGATAGTCAATATTGATGTCGAGCTCGATATCCTTACTTATCGCTTTCGACTGAATCACACTCACGGAGTCATAGACCGCTTCTCGCAAATCAGCATTGTGTGGTGACAACATCAAGTTACCCGACTCGATTTTAGACAGGTCGAGGATGTCATTAAGCAACACAAGCAAAGAGTGAGAAGACGATTCGATATCTCCCAATACTTCTTGCTGATTTGGACTCAGTTGGCTTTGAGATAAGATCTCAGCCATGCCAATGATCCCGTTAAGTGGCGTGCGTATTTCATGTGACATGTTGGCTAAGAATGCGCTCTTGGCCTTGTTAGCCGAAATCGCGTCTTCTTTTGCTGTTATCAACTCTTTGTTATGAAGATAGTTGCGCTCCATCACTCGGTTTAGGGTTTCAGTGAATTCGGCAAGCTCATCGTTCCCTTGGATATGAATCACCTTAGGCTGACCGTAGCTATCAGCGCATTCCGACACACCTTTCAAGATAATCGACAGGTTTTTGTTTAAACGTAGAGACGTCGCGACCCCAAGCCACATCAGAACCCCAGAAGCGATGAGTATAAGCAACGTCATGACCAAGGTTTGCCTTTTCTGCAACGCGATATTATTGGTCAGTTCAAACTGTATTTGAGTGGTGTAAGCGCCAATCGCGTTTGAAATAGCGCGTTTTTTAACCTCCAAGCTTTTCAAGTGTTGATATATTTCGGGTGATGAAAAGTCTCCTTTGAGGATTCGAGATGTAAATTTGTCTTGGAATTCATCTTTGGCGACAGCGTTTAGCAACTGTCTAATGTTTGGAGAACGCGTATCCGAACGGAAAAAGGTATCTAATAGCTGTTGCTGCCTCTCTAGAGCACCGACATAGCTAAGCAAGTATTGATTTTTAAACTCTGGGGAGCGATACAAGCTGAAGCTTAACCACGCTTCTCTCTGAGTCCAAAACACATAATGCGTAAGATTGATAAACATCGCTTCCGCTTGACCAATATTGTCATCGACTAAGGCCATGCGATATTCGGACAGCTCCATCAGCACGTCTTTTAACAAGTCGAAAGCGCGCTCTGTCAATTGTCTGCTGTCTGTCGTTTCAGGTGTACTAGCAAGGCTCATCAACAGCTTTTTCAATTCAGCTAACTGAGGGTCAATACTCCAATTGCTGTCGAACCGTTGAAGTCGCATTCCATGCTGAGTCAGTCTATCCAGTTCTGATTGCAGTGTTAAAAGCAACTGACCTTTCTCAGGGGAGTCATTAGACAGCACCAACCATCGATAAGCATCACTTGAAACTGTATTAAAAGATTGAAGCGCTTCGACCTTAATACGCGTTGTTTCAAGGTGATTCATCTTCTCATCGTTCTTAAGCACTTCATTCACTGTAAACCCTAACATAATGAGTACAGAAACCGTGGAAAGAAAAATAAGACGCCATCTAATTGACATGTTTATCATTTTTATAACTACTCCCTTCCCGAAAGTAATTTACCTAGCCCAAATTAAGAATAGGACATTAACAGGGGGTTATTGATCAAATTGGATATGAACAAACGATACTCTGAGCCCAGAACAAAAAATTAGAGCCAACTGGTATCCAGAAAAGTGCTTTAAAGCGGAAAGGCGTGCTTTTATTAAGACTGGTTTAAACAGCGAGGTTTCAGTGAGCAAGATTTAAATAAAGACGTTTTCTCCAGTTATTATCACCTGCATAACAAGTGAACACCCACATTCTACGGCTCAACTAGACTGTGAATAATGACTCTGCGCGCTAACAAAGCGGATAGTTAGGTTAAAATTGTGACATCCAATCGTTTGCGTGATGCACTTTTCACACTCAAGTTAGGTTTATTCAAAGGTCGAACAACAATACTGGTTGATTCCCTTATTTGTCGTTTACTGTTTACGTGTAACTTGAGTTAGAGATCACACCTTTAATGTTCAATATGACCTGTATTACATATTATCCTTTGAATTGAGTATTTTTTGACGAAAAATAAGTGCTACAGATTGTTAAAGTCAATAGTCTTTGTTGACGTTCAAATCTTGATTTATGGCTAATATAGAGCCAATTTACAGATATTCTGTCTGCATTTATTTTTCCTAGCAGAATAACCCGTCGTACCTTACAATCCTGCCACATAAAAATTACAAGTTACACACAAGGTATATCAGCACATTTAAGTGGCAATAAAGACCACAGCCTGATGCCTCAAATCCCCTATGCTGATTGGCTTCCCTACAACCGCCATGAATGCAGAAACTTAACGTGAAAGGTCCCGAGTAAAGATGAGTCCCGAAAAGCACCTCCTAGATTGGCAAACTAGTCAAACCATTGCTGAATCCATCGCTCCAACTTTAGGTCAGTTATACCGTCAAAAAGGCGTAGAAGTTATCCTCTTTGGTAAGACCCTAGTTAACGCGACAACTATCGACATCATCAAAGCTCACCGCATCGCAAAACGTTACACTGGTTCTCCTCTTACAGCAGAACAGACTCAACCTATTATTCAACACCTTCTCTCTATGGACCTATCTCCATGTCGTATTGATGTTGGTCGCCTTGCGCATTCATTCTGGCAAGATCGCGAAGACACACACGGGTTGGATGATTTCCTACAAACTGCACTCATTGAATCGCTTGAAGGCGATGCAATGACAGAACCTCGTGACGTTGTATTGTACGGTTTTGGTCGTATTGGCCGACTGCTCACTCGTCTGTTGATCGAGAAAAGTGGCCCGGGTTACCCACTGCGTTTACGTGCAATCGTTGTACGTGGCGGCAAAGATGGCGACCTAGAAAAACGTGCAAGCCTGCTTCGTCGTGACTCTGTACACGGCCAATTCAACGGCAGCATTGTTGTAGACCAAGAACGCAAAGCGATCATCGTTAACGGCAACTTCATCCAAGTTATCTACGCAAACAAACCAGAAGAAGTGGATTACACGACTTACGGTATTGAAAACGCACTTGTGGTTGATAACACAGGCGTATGGCGTGACGCGGAAGGCCTGAGCCAGCACGTTGCGTGTAACGGTGCGAAGAAAGTGCTACTGACTGCGCCTGGTAAAGGCGACATCAAGAACGTGGTATTTGGTGTGAATGAAAATGTTATTCAGCCAGAAGACACCATCATCTCTGCAGCAAGCTGTACTACTAACGCAATCACTCCAGTATTGAAAGCGGTTCACGACAAGTTTGGCGTGCTGTCTGGTCACATCGAAACGGTGCACTCATTTACCAATGATCAAAACCTAATCGATAACTTCCACTCGGGTGATCGTCGTGGTCGTGCTGCGTCACTGAACATGGTTTTAACATCGACTGGCGCTGCTAAAGCAGTATCAAAAGCGATGCCGGAAATGGAAGGTAAGCTAACAGGTAATGCGATTCGCGTACCTACGCCAAACGTTTCAATGGCAGTAGCGAACCTAAACCTTGAGAAAGGCACAAACAAAGAAGAGTTGAACGAGTACCTGCGTGAAATGGCGCTGTCTTCTGCTTTGTCTGCACAAATTGATTACACAGACTCGACTGAAATTGTATCTACCGACTTGGTTGGCTCTCGTCACCCAGGTGTGGTTGACGGTGTGGCGACTATCGCACAAGACAACCGTGCCGTGCTGTATATTTGGTACGATAACGAGTTTGGCTACAGCTGCCAAGTTGTTCACTGTATGGAACAGATGATGGGTGTACGCTACAAGACATACCCAGAAGTTTAATCAACTTCGCTCTTGTAGATACGTCCATCGCAACAAGCTCCACAACATAATAACTATATCTGCGAAGTCTGTATGGGCTTCGCAACCCCTTTTGTTTTACTCCCCCGTATAAACAAGAGGGTTGCCACTTAGATCTGCTCTCTCTAACTGATCTAGGTGGCCTTTTTATATCTAGCGCCCTAACTTTTATCTCGATGACAAGACCTTGCCTTCATCACTCTTGCACAGCTTCACTTCTGTTATAACTCAACCTCAACATCCGACTGAATCGAACTTGAACATGCAAGCACGTAGCCCTGTTCAATCTGTTCTGGCGTCAATGTTTCTTGACTGCTTGATTCCACAGATCCTTTGGTCACTTTGCATTTACACGAACCACAAATCCCACTACGACAAGCGATAATAATTGGAACGCCTGCTTTTTCTAATGAATCCGCCAATGGTGTACCAGTTTCCGCTTCAACTTCAGCGCCGAACGCAGGCACAAATACCTTAACAGCACTATTCGTATCGTCAGCAACTTCGGCTTTTGACGCTTCTGATTGAGCATTCTGAGTCGCAGGAGTAAAGCTTTCTTGATAGAAGTTATCCATGTTGAACTCAAGTTCTTTCAGATAACTCTCAATATCTTGCATGAAGCCCACAGGCCCACACAGGTAAACGGTTCTCTCTAAGATATCTGGGCTCAGTTTCACCAACCAGTTTTTATCTAAACGACCTTGAGGAGCCGTTGTTCCTTCGTTGTCTTTTAGCAGCAGTTTTAAGTTAAAATTCGCATGTAATTCATCGAGCTGATGAAGTTCTTGAAAGTAGATAGTCTCAAGCTTGTTGCGTGCCATGTGGACGAAATCAATCTCGATGTCACTGCCTTGAGACAGCCAATACTTGACCATCGCCATTACTGGTGTGATACCACAGCCTGCACTCACTAGCGTTACTTTCTTTGTCGCCGTTGGCATACAATCAATACAGTTAAACGCGCCTGCCGGCTTCAACACTGAAACCTCATCACCTTCATCAAGCTCATCAACAATAAAGTTCGAAACCAAGCCACCTTCCACACGCTTGACCGTCAACTTCAGGCGGTTATCTTCCGGGCAAGAAGCCACTGAATAAGCACGATAATCTGTTTTCGTCGGCATATCTAAACCCAAGGTGATGAACTGACCGGGCTTAAAATTGAAATGTAAGTCTTGTGGAATACTGCCAAGCTCAAAGCTGACCGTATCTGGCGTCTCGTGCCATTTCTTTAAACACACTAAATTGATTGAATCGCTATCCGACCATGCATACATAGTTCACACACCTTACTGATACTAAAGAATTAAATCTAGAAAGCCCCGCCGCTGCACGTTCCTAGAGAACAGCAACAACGGGGCTTGGGAGTGGGCTTATATTAAGCCGCTAAGATTGTTTTAAGATCTTGCTCTGGCGTTGAGATAGAACGCATGTCGAACTCGTCTTGAATAATCTTTAGTAGGTTCTCTGTTAGGAAAGCCGGTGCTGTTGGGCCGGTGTAGATGCCTTTCACACCCAGTGCGAACAGAGTAAGCAGGATAACGATCGCTTTTTGCTCGAACCAAGATAGAACCAGTGTTAGCGGTAGTTCGTTGATGCCACAATCAAACTCTTGAGACAGCGCAAGAGCAAGCTGAATTGCAGAGTATGCATCGTTACATTGGCCAACATCGAGCAGACGTGGAATGCCGTTAATGTCACCGAATTGATTCTTGTTGAAACGGAATTTACCACACGCCAAGGTCAGAATTACTGAATCTTCTGGTGCTTGAGCTGTGAAATCTGTGTAGTAGCTACGCTCAGATTTGTCGCCGTCACAACCACCCACTAGGAAGAAGTGCTTGATGTTGCCTTCTTTCACTTGTTCAACAACCGCAGGCGCTGCTTCCATCAAGGCGTTACGGCCAAAGCCGACAGTGATCATTTGCTCGATCTCGTCATGCTTAAAGCCTTCTTGCGCAAGAGCACAATCGATAACAGCACTGAAATCGTCACCCTCAAGGTGAGCAACACCCGGCCAGCCTACGATGCTACGCGTAAACAGGCGGTCAGCGTACGAGCCCACATCAGGGTTAAGCAGACAGTTCGATGTCATTACGATCGCACCTGGGAAGTTCGCAAATTCTTTTTGCTGGTTCTGCCAAGCGCTGCCGTAGTTACCCGCAAGGTGTGGGTACTTGTTCAGTTCAGGGTAACCGTGTGCAGGTAGCATCTCACCGTTGGTGTAAACATTAATGCCCTTGCCTTCCGTTTGTTGAAGGATCTTTTCTAGATCATGCAGGTCGTGACCAGAAACAAGGATACAGTGACCTTGCTTCGTCTTCACATTCACAGTTGTTGGTTGAGGGTGACCAAATGTATCTGTCTCGCCTTTATCCAGCATTTCCATGACTTTGTAGTTCATTAAGCCAATCTGCATAGACGTATCTAACAGTTGTTTTAGGTCTGATGGATCTGTACCTAGGAACGCCATGATTTCATGGTATTCAGCAAAGATAGCATTGTCAGTTTGACCAAGAACACGAGCGTGCTCCATGTAAGCTGCTGCACCTTTTAGCCCGTAAAGACAAAGAAGGCGAAGGCCAATCACATCTTCGTGTTGAGAGTCGTGACCACGGTTTACCGCCGCTTGAGGGGCAAGCGCCAATAACTCTGAAGAGTCCGTTGGAAGGTCGAATTGAGCAGCAGCAGAAAGCGCAGGGATCTCAAAACCAATCAATGTCGCTGCCGCGCGAACCTGTTGTTCTAAACGCTGCTTAAACTCATGAGATTGCTGTGCAAATTCAATGATACGAGCAGGATCGAAGTTAACGTTGGTTAATGTTGCGAAAAACGCTTTTGGCGCCCACTCGTCGATTTCAGTATCAATAACATCACAAGCACGGCCTAAATTGGCCCAAAAAGAAACACCTTGAAGAGAATGCACCAACACGTCTTGAAGGTCGGATACTTCCGAAGTTTTACCACACATACCTTGTGCGAAAGAACAGCCTTTTACGGTTGGGGTTTGAATTGTTTGTTCACATTGAATACAGAACATATAAGGGCTCCAGTAATTTTTATTAACTGTAAGTACTTTGCTTACAGTGACTTATTCCAACCCCTATAGAGCATCAAGCGTGCCAACTTTTAACATATTGATTTTATTGAACTTAGTTCTATTCCATGTTTTTAGTGCGTGATTATGACTACATATAAACTCCCTAACAGCACACATCCGTGTCATAGTGACTCTCAGAGTTTTATTAACGGCGTTCATGTTTCGTTCAGAATAGAAGCGATAAAGTAACAACATAGAAAAAGAGGAATGAATATGAAAAATATATTAGTTACGATTGTTGCATTGTTTACTGGCCTTTTGGCGTTATTCACAAGCTTGATCCTTGCTATTCCTTTAGCTATTGCAGCTTTAATTACTGGCAAGCGCATTCAGAATCAAATGAAGAAACAAGGTTTCGCAGCTCATATGAACACTCGTCAGTCATCAACCAATGATGCCGGTGTTATTGAAGGTGAATACGAAGACCTTTCAAGCAAAAAGTAACCTAAACTTTAGTTTCAGATATAGTGAAAGCACAACAGAGACAAGATTACATAATGCAAAGAAAGCCCCTCCTAGCACTGCTGGCCTTAACGACTTTAAGTCTCGTTGGTTGTTCCAACGAGACACCGATACCCGCTTACGAAACATCTCCAGACTTGCCTAGCTATCAGCAAGACAGCTTTGATGCCTACGTCAATGACACCCAAGATTGGCTATTGAAAAACCGCGTGTTCATGACGGAAGACAAGCAACTCGAGATCCAACTCAATTCACCAACCGAGTATCAACCAACCTCGCCAAACGGCAAGGCGGTGTTATTGGTTCATGGATTAGGCGACTCACCATACTCGTTTAAAGACATCGCTACCCATTTGGCCGAACAAGGTTACTTAGTGAGAACCGTATTGCTTCCGGGTCACGGCAGTCGTGTGGGTGACTTAATGCAGCCGAACCTAGAAGATTGGCAAGGTGTGGTGGCTCATCATACAAAGTTACTTGAGCAAGAATATGATTCGGTTTGGCTAGGCGGCTATTCAACCGGCGCGAACCTCGTGACTTCACAGGCGATGAACGATCCAAAGATCTCTGGGTTACTGCTGTTCTCACCTGCGTTTCAACCGAGCTCGTCTGCTGTTCAATACGCAGGGCTAGCAAGCTACTTTGTCACTTGGGCAGATCAAGATCCTGAAGACAATGTGTTGCGTTACAACTCATTGCCAATGAACGGTGCCTCGGTTTACTACGAAACATCAGAAGTCGTACGTGATGACTTGCAAGACAAACACTTCGATAAGCCGGTGTTTATTATGATGAGTGAAGGCGACAGCGTGATTGATACCAACTACGTTCAGCAAGCCTTTACTGAATCGATGCCAAATCCAAATAATGTGTTGGTTTGGCAAGGAGAGACGACTCTCGAGGATCCTCGCGCTGTTCAGTACAGCATGAAAATTCCAGAGCAACGCATCTCGAACGGCTCTCACATGGGCTTACTGTTCTCACCAAACAACCCTTATTACGGAATCAATGGTAGCGAGAAGATCTGCTCCAATGGTCAAGAGGAAGGTTTTGAAGAACAGTGCAACGCGACAAGTGAGGTTTGGTACTCAGCTTGGGGCTATCGTGAGGAAGGGAAGAACCATGCGCGTTTGACTTACAACCCCTACTTCTCAGACTCGATGGAGAAGTTAGATGCCGTGCTGAACTCTAAAGGTTAATAAGCTCAAACCTGTCCAAGCCAATCCATAGACATCAAAAAGGCTCACTAGATAACCTCTAGTGAGCCTTTTTAGATCTTAAGGTCTAGTGATGACTAAATCATCCACACCACACGCACAGCAAGCAGAATCAACACCACGCCAGATAGTCGATCAATCAACTGAGCTTTCGAGCGAATACGTTCAACAATCAACGGGCTAGACAGTACCAAGGTGATAAAGGTGTACCAAAGGCCGTCGACAATCAGTGGCGTTGAGACGATGATAACCTGATTGGTCAGTTCATTACCTAGCGCAACAAATTGGCTAAACAGAGCGATGAAGAACAACGCGATCTTTGGGCTCAAGATAGAGATCAAGAAAGCCTCACGAGCAGACTGCATGTAACTCATCTTTTCACCCGCTTCTAATTTCGCGGCAACACCACCTTTCGAACGCAACGCATTAACGCCAAGATAAAGCAGATAAGCAGCACCCGCTAAGCTAATACCTTTGAACAACATTGGGGATTGCTCAAGCACAACGGCTAAGCCAACAATGGTTGCGAACGCATAAATACCGATACCAGCAGCGTGTGACCAAGCTGCGATAAGCCCGTTCATACGTCCACCAGCCAAACTGTGTTTAGCGATCATCGCCAAGCTTGGGCCCGGAGACATTGCACCCAACAAGCAAATTGCTAATAAAGAAAACCAAATTGTTACTGTCATCATTCCATTCCTAATAAAATAAAGCGTTCCAGCTGAACGCTCTACGCTTAATACTCAATACTTGGCACTTACCATAATTCGCAGGAGGTATTATTTGAAATCAAAGATTATCATCACACCTATGATTTCAAGTCATACTGATATTGTAACTCGACTTTTGCATGGCTTGGAATGCTTTTTCTCGCGCCCATTTGTGGGCAGAGTCGTTGTCATATTTAGGGTGCCACATTAACCAATAGGTATGCATTTCCGTATCAAATGGCAACGAAAAGTAGGTAGTATCGAGGTGTCGACCTAGGTTGTAGGCGATATGTTCTGGCACGATCATCAAGTAGTCGTCTTGCATTAACACAGTACCTGCGGATGAAAAGAACGGAACCTGCAAAGCCACTCTTCGCTTCAGCCCTTGCTTCTTCAATGCTATGTCCGCATAGCTGTCTTTATCTCCGCCACCCGTCACTTTGATGTGAGAGTAGTGAACAATATCTTCTGCACTCAAAACTGCTTGTTGAGCCAATGGGTGCGACTTCCGCATCAAACACACCGACTTATCTTCGCCAAGTTTGATGCTTGAGACATGTTCAGGCTTTGTGGGAAACATACTGGAAGCCAAATGAATACCCGACTCGTTCAGTGCTTCAAGGTAGTTTGGCTGCCACAATCGATAAGCCAAATTGATATTCGGCGCTTCAGCGGACACCTCTGCCACAATCACAGGAAGAATATACTGAGCGACATAATCACTCGAAGACAACACCAATTCACCCTGCCAGTCTTGCGGTTCGAAGGGTTTATCATCTAACAGGTGGTCAAACTCGCCAAGCAAGTCGTCGAGTTTGCCTTTGAGTAGCAATGCACGGTTGGTCGGCACCAGTTTATTGCCGTCACGGACTAGTAAAGGGTCGCCACATAAATCTCGTAACTGACTGAGCTGGCGGCTCACTGCGGATTGTGTGATATGCAGGCGTTGAGCAGCGCGGCTTACGTGACACTCTTCAAGAAGTACATGCAGTGAACGCAATAGGTTTAAGTTGATATTGCCTAACATGAATGCACCGTCGCATTCTGTTTGTTGAAAAACTCGGTCAAAACCGTATGAGTCATTAAGTGGCGCAGATCTGGGTAGCTTTGCAGCTGATCACGAACTCGGTTCAAGCTCTCCATGCTTTCCACTTCAACATAAAGCATCATATCGGTCTCACCGCTAATCGAGTGACACCATTGCACCTCTTCGATACTCTGGATTTGTTTCGCGTAAGACTCACAACTATGATCACTACTCGACATGTCGAACTTCAACAAGATATAAGCGCACACATTCTTCGTTTGGTTGGGTTCTGCCACTTGAGCACAGTAGCCCGTAATCACTTTGTCGCTTTCCAGTTTCTTGATTCTGGCGTTCACTGCCGAGCGCGAGAGGCTGACATCTCGGGCGATATCGCTCACTGAGCATCGTGCATTGGTTTTGAGAATATCCAAAATCTGGCGATCAAATTTATCCATGCTTCTGATTCTTTCCATTTATTGTTCTATTTATAACGCCTAATTTGACACAACTTTCCTACTTATAACAGCCATTCTGACAGCCGACACTTTCACGCTGAATCGGATTATTACCGTTAAAATGACGGTGCCTTACGACGTTTCGCTAGCTGTATTATTGATGTCGACAATGTATGCTCTCAATCATAACTTCACACCACCAGAAGAAAGTTGCTGGAAGACCGTGACCAGAATCAAATAGCTAGGAGAGCGAATGACACAACTCAAACAAGAAATCACGCTTATTTCAGGAATCGGACAACTCTCGACGACCTTGCTAGGCACGGGATTATTTATGATCCCTGCGATCGCAGCAGGCATCGCTGGGCAGTTGTCTCTTCTCGCTTGGTTAATCCTGTTTATCGCTATTTGCCCGATAGCACTGACCTTCGCAGCATTAGGAAAACGCTACCCGAATGCAGGTGGTACTGCTTACTTTGTGCGTCAGGCGTTTAGCGAGCGATTAGAAACAAGCGTGGCGTGGTTATTTGTGAGTGTTATTCCTGTCGGTATTCCAGCGGCCATTGCACTAGCAGGTGGCTTTGCTCAACAGTTGTTACCCACACCTCTCGACACACCACTGGGGGCTCAATCCTTTACTGTAGCGCTGCTGATTGCCGTCAATTTGATGGGCAGTAAATCTTCTGGTCGCTTACAAACGGTGATTGCGTTATCGATTTTCGCCTTAGTTAGCGCTTTTGTTTGGAAAGCCGACATCACGGTAGCCGATGTTGCTCTTCCAGCCATCTCGTCCGATTCGATCTGGTCTATCGGCGCTGCTTTGGCTATCATGTTTTGGTGCTTTGTCGGGATAGAAGCCTTTGCCCACATGGGAGAGGAGTTCAAAAATCCACAACGTGACTTCCCAATCGCCATCATTGCAGGCTGTTTTGTTGCGGGGCTAGTGTACTGGGCTTGTTCAGTGGTGATCCTTAAACTGGGCGCTTACGGTTCACCTGAATTTGATGCCGCATCCATCCCGTGGGTAACAGAGCAACTGTTTGGCAATGGCTTCAAATCGGTCATCAGCGTGCTGGGGTTCTTTGCTTGCTTTGCTAGCCTCAACCTTTACACACAAAGCCTATCACGAATGATCTGGGCTCAAGCTCGTCAACATACTCCTACAAGTCGAATGGCTCAACTGAACAACCGCGGCGTACCGCTTTACCCAACGATAGCAATTGGCTTTGTCGTGCTTATCTCGTGTGTGATTGGTGAGCTGTCTAATTTAGACCTTGAGTTCTTTCTCAAGCTCGCCAACGGTATTTTTGTTCTGGTTTATCTGCTCGCGATGTTAGCCGCTTGCCGATTACTGACAGGCGCATCTAGATACACAGCCATGCTCTCGCTAGTCATCTGTACCTTGGTGTTTATCTGTTTAAGTTGGTCGATGCTCTATGCCGTGACTATTTTTGTGACATTGTCACTCCCTTGGCGAAAGTGGTTGGGTAAACCCACCGTTTCTGTCGACAAGCTGTAAACGATACCTACCAATATCACTGATAAAAAAGCCGTGCGATCTGTTTGATCTTCGGCTTTATCTCAGCCAAACGGATATTTCCAAACCCCAGCACCGCCCCACTCCAATCACGAGCATCACTTGATCCATATTCATAAAAATCAAACGGACGAATGATGATATTTTCAAGCTCAGCTCGTCGGCTCCACTCATGTTCAGATATACCTTGATACCACTTCACGGTCACATGTAGCCCTGCCGCCTGACTGATCACTTCAAGATCGCCATGAAACTCGCTTTCAATCGCTTCTATCATGGCTTCATACTTGAGTTTGTATGACCGACGCATCTTTCTAATATGACGCAGCAAGTCGCCTTCTCGAACAAAATCCGCCAAAGCTTCCTGTGTGTGGGATGCCGTGTCTCCAGTGAGCGCGTCTTTGATCTCAAGACACTTCGCCACCAGACTTTCCGGCACCACTAAGTAACCTAATCGCAGGCCATTGAACATCACTTTACTAAGAGAGCCTACATAGATGATGCGGTCATCGAACCCCAACTTTCCCGCCAACCCTTGCATGCTGGTATAAGGGCGATGAGCAAACTGGAACTCACTGTCATAGTCATCTTCAATGATCCATGACTGATGTTGATTGGCCCAATCGATCAGTTTAAGGCGCTGCTCAGTATTTAAAGTCGTGCCCATTGGATATTGGTTACTCGGCGTGACATACAGAGCCTTAGCATTACTGGCCAACACTTTCTCAATATCTAGCCCCACCTTTTCACGCACACTTACACCGTCTAACTCTAGTCTCAACAGATCGATAATTTTATGTACTTGTCGATAACCGGGTTCCTCTACAAGGATTTTGTCGCCCATCGCTAACGTTGCCATTAATCCGATTGAGATGGCTTGCTGCGCACCTGCGGTGATGATGATTCTGTCGGCACTGCAATGAACCGAACGACTGCTTGCAAGGTACCCGCCCAAAGCTTCTCTCAAGGCTAAACTTCCCTGAACCTCTTGATTGCCCGCAATGTTCTGACGTGTAGAGTGGCGTTGCAGCAACCTCTGCCATTTCGCAAAAGGGAACGCATCTAAGTCAGGGACTCCGGGGGCAAAGCTGCGGTTAATGTCGTTAGGTGTCGCTATGTTTGTACTCGGTTGACTGACTGTTTGTTTGACCTTCGGATCCAGAACACTGTCTGGCTTAGACAAACTTAGAAAGTGTTCTGGTTGTTCAACCGAGACATAAAACCCTGAGCCTTGCTTACTCTCGATATAGCCTTCAGTAACCAGTTGTTCGTACGCATAAATCACCGTATTTCGACTCACCGATAACTCGACGGCCAACTTACGTGTTGAAGGTAACTTACTGCCCTTGCTCCATAAATCGTGAACGATCTTCTCTCTGATCGCGTGGAACAAGGCGGTTTGACGCGTGTCGTGTTGTTCATCTAATTGTAGGTCACCGACATCAATAGGCTGCATAACTGGATCCAAATAGTGTTTGAAAGTGGCTCTATTTAATAGACCAGTTAATCGCTACATTAATCAAAAGGCAATGATTAAGGAGCGATTATGTTATCTAACACGAAAAGAACCACAATTAAAAAAGGGGCTCACAAAGCCGTATTTGAACAAGAGAAACTTCATCAAATTATTGATGAGAGCTTAATCGCACACATTGCATTGCAGGGTGAACAAGGGCCAATGGTTCTCCCGATGCTCGCGTGGCGAGTCGATGACATGGTCTACATTCATGGGGCTAAAAACAGTCGCTTATTGAGAGGTCTAAAAAAGGGAGATCCAACCTGCTTAACGTTCACTCTGTTCGATGGTTGGGTGTTGGCTCGTTCGGCATTTCATCACAGCGCGCATTATCGTTCTGCTGTGGTATTAGGATCATTTTCAGTCATCGATGACAATCAAGAAAAGGATCGCTTGTTGAATATTTTTATTGAGCAAATCGCGCCGGGCAGAACCGATGAAGTCAGGCTCAGTAATGAGAAAGAGCTCACCGCAACCGAGCTATTGGCGATACCTTTAACGGAAGCCTCCGTGAAGATTGGTAAACATGGCGTGAATGATGATAAAACTGATATGGATATCCCAGTATGGGCTGGCGTATTACCTTATCGAACGGTCGTAGGGCCATTAGAAACGGTTCCAGAGCAAGAAGGCATCATTGAAACACCAGATTACCAACAAGCCTATGGTGAGCGCTGGTATCAGAATTGATACACAAAGATGGTCAACTTAATAAAATTGTATACAATCTGAATTACAAAAATTTAACATGACAAAATAATGTAATCAGACGATGAGAACGAATAAGGATATTCAACCATTTCAAGGCTTGCTCAATGGCATTGGGCAAGTCTATTTCACACCGTCTGTTATGACGTCGCTTCTGCTATTGCTTGCCATTTCTATTGAGTCACTTGCGCTGGCTTTTCTTACCTTACTTGGCGCCAGTTGCAGCTATGTATTAGCCTTCTGTTGCTATATGTACACCAACACCAACACCAACACCAACACCAACACCAACACCAACACCAACACCAACACCAACACCAACACCAACAAGGCAGCTTACGATATTGATAGTGGTATGTATGCGTTAAATGGGGCTTTAATTGGTTTATTTATCGGTAACTTTTTTGGTGTCACACCATTATTGGCTTTAGTGACTGTGTTAGGTGCATTAGTAACGGTGCCGATTGCCCACATCGTATTCAGTTTTAAGAAATATCGCGGTTACACTAGCGCCTTTATCCTCACCACTTGGTTGATTTATATTATCCAATCAGCCTTTGAGCTATCAGCGTTTTCTGCACCTGATTCCGCACTGATGCCACTCATCAGTATTGAGGCTAGCTCGTGGTTTAACCTGCCAACAGTGGTGATCCCGTTGTTAAAAGGGATAAGCCAAGTCAGCTTCATCGAAAATGCGTTGTCGGGGCTCGTTATCTTAGTCGCCATCGCACTCAACAATATCAAGCATGCCATTTGGGTTATGCTCGCAGTAATAATTAGCACCGTATTTAGCGGTTTGATTGGTGCTTCTAACGAACTGGTAGCGCAAGGTCTTTACGGGTACAACGCCATTCTTGCCACTTTAGCACTTGTGCTCTATCCGCGGATCTCTTGGCCGTTAATCCTATTAGGCATGCTGTTAAGCTGTCTCATCACACTTGGTTTTCATGAACTGTCACTGTTACCACTCACCGCCCCTTTCATTTTGAGTACTTGGGCTGTGGTTTACTTGTCCAGCCTTGATCCATAAACGAACCATAAGTTAGCTCCGTATAGTTACAGGCCTGTTTTTAAGCGCTCAACATATTGCTTGGGTGTCAAACCTCGATGTTTCTTAAACATCCGATTAAAGCTCGCGACATTGGTATAGCCGAGCCTCGTCGCGACTTCTTTTATTGGCACTGAATACATCAACAACTCCACCGCCACGTTACTTAACGCGTATCCCATGATGGTAGAAAAGTTAACACCCAATTTGTGTAATCGTCGCTGGAACTGCTGTTCAGATAAGCCGAGTAGACTGGAAACTTTATGCAGCGTTGGCAGGCCGAAATGGCGACTATAATTGATCATCTCATAGGTCACCTTATGCTCATCCGCGGCATCCGGCATGTTGAGGTAATTATCTAAGTCATGAAAATTCATGGCCAAGCTCATCTTGCCGATCGAAGGGGCTTGATTGATCGATAACCTCGACTGGCTTGGTATCCAGATTTCAGTTCGTGGCTGGCCCCACTGAATATTGCACCCAAAATACTCTTGATAGAGTTGAGTGTTCTCGCGATAACCTGCGATAGAGACGGCTGCGGGGGTAAAGTCGTCTCCCAAGTAACGCCTTAATATCTTCATCATAAAGATGGCAACTCGAATCGAGTCATGAACCTTACCCACCTCAGTATAAGCAGAATTGTCATAGCACCATTTGATGAAATTACCGACTTGAGCGCCATATAGGAAAGCCCCAGACTGCAAACAGTGCAACCCGATGTTAACTCGGCGTATGGACGACGCCAGATCGTGCCCCGAGAAAAACCAGTTAGAGAGAGGGCCTAGCCTTTCAATATCCACTCTATCAGCCAGCTTCAAGATAATATCGGAATCGTCGGTTTGTTGTTCAAGCAAGCCATACCATTTGTCCACTTCACTTACGGGGATAAGGTTCATCGGGTTATTAAACACCGATTTAGGAATACCTAATTGCTCAGTATTCACAGCCTTATTAGTCGTTGCGTATTGGTAAATACCCAAAATACCCAATGCTCTTAAGAAGTTACAATTGTTCATTAGCCACCATACTTAGAAGTCACTATTACAGATCAAATCATAATGACATCATTATTAAAGTAATTGGTAAATTTTCAACTTCTAAATCTGATATCAATCACACTCGGCGCTCAATTTAACCTAGGGTATATCAATGAGTTTAGTTAGTGTCCCATTTGTCGGAACCGGCGCAGATACCGCACTACACGTAGTTGCAGGCGTGGTGTTAGTCGCAACCATCGCTGCTGCATGTTACGGCTTCTGGCGTGTGCATGAATTACCAATCAACAAGGCTCACAGTAAAGAGCATCAACAACTCGGTTTGATCACCGCATTAACATGGATTGGTTTTGTATGGCACTGGGTATGGGTACTAGCAGTAATTTTGGCCTTCGTTGATATGGAAAAAGCCATCATCAATCTAAGAGACACATGGAAGTCACCGACCACAACCAAGGAGCAAACAACTTCCGACAAGCAAGATGAGGAGAGCCAAACATGTTAGAAGGCTTGGCAATTTGGGCACTGTTCATTTACTTACTCAGACTTGTTGGTATGCCTTGGAACAAAGGCACCAAGGCGTTTGCATACCTAGGTGGTACATCTTGGTTGCTGTTTGTATGGGTTGGCCTACTTAACTTTACTCCGATGGATCTATCTGGAGGCTCAGTGGTTCAGTCTCCACATATTCAGTTGCGTCCAGATTCAACTAATGTGTCGGGAAAAACTTCCAAAGTCCACATCCATCCGAACCAAGATGTGACTGAAGGGCAGCTAATTTACGAGATTGATGACACCAAATATGTCATCGCAAGAGACAAAGCCAGCGTTCAACTTGAGTCTGCCGAGGTCGCTTTAGACACAGCTCGTCAAGAAGTGAGCATTGCAAAAGTCAGCTATCAATCGGCGCTTGAAGACATCAAAGCTTCAGTCGCACAAATAGATTCGGCTAAAACAGACTTGGTGCTGCAGTCAAAGACGCTTGATCGTTACCAGAAGCAAAACAAAGTGGTAGAACATACGATCACTGAAACTGACATCGACCAACAAACAGCAAAGGTAGACTTAGCGACGTATAACGTTACGACGTTGGAATCTCAGCTAAGCAAGAAAGAAGTCGATGCCGAGAATGCGAAATTAAACATCCACAAAGCTGAAACCAATGTGAGCAAGAAACAGACAGAGGTCGATTCAGCAAAGGCAACACTGGCACAAGCACAATGGGACTTGAACAGCACCAAAGTCACGGCACCGACTGACGGCTTTGTAACGAACTTTATTCTTCGTGAAGGTCAGCGCGTTTCAATGATGCCTCGTATCCAGATGTATACCGAAGAGAAGTACGTGCTGATGCGAGTTAACCACCAAGCGATTCGTAATATTAAGGTAGGTCAACCAGCGGAATTTGCGACAGCGGTATACCCGGGGAAAGTATTCTCTGCAACCGTAGAAGGCATTGTAGAAGCGACTGGTGAAGCGCAAGCAAGCTTGCTGGGTATCGATGAGCAGGTTCGTGTTACCACAGGCAAAAACCTTCAGAACAAGCACCACTTTGTTCGTTTAAAAATTGATGAGGCAGAGGGTTACGATATTCCTGTTGGTTCTGTCGGATTAGCGTGGGTAAGCGGTGAGAAGCCTATCAGCTTTATGGCGTTCCTAGACGTAATACGCGGGATCATCATTAGAATGAAGTCTCAACTGTACTTCTTCTACTCCATCTAATACTTCCTATTGGTGAAGCAATACCCAAGCCCGTGCGCTCTTAGATCGCACGGGCTTTTTGTTTATTTCACTATTCGTCTCTAAAAAGAACACAAACTCGAAAAACGAACAAACACTCTAAGTTTGCAAATTGCAATTGCATTTTGCAATTAGACATTACAAAAACGCAAATTAAACGCTCAAATACGCACCAGATTGCTATAAAACTGCCGTTTTACGTGGTTTTAAAAGTTGGCACACTAACTGCTATGTATATATTGACCCTTCTTAAGCCGAGGGTCACCTAGCCAACTGACGTTGTTAGTGAACCTATTCTTGTTCACAAAATATATAAGCCAATTGCGATTATTGCGATTGGCTATTTTTTTGCCTGCTGCTTGGCCGACCGCCCTCCTCTTCGATACAGACACCCATTCAAACGTATAATAATCAACATTCATAGCCAACCAATAACAGCAGATAACCAACGCGTTATAGAAAACGTTTTCTATTTATTTTTTTGAAATAAATGCAGAAAATAACCTTATGTTTTACAAGATAATTACTGTAATAACTGATTTTAAATCGCCCTTATTGATAAAATTAGCATTGACTATGTGATTTATATCACCATAATGCGCACGTTTGCCTGCAATACGGCGACCGTTAATTTTAATTTTGATCATTTGCGGAGGTAAAAAATGGCTGCTGATAATAACTACAGTCTAGGGCCGGTTCCTACATCGGCTAGGAAAGGAGTCGCTTCACTCACCATGGTAATGCTTGGACTCACTTTCTTCTCTGCAAGTATGTGGACAGGTGGTTCACTCGGGACAGGTCTTTCATTCAACGATTTCTTCCTCGCCGTTCTCATCGGTAACCTAATCCTCGGTATTTACACTTCTTTTCTTGGCTACATCGGCTCATCTACTGGCCTCTCTACTCACCTTCTTGCTCGTTTCTCTTTCGGTACTAAAGGCTCATGGCTTCCTTCTGCGCTGCTTGGTGGTACACAAGTCGGTTGGTTTGGTGTGGGTGTTGCGATGTTTGCTATTCCAGTACAAAAAGCAACGGGCATTGATACCAACACCTTGATTATCGTATCTGGCTTGTTGATGACGGGTACAGTGTACTTCGGCATTAAAGCGCTAATGGTGCTTTCAGCGATTGCAGTACCTGCGATTGCGATTCTGGGTGGTTACTCAGTACTGACTGCGGTAGACAGTGTTGGTGGACTAGAGCAACTGCAACTAATTAAACCAGAGACGCCAATGGACTTCTCAATGGCGCTAGCAATGGTTGTAGGTTCGTTTGTAAGTGCGGGTACGTTAACTGCCGATTTCGTTCGCTTTGGTAAAAAGCCAGCAAGCGCAGTATTGATTACTATGGTTGCGTTCTTCATCGGTAACTCGCTGATGTTTATCTTCGGCGCTGCTGGCGCTGCAGCAACAGGTCAGGCTGATATTTCAGATGTGATGATCGCGCAAGGTCTACTGCTTCCAGCCATCATCGTGCTTGGCTTGAATATCTGGACAACCAATGAAAATGCACTTTATGCATCGGGTCTGGGTTTATCTAACATCACAGGTCGCTCAAGTACTACAATGTCTATCATTAACGGCATTATCGGTACGATTTTCGCACTTTGGTTATACAACAACTTCGTTGGTTGGTTAACCTTCCTTTCGCTGGCGATTCCACCAATTGGTGGCGTAATCATCGCCGACTTCTTCGCGAACCGTAAACGTTACAAAGATTTTGCAAATGCGGAGTTCCAAACCGTAAACTGGGCTGGCATTATCGCGGTAGCAACAGGCGTAGCCGCTGGTCACTTCCTACCTGGCGTTGTTCCTTTGAACGCAGTGTTAGGTGGTGCAATCAGTTACCTCGTGCTTAATCCTCTATTGAACAAAAAAGCTCTGAAATCTCAGGCCGCTTAAGGACACACTATGACAACCTTATTAATCAAGAACGCGAAACTTCAAGACCAAGAGGGCTTGAAACAGATTCTGATTGAAAATGGTCAATTTTCTCGCATTCTCGATAATGACGCACAAATCAATCATCAAGGTGACATCCTTGATGCTGAAGGTGGCATTGCAGTTACTCCTTTCTGTGAACCGCACATCCACCTAGATACTACTCAAACTGCTGGTGAGCCTAATTGGAACATCTCTGGCACTTTGTTTGAAGGTATTGAGCGTTGGGCTGAGCGCAAAGAACTGCTATCAATCGAAGACGTAAAGTCTCGTGCGAAGCAAACACTGAAATGGCAGATAGCTAACGGTGTTCAACACGTTCGTACACACGTTGATGTGTCAGACCCAACACTCGTTGCGTTAAGAGCGATGGTTGAAGTTCGTGAAGAGATGAAAGAGTGGGTCGACATCCAGATCGTTGCATTCCCTCAAGAAGGCATTCTTTCATACCCTAACGGCAAAGAGTTGCTTGAAGAAGCAGTGAAGATCGGCGCTGACGTTATCGGTGCTATCCCTCACTTCGAATTCACTCGTGAATACGGCGTTGAATCTCTGCATTACGTGTTCGAACTTGCACGCAAGTACGACTGTCTGATCGACGTTCACTGTGATGAAATCGACGACGAACAGTCTCGCTTTGTGGAAACATTAGCAGCTCTTGCTCATAAGTTTGAAATGGGCGAGAAAGTAACCGCTAGCCACACCACTGCAATGGGCTCTTACAACGGTGCTTACGCATCTCGCCTATTCCGTCTATTGAAGATGTCTGGTATCAACTTCGTGGCAAACCCGTTAGTGAACATTCACTTGCAGGGCCGTTTCGACGATTACCCGAAACGCCGCGGTGTAACGCGTGTTAAAGAGATGCTAGCAGCAAACATCAATGTTTGTTTTGGCCACGATGATGTGTTTGACCCATGGTACCCACTGGGCACAGCGAACATGCTTCAAGTTCTGCACATGGGACTGCATGTAACACAGGTGATGGGTTACGACCAAATCAACAACTCACTTGATTTGATCAGCAAGAACTCTGCTCGCACATTGAACATTCAAGACAACTTCGGTATCGAAGAAGGTAAGCCAGGTAGCTTGCTGATTCTTCCTGCAGACAATGGCTTTGATGCAGTACGCCGCCAAGTACCAGTGCAGTACTCAATACGCCACGGTAAGGTGATTGCAGAGACTCAACCAGCGAAAACAAAAATAAATTTAGATCAAACTGAAGATATCAACTTTAAGCGTTAATATCGTCTATACTATTGATCAAAAGGAAGCTGAGATGCTTCCTTTTGTTGTGTTGGACGAAGCGACAAAACTATCACTAAATCAGTGTAAATCTTGTACATTCGCACGGTATGACAAAAAAAGCACAAATTTCTTAAGCAATACGTGTACATCTCAAAAGACTGTGTTAACATGCTCTCGCTCTGTTAGCCGGAGTTATTTAAGTTAGATGAATAGTAAAAAATTGACATGTAAAATCGTTACCCGTTTTTGTAAGTAGTTTTTCCTTATTTCTTAGCAATATTAAATAATTCAATTATCAGCGCATTGCATTAAATGCAATCAACAACTTAGAAAATTTATGAATAAGGGACAAATTATGTCTAACACAAATACTGGCACTGTAAAATGGTTTAACGAAGAGAAAGGTTTCGGTTTCATTTCTCAAGACAACGGCGGCGCTGACGTATTCGTACACTTCCGTGCAATCGTTTCTGAAGGCTTCAAAACTCTGAAAGAAGGCCAAAAGGTTTCTTTCGAAGTTGAAAACGGTCAAAAAGGCCTACAAGCAGCAAACGTTGTTGCTCAATAATTAGCTCTTAGCTAAAAAAGAATTTTAAAGCGCTGATTTTTATCGGCGCTTTTTTATGCCTGCTTATAAACATTTCCTCTCTCGATACAAGCTTCCCCCGTAAACTCTGAACAACTGAAAATCACCTGCAAAGCTCTCTCAACCTAAACTCTCTCTGTTAAAGCTCAACGTTCAATCTACTTCACTTTTTGTATGCACTTCCCTAGACAACAACACTCATTTCTCACTAATGTTTTGATACGAACTCACTCTATGCTGAAAGTTTGATAAGCCCAAATATGGTTAAAGAACAATCCATTAGATTGTACTTATGAATACGCAATCGATATTCATAATAAAAATGAGTTATTTATCCAATCCTCATCCATTAATCATATAATTTTTAAAGCAAAGACCTTCGAAATCCGCTAACCTTGTTCGCAAGTGGCTTAGTTGTTTTGGTATCTGCAGTAAAAATAATGAACAAAGACGAATTTCAGAAATCCACCGCAAATCTAAAAAAAGCGGTGCCTCTTATGATGAAGAACAGGGTGTCAACGACACCTGCAAATTACGCACTTTGGTACACCTATGTCGATAACGCTATTCCCCAGCTGACTCAAGACATGGATGGTGTTTTAGAACACTACGGTATTTGTCCTCCTGCCGTTGGTGAGCAGCTATACAACAATTATGTTGCCAGCAAATCCGAAACCAATATCAATGACCTTCGCGCTAATTTGGAACTGTTAGTTTCTGAAGTTTCCAATTCAATGAATGACACCCTGACCGACACCTCCGCTTTTTCTGACATGATCGATAAAAGCTTCGAGGACTTGGCTCGTGTTGATAATGAAAGCTTATCTATTGATGAAGTCATGTCCTTGGTTCGACAGCTGGTGTCTGAATCTCGTCATATTCGTCACTCTACTCAGTTTTTAAACTCTCAGCTAAACTCTGCAACCTCAGAGATCACCAAGCTCAAAACTCAATTGGTAGAAGTGCAGAAAGATGCGCTCTTCGATAGTACAACCACACTCTATAACCGTCGCTCTTTCGACCGTGACATAGAAACCTTGTGTGAAGCACAACAGTCTTTGTGTTTGATTCTTCTCGATATCGACCACTTTAAAAACTTCAACGACACCTATGGCCACTTGTTTGGCGATATGGTTCTTAAAGGGATCGCTCGTAAGCTGAAGTTAAGTTGCCGTGAAGGTATTTCTGCTTATCGATTTGGTGGTGAAGAGTTCGCACTGATTGTGCCTAACAAGTCTTTGCGTATTGCTCGTCAACTCGCGGATACCAATCGTCGCTCTTTAGAAAAGCTGTCGATTAAAGATCGCCGCAGTGGTGAACAAGTCGGCAGTATCACGGCATCGTTTGGTGTCGCTGAACTTGAACCCGGCGAATCAGCTCAATCGCTGATCGAACGTGCTGATAAACTACTTTACGAAGCGAAATCACTTGGCCGAAATCGAGTTATGCCTTTGTAAGACACACCAACAATGCTCTTATCGACATATTAGCCGGCTCGTATTGAAACTAGAAAGCCCCAAAGACATTATCTTCGGGGCTTTTTCTTTAGCTGTGTAAATTGATTTAGCTACCTAGGGTTCACCGTTAGATCTGGAAGCAATAATTCAGGCAGTAGTCTTCACCATTCTTTGCTCTGAACTCTTTATCTTCACTGCATGCCTTTGGTTTACCCTTTGCGTCACCTTGAATCAAACTGATCCAGTGGCGCATCGCTGCAATGGTCTCTTCACGCATTGTGGTTGTTGCTTCCATTGGCGATTGGCCAAACGTGGTGCATGATTCCAGCTGAATATCATCAATTTCTACTAGCTCAATACAACCTGTCCCTTTATGGCAACCAAACATCACCTCTAGGTGACTGCCACTGCCATCTCGGAACAAGATAGAGTCTGGGTCGTTCTTCTCACCCATATAAGCTACAAACTGCTTAGGGTGCTTCAAACCGCTGTGCTGACCATCTTTAAAGTAAGCCATAATATGGCGGTAATCGACTACGTAGCTGGTTACGTCTTGATGTGAGCCATTCTCTAGTGGGAATAGTCGATCAAGTAGCTGCTTTGCTTTCACTTGCTTTTCAGTTTGCTGATTGGCACTGATTGTCTCCACGGCAAAGACAGCTTCAGCGATAAATGGCTTTGATTGTTTTTGGATTTCTGTTTTATCGAATGTAAGCATATTCATAGTCTTTCCCTCTTGACCAGTCCGGTGATAACCACCGATTTCTACAGCAAAAATGTGTCCTAGAGCAATTATTCCAAACTAACGTTTAATTTATTTGTCATTTTGTGAATTGCTTAGTTTGTAGATTAGCGCTTTTTTACATACAATTTCACAACAAAAATTTTACAATGTGAATTTTACAAATATGGCCTTGTCAAAAAGTTTAGTTCGTCAGTCACATTTCCTAGGTACGAAGATACGTAACCTAAGAAAACGTAACCATTTAACGATGGAAGATCTGTCTGCGCGTTGTATTAGAATCGACCCAGAATGTGCCCCTTCCGTTTCTTACCTTTCAATGATTGAACGGGGAAAGCGGGTTCCAAGTATCGATATGCTGGAAGTGATTGCACAGGTCTTTCAGAAGAATCCAACGTGGTTCCTTGACGACGAATCTGAACAGCAAGCCATTGCTCCTGATAAGGGGAATCGTGGTGGGATAAGTGGCATGGCGCTCGAGCCGAGCTTCCTATTCTCAAACGACATCCTGCAAATTGCGATTCCTGAGATGCTGTCACAAACGGGCATTTCGGGCCGCCAGTTTGCGCACCTCTTGATTCGAGCACACCAAGAGAGCAACCAAAACCACTTCCCTGACCTTGAGCGCGCTGCGGAAGAAGTCGGCTTAAAACGTCTTAACCTCAGCGTAGAAGACCTGATAGACATCGCTAGAAGCCTAGGAATCAACATCCGCTGGGTGACGCGCACGCCGCAAGACGTAGTTGATGAGCTCGGAATTAACGCTAAGCAGTTAGTGACCTCCTTCTTCGAGCCTCCGGGTACTATCTTCTTAAACGAGATTCTCAAAGAGTATCCGACTCGCCTGAAATACGACCTTTCGGTTTATATCGGCCATTGCATTCTGCACAGCAAAGAAGGCCTAAAGAGTGTGTTGTCGGTCGGTAACAACAACACATGGGACGACAACCAGGTATCAGGCTCTTCACAGCTCAACTCCCAAGATATTCTTCAAGCATGGCGAGACTTTGAATCCAGCTTCTTTGCCGGCGCACTTCTGTGTCCGAAAGTTCCATTTAGACAGCTACTCGATCGCACTGGTTACGAAATCGACGTTCACAAAAGAGCAGGGGTTTCCCCCTCTGTTGCGATGCGTCGAATGACTGTAGTATCGCCCTACCCTCACTGGCACTACTTTGATGCTTATGGGCCGGGGAAACTCAAGGCGGTATATCGCGGGAACGGGATTCCACTACCTTGGGGAAATATGAGAACGGTCGCTGACCCATGTCAACATTGGGCTGTGTTCCGTCGATTATCAGAACCTCGAGCGGGAAGCTCGGCTCAAATCTCCATTTTGAATGTGGGCGATGAGCCAAGGATCTACTGCTGTGAATCCATCAATATGACAGATCCTGCGGGTAACAATCGTGTGTTGTGTGCTGGTATAGATCTCAACCCTGCGATTGATGCTCAAGGCGGTAATTCAAGAGACATAGCAGAACAGCTAAAAGCGTCATGCGTTAATAATGGTGGCTCTGTGGTAATTCCGCGTAACATCAAGAAAGATCTCACAACAATAGCCAAGATTCTAAATATAAATTGGATTGAACGTGGGATTGAGACAGAGGCGAGGCTTATCTGCTCCAGAGGTGGAGAATGCCCACGCCAGCCAAGCTGTTACTCGAAGTGTGGTGAGTAAAAAAGTAATAACAAAAAATAGAACCTAAAATTCAGGCAAAAAAAAACCAATCACAATAAGGGTGATTGGTCATATATTTTGTGTGAACAAAAAAAGGTTCACTAACAACGTCAGTTGGCTAGGTGACCCTCGGCTTAAGAAGGGTCACCATTACTAATGCAGCATGCGTGCCAACTTTTAAAACACGTATTTACTACGCATCTGGACACGTATTAGCCGTATATCCTTGTTTGTTTTGCAAACTGGAATTGCAAATTGCGAAATTCAACAAAAACGCTAGTGATTATGTTGTTATTAATAAATCATTAAAGATTCATTACCCTTCCCAAAAATGCCATATTTCCCTTAGATTCAATCACTTTAAACAACAATAAACCTCTCCCTAGGTTACTCAACATAAACGGCTACTCAACATACACAACACCCTAAACAACGCCCATAAAAAAACGCGAACATTGAAATTCAATATTCGCGCTTATTTGATTTCTATGACAGAAAGAACTTAACCCACGAGACGCCTTTTTATAAAGCGACTCCTGTTCGTTGCTCTTTCAATATCTCAGAAAAGATTACTTCTGAGGAGCTGGCTTAGAGCGGCTTCTCGACGGTGAAGGCTTGTTGCCTGTCGGCTTATTTGACGACTTGCTTGGGCCGTAGCTACCGCCGTAACCAGACTTCTTAGGCTTGCCTGCAGGTTTACCCGCGTTGTTTGGCTTACCAGTACCGTTAGATTTACCCGCACCGCTTGGTTTGCTTAGAGTGTTCTGAGCACCCGCGTTATTTGCAACAGGTTTATTGCCCGCACTACCGCGCTTAAAGTTGCTGCCGTTGTTTCTTACTGATTTATCTTCACCTGTCGCAGCTGAATTGTTTTCAGCCGGTTTCTTTCCAGATGTTGGTTTACGCTTTGGCGCCGAACCATTGCCAGCTACATGACGCTTGTTCTTACCTGCTGGCTTGTGCCCGCGAGCGTTATCACCAGAGCGTTGACCATCAGCATGCTCACGTGGCTGTTTTGCTTTCTTCGGTTTCTTAGGCTTGATTGGACGTGAATCCAAGCGAGACTCAGGTAACTTGTTTACTGGAGAGAAACCTTCCAGTTCACGACGCTCTAGCACTTGTTGAATAAGGCGTTCAATACCGAACAGTTCACCCACTTCATCCGCACAAACCAATGAAATCGCTTTACCTACTTCACCAGCACGGCCAGTACGACCGATACGGTGTACATAGTCTTCTGATACATGAGGAAGATCGAAGTTAACTACTTGAGGCAGTTGTGGGATATCGATACCACGAGCTGCGATATCAGTTGCAACAAGTACTCGTACCTTACCTGTTTTGAAGTTCTCTAAGGCTTTAGTACGTGCACCTTGGCTCTTGTTACCATGAATCGGCGCCGCTGTAATGTCTTGCTCTTCAAGGAAGCGAGCAAGCTTGTTAGCACCGTGTTTCGTCTTACTGAACACCAACACTTGTCGCCAATCGTTATCTTTGATTAGCTTCGCTAGCATTGCGCTCTTTTTCTTTTTGTCTACTGGGTAGATGCTTTGCTCAACCGTTTTTGCCGTCGAGTTTGCAGGGCTTACTGAAATCTCAACAGGATTGTTCACCAAGCCTTTCGCTAAGCTGCGGATATCATCAGAGAACGTCGCTGAGAACAGTAGGTTCTGACGCTTCTTAGGCAAGAAAGCTAAGATCTTACGGATATCGCGGATGAAACCCATGTCTAGCATGCGGTCCGCTTCATCTAGCACTAGGATTTCTAGTTGGTCAAAACGCACTGCATTTTGGTTGTATAGGTCAAGTAGACGACCAGGTGTTGCCACCAACACGTCACTGCCTTTACGCAGTTTTTGCATCTGAGGGTTAATCTTCACACCACCAAACACTACCGTCGAAGTCAGCGGTAAGTTAATACCGTACTTCACTACGCTGCCATTCACTTGCGCAGCAAGCTCACGAGTTGGCGTTAGCACGAGCGCACGAACTTGGTTCTGACGTACGCGAGTACCTTTCGATAACATTTCAAGAATAGGTAGCGTGAAGCCTGCAGTTTTACCTGTACCTGTTTGAGCAGCGGCCATAACATCTTTGCCCGTTAGGACAGCTGGCACGGCTTTCTCTTGTATTGGTGATGGCTTATCGTAACCTTGTGCTTCAATAGCTTTAAGGATCGGTTCAGAAAGGCCAAGGGAGGTAAAACTCATAGATTATTTTCTCAGTTGAATAACATTTAGTATGAGCAACACGTTAAAAAGTGCGTTGCTTCAGCTTTTGCTCATCAAATACATTGATACGGAGCAAAGCGCGGTATTCTGAGGCTTTTCCCCACATTCAGCAACTAAATTCTAATCGCAGCTCAAATTCAACCTAGATAACTTGTCGCTTCTGTTCGTACATTTTTTCATCAGCGGCTTTTAAGAGCGCATCGACATCATTGTAGTTGTTATTTTGAATAACCCAACCCACACTGATTCTGAGATAAATAGAGTGCGCCTCGTACACAACTGGTGCCGAGCATATCGCCTTTCGTAGTTTAGTCACGATCGACGATACGTGTTGATCATCGATGATGCGTGGCAATAAGACCAAGAACTCATCACCGCCTATCCTTGCGACAATATCTGAAACACGCAGTTCACTTCTGATGCGGTTAGCACACTCGATCAATACCTGATCGCCTGCCGCGTGACCATAAGTGTCGTTGATTGCTTTAAACCCATCGAGGTCGATATTTACAACAGCAAAGGTTCTCGCTCTCTGTTTTTGAGTGGTTTTGAAGGCCTGCTTGAGGCTATACATGAAGTATCGACGATTCGGCAACATAGTTAACTCATCATGCATAGAGCGGCTATCTGCAATGCGGTACAGGCGATAAATAGTAAAGAAGGCAAACGCCAACACTAATATAATGGAGTAGCCCACCAGCCTAACCGCTTGGATGCGATACCAAGGCTGATCCATTAATACGTGTTCGTTACCGGAGAGAGCAAGGTACCAACCACCGTATGGAAAACTTACCTGTTCAGTGGCAAACGCATTATCGAACACATCCTGAGTACCATAAAAGACAGCGCCATCTTTACCTGAACTGTTTGCACCACGAATAGCGAGTTCATATTTATTCTCGATCTTGCCGATGCCAACATCTTCAAACAGCTCATCTAAACCGATAACAGCACTGGAGACACCCCAGTAATCTTGATTGAAAGGCGGGTCTCGGAAGATCGGAGTACGCGTAATAAGAGCTTGCCCACCTTGAAACAACTCAAAAGGACCGGCAATAAAGGTGTTGCCAAGATTACGGGCTATCTCAACAGACTCCCATTGATTTGGGTGATCACGATAATTAATACCGAGAATCTGCTCATTGCCTTCCAGCGGGTAAACAAAGTTTAGAATGTCGTCTTTGGCGAGTCCGATAAGTCGAATATGGAAGCCATCTTGAATGATATTCTCAGCAATCTTATCCCAATTTTTCACCTCACCATCGGGGTTGATGGTCACTAAGGTCGAGAAATTATTGAGGATATACATATCTGACACGATCGCGGCTTCAATCCGAGAACGAATAATGGATAGTTGCTTTTTTGCCTCTGAATACGATTCGTTTTTAAGAAAAGTTAATTGCTTGGCATGAAAGAACTCAATTGCGCTTACCATCGCAAGAAAAAAAAGAAAAGATACTACTCTGGCAGACCACTGCTTGCTAGAACCACTTGGCATTTACGAACCTCTAACACTATTGTTCTATATACTGCCTTATAACGGCTCATTTCTGGCTTATTGCCCCAGTATGCCGCTAAGTCATTAAAAATCCATACTAACGTCGACTATCTATCAAATATTGAGTGATCCATCACTTCAAACTTCTTTACTAAACGAATGGTTTAATCAAAAAGGGTTAGTGAACCTTATAAAGCTTACATTGTATTGACTCAACGCTTACATTAAAGGATTCATCAATGTTATTTTACATAGACTAATAATCAGCTTGGTACCTCACGACATGAAGTTAAAAACTATCACACTGTGTACATTGCTATCAGCCTCGGTTGCCGTTGCCGTTCATGCACAAGAACACGTTCAAGCGCCAACCGCAGTGAACGTTCAATCCCAAGCAGATTCGCTCAATTCTCAAGAACAATCTTTCAAGCAATCTGCTGACCTCATTCGCACCACCTATGAAAGCCAGCTTTACACTCTGCCTGCATTCAAAGAAGGTCACTACGGGCTGCGCATGTATCGTCAAACATTAGACGACAAGTATTCAGCGGCGGTGTGGAGCGACATGGCTCGAGTAGCAAGCAAGCTCAGCACCCTGTCGAATGACGTTCAAACCATGGAACAAATCGTACTCTACTCAGAGAAGCGAGTTGCATCTTATATTGGTGATAACGATGAGCGCAGTGTTCGACGCTATAACATCACCAAGCACATGCCTGAGTACCTTTATCTTGGTGTTGACCTTCTAGGCTCTATGGCTCGTGCTAATGAATACGGTTTAGAACACAAGAACGATGCCAAGCTGCGCGAAATCATTCGTCGCTATGACTTCTCTCGATACGTGACCAATGAAGACATGGTGAAAGCGTGGGCTGCTCAGTTAGCGAATCAGGTTTACTGGTTGCGTCAACTGGGTGAGCAAGATGTCGTTGATGAGTTCGTCGATACCTTCAAAAAAGCATACCCAGACGATAAAGACAGAAAGCTTTCAAGCCAGCAATACGGCAATAAGATCTATGGTATGACACACGTCATCTTTGGCGACTCAGAATATTACCAACATCAAGTCAGCGAACAAGATCATCAATGGATCTACGATTACTTTAGAGAAAACATCGATACGATTTTGCTTCGTGCAAAAGAAGATGTGATTGCTGAGGTTGGATTAACCTTCTTATTGGCAGGTTTAGAAGATGACCCAGTTGTAGAGAAAACTCGACTCGCGATTCAAGCTTCAATCGATGAGAAACAAGGGATGATCCCTTCAATTACTGGCGATTTTGACCTTGAGTACGGTGAACACCGCAACGTGCTAGCAATCATGCTACTCGATTGGCAGCAAGTGAATGAAGCGCCGACTTATGAGGGCAACCCTAAGATGTTTACTAACATCCCTTACGGACTCATTAAAAACCAGCCGCAGAAGAACTAGCAACATACCTAGCCGAGGTTAATCTAAGAACCTAAAAAGCCGCACACCTTTCGAGGCCTGCGGCTTTTTTAATTCTTTCCACACCATCACGTCATTCTGGCTTAGGTTTAAGTTTGAGTTCAGGGGCAGACTTTGTTCATCACTATCGTGAAATCCCCTTCTGTGTAACCTTCTATTAAGGAGACATCGTCACACAACGTTTTACAGAAGCGATAAACACCTTGAGAGTGATAACTCATCAAGGTATTTCGTGAAGGGTAGTGACTTGAGTTGAGAAGATTAAAAATCACCGTCTGATTCGCCAATTCATACATGCGAGTAATCATGTTTGTCAGATAATCAGAGTCACGAGAGACATAGTTCAGTGAACCACTTGCGATAACCACGTCGTGCGCTTCTAGGTTCATCTTACTTATGTCACCCGCAATGAATTTGCACTGAGCTTCGGTGTAGTTTTGCTTGGCCTTTTTTAGGAAATCAGCGTGCTGGTCAACGCCTGTGTAAGAGCGAATACGGTAGATACTGTCGAGCAACTCAAACAGCTCGCCATAGCCGCAACCTAAATCTAAAACACTCTTCTTTTCGAAGTCCGCCGCACGAGCGATCACTTCAAAGCGACACAACTGGCTCTCTTCGCTAGTCCAACCTAAAGCTTTAGCCTTGTCGCCATTCGAGCGGTTAGTCTGTTTCCGATGATAGCGATACACCTTCCAACGATCGAGCCAGTGCATTATGAGAAATCCACCCACACTTCACGACCACCAGCCAGCTCTTGGTTATGGTATTGCCATTGATATTGCGCGAGCAGCTTTTCAGTGAGCTCTAACCCTAGGCCAAAGCCCAAATGATTGTCTTCTATCGTGCCGTCAGTATTGTGATTAACAATGGTGACTTTCGAGCCTACCTGAACGATGCCCACGGTACCGCTTCCAGTGTGTTGGAAAGCATTGCGAAGCAAATTGGTCAGCACAATTCGTGTGAGTCCTAGTGGCAATTGGCATTGTGTGTCGTCACTTTTAAGATTCACAGCCACAGCTTTGCCATTCAATAGATAGCTTAAATCGTGGTTTATTTGTTGCAACAGTTCGCCAAGATGTATGTTTTCCAGAGGCAGATCTTTGTCTTGTTGTCGGGTAAGCCACAACAAGGTTTCTGTCAGGTCTGTCATGGTGAAACCCGCGCGCTTGATTCGGTCTATCACTTCAAGCTGCTTTTCTGGGCTCTTTCCCTTTTGAATCAACTTCTCTAGCAATTCACTATTGGTTCTTGTGACCGCAATAGGAGTACGTAATTCGTGGCTCGCGTAACCCAAAAATTTCTGCTCTCGTTCTAAGCTGTTTTGAACCGAACTCAAACTATCACGAATGATGTTAGCCAAGGTGTTCAGTTCACTGAAGTGAAAATCAGGTGTCGGTTCATTGAGGTTATCTTTATCTAGCGATTTGGCCCAGTTCTTTAGCTGCTCAACAGGCGATGCCACCTTACGTAACACCAAAACCAAGATAACGAAAAACAATACAATCGCACCCAGTGCGGTCAAAAAAATCGTGATAAAGTGCGGAAGCCCTTCGTCATTAATGAAAGGGTCATGTTTTTGAGCAAACACCGCAGAAACATAACGAACCTCATTACCTTTCATCACCTTCATGGCGAAATAGCCTTTCTCGGGAGGTGAGAATATAGATTTGCCAATGATTATTTTGGTCATGCGGTTGAATTGCAGTTCGTTCTGGTTAAGGTTGTTCTGAATACTTTGTGGCAAGTCGCTCCATTGGGTCGCCACCGTAAATTCTTGATTGGTCATAGGCTTGCCCGCCTTCACCGCATCTTGTTGTGCTTGGGCAATCATAGAGCCACGCATAGCGATATCCATCCCCGAGACAAAGTAGTTTACGCTCAACGCAGAAAGAACCAGAATCGTCGTGACACCTGTAACCAGAATCGCCAACAAAACGTAGATCCTTAGGCTTGGTCTGATCTTCATGCTTGTCGTAACTCCTTAATCGCAAACCCTTTACCCGCAATGGTATGCAGCAGCTTATTGTCTTGTTCCGCGTCCACTTGTTTACGCAGATTGAAGATATGCACTTTCAAGCTGTTACTGTCTGGTTGATCGTCGCCCCACACGCCCTGCATGATGGTCTCGCGAGAAACAGGGTTAGGGCTAGAGCGCATCAAGATTTCCAGTATTTTGAGTGCGGTAGGCGAAAGCTTTAAAGGAGAATTATCACGATAGGCTTGATGCTGTTTGAGATCGATTTCCAAATCGCTTACCGACAAGCGGCGAACCTGACCACTGCGTCGCTTCGCCAACACTTGCACTCGAACAATCAACTCTTCCATTGCAAAAGGTTTCACCAGGTAATCATCGGCCCCTTTTGAAAAGCCTGTCAGCTTATCATCAAGCGTATCACGTGCAGTTAGCATCAAAACGGGTGTATCAATGCCCTGCGCTCTGAGATTCTCACACACCTGTAAGCCGTTCATTTTAGGCAAGTTAAGATCGAGAATGACCGCGTCATATCGGTTTGTTTCGATGAGGTTGAGTCCAGCTAAACCATTCGCTGCATGATCGCACTGGATATCTTCTAAATCGAGGTAATCAATAACCGCAGTGGCCAAATCGAGGTCGTCTTCAACCAAAAGCAATTGAAGCTTATCTGTGAGTTTATTAGTGACGGATTCTACCATCATGACGACCTCTATTGTTAGTTGTAGTGTAGCTTTGTAGTGATCTTTACTATCTTAATCTGTAGCGAGCCTAGACCTATTCAGCTGATGATATCTCGGCATTCATCAGCCTAGATATCATTAGCTTAGCCATTGTTAAGCTGTTTGTTCAATGCCTTTGACTCGATTTGTGACTTTAAGAATCAGAGACTTAATCTCACACTGAATCATTAACAATGCAGGTGTCAGAATCAGCGTAATAAACGTCGCAAACAAAATACCGTAGCCTAGCGCCGCTGCCGCAGGGATCAGGAACTGAGCCTGCAGAGACGTTTCACTTAATAGTGGCGTCAAACCTGCGAACGTGGTGACCGATGTGAGTAACACGGCTCTTAGTCGACCAGAACACGCTTCAACAATCGCATCGTGAACCGACTTGCCCTCCTCTTTGATTAGTTCGTTAAAACGAGATACCAACAACAAGCTGTCGTTCACCACCACACCGCTCAACGCAAGGATACCGTTTAACGATAGGATACTGATTGTTAAGTCATTCCACCAGTGCCCTAAGATTGCTCCAACAATACCAAATGGAATCGCTGTCATGATGATCACCGGCTGAATGTAAGACTTCAGCGGAATAGCAAGAAGGGTATAAATCGCTATCATGGCAAGTATGAACATACTCATCATTGAACTAGCCGTCTCTTCTTGTTCTTCCGTTTCGCCAGCAAAGTCGACCGTTAACCCCGGGTATTGCGCTTCTAAATCGGGCACTAATGTATCTTGCAGCTGATGAACTAGCTCTGCAGGTGCAACCACGTCTTTGTCTAATACTGCACTGATGTACACCGCTCGTTGGCTATCAATGCGTGTGATCTCTGATACTTGGTAATCAGAATATACTTCAGCGACTGTGCTCAAAGGTACCACGGTGCCGTTGTTGGTTCTCACGCTCGATTGCTTGATATCCGCAATGGTTTGACGATCCGATTCAGGATAACGAACACGGACTTTCACCTCATCTTTACCACGTTGGAACTGCTGAACAATATCACCACCAAACGCTTGCAGTACTTGTTGCGAAAGGCTTGCAGTATCAAACCCTAACGCGCGACCTTGTTGTGTTAATTCGAAACGATACTGAGGCTCGCCAAGATCCAAGTTATGATCAATGCCACTCACACCTTCAATCGCTTGCAGTTTAGTTAAGAACTCATTACCCGCCGCAGTCACTGATTCTTCATTCCACGCTTTCAATTCTACTTTGAAGTTGTCGACCATCTCCATTTTAGACAAGACTTTGAGCTTCTTAACCCCTTCCATCTGGCCCACTGTCTCTTGCCAAGCATCTGCAAACTCGTTCGATGTATAAACACTGTCGCTATCTAATTCAATTTTAACTTGGCCAGAATCATCAGCATCGGCGATAACCTGAAGGCTAAGCAGTTCCGATGCTTCATCTTGAGCACCGTATTGCGCTCTCAGAGTTTCATCCGTTTGTGTCGCCGCCGCTTCAAGCACCAACAAGTTTTGTTGGGTTTGACCAAAACTCGCGTCGTTTTGCATCGACATATCGGCAGTTACTGTGTCGCCCGGCATATCAGGGAAAAACGCCACACGAACCGCGCCTGTCATTGGTAATCCTGCTACTAAGATTAGTAGCGACAAGAAAACCATCACCACGGCATAACGCAGTTTCAGCGCCCATTCAATCACAGGGCAATAGATGCGCTTATTAAACCAACCGAGTCCAGTATCGGCAGCATGTTGAACACGAGCCCAAAGCCCCTTTTTGTCGCTGCGCTTGGTATTAATGTGCGCAAGGTGTGATGGCAGGATGAACTTAGACTCAACTAAAGACAGCAACAAACAGATAGTCACGACCGTGCCGAATTGAGCGTAAATTTGCCCCATTTTACCGTCAACATTCGCTAACGCTAAGAAGGCAACAACTGTCGTTAACACACCAAATATAGTTGGTGATGCCACCTTCATGGTGCCTCGTATAGTACTGCCTATCGAATCGCCTTCTTCTTTGCGCGTGGAATAGATACTTTCCCCAACCACCACCGCATCATCGACTACTATCCCGAGCGCCATAATGAAACCAAAGGTGGTCATTTCATTGATGGTTAACCCCATGAAGGTATCTGTCATGAAGAACATGGTGCCAAAAAAGACAAACGGTAAGCCAGCTGCTACCCAGAAAGCGACACGCACGTTTAAGAATACCGCTAACACCATGAACACCAATGCAATACCGGTGAGCGCGTTCTTCATCAATAGGCTTAAGCGGTCTTTGATCATGGTACTTTTGTCGTACCAAGTTTCGATTTCGACATCGCTCGGCAGCATGTTGCTGTTTTCCCAGCGTTCTACCACTTTCTCTGCTTGTTCAACAATGCTGACGACGTCTCCGTATTCATCCATCACGATCTGAATTGCCATCGCATTCTGTTGGTTATAGCGAGACAGCATGAAAGTGTCGTCGGCAAACATGTCTTCTACATTGGCAATATCACCCAAGGTAATTTGCGTACCGTCAGTCGTCGTCATCACCGGAATCGCATTGAAATCTTGGATCTCATACGCCTGTTCAGAAACCTTCAAACGAACCGTTTTTTCGCCATTGCGAAGGCTAGTCGAAATAGCCGCAGAAGATTCCGCATTGATCGCTTCAGAAACGTCAGTCAGAGTTAAGCCGTAAGCCTGTAGCTTGTTCTCATCAACCTCAACCGAGATCATAGGATCGGCTTTGGCTTTGATTTCCAAATCACGAATGGATGACTGGCTCAGTAGATCTGATTTCAATTGCTCGGCTAAGCTCTGCAGCGTTGCTCTGTCTGCATCCCCATAAAGCTGTACCCATAAGGCATGATCTTGCATGCGAGCTTTATCAATCACAGGATTATCAGCGCCAGAAGGCAGGTTATTGATCGCATCTACCTTGGTTTTTACGTCGGCTAATAGGGTATCAAGATCGTAAGTGCTGGTTTTTTCGATCGAAACATGGCTGCCATTCGCATCAGACGTTGACGTAATACGCTTAATGCCCGGTACGGTTTCTAACGCATCTTCAATCTTAATCGCTAGGCCTTCTTCCGCCTGAATAGGGTCACCACTGTCATAGGTCACAGATACAGTTACCACATCGGGTTCAAGGCTTGGAAATGCTTCTTTACGTAGCGTGTTAAGCGATAAAAGGCCTATGATGATCACGCCCACTAACAACAAATTCGCTGCTACAGAGTTATTCGCGAACCATGCGATTGCGCCAGTGTGCGGTTTAGTTGGCTTCTGGTTACTGTCCGCTTGGTTATTCGGTTTCAACTCATGAGACATGACTAACCCTCCGCCTTAGCCAGAACGACCATGCCCGCTTTAAAGCTACTTAACGGACGCTTAACCACTTGTACACTGTCACCAATTTCCAGGCTCAATTTGGTAGGGTCGATGTAAATCAAACCACCCTTTTCAAATTCAACATTCGCGTTTGATTTCGAAAGTTGACCGCTATCATCCACAAACCACAGGTCGCCTTGCTGAGAAAGAGCTGAAGCCGGAAGTTCCCACAATTGGGTTAACTGCTTACCCGAGATCGTCGCTTGTACGAACGTGCCTGGATAAAGATCTTTCTCTTGATCCAAAGGATTATCGACTTTCACGATCAATGAGCGCTGACGCGTATCTTGTTGTAAGTGCTGCTCTACTCGCTCGACATAACCTTGCCATTGGAATTGACCGTCAGAACTCGATAGAGTCACTGGCCACGGCTGATCTTTCAATTGCGTGTTATCGCTGTTGGGTAAGCTCAACCATTGGCTTTCAGAAAGGGGGACAGAAACTTCAACCTCATCAACGCTGTATAACGTGGCTATCTGAGCGCCCGTTTGTGCGTAGCTTCCCGGTTGAACATCACGGCTCACGACCAACGAATCAAAAGGGGCAACCAAGGTTGTTTTTTCGAGGTCTTGCTCAGCCTTCACCAATTCAAGCTTGGCGTTCTCCAAGGCTGCTGTTACCTGTGCCAGTTGTGGCTCGCGTAATACTAAAGGTGAATCCGGCTCGCCAGACAAACCAGAGCGTTGCCATTCAGACTTAGCTTGTTCGCCTTGTCTCTGCTCTTCCAACAAATCCAGTTGAGCTTGAGCCACATTTGCCTTCGCTTGGGTTACCGCTTGTTGGTAACTGGTCGAATCGATATTAGCGATCACTTCACCTTGGCCAATCACTTGCCCAGTTTCAAACTGAGAGCTGATCGTTTCTACTCGGCCATCAACTTCCGTCGAAAACATCAATTCGTAACGCGACTTAGCTTCCCCGTAACCCACCACTTCTGCTTGGTAGTCACCGAGAGTGGCAAGTACCACAGACACTTGCTGTTGTTGTGAAGCAGGCAAGCTCGTCGTATCAATAGACTTGGTTTGAATAGGCGTAGCTTGAGGCTCTGCAACCGTTAGTTCATTCGTCTTTTGAGGAGTAGGAGCCACTTGTGAACCATTGTAAGCAAGGGCAGCAAAAATGCTTGAACCAGCCACTAAGGTGATTGCAATTGTGATGGTGTTCAGTTTCATGAAGATACTCCCAAGCCCAGAGCTAGGCCTAAATCAATTCGGTTTACGAGACGGTTATAAATGGTTTGTGTTAACTGCGCTTCAAGGTCATAGGTTTGCTGCTGAACAGTAAGTAGATCAAAAATGTCGACCAAACCCTGACGGTATTTCTCTTCATAGCTAGTGAAGCTGCGTTGTGCGCTTACCAAGGCGTTCGTTAGGTGTTGCTGTTGAAGCGTTAATGAGGACTCTTGCCCCATCGCATTTTCCACTTCATTCACCGCATTGAGCAGTGTCTCTTGGTAAGCCCAGTAACTGGTTTCTGTGGTTAGATCTGCAATTTCTGCCTGTGCTTTTAGCTTGCCACCTTGAAACAGTGGTGCAGACACTTGGCCAAGCGCACTCCACAAAGGCCCGGTAAGCAGCGCTTCACTCGGAGAATCCGCCATATCAGTCAGGCTTGCAGATAAACTGATAGACGGCAGCATCGCTTTGTATGCCGCGTCAGCGCGCAGAGTTTCCGCTTCGATATTGAAGAAAGCCGCTTGAAGATCGGGACGACCTGCTAGATCTTGTGTCGGCATATTGTCTAGTGGATTAATGATGGTTGGAAACGAACCTAGCTCAGCAAGGGATAGCTCATCAGACTCACCACTCCATTGCCCTGTTAACAAAACCAATTCACGTCGGCTTTGTGCAAGCTGCTCACGGTAATCAGCTAAGGTTGCTTGAGTCGATGCGCTGCTCGTTTTTGCATTATCTAGATCTTCAAGGCTACCTAGCCCTGCGCGATAACGCTCTAAAACAAGCTCTTCATTATTTTCTAGAATCACCAAACGCTGCGATTCGATATCGACAAGCTGCTGCTTCAAACTGATATCAAGCCAACCTCTCATCACACTCGCGACCAAAAGATCTTGAGCGCCCTGAAGGTTAGCCTGAGACGTCGCAATGTCTTTTAAAGCGGCGTTGTTTGTGTCTGCAAGCTTCTGCCATAGATCGAGCTCCCAACCAACCGTGACATCAGTGGTGTAGGTTTCGGTAGTGCTTGAGCCGTTAGTGCCTTCGTCAGCTTGACCAGAAAAGCTCGCATCGACGGTTGGTAAGCGATCACCTGAAGTTACACCTTGCTGCGCATAAGCTATTTTGAGTGCTGTAATGCTTTGTTGGAGGCTTGGGCTGTTCTGCAGAGCACGCTCGATATAGAGATCGAGCTCCGGTGCATTCACTAAATCGGTAAGTTGTAGGTTTTCAGCGTCTAGATCTTGTTGAGTCGACGCTTGATCACTAGAAGCCTGTTGAATCAGCTCTGCGAGTAAGCTTTGTTGTGTCTGATTAGTGCTTTGCTCAGCGAGTGAAACATAGTCGGCCTGACTGGTTGTCGTGCAACCCATCAATCCGATTAGAGCAAGTGAAATAAGGGAATGTTTTAAAGGAAGATTCAATTTCATCTTCTTGTCTCCTGTATGAATGGAGACAAGATAACGAGCTGGGGGTTAAGAGAGGGTTAAGGCGAACGTTAACCCCAAAAGAAAATACAAAAAGCGTACGTTTAAACTTTTGCTTTACGCTTCTGACTTGCTTGAAAAGAGCCCGCCGATTTTATAACCGATCGCATAGCAAACTACGGCGACAGTGACAAACACCAATGCCGAGAAGAAATACGCTACAGACGCTGCAACACCAGCCCCCCACACGACGCTGAACACCAAACCGAGATAAGCCTCTTTTGGCCACTGGTAGATAGGAAACTGAGCGCCGCCGGCAATTAGGTAAACCATCGCAAACAAGCCAATGAAGGTAACAATAAGACCGATGAGAACGCGAATGTTCATGGAGAGACCCTTGATTAATTTAGCTTGGTTGCCATTGTTCCTAGTCGAAAGCGGATATGCTTAGTCGAAACCGAATATTCTTAATCGAAGCCGAATGCTATTAAACGCAACCTGATGATATTCAAGTATATCGGATAAAAGGAACTGGCTCTATTACTCTTCCGAGTGAGCTTTTACTCACGATAGACAAATCAAAGTCGCAGCCAAAACCTGATTTCGCCTGATTAACAGATACAAAAAAGCGGACACCCTCCTTACGCTAACTCCGTAAGCAAGGTGTCCGCTTTAACTGAATCTAGCTTAAAGCAGGATGAAAATACCCGCTAAACATGCACTCATTAGGTTTGCTAGCGTACCAGCAGCTACAGCTTTCAAACCTAAGTTTGCCACTTCAGCACGGCGCTCTGGTGCCATAACACCGATTGAACCTAACTGAATCGCGATAGAACCAATGTTAGCAAAGCCACATAGAGCAAAAGTCACGATTACTTGGCTGTGTTCAGATAGTAAAGCTTTGTTCTCAACGAAGTCGATGAAAGCAACAAACTCGTTCATAACGATCTTCTGACCGATGTAAGAACCTGCCATCAATACTTCATCACTCGGAATACCGATTAACCATGCTAAAGGCGAGAACAGGTAACCGAAGATAGCTTGCAGCGTAATACCCGCAAAACCGAACGTTTCACCTAGGCTTTCTAGGCCAGTGTTGACCATCGCAATCACACTCACGAAAGCAACTAACATAGTACCAACCGCTACCGCAACCTTCATACCATTCATCGCGCCGCTTGCCAATGCATCAATCACGTTGCTTTGGTCAGCTTTATCTAGTTCGATATGGTCGTAATCACTTGGTGTGCTGCGCTCAGGAACGATGATCTTCGCCATTAACAGGCTGCCCGGAGCCGCCATAAAGCTTGCAGCGATAAGGTATTTAAGCTCAACACCAAGGCCAGCATAACCACCAAGTACACTGCCCGCTACCGACGCCATACCACCTGCCATTACAGCAAACAGTTCCGAACGAGTCATAGACTTTAAAAAGGGACGAATTAGAAGAGGAGACTCACCCTGAGAAAGGAAGATATTACCTGTAGCAACCAGAGATTCAGCTTTACTTGTACCCAGCAGTTTTTGCACCGCTCCGCCCAAGATTTGAATCACTTTTTGCATGACGCCTAAGTAATAAAGCGCAGAAATCAAAGCACTGAAGAAGATAATGATTGGAAGCACGCGAACCGCGAAAATGAAGCCTTCTGTAGCAAGGTCACCGAAAAGGAATGCGATACCAACGTCTGCAAAACCAAGCAGGCTAGAAACACCATTACTTAGGCTTGTTAGCGCCAATTGTCCCCATGGGAAATACAATACTAAGGCTGCAAAACCGATTTGAAGTAATAGTGCACGAGAGACCGTTTTCCAGTTAATTGAAGAACGACTTTCAGATAACAGGTACGCGCAAGCAATCAGTGCAAGAACACCGACAAAACCAAATAGAATATTCATAATGTGTCCTAGTAATCCTTAAAGAGTGAACATGAGCCAAGCAAATGACATCAAAGGAACAGGACAAAGAACCGCAAGCAAAACGCTACGCGATGAAGGAGCTAACAGGGTTAGCGAATGTAACAACGAGTTGTTCATGTAAAAAATCACCTTATACAAGCAGTGGAACGTAGCTGGTCCGGTCCGTGGGGTCATTCACATATCCATGTGACGGCTTGTATTGGCTAAGCACCGGCTTAAAACCGGAAGAGAAGTATAAACAGTTAAGTGAGACTTTCATCACATTTTTTGACGCAAACGATCGCGCGGTCAAGGATTAGCCAAAACGTATTGTTTATCGTCGTTTTCGTGCTTCAAAACTGTAAACAATCTGTAGGGAGTTGAATTTGTAATGTTAAGTCTTTAAGTGTGTGAGCGTAATCACTCGGTTAATTCTGTGTGATTCTTACTACTTTTCTGTGCTCTGCCTCATTTCCAGAGACTTCAAGATTCATCTTAAGTTTAGATGCGTATATACTTTGTGTGATCTCACCAAATAATTATCTATAAAATACCAATAGAGCTGATTAGATATAACAGCCATCGAGACTAAGAGAGGAAACACGTGAAGAAAATGGAAGCTCCGCACGACATGAACAATGGAGCTAGATTCAAAACAAATAGACACGGCTATGTGACAGTAGTTGAATATTATAATACCTATACTGTTATTGTCGCGTTTGAAAATACCGGAAATATCCGCGCTATTAGTGCGGCGAAATTACGTACAGGTCAACTCACCGATCGTTCTGTTGCGCCTGAATCAATTATGATTGGTGAAAAGGTTGAATCGGTTAAACACGGGATACTAACCATTACTCAAGTTGAATCTGAAAATATTGTGGTACTGACCAATGCCAATAACGAAGAAATTAGAATGTTATTGCCTGCCGTACAGAAAATGAAAGATAAAACTGAAGAAGTCGACAGTGAAAATGTTGCCTCACCAAAACCAACCTCTCTTAGCCAACTGACTAAAAGAAATAAAAAGACCAAAGACGTTAATAGCATGCTTAAGAAAATGCTTACTGACTACGGTCGATACGATTAATTCTCTATTTTCTACAATAAAGCCTCTATAGATTTATATTCTGATATAAAAATTAATTAAGCCCGCCTTTCTCAATAAAATACGTTGCATATTCGAGTGAAAAGTTAAATTTGATCAAAGTCTCACTCTGGATCTTTACTACAAATTAACGAGATCTCCGTCACAATCTCATTTTAGCTTTGTGATGGAGATCTTATTGAAATCTGAATATTTCCATTACTATGCTCTCACACAATAAGAGAACGAAGTTTCTCAACCCCTAAAATCCAATTGAGACAAATATTATGAAAAAGATTCTTGTAGTTTGCGGTAACGGCCTTGGTACTTCTCTAATGATGGAAATGGCAGTAAAAGAAGTCGCTAAAAAAATCGGTTTCGAAGCAGAAGTTGATCACGAAGATCTATCATCTGCAGCATCAAGCAATGCGGATATTTGGGTTGCAGCAACAGACGTTGCAAACCAACTAAAAGACGCTGGTAAAGAGAACATCATCAGCCTTAAAAATATTTTTGACAAAGCATCAATTGAAGAACAACTAAAAACTTTCATGTAAGGTCAAAATTATGCAAAACTTTTTCGAGTTCATGCTCGGCTTATTAAAAGAGCCGGCGATCATGGTAGGTTTAATTGCTTTTATTGGCTTAGTTGCACAAAAAGCAGATGTTTCTACCATTCTAAAAGGCACAATTAAAACCGTAATGGGTTTCCTAATTTTAGGTTTTGGTGCTGGCGCTCTTGTTGGTGCACTAAATAACTTCTCAGTTGTATTTACTGAAGCATTTGGCGTAAGTGGTGTTATTCCAAATAACGAAGCAATTGTTGCACTAGCACAAGAAGCATTCGGTTATGAAATGGCTCTAATTATGTTCTTCGCATTCGTTGTGAATATTTTATTGGCTCGTATTACTCCTTTAAAATATATTTTCTTAACGGGTCACCACACAATGTTCATGTCTATGCTGGTAGCGGTAATCCTGTCTACAGCTAACATCGAAGGCACTGCTCTAGTTGCAATCGGCTCGATCATTGTGGGTTCACTGATGGTTATCATGCCTGCACTTGCTCAAAAATACACAGAGAAAGTGATGGGTACTGATCAGTTGGCGATGGGTCACTTCTCAACGTTCTCATACTTAGTATCGGGTTACATTGGTAGCAAGTTTGGTGACACTTCAAAATCAACAGAAGACATCAACGTACCTAAGAGCCTAATGTTCTTGCGTGATACGCCCGTTGCTGTAGCAACAACAATGGCCATCTTCTTTATGTTTGCTTCAATTGTTGCTGGCGGTGACTTTGTTGAAACAGTATCAAACGGTCAGAACTGGGTAGTATTCACCTTCATGCAGTCTCTTGTGTTTGCCGGTGGTGTTTACATCGTACTGCAAGGTGTGAAGATGCTGATAGCTGAAATCGTTCCTGCATTCAAAGGTATCTCTGACAAACTCGTACCGGGCGCAAAACCTGCTCTAGACTGCCCTATGGTATTCCCTGTAGCACCAAACGCGGTACTTATCGGTTTCCTTTGTTCTTTCGCTGCTGGTCTACTAGCAATGGCAGTTCAAGGTGCACTTGGCTGGACAATCATTGTAGCTGGCGTAGTTCCACACTTCTTCGTAGGTGGTGCAGCAGGCGTTTACGGTAATGCGACAGGCGGTCTACGTGGTGCAATTCTCGGTTCATTCACGCAAGGTCTGTGTATCTCTTTCCTACCAATGCTACTGCTTCCTGTACTGGGTGGCCTTGGTCTTGAAGCGACAACGTTTGCTGACTTCGACTTCGGTGTTGTTGGTCTTATCCTAGGGTGGATTGTTTCATGAGCTTATTCGATTTAATTGGTAACCAAGGCGTTATCATCAACTCTGAAGAGAACCTAACGGTTGATGCTGCGATAGATGTGACCTGTTCAACACTGCTAGCGAGCAACAAAATCGAAGCAAGCTATGTTGAAGCTATCAAGCAAAAACACAAGGACATTGGCGCGTACTATGTTCTGGCACCAAAGATTGCGATGCCTCATGCTCGTCCTGAAGATGGTGTGAACGAAGCATCACTGCAAGTAACGGTATTCAAGAAGGGTGTTGATTTAGAGTCAGAAGACAACGGTGACGTTTACCTTTCGATTACTCTGGCGGCGATGGACTCAGATAGCCACATCCATACGATTATGGCGCTATCAGAGTTGTTCCAAAATGATGATGACATTGATGCCATCATCGCAGCGGAAACTGAGCAAGCGATCATCGAGATCTTAAAACGATACTAATCTCGATCTAAAGATCCTGATAAGCCCCCATGAAAAAAGCGATAGCCTCGGCTATCGCTTTTCTGTTTTTGGTGCTTGGTCATTTCTCATCGAGTATGAGTTAAGGCATCACACCTCGAAAGCATTCAATGGCGTTAAAACGCGTACATTCGTTTGTCTGTTGATAATTCAAAGCAATATTGCGCGTGTTTATTAAGGCACTCAAACACTTCTCGATCCAACTTAAAGTTATCAACGTGGTCCGTCAAAATAGCGAGAGTCTCTTCTAACGTCATACCTGCACGATAAGGGCGAGACTGAGTTAGCGCTTGAAACACATCCACCACAGCAACAATTCGACTGGGTTGATCCAGCTCTTCCGCCGTTTTGCCCATTGGGTAACCCGAACCATCCAATCTCTCATGATGATTAGATGCCCACTGACAAACCTGAGGTGAACTGAACAACTCCTGCAGTGCGAATCGAGTGTCCGTTGCATGGCGTTTAATACAGCAATACTCTTCTTCAGTAAGTAAATCCGGCTTATGCAGAATGTCATTAGGGGTTTGCAGTTTACCGATATCATGAACCAACCCAGCCAGATAGAGTTTACGCTGAGTGGTGTAGGAATAACCCAGCTGTTTGGCGAGGTATTCAGAGAGCTGCCCAACCTTCAACGAGTGCTTAAAGGTAAACGAACTTTTGGTATCAACAACGTTAGCGATAAATTCAGCAAAGGCCACCGTCTCATCCAACGACATCTGTTGTGAGAAGAATGGCACAGGCTCAAAATTATCCCTCATGTTCTCGATGTATGGGATCTCCATAGAAAACCAGAAATCATCTAAATCAACCAACTCACACATGTGTTGCACAAGGTTGGTTTCGAACATCTCATCCGCTTGTTCAGTCAAACGTTCAATGATGCTCGCTTTGCCATCGGGTGTTAGGTTTCCATAACGATCAGAAGAAGTTATGCCGTATAAATAATCGACCCTATCGGCAAGCATCACGATGGCAGCCAACTCTTTTTCTAACTCGCTGATATGAATAGCCTTTAGTTCAGACCACGGAGTATGATGATAAAGCACCGGCTTAGCGAATATAGAAAGAACCGGGCACTCTTTTAAGATTTGATAGCCCTTTTGGCAATGGTGGTAGCTTGAGTCAGGTACAAACCCAGACGTTAAGCTGAGCTGTTCATCAATTTGCGAGACACCACAGTCGTGAATCAAGCCTAACGAAAACGCGAGCTGCGCTTGCTCTTCTTCCCACCCTACACTCAGAGCACATCGATACGCGATGTAGCCCACTCTCTGTCCATGATTTTTACTTTCGAAACCGACGTTATCAAGCGCCTTAGCAATACCGAATAGAGCCTTCCTTAGGTCCACGGTCACGTCCTGGCAATGTTGATTCATTATTTAAGCCTAGCATTTTTATAGTTTTTATATATTTAGGCCGCTAATACTAATGCATAGCTAATGATTATATACACAACTATTGTAAGGTTTAATGAGTTTCGTGATAGATCTAACGTATCACGGAAAATTCGTGCTACAAGTGGTTGCATATTAAAAATCATGCGACATTATAGCCTGCCGACTAAGATTCGCTTAAATTAAGCAGCCATAAGAAAAGGAAAGACATGTTTAAAACGGTTATCGACAACGAACTCTCCATCGCATTGGTTGAAGAGAGCTTCGCTTCTCACTACGCGGAAATCTCACAAAGTCAGAATGAGTACCTAAGCCAATGGCTCGTGTGGCCGCCACATTGTAAAACCGAGCAAGACTTTAGGATCTTCATCCAACGCTCGCTACACGATTATGCGGAAGGGAAAAGCATGACCTGTGCAATCGTGTATCAAGACAAGGTCGTCGGTAACTGTAGTTTCAATACCATTGATCATGATAAGCAAAAGGTGACCATAGGTTATTGGTTATCTGAGACATACCAAGGAAAGGGGATTGTGACGCGCGTTGTCCAGAAGCTGATTGATATTGCTTTCAATGAGTTAGATATGGAAAAGGTAGAGATATCAGCAGCAACCGGTAACCAAAGCAGCCGCAAGGTTTGTGAGCGCTTACATTTCACGTTAGAAGGTATCATCACGCGTAACGAGAATTTGAATGGTCGCATCGTTGACCACGCTATTTATGGCCTTCATCGCTCTAAGCTCTAAGCTCTAAGCTCTAAGCTCTAAGCTCTAAGCTCTAAGCAGTAGTAACTAAAAAGTCACTCGCTTGTAAATCGGAATATGAAAAAGCCACGGTATTAGTCCGTGGCTTTGTTATTTGACGAGCCTGAACAGCTCTTAAAGCTACAGCTTATGTGATTTTTGGAATCACGATACTGAACTTGGCACCACCATGGTTGCTGTCGTCGATTTTGATATCCCAAGAAAGCTTTTTAGCCGCCGATAGAGCAATCGCGAGGCCTAACCCCAATCCACCGGTGGTCGACGTTCTGCTTGAATCTAATCGAGAGAACGGTAAAAATACCTCATCACGCTTATTCTCCGGTATTCCAGAACCATTGTCTTCAATCACCACCAGCCAGTTTTCTGAGTTTTCATCTAACGTCATCCACACTTGGTCTTGTGTGTAATTACCCGCATTCTTGAGAACGTTATCGAACACCAAGCGCGCCATTGAACAGTCACATTTTATCGTGCAGTTTTTCTGAACCTTAGAGTCAAAGGTGGCATTCTCTAGTTTCGAGTAACGAATTCGGTCTAGGCAATACTCACGAAGATCGGAGGTCACTTTAACGAGTTCAAAGAAAGAGTTATCCATGACATTCAACTTCGACAGCATGATGATTTCTGACGTGAGTTCGTTGATATCCTCAATGTAGGTATCAATATCATCGAAAAGAACCTGATGATTATCGGGTGCTCCCCTTCTTAGGATATCGGTCGCCAGCTGAATACGACTTAGCGGAGTTCTCACTTCGTGTGGGATAGCTTGAGCGAAGATATGACTTTGTTTTACTTTGCTTTCAATCTCTTCAGCCATGAAGTTAAAACTGCTGGCCAGATCAGAAACAGGATGGATGTCGTCCATGTCAGATCGAGTACTAAGCTTGCCCTTACCAAACTGCTTCTGCTTCTCGACGAGCAACTCTATTCTTTCTTGAAAACGCCTCACAGGTAAGTAAACACTTGCTCCAATCGCCACGATTACAGCCAATAACAGCCCTAACAAAAAGTGTCGTTCTGAGTCTTCATACCATTCAATGTCAGGAGAGAAGAAGTCCCCTACCTCACTGAACCCAAAGCTAAATTTAGAGTTTGGTAGCTGAAACACAGCCGAATAGAGGTTGTCATCACTAAGATATATCGGCACACCGTTTAAGGTTGTATATAGCTCACATTGTTGGCAAGGCGCCTCGCCCGACCAATTCTCCAACAGGCGTAAATTGAAGATATAAAATTGTTGGTAGCCTGTTCTATCGAGCTCTTTATAGAGTGAGTTTTCTTGATTATGTTGACGAACATACTGCTCCGCAAAGTAGATGCCATCATTGAGAAAGGTTTCGATCTCGGTGCGTCGCATGTGCCCTTCACCAAGGTTCAAAAACAAAAATATCGTTGCCGACATCCCAGTCACAATCCCAAGATATAAGCGAGCAAACATCGAAACCGAGCGAAGCTTCGTAGCAATGAACTTACGCAACCAGCATGTATCCCTTGTTGCGAACCGTACGAATCAACTGTTTGTCTTTTGCGTGAATGCGCAGCTTTCGGCGTAACCCAGACACGCGCATATCAATCGAGCGATCATTAAACGCGTAATCAATTCCTCTAAATAGCTGACAGCACTGGTCTCGAGTCACGACCTGACAGATGTTATTAACGAGAAGGTTTAAGATTTCAAATTCAGCAGAAGTAAGCTTGAGGTTTTGGCCATAGAGCGTGGCACTTTGAGCAGAGCTGTTGATTACAATATCGCACTGTTTTTCAGCCGTAGTTTCTTGCGCAGTTGTTACGGGAGCCGCTCGACGCAATAACGCTTCAATTCGCGCTAACAAGGCATGGCCACGAATCGGCTTGGCAACGTAATCGTCCGCACCAAATTTAAACAAGCTGACCTCGCTCATTTCATCGGCGGAAGCCGTCAGCACTAAAATCATTCCATTGTAAAACTCACGGGCTTGACGGCAAATCTGCGCACCGCTCATCCCTGGAAGCATCAAGTCCAACAGCACTAAATCAGGTTCAATACTGCGAATTGCTTCAAGTGCCAAGTTCCCTTCATGAACAACGCTAACATTGTAACCTTCGGCTTCGAGGTAAAGCGTCGTTAAACGAGCTATCTCTTGGTCATCTTCAACAATGAGCACTTTGGTTTTCGACATTCCTATCACCAGTATTTATTAAAAGCGAGGGCAGTATATATACTGGTCATAGATCATCAATATTGCGATCAGAGCCCTACATTTACCGTACGCAAAACATAGTAATCACTTTTGTACATACACGTTTACAAAATAGAGAAGCAACAACCGGTGCGCCTTGGTTTATCAAGGTTTTCTCCTTCAGAGCACATTATTTGCTGTGTTTTAATCGCCTACCGCCCGCTTACATTTGCTTTATTTTCTTACGCGCACTTACATTTGAGGTGTTTACAAAACCCAATCAAACCAACTATCCATACACCAATGACATAACAGTTAATAGCACTGCAAATCTCAATTTTACTAGATTAAAAATTCAAACAAATAGACTTACAAGTAAAGGTAATCGATTACCTAGACCCACACTCAGAGCTTTCCATTTTTCATCGTGAGGTAGATCCTGTTAAGAAATACCTTCTTAAAGTAACATTTACCCAATTAATGAATAGATTCAACATTACGCAATAATCACTTCCACAGGGCCCATTTTAAGATGAATAAAACGCTTTCACTGTTACTGACCACCACCGCTTTAGTTTCAACACCAGTCATGGCAGACACCAATAAACAAGAAATGGTGAACCAGATTCAAGCGCAAGTCAGTTCTTGGATAGACATTCAGGTAACACCACAAAGCAGCATTATTCAAAAGATGGTCTTCAACTGTGAGTTCTACAGTGCAACGCCTTACATTAAGTCACCAGACGGAAGCGAGAGTAGTTCTGGCTCATACCGCTTTTACGCACATAACGGTGTATTGGGCTCGATGACAGAACCCTTCACCACTCAACCTCTACCTGAGTTGACGATGTGCCTGAAAGAAGAGTTCGTGGTGACCAACCAAGATGAAGCACAGCTATTATTTGAAGCTATCGAAACGGTCTATCCAAACCACTCTATGTTTGATGAGAACTTTCCTAAAGAGATCATCCAAAAACCAAATGGTTGGCACTTCATCGACGGAGAGATTTTTGATGATAAGAAAGGCTACGTCGTCGAAAGTACCCCTGAAGGTAAATTGACCAAAATCATCCGCTCACTGAACCTTTAACACGCTGTTTCTTCTGTAGCACTTTGCTGTTCTGTAGATCATTACGGTTCTTCAAAACAGCTTCTTAATGCGATTAAAGGCCAGAATTAAATTTGAGACGCGACCACCGAACACATGATTTCGGTGGTTGCTGTTCGACCAAAATATCAGTTCACCGAGTTCAATATGATGACAAGTTATCAACCCTTCGAGCATCTCCAGTGTCCAATTTGGATATATGACATTGATAATAAGAGAATAACTTGGGCAAACAGCAGCGCCCTTCCTCTGTGGGAGTCTGAATCTCTATTTGAGCTGACATCTCGCGACTTTAGTGTCGAGATGTCAAAAGCAATCGAAGCGACATTGGAAGAGTACCAAAGGCAATTTCTACGCAACGAAAGCATCAAGACATGGTGGAACTTCACTCCCAACTACATTTCGAAGCGTGCATTATGTCTGTTTTCTGGGATCCCATTGCACGATAGTCGAACGGGTATGTTGGTACAAGTCGTCGCTGAAGAAGGAAGCTTAAGGCACGACCTCGCTTGCTCTGATGGTGCAAACCTCTCCCTTCTGTTTAATAAATCGGGAAGCGTAGTGAGTGCTAACTCCGCATTTTTTCACAACTACGGCTCACCGTTTAGCACTCTATCCGAATTCGTTTCGAGTGAAGAGAGAGCAGCACAATGGCTGTTTACCGTGCGTAAAGGCCGAGAGATATTAGAAGAAGTCAGCTGCGAAATAGATGGCAAGACACACCACTTTGATGTGCAAGGAAAGTGGCTCTTTGATAAAAGCGAATTGCTGTTAAACCTAACCTGTACAACTAAGCAAAAAGAGAAACTGATAAAAGCCAGGTACAACGCTGAACACGACTGTTTAACGGAGCTTTATAATCGCCGTGGGATCACCAAGCTTCTAGAAACCAGCATTGCCTATCGCTCACCGTTTGAATTGATGTTTGTCGACCTTGATGGCTTCAAATTAGTTAATGACACTTATGGGCACACTGTCGGAGACCAACTACTCAAACAGGTTGGTGAACGCCTTAAACAGTTGGTTGATGAGAAATGCATGATCGGGCGATTTGGTGGCGACGAATTCATTGTTATTGCCCACACCTGTCGAAATCAAAATATCCCACTACTCTGTTCTCGTATCATTGATGCATTAAACCGAAGTTTCCATATCAGAGGCATCGGCAGTTTGTCTGTCGGTTGCAGCATAGGTACTGCGCATTTCCCTGATAACGCGGTTGACCAAGAAACATTGCTAAAGCAAGCAGGCATGGCGATGCATCTTGCAAAAGCGAATGGTCGAAACCGCTTCCAAACGTTTACCCCAGACTTAGCGCAAACCCTGCATCGCAAAGTAGAGATCCGCCACCGACTGGCACGCGCCATAGAAAAAGACGATCTCAACCTTCACTATCAACCGATCATGAACACCAACAGCGACAAGGTGAAAGGGTTTGAAGCCTTGCTTCGATGGTCAGATAGAGAGCTAGGTAACATCGGCCCTGATGAGTTTATTAGCTTAGCGGAGGAGACTGGACAGATTGTACCGCTCGGGAAATGGGTTCTTAACTCTGCACTAAAACAGTTATCAGTATGGCAACGTGAGTTTGATAGTGAGTTGATGATGAGTATCAATATTTCGAGTATTCAGATGCACGCTACCTTTGCCGAGCAGCTATTAGCAATGTTGAACTTCTACAATATCCAACCTCAAAGCATCGCCCTTGAGATCACCGAATCTTCCATGATCTTCAAGCACGGTGAAGTCAGGCAAGCATTAAGCGATATTTCTAAATTGGGTGTTGAACTTCACCTTGATGACTTTGGTACAGGCTACTCGTCACTGTCGATGTTGCATGACTTACCAATTAGCACCGTAAAACTTGATAAAAGCTTCGTCCACGGTTCACATAAAGGGAGCAAAGCGATTGTCCAAGCCACCCACGCTATCTGTGAAAAATTGGGGTTAAAAGTGGTTGCTGAAGGTGTCGAAACCGAAACGCAAAAAGCGTTCTTAATCGATTGTGGATACGAGTATCTTCAGGGATTTTTATTTAGTAAGCCAATTCCCTCAAATGAAGTCGAAAGTCAGTTTTTGAGTGGTCGACAATCCTACAATTAAAGACTTATTTATCAATAAATTAAGTCGTTTTAATGTTTCGTAAACAATCGGCTGCTGTGGGTGTGCACGCTTACGTATGCTTACATAGCGTTTAACAGTAAGAGAAAAGAAACTAAGCTATTGTTTATAAAGAAAATCACTTAGAAATTCACCCAATAAAACACCAAACCATTATACGTACTAACTGTAATGACTTTGGTATTTAGATTACCCTCATTCCGTCCCTTTAGCAGAGCAAATAATCGATAACCATGAACAGACAAAACGGCTTCACTCTCTTAGAGCTCATCATCTCTGTATTAATTTTAGCGGTCGTTTCGGCGACAGCTATGGTCAAGTTCTTAGACGTTCAAGGAAGTGCTCGGGCGAGCAAAATACACGATGTGGCTGGTAACCTTCGCACGGGTATCGATATGATCTACGCGAAGTCAGCAATTGCTGGCGTTGAGGATGAGTGCAACTATGTTGAAAAGACGGAGATTGAGACCTACTACGTCTGCCACGGCTATCCAATCGCCTATGTTGATTCGCTAAGAAGACTGCTCAATATCGACGCAACAGAGCTTCATGTTATCAACAAAGAAGTAGACTCTGGCAGCAATGCAGAAAGAGTAGCCGCCATCTCTTTCGACACCGAAAACTACACCTATTCGCCAGAAGGAGACTTTTGTCAGGTGCTTTATCAGCCAGAAAAAGAACCACAAATCGTGGTGCTTGATGGTGCATGTTAAATACTCAACGATTGCATGCTTTCATAGTTAGCATACAGATATCGCAACAGATCTTTGAATATCATGTGGTTGCGCTAACATTTACTCAAAAATAACACTAATTGATCTAACTTGTTACTGCTTACACTTTTAGGTAGTGCTCATGGTATAACACCAACCTCATTCATATCTTATTTTCATCACTAGCCGATGAATATTTACATGGACACATTTTTGATACATGTGTCAATAATAATCCCATTAAAATCCTTTAATCAACACCTCATGATAAAAATCATCCTTTCCCTATTTTAAATATCCCACCTTAAAGTTTCATCATTTAAAATACGTAAGAGAATAAATTAAAGTCAATTATTCAACAAATATAATAAATCCTATCATTGACCAATTTAATTTAATCACCAAACCAATAATAAAATTAAATTATATTAATATCACATAAACTGACATAATTTAATTTTATCCTGAAAAATTCTGATAAATCTGACACATCGATAATCTGAATGAATACCATCAAAAGCTACATTAGAAACCTCTAAATTCAGTCGCTAAACCTACCGCGTAGAAGCTGTGAAATGGATAAATACCAAAACAAATGGATAAATCCCCCTTACCCCTTGTAAATCATTGGCTTTCATTTATAAATTCAACTTTTGGGTGAACATCTCCATAACCTTTCATTAAAGCCCAAATTCTGCGATTAGTATCAACATCTTGAGAGAAAATGGTGACATTTTGGTTATATTATTTAGATCGAACTCTTGTGTTGAATGAAAATCCCAGCCATCACATATCCATCACAAAAATATAATAACTATCGCTTAGGAGTTGAGCTATGCACTGTTCTTTCAATATAAATAACAATAATGAGAGCTTGCAACTAATCTACAATGAAGAAAAAATATACATAAAAAGAGACAGTAATAAGATATCAGAGGAAACTCTTAATAGTAAAGAGAGTTTTGTTTTCAAATATCTTATTGAACACTCGTCAATATCAAACCCTCAATCTGCAAGAGATGTTGAAGAATCTTTTAAACTACACTTTGACGAAGAGTTTAGCTTATACGCGTTAAAAAACATTATTGCTTCTATAAGAAAGAAATATCGAAGCTTATGTAAAAAAGCGAAGGTTGATAATAATAGCGAACTTATCTCTAACCTTTACAAGGTAGGTTACTTTATCGATCTCGATAAAAGCTCAACCAACCGTATCGCACCAAAGTACGACATCAACCAGTTCAAGCCCAGCCAGTTCGAGATGTTGAAACTGATGTTCAACACCTATCATCGAGAGCTGATCAAGGCTCTGATAGCCGTGTTCACCATCTCTTCCTTTTTCCTATTCGTTGTCTACTTTTTCCAAATCCTTTATACGACGAAGATTGCGAATGAATACAGTGAGAACACCAAACATATTGCAGCCGAAGTCATGGACTACGGTTGCGATAGCCACGGGGCTGTGCACTCGCTAAGGCACTCGCTCAACCTTGATTCTGTCGTCATGACCACACCTTATGGCTCATGCTATATCTCAAAAACACGTTCTAAGATGATAGAGCTCGATCAGGTAGACGACTTCTACGATAGCGCTGATTTTGCCTATTCACGCTTCATAGATACCGAACACGACATCGAGATGATTGTTCGAATATCTAAACGCTCTATCGAAGCTCGATACAAGAACTCATTATTGCCTCTGTTAGTCGATTCTATCTCCATCCAGAAGAATGGTTACTACATCCTAAACCTTGGCGAAGAAAGTAAATCTATCTATCAAACATCCCTGCCAACCGGTGCGACCATCACCTTCTACAGTGACGATATAGTTGCGCTGTGGATTGCACTTTCTCTGATACTCGCCACCCTGCTTTATCGCTCCTATATTCTGGGCTTTGTGATCTACCTGTTTCGTTGGAAACACATCTCCTTTGAAGAAGAGCCGATCATCAACACCGAAGACAACAGCGTTCTCTATTACGAGTTGTTATCTCGTGTGCGTAACGTTGGCGTTTTAAGCTTCATCAACACCATGAGACGTACCAATTTACTCACCTTTCATACAATTTTGCTCATCGAGACGGTTAGAAAAGCGAAGTTAAACAACAGCCATGAGATCTATGGTGTCAACGTGTGCCCGAGTGCTTTGGTAGGGTCAAACTTCGCAAGGCTCAGAGAGCATCTAGCCGCGATGGAAGCGAATGAATTTGTCGTGGAGATTACTGAATATTCGAACATTGGCTATGGGTGTGAGGTTATCGATAACATTAAGGATATCAAAAAGCTTGGTATCACCATCGCACTGGATGACTTTGGTACGGGTAATAACAACATCGAAATCATCAATGTCATCTCTCCTACCTATCTAAAACTGGATCGCTGCTTTGTTAAAGATATCGAGTCAGGGGAGCACCATCAGGGTGTATTACTTAATATCTCGGAGATTGGACGCCTATCAAATATCACAATGATTTATGAAGGTGTCGAGACGCGTAGGCAGCAATATATCTTGTGTCAGTTAGGCTATAACTTACATCAAGGTTACCTGTATAGCAGGCCTAATGACTCAAAGGAGCAATAGACCTAGCCTAATAGAAATCTTGATGAGCAACCATTTCCTATTCAAATAATCATCGCTCATACAGCTGCTTGAGAGCCTACAAGGATGTAGGCTTCAAGTGTCCTCTCCACCAAACATGCTTTATCTAAACATAAAAATACACGATGCATTTTCATAAAATCCTTGCCAACTCGAATAAATAGGTTAGTGTTATACACATGTATATCACCATGCAGTTTTAATTATGACCGAATGGAAAGACGACCAGCCGATCTTTAGGCAACTTGCCGCCAAGATCAGTGACCAAATTCTTCAGGGTGTTTGGCTAGAGCTACAAGCATTGCCCTCTGTGCGTGCGGTTGCCGCCGATCTCAAGATCAACCACCTTACTGTCATGAAAAGCTACCAGCTACTGGTGGATGAAGGCTTGGTAGAGAAAAAACGCGGCCAAGGCATGTATGTGGCCGAAGGGGCACTTCAAAAATTGAAAGAGTCTGCACACCAATCATTCATCAACACACAAATCCCAGCCATCGCTGAGACGCTAAGCATCATTGATATGAGTGTCGAAGAACTCGTGAAACAGCTAGCACAACATATAAAGGACAAGTCATGAGTACTTTACTTTCCGTGAAAAACGTAACCAAAACCTATTCAAATCAAGTGGGTGTCGAGAACATCAGCTTTGAGTTAAAACCGGGGCAAGTGCTTGGACTGCTAGGCCACAATGGCGCAGGTAAATCGACTCTGATCAAATCACTGCTTGGCGGACACAGCTATCAAGGTGAGATAGAGGTTAATGGCTACCACCCTATCCACCAGCATGCAGAACTCATGCTGCACTTGTCGTACATCTCAGACGTTAACGTGTTACCCGAGTGGATGACCGTTAAGCAACTGCTTCGATACACCCAAGGTGTACACCCTAGCTTCAATAAACAAAAAGCAGAGCAGACGCTAAGCAGCACCAACATCAAGCTCTCTTCGACTATCAAGCAACTTTCTAAGGGAATGAAGGTACAACTTCACCTTGCGATCATCATCGCGACTGACACCCAAGTGTTGATCTTAGATGAGCCTACGCTTGGCCTAGATTTGCTGTACCGCGATACTTTTTATCGCCATCTACTTGAGTGGTTCCACGACGGCGAACGCGCCATGATCATTGCTAGCCATGAGGTTTCAGAGATTGAACACTTATTAACGGATGTTCTGATTTTAAAACAAGGCCATTGTGTGCTGCAAAAGAGCATGGAAGACATCGAAGACGACTATTTCATTATCGAAGTCGCAAATAACCATTCAAGCGAGATACAGAAACTCAACCCACTCACCTCACAATCCGGCCTAGGCACCACTAAGTGGTTGTTGGAAGGCCAATACAAAGCGCAGGTTGAGTCACTGGGTAACATCTATAACGTTGGTCTCGCAGACCTATTCCTTGCAACACAGACGGAGAAGGCATAATGCATCCAAGTTTTTACATGCTAGAAAAAGAACTCATCGAGCACAAAATTAACACTCGATTGCCTCTGTTTGTCGCGTTATGTGGTTTCTTGCTGTTCGTTAGTCTGTTCTTCAATGGCGCAGCGCAGCATGAGTTTTTCTTCGAAATGCAAGTGAACGGTGACGTGAGCGACATCCACAGAGAGTTCGCACAAGACCTCAATTCAGTGATCTACTTTGGCGCGGGCCTTATTTCACTGATCCTATCGACGCTTTACATCCCTAAAACGCTGCGTAAAGAGCGCCAAGAAGGCAGTTCGATGTTTTGGAGAAGTATGCCAGTATCTAACGCAATGACTCACGGCGTGAAACTCGGCTTCGGTTTAGTGGTTATTCCGGCAATCTGTGCGTTGCTTGTGCTTTTCGCCGACTTCCTATTCTGGATATTGAACGTGTCTAGCGAGCAACAACTGGCGCTACTGGTTGAGCAGCAATCCCTACTGTACGTGCTGAGCAACTGGCTCGTATTCTTTGGGAGAATGTTGTTAGTTGCACTGGTTTTACTACCACTGGCAACTGTGACCCTAGCGATTTCGCAACTGGTGAACTCTCCATTGCTTGTCATTTTTATCTCAAGCTATGCGATTAAGTTCCTCTCTGTCGCTGTATTTGGGTTCTATGGCATCAACGATTTCCTATCTCTCATCGCATCACTGCCAATGAAGGTACTGACAGCAAGCAACCCATTCAGCGCGATTGCTGAAGCGCCGATTTTATCGTTAAGTATTTACGTGCTGATTGGCGTTGGCGGTTATCTGCTGAGCCTAAAACTAAATAGGACGGACGATGTGAGCTTAAAGACGCTGTTCCAACGCTAGAGTCTATCCTAAGCACGAGCCTTTAACGGGCAGTCACATCAGGTACCAAAATCTAAATCAAAGCTTCTGAGAAATCGGGAGCTTTTTTATTATCAAGACGTTAGCGAATACGGGGATGCGAAACCAAGGAACAAGAAACAAGAAACAAGGAACAAGGAACAAACAAGTTTTAATTTGGAGAACAGGTTTAACAAACGAAGGGAAACTTAGAGGAGGTATTAATGAGCTGACATTGAATTGCATTGTTGTTAATGCCTGCCAGCTCTTTGGGGATGATTTCGTTAGTCGCCGACCAGATGAAGGTCCTTGAGAGTGCTAATGAAATCAGTTTGTTGCGTTTTACATTTTATTAAGCTTTTCAGCTTTTAAAGCTTTACGATTTAAAGCTTATTTCTTTGATGCTTCTTTTGACGTGTCTTTCCAGTATTGGATACGAACGCGATGAAGCTGTGCTCTTCTCATTTTTTTCATAAGGGATATTTCCTTTTCTTTAACTGCTCTTCATGAGCTATTTTTATTGCCAACCATTCGAATCTAACGGTGTTTGATGCCCAGATCAATGATACAAATCACAAAATATATAGAGTTTTGAGTACCATTTACATCAAAGTATGACCTAGATATCAACTATGGCTCAATTCAATCCTATGAGCCGCTGTTCAAAATTAAGGTTAGTTCTCTCAGATGACAAATTCATCTCAGTATCAATACAGTTCAATGATACTAATTTAATAGACCGGACCAACACGGATTTAGTTCCAGTGTCTTGTCATTTATTGATTACATCGCCTTAAAGTTACGGTGTAACTACAGATGCATTCAATGTGAGCAAATAATCGCCACATTAGCCTATACGTCACAACATCAAAATGGGATTATGTTTGTAACGGATAGAGCTTTTGATAGAAAAAATCCGTAATGGACCAAATTAAATAGACGTAATTAAATGGACGTAATTATGAGTAAAGTAATTCTGCAAGGGCATATTCTAGTGCCAGACAACGATCTAGAAGCCGTCACACAAGCCTTAGCTGTGCACAAAGAACTGACACTGGAAGAACCTGGTTGTATTGTGTTTCGAGTCAGTCAAAGCACACTTCAACCTAATCGCTTTGAAGTGTATGAAGAATTCACTAGCCGAGAAGCATTCGAAGCCCACCAACAGCGAGTAAAAGCCTCTGAATGGGGAGAAATCTCCAAGAACGTGACTCGTCATTATCAAGTCACCGATGTTCCGACATCATAATGATACATCCGCTAGCCAAGCGCATCGTCACGTTGATCAAACAAGATCCCTTACGAATGCAGGTTTTAAACTGTGTCGCTCAGTTGGATTTACCGCAGTGTTATGTTGCTGCGGGCTTTGTGAGAAACCTCGTTTGGGATCACCTGCATGGTTATGCCTTCCCGACCCCACTCAATGATATTGATGTGATCTACTTTGACCCTATTGATACCTCCTACGAATCGGACCTTAGATTCGAGGCTCCGCTTAAACAACGGTTACCCGAACTGAATTGGCAAGTTCGCAATCAAGCCTCCATGCACACCAGAAATGGGGATGAACCTTACCAAGGCTCATTGGATGCGATGAGTTACTGGCCAGAGAAAGAAACCGCCATCGCCGTAAAGCAAAGCCTCAATGGAGACGTCGAGTGTATTTCGTCTTTTGGTTTAGAGAGTTTGTTTGATTTGCAAATCACACCCAATTCAAAACGTAACCGAGATATCTTTGATCAAAGAGTGCAATCCAAAGGTTGGCTAACCCAGTGGCCTAAGTTAACGATTAGTCACAGTTAACTAGTGGGCGAGTTCAAATGCTAAAACCATTGACTAAAATCCCAATCAGATCGAACATGCCCCCACTTGTTAGCTTATTAAGTTAGTAATTAACCAACTCATCAACCACGCGTGGCGACTAACTGCTATGCTCTCTCGTCATACTGAGTAACGACCATGAACCAACAATACATGCTGCAAGCACTCGAAGCTTCGCGCCAAGCCTTACCTGATTGCCAACCAAACCCGCCAGTAGGGTGTGTTTTGGTGAAAGACGATAAGGTGGTGTCTGTTGGATACACGCAAAAAGTCGGCGGAAACCACGCCGAGGTTGAAGCGCTCAATAACTATAACGACAAAACGGACGGAGAAATGGAAGGGGTTACTGCTTACGTAACTTTAGAGCCATGTTCATTTGTCGGCAGAACACCCGCTTGCGCCAATACATTGGTTAAAGCAGGTGTAAAACACGTAGTGGTGGCGATGCTAGACCCTGACCCTCGCAATAATGGCCGTGGTGTTGCGATCCTTGAATCGCACGGCGTGAAGGTGGATGTGGGGTTATGCCAAGCGCAAGTAAGCGCCTTTTTAACCCCTTACCTTGGTAATTCCTAGATCTTAAACAGCCAGTGCTAGTTCAATTTCACGCGGTAAAGCGGATTGACTGGCTTATCGACAAAGTATGACCAAATATGATCGTAGACGGCATGTTGGTTGGGGAACGGCGCAAGTGCTTTCGCTTCCTCTAAATCGCACCAGCAGTACTCTGTATGTTCGTCATTCAGTTCAATCGCTTGGTTGGGTGGGCATAGCACTGCAAAGACAGGGATTAGCTGAATCACATTCACGTGCGCCTCGTAAAACTGCTCCAGAAACTGCGCGTTATACAAAGCTTCCACTTTAATTTGGGTCTCTTCTTCAAACTCGCGCACGATAGCCTGCCAGCCTGTTTCTCCCGCTTCAATCGAGCCCGCGACATGGCACCAAAACTCGCCCTTCACACGCTTCATTAGTAGCATTTTCATTTGTCCGTCGATCTCTGAAATAGCGACACCAGATACAATCGAAGTATTGAGTGGAATCATAACGTTACCTTAGGTTGAACAAGAGGGCGGCAAGGCTACCACCCTTCGTTTGTGAAGTTACCTTCTATGATTAAAAACGAGAAGTTACTCATCAATTAATGAAGTTCAAGCCATAGCTCATGGGTTCAGTGTTAACCATCTCGCTGAGCTATCCAGTAATAGAGCCATTTCTTATTTGAGGCGCTTTTCGATAAAGAGTAGAATCGCCGCCTTGTACTGTGTTTAAAGCCTTTAAACATACACAGTAGACTCACAACCATTTATCACCACGATATAAGTAGTAAGACGACAATATGCACTCATCCAAACCAACGCACGACTCAGAAAACAGCCACACACCTGAGCATTGCTTCACTCGCTTTCAACAGCCGATCGAGTCATATTCGTTGCCTGAGCGTTTCACCTTCCCGTTCTATTATGAACCACACGCACTGTGTGAAATCGCTTCTCATCAGCTTCAACAATATCTAGAAACTCAAACCGACTGGCAGCATGACTTCGGGCTAGATTCTGACGCTGGTCGCGGCAAAATGTTTGGTGTGTTGTTAGTAAGAAGCCCAGAAGGTGAATTGGGTTACTTCTCTGCTTTCTCAGGTAAAATCGCCGACCAAAACCTACTGCCTCACTTTGTGCCGCCCGTATTCGACATGTTGAGCAGCGATAGCTTTTTCCATCAAGACACAGCCGACATGATGGCTGTAAATGCGAAATTTAAAGCGCTGCAAGCAAACGCTGAATACCTTGAATTGTGTGAACAGTTAGCACAACAGAAAGCACAGGCAGAACAGGAGATCGAAGCGCAACGTTTGTTGATTATAGAAGGCCGAAAAACACGTAAAGAACAACGCGAACAAGGTAAAGAAAACCTTGATGAACAAGCCTTCGAACAACTGAATAATGAGCTTAACAAGGCCAGTGTTGCTGACAAGAACCAGCAGAAGTACCTAAAGCTCAACTGGGAACAGATCCTAAACGAGTTACAAATCAAAGTTGATGTGTTCACTAATCAATTAGCTGAACTCAAAGAGCAAAGAGCACTCCTTTCTCATCAGCTTCAACACAAGTTGTTTTCACAATACGCTTTCCAAAATGCGGAAGGAAACATTGAGGATCTCAACCAGATCTTTGAAGACACACCAAACAAGATACCACCAGCGGGTTCTGGCGAATGTGCCGCGCCCAAGCTGCTGCAATACGCGTATTTGAACGGTTACACACCGCTGGCATTGGCTGAATTTTGGTGGGGTCGCTCACCGAAGTCTGAAATCCGTAAACACAAGAAATACTACGCGTCTTGCCAAAGTAAATGTGTACCGATTTTAGGCCATATGATGAAAGGCCTAGAGGTGGATCCAAACCCATTGCTAGAGAACCCAGCAGAAGGAAAAGACCTCGATATCCTGTTCCAAGATGAACACATCGTTGTAGTACACAAACCAGCAGGTTTTCTATCCGTGCCGGGTAAAAACATTAAAGACTCGGCCTACACACGCGTTCAAGAAATGCACCAAGATGTTGAAGGGCCATTTGTTATCCACCGTTTGGATATGGCGACCTCTGGCATTCTGATATTTGCTTTAACACGGCGTGCGAACAAAAGCTTACAGAAGCAGTTCATTACTCGTGAAGTTGAGAAGCGATATGTCGCAATGATTGAAGGTGTGCTAGACCAAGATGAAGGCTATATTCGACTGCCATTGCGTGGTGACTTGTATGACCGCCCTCGTCAGATCGTTTGCTTCGAACACGGCAAGCCTGCAGAAACCAAATGGGAAGTGATTGAGCGAAACGAGCAAACCACTAAGGTTTACCTGCACCCTAAAACAGGCCGCACACACCAGTTACGTGTTCACTGTTCACACCAAGAAGGGCTCAACATGCCTATCGTGGGTGATGGCCTATATGGCAATAAAGCCGACCGACTGCACCTACACGCAGAAAGACTTGCACTGCACCACCCAGTCACCAAAGAGTGGATGGAGTTCCAGTTCGACGCTGAATTCTAAAATCTCTCATTAGTATCGAGCTTTAAAAAAGGAGTCACACCGCTTGTGGCTCCTACCTCTTTTGGGTATATCTCAACGCTTATTGCACTACATCAAGATTCACTTTGTTGTGAAGAGTAGCATGCCCACCTTCTTCTCTCCTTGAGGCCTTTGATATGTCATCAGCTGCTTTGAATATACAACCCAACACAACTACTTCTTCCGTGATCGCTTCGCAAGCACTAAGCTTGAAACCACTCACAGACAAAAAGCCAGACCTAAATTCAGCAATGCTGAGCCTAATTGAAGAAGTTAAAAATGAACTCCCTCTTTATGAGTCGGAGACGTTTATCTGTGGGCCAAAAGGAAACTGCTCGGGTTGCTCTAAGAAGCTACTAGAGATGGTCGACAGTGAGTTGATGTACTGGGAGCACAGTATTTCAATTGGCCAAGGCCCCAACTTCGAAGAACTGCGCCGTTTTGGTAAGCTATGCAGCAGTGTTAGACGCGGTTTAGAGCGTAACGGTTTAGTCGAAAAACGGCCAAAGAAAAGATAACAAGCAAGTCGATAATCATTACAATGTGTCTTTGGCGATTACAAGCCACCCTGCTACTAACTGATTGAACTCGTTAGCTATAAAAGTAATAATGTTTTGTAATACAATTCAGTGCGCAGACCGACTTCGTAGATTCGGACTCATAGAAATAAGTTCATCGATACTTTCACCATATTCTTGAACGACTCTATCCTTCTTGTCTGACGTGCCTTAGTCTTCTGTATATCAATATCACATCAATTAGAAACCTATCTTGGACAACGGAGAGCCACCTTGAAGAGACCACAACCAGTACTGGGAAAGATCGGTATGCTATTTTTTCTCGTCATAATAAGTGCTTTCCCTCCATTGACCATCGACCTTTACTTACCTGCGCTTCCGCAGATGGTCGAGGTGTTTAATACTGACCGATCAATGGTCAACCTAACCCTGAGCAGCTACTTCGTTACTTACGCCATCGGTCTTTTGTTCTGGGGGCCGCTCAGCGAAAAATTTGGTCGTAAGCCGATCCTATTAATTGGATTAGCGGGTTATATGGTCGCGAGCATATTGTGTGCGATGACCAATAGCATCGAACAGTTAATTGGCGCTCGTGTATTCCAAGCCTTTGCTGGCAGTGCTATCACCGTTATCGCTACCGCCATTGTCAAAGATCTTTATGACGGCCGAGAACGTGAAAAGATCATGGCGACTATCATGTCACTGGTGATCATCGCGCCAATGGTTGCGCCTGTATTTGGTGCCTTTCTACTGAAAATTGCTTCTTGGCGAATGATGTTTGTCACGCTCGCCATTTTTGGTGCATTTGCGTCAGTATTAGCTTGCTGCTACCGAGAAACACTCGAAAACAAATACCAAGGTTCTATATTCCGCTCATGGGGAAGAATGGGCGTGGTCATGAAAAACCGCTCGTTCGTCAAGCTGCTGGTCATTTTCTCTATCATACCGATGGCGTTGATGGGCTTTCTTGCGGCGGGTTCTTATATCTACATCGATCACTTTGGATTGACCGAACAACAGTTTAGTTACGCGTTCGCATTCAATGCATTGTGTGCCTCATTTGGTCCAACAATCTACATGAAGTTGTCCTACCGAATGCCGGTTCAAAAGGTCATCTCAGGATGTTTTGCTCTGCTGGCGCTTGCCGGAATCTTCACCCTAACCATTGGTGACCTGTCCCCTTGGTTCTTTATGTTCATCGCTGCACCAGCGACACTGATGGCGATCATCATGCGAGTACCGGGTACCAACTTGATGTTGAACCAACAAGATCATGATACGGGCTCTGCCGTCGCACTGATTCAGTTCTTCAGCATGATTTGTGGATCGCTTGGCATGGTATTAGTTTCAATCCGCCCAGAGTCACTGATTGAAAACCTAGGCTTTATCCAATTATCCATCGGTACGCTAGGCGGCCTGATGTGGCTGATGGTCAGAAACAAAGAGTTCGTGACTAATAAGCTGAATTAAGCCCCTCCAAGATAATCACTGACAGTACCAGTCGATAAGCCTGAGGAATGGTGACTAATAAAAATCATTCCTCAGATAGAAATCTAGAGCGAAACCTTGATGGTGTTAAGCCTATGATTTTCATAAAGACTTTTCGGAAGCTGTTTACGTCCTCATAGCCAACTAGATAACTAATCTGCTCAACTGGTTTATGGGAGCTTTCCAATAACTCGCATGCACTTTGGATACGCACGTGTTGGATATAATTGATAGGCGTAAAACTGGTCGCTTTGGTAAATTGTCGGATAAATGTTCTTCGAGTCATGAAGGCTTCTTCTGCCAATTGATCGAGCGACAAAGGGAGATGATGATGCTTTTGAATAAAGCGCTGTACCGAGACAATCTTGTCATTGCCGTGAGCATAATTCGGCACAAAACTCTGATAGTAGCGCTGCTCTCTCAAGCCCGTATCAAGCACTAGGTATTTACCGAGATTACGAGTATTGGTCGGTGTTGTGTATTTAGTCAGGATAAACAGAGCCAGATCCATCCACGACATCAAACCACCTGCGGTGATAATGTCAGCGTCATCGATCAAGATTTTGTCGACATCAACATCGACCTCAGCATACTGCTCCGAAAACTGTTGCTGCGCTTTCCAATGCGCTGTCACGGTTCGTCCTTGCAACAAACCCGTTCCCGCCAAAATAAACACGCCTGCGCAAGCAGAACACAGGATCGCCCCACGTTGATGAGACAGCACAAGGTAGTCCAACAGCCCTTCATCTGGCTCTAGGTAGTATCTGCCATCTAAGTTTGGCGGCACTAAAATGATGTCAGCCTTTGAGTTCTCAAGTGGTCCGTTGGTCGACATAGACAAGTCGTCGTGAGGCTTAATTTCAACATGAAACTGAACCTGCTCATTGGAAGACTCAATGCTATTCGCCAACTGAAGAAACTCTTTCACTCCAAACACGGCACTTTGCAAAGAGCCTGGGTAGTCGATGATTTCGACCACAACTGATTTTGTCACTATTGCCATAGAGTCTGTCATTTTTGACGTGCGATAAAAACTACAGAGTATTCATAATATCCCTACACCGCAACACACCAAATACAAAGGTATAGACTATGAAGAACACTGCATTACTACTTATCGACTTTCAAAATGACTATTTCCCTTCATACGAGGGTGCAAAGTGGGCACTGTCTGAAACAGAAAAGGCAGCCGAAAAAGGTGCTCAGTTATTACAGGCTTTCAGAGACAAGCAACTACCAATCGTTCATGTGCGCCATGAATTTCCAACCAATGAAGCACCCTTCTTCTTACCAGATTCAGACGGTGCTCAAATCCACAACAGCGTGACTCCGCTAGAGGGTGAACCTGTTATCGTAAAGCATCAAATCAATAGCTTTAAAGATACTGAACTGAACAAGGTGCTAAAAGATCAAGGCATTGAGAAACTGATCATCGTTGGCGCAATGAGCCACATGTGTATTGATGCGGTGACTCGTGCAGCAACCGATTTAGGCTACGAATGTCACGTAGCGCATGATGCTTGCACAACCTTAGACATGGAATTCAACGGTATTAAGGTTCCCGCTGCGCATGTCCATGCAGCGTTCATGGCCGCATTGAGCTTTGGTTACAGCAATGTCGCGACAGCCAGCGAACTTGAAAGCCAACTTTAGTAAAGCTCAAAACCGTCCACATGGGCGGTTTTGTCTATATTCAAATCAGAATTAGCTTCCAAACAATTCGTTCAGGCGCAAAAAAGGCCCCTTTCGGAGCCTTCTTATTAGAGCCAGTGATCACTCAGTTTGGTCAATTACTACTAAGCGTTAGCCACTTTACGCGCTGGGTGTTTAATAAACACAGCGACTACAGCCACGATTGCAAGCGCGAAACAGTAGTAAGAGTTAGACACGATCTCTAGCGGCGATAGGTTAAACACAGAGCCCAATAGCAACACCTGAGCACCGTAAGGCAGTACGCCTTGAATCACACACGAGAAGATATCCAATAAGCTTGCAGAGCGGCGTGGAGATACATCATTCTCTTCAGCTAATTGGCGAGCCACACTACCAGAAACAATGATTGCTACCGTGTTGTTTGCCGTACATAGGTTCACCATTGATACTAATCCTGCAATGCCTAGCTCACTTGCGCGGCCATTCGCTTGCTTAGAGTGAGAAGAACCAAATGCACGAATCAAACCGCTCACTAAGTTAGTCAGAAACGCTAATCCACCTTGGCGACGCATCAGCTCACTCAAACCACCAATCAGCATCGACAGTAAGAAGATCTCTTGCATGTTGCCAAAGCCTGCGTAGATATCTTGAGCGTAATCCGTCATAACGTAGTTCTCAATAGAACCTAGGCTCACTCCACCCGCTAGCAAGATACCAATCGTCAACACAACGAACACATTCATGCCCGATACCGCAAGGATTAGAATAGTGATGTACGGAAGGACTTTCAGCCATTCAATTGGGCCCGTTTCAGGTACCTGAGTCGCCGTGCTGTTGAAAGCAAAGATAACAATCGCGATAAGTGCAGCAGGAAGTGCAATACGGATGTTCTCTTTAAACTTGTCTCTCATCTCACAGCCTTGCGAGCGAGTCGCGGCAATCGTGGTATCAGAGATGATTGAAAGGTTATCACCAAACATAGCGCCACTTAGCACTACGCCAGCGGTTAGAGGAATACTCATGCCAGCTGAGTCAGCAATACCTAGTGCAACAGGAGCAACCGCAGCGATAGTACCCATAGAAGTACCCATTGCCGTCGCAATGAACGCCGAAATAAGGAAGATGCCCGGTAGGATCATGCTCGTTGGGATAGCAGATAGACCAAGGTTTACCGTCGCGTCCACGCCACCAGAAGCTTTAGCCACAGCAGCAAAAGCACCCGCCAATAGGTAGATCATACACATTGCAATAATGTCTTTGTGACCCACACCACCCAAGAACTGCTCGATCGCACGGTTCAATTTATCTTTGCTCAATAGCAGCGCTAACATCACGGCAGGAAGAGCCGCAATCGGAGCTGGAAGCTGATAGAAAGCAAAATCGACGCCTTGTAGCGACAGGTATGTACCCACGCCAATAAACAGCGCAAGGAAAACGATCAGAGGGATAAGCGCCACTGCTGAAGGGGCAATTACCGCGTTAGAATTTTTTGAATTGGACATGGAACGACAACACAATAGAACAGGAAGGAGAGCAGACTAATGTCACACTTAGAACTTGTCAACGTCTAGACGTCTAAACGCCTAATTTAATGCAAAGTAATAAGAACCCTATTGAGCATCACGTAATAAAAAAGGCTATTTACTCATCAGTAAACAGCCTTTCGATAACAGATAGTGCGCCGCTAGAAGTTAGCGTTTCTGCTTGAACGTCACTTGGTATTCGCCAATGCCTTCGTAGTGGAAGGTCGTTGGCTTATCGAATTCCATTTCCACGATACCGCAGTAAGAGCCCGTGATAATAGCTTCACCCGCTTGGAAATCGACACCACGACGCGTCATGTAGTTAATCAGCCAGTAAATTGGGCTTGGTGGCAGTGTATTCGGGTGCTTACCGTCGAATGCTTGAACTTGCTCGCCTTGAGTCACTTCAATACTGATCTCTGCAGAAGTGAACGCTTTTTCGCGATCAATCTCAGGGCCAATGAATAGACCTTGGTTTACTAGGCCATCGGCCAGTTTTTCATAGAACTCAGCGCCGCTGTCATCCGCAAAACGAGACTGCATTAACTCAAGTGCCATGTGACAAGAACCAATCGCTTCGTTGATTTGCTCTTCGCTGTAGCCTTCTTGGTTTGCAGGCAGACTCTTAGCAAGAGTAAATGCAATTTCAGGCTCAACACGCACTACATCGTTGTCTGCAAACAGTTCACAAACTTCGCCTTGTTGAACGCTGCCCGAGAAGATTGGCGCAACAACAAACTTGTCTTCAGCCAGAGGAAGTAAGCACTTCCAACCGCCGACTTTATCGCTTTTCAAATCGATCATTGAAGATTGGATCTTTAGCGCATCTTCCAAGTTATTCGGACGGTACTGTTCGTCCAATCTTGGTGCTTTGGTGCCAGCAACGCGACGACTCAACAGTTCTTCAGCTGCTTGCTTAAATACATTTGTCATATAATATCACCTTTAGTTTTATGACCAGTATAATATCGGATTTCTTAAAGCTTGAATAGACAATTCAACAACGGTGCTACACCGAAAATTCAGCCATCAATTTTCGCATATTCTAGACGCAAACAACTGAAATTATTTTGATTTAAAGACAACAAAAGCCAGTAAGTTCGTTACTGGCTTTTCGATGTGTTACTGATGATTAGGCTTTACTGCCCTTTCAAGGTCTTCTTAAGGTTTTGCATGAAGTCTCTGAAGTGAGGCATAAAATTAACAAACAGAGGATGCTTTCTATCTTGCATCATCAATGGGCCGAGTAAGCGGATACTCACACCCAGTCGTGCTGCTGATTGCTCATCTAAGCCGCTGTCTTGTTTGATCTTCTCAACAATCGCGAACAAGTTTTCTCTGTCTTCAATTTCAAACTGCATGGTTTCAAGTTCGCGGTCTTCTTTAACGCTCACTTCTTCAATAGTGATGCGGTAGTTATTGTGTTTGCCTGTAAATGCTTTCATGTGGATCTCCTACAATGCTGTGAAATGTTTTGGCTAGCTCTTCATGAATCGTTCTAGCTTAGGTTTAACCGTCATCGACATTACGACCATGATCGTAAGGCCAATAGGAAGCGCGGCAATAAATCCATTAAACCATCCACTGGTAAACGCCGATGTATCCGAAAATCCAATATTATTTGCCGCTGTTACAAATGCCATCATGGACTCCATAATGAATGCCATGATCAGTCCTACGATCAGGTTGCGAACTTTCTCGCCATAAGTTGTGAACACTCTAGCAACGGCTTTGGTAACTAAAGCCATCATCACCGCGCCCATTGGCATCATGATCACGACAACAAGGGCTAACGAAGAAAGCCAGTTGCCAATAAATGCCTCGCCGAATCCGACATTCATGTAAGTCATCACGGCCGTTAAACTGCCGCCAATCGTTAGCATTAAGCTCATCATGACCAAAATTTTGTATAAAACCGGTGTGCCTTTTTGCTCAGGAAGAGTTGGCGTTAGAGTTGCTTGAATCGTCATATCTATTTCCTGTCTTGAATTTACGAACAATTAAGTTGATAATGTCAACTATAAATACAGTAGTTGATAATGTCAACTATATTTCTAAGGATCGTTTATGTCTGATAACACATCGCTAGAATCAATCTTTCGTCTAGTGCACTCTTTGAAACGTCAAATGAGCGAACAGATTGAGAGCTTAGACTCAGAGATCGCACCTATGAACATTCGTGTCATGAAGATCATTACTAAGAAGTCTCCATGTACCGCTATCGATATCGCACACTTCCTAGATCGTGATAAAGCACAGGTCACTCGGCTTATTAATGCCTTGATCAATCAGGAACTTGTGAAAAAGTCTCCGAACCCGGAAGACAAGCGCAGCCAGTTATTGGTTCTGACTGATAAGGGTCAAGAGATCATGAGTAAGGTCTCGGATATCGATCGAGACATGCTGAAGAAAATGACCAAAGGCATGGCCGAAGACGAGTTAGAGCAATTCAGAAAAATTGCGAAGAAAATGGCGCAGAACTTAGAAAGCTGATCTTCAAAATAAAACGAAAAAACGCCACCGAATCGTAAGATCGGTGGCGTTTTTTGTATAAGTTGGCTTGTACTGCTTAGTGGTTTAGCTATGCCTATTGGGATGACAACTCTAATTCGATGTTAGTTTCCACCATGCCTGAACAGGTACCGGCTCTGAGATCACCAAACGTTCACCCATCACAGGGCTTACCATTTGTACATCTCGCTCTTTGCTTATCGCCAGTGCTTGTTCCATTGGGTCTTGCCAATCGTGCATAGAAAGGTCGAAGGTACTGTTGTGGATTGGCATCATCACCTTACCTTGCAGATCAATGTGTGCCTGAACACTCTGTTCTGGGAACATATGAATATCCGCCCAAAGTGAGTTATACGCACCCGTTTCAACCATGGTTAAATCAAACGGCCCAAAACGGTCGCCAATCTCTTTAAAGCCCTTGAAGTAACCAGAGTCACCGCTAAAGAAGACTTTTTTGTCTGAAGCGTTAATCACCCAGCTACCCCACAGTGTTTGGTCACGATCAAGCAAGCCACGTCCAGAGAAATGCTGTGTCGGCGTCAACGTGAACTCAATGTCTGAGGCTGTTGCTGATTCCCACCAATTCAATTCGATGATCTTCCCTTTATCCACGCCCCACTTTTCCAATAGTGCGCCAACTCTTAATGGCACTAAGAACGTCCCCACTTTGTCGGCGAGCACCTTAACGGCACCTTTGTCTAAATGGTCGTAGTGATCGTGGCTGATCACCACCACATCAATATCGGGTAGGTCTTGCAGTGTGATTGGTGTCGGATGAAAACGCTTTGGTCCCATCCATTGCACTGGTGATGCTCGATCACTGAACACAGGGTCAGTCATCACTAACTTGCCATCCAGCTTCATCATCACGCTTGAGTGACCTAAGCGGTAAGCAACGTCGTCTTGTTCTTCGATCAATTGCTCAGCTGTCATTGGAATCAAAGGCAATGCAGCGCGCGGCACTGGCTCGTTTCTTTCCACAGTCACGTATGCTTTCAAGATTGAAAAAATATCAGACATACCCGATTTGTATTCCAACTCACTGTTAGCAAACTTCTTTGGAAGCTTATCTAGATTGTCGTTTGATTGTGAACCTGTGCTTACGATAGCGACCACGGCAAGTACTCCTAAAATCGGTAATAGATATTTTTTCATTGGTATCTCTTCATCGGTTGGGATAGACCCAACACATAAACTACACCGACTAGTTTACATACCAAAACAAAAAAGTAAACCGAAGAGTGTAATTTTAATTTATCTAGACGTGAGCGTGCCAAAGTCGATTTTGGAGAAACCGACTTTGAAAACGAATTAACTTAGTTATTTAGCTAGTAAGAAAGGTTAATCAGCAGACCATACATTCTTGAAATCTGGCCATCCCCAGTTGGTGATGGCTACGTTTTTCAGAATCCCTTGGAAACGAACGGTCTGTAAGTGATGGAACATAGGCACTAACCAATAATCTGAGATCAGAGTAGACGCGATAGGTTCTAGCTCTGCCAAGTAATTAGGCAGTTCCACGGATGCTTTATGACTATCCAAGCGCTGCTTGAGCCAATCGCTGTTCATCTCTCCTAAAGCAGAGTGCAAAACAGGATCGTTCATCATCCAAGAGAACAGCGAAGACGGGGCATTATCATCGAGGTTGAGGTTACACAACACCAAGTCCTCCTTTAACTCTCTACTCTGAGACAGCTGCGCCAACTCTCGAAAACTGTAGGTGTTCACCTCAACTTCCACACCATATCGTTTGAGTATGTCGGATACGCAAATCGCACATCGATACAACGCATAATAGTCGTAAACCGCAATGCTCATCTTTTTCGGCAGTTGTGCTTCTTTCGAAGGCGTTCGATACAATTTCTTCCAACTTGGCAGTATATTTTGAGCTAAAGAGACACTAAACAAACCCTTGTTGTGTTCCAGCTGAGACAAAATCGCTTGTGGGTTGGTCAGTTCTGAAAGGTATTTGCGCTGCTCATTATTTAGTGGGCTAGCCGCTGAGTTCTGATTGAATAGGATAAACAGACACCCATCCTCGACTCGGCTACGAAGGCCGTCTGTGTCTGCTGAAACAAGTTCCGCATCGCTTTTGCCTAATTGATGGAAGCAAGAAGAATCTTCATAGGGCGATACGTGCATTTGGCTATCATCGAATCGAGCAGTGCCCGTCATTGATTCCTCAAACTGCCAGATGGTCACCTCATCGGTTAACGAGCGGCAACCATAATAGTGTTCAAATGCGGCGAGTTTGATTCGTTCATTGTTGGTCTCAACCACTTTAAATGGGCCGGTTCCAATAACAGCGTGGGACACAGAACTTAATGGAGACGGTTCACGGGTGACTTGCGCTGCGGGTTGAATCGAATATTTAACGCCAGCAAGTAAACCAGCAAAGCCGGTATCTGCTTTGGTGAGTTGAAAGCTGATCCTCAATGGCTGCTCACTGTAAACCGAAGCGACATGGGCGAGCTCTGTCTGATAGAAAGGTAAGGTTTGCAACGCAGAAAACATCGAAACTAATTGCTTAGCATCCACAGGTTGCCCGTCATGGAAAGTAAGTCCCGGGCGCAGATAAAAAGTCCAAACGAGCTTTTCAGCATCATATTGCCAATGATGCGCCAGTTCAGGCTTCAACTCGCCTTTGCCATTACAAGTCACTAAACAACTGAACACTTGCCTGATCAAAAATCGCTCACTACTACGATGAATATGATGCGGAAACAGGTCTTCGAACTTACGTTTGTAGGTTAATTGGACGTGCAGTAACCCTTCGCGCATCGTCGCACCGGATGTTTCTTGGAGAAGAGAGCCAAACACCGCGCGGTCATTATCCAAAATAGAGAGCGCTTTTTCGTACTTACCCTGCTCTATAAGCTTGCTGGCAACATGTTGAGTCAGTTGTTGATTGCTAAAGCGCAATGTCAGGTTTGAACGTTGATTCCTGCCAACTTTTGGCTCCCACACCACCCATTCAGCCTGATGCATCTTGCCGAGTAAGGTTCGTGCATGGCGCAAACTGGTAAACAGCTTGTCTGCCACCTCAGTCAAAGTCACCGAGTGTGAGATGTTTGGCTCGAACGAATCCAGCCGAGTGTAGTAACGCATCATGTTTAGATCAGACAAATAATGAACCTTTTAGAAACAACCCTTCCTCATAAAGCCGATTATAAAACACATTTGTCTTTAAGTGACGATAAAAGACAAAAACAGGAACAACTTACCAAAAAACCGTCTGTTTTTTGCTTCCTGTTAAATGGCCATAATTCATAGGTCAGCAAGGAACTTTGAGTTCCCACCAAAGCCTAATACAAGAGAAGTAATCATCATGAGAAAATACTATCTTAATAAGCTAAAAAGCACCTGTAGCAAGCTCGAAAGAGAAGCACTACGAACACTTATAGAGCTATGTAACTGGCGTTATTAGTACACTTTTAAGCACCGAGTTAACGCGAGTTGAGTACATCCTAATATGCTCCTACCCCCAATATGAGTTAGGTCTCAACTCGCTTTTCCATTCCAAATCCCCTCTCAACCCAGTTGTACCAATCGCTCACGCATTCGATAAATTTCTGTTGTCGACTCGACAAATTTAATTCGTTTTCTTAGTTAAACGAAAAGCCTTAAGGTTCGCCCCGAAGCAAGCAAGGAGCCTCAGAAAAACTGAAAGCTCAGCTAACAACTAATTTATTTGCAGTTACCAATCAGGTATTAACTAAGGAAACGCCATGCGTATCGCAATTCTTTCTCGCAACGAAAATCTATACTCTACTTCTCGCTTAAAAGCGGCTGGAGAAGCACGTGGTCACCAGGTCGATGTTATCGACACGCTGCACTGTGATATAGATATCGCGAGTAACAATCCGAAGATTCGCTACATGGGTGAAGAGCTACCTCAATACGATGCTGTTATTCCACGTATTGGCGCTTCCATTACCTTTTACGGAACTGCGGTTGTTCGCCAATTCGAAATGATGGGCACTTTTTGTATCAATGAGTCAGTTGCAATCAGTCGTTCTCGCGACAAACTGCGCTCACTACAACTGTTGTCTCGTAAAGGTATTGGTTTACCAAAAACAGGTTTCGCTAGCCGCCCAGACAAGATTCAAGACTTGATCAAAAACGTAGGTGGCGCGCCACTGGTTATCAAGCTTCTTGAAGGTACTCAAGGTATCGGTGTGGTTCTAGCTGAAACAAACAAAGCAGCAGAAAGCGTTATCGAAGCATTCATGGGCCTAAAAGCGAACATCTTGGTTCAAGAGTTCATTGAAGAAGCAAATGGCGCAGACATCCGTTGTTTTGTTGTTGGCAACAAAGTAATTGCAGCGATGAAACGTCAAGCTGGTGAGGGTGAATTCCGCTCTAACCTGCACCGTGGCGGTACAGCTCAACTGGTTAAACTAACCAAAGAAGAGCGCGCTACAGCAATCAATGCTGCGAAAATCATGGGTTTAAACCTATGTGGTGTTGATATTCTACAATCTAAGAATGGCCCTGTTGTAATGGAAGTTAACTCTTCTCCTGGCCTAGAAGGTATCGAGAAAGCGACAGGTAAAGATGTAGCAGACATGATTTTCGAATTCATCGAAAAAAATGCAAAACCAAACGCTAACCGTACTCGTGGCAAAGGCTGATTTAACGCCGTTAACTCATGATTGGAAATGACATGAACAATAAAATGATCATAGGGAATACAGAAGCACTTTGCTTACCAGAGTTAGGGATAACTGGACTACATACACGTGTTGATACAGGGGCTAAAACCTCTTCTCTACACGTAGACAATTTACTATGTGTAAAAACAGACGGTGAGAACTTCGTTGAATTCGATCTTCACCCAGACGTTTACCACCTAGAAGAGACAGTGCGCTGCAAAGCGAAGCTGAAAACAAGTAAAAGAATCAAATCATCGAACGGCGAAGTTGAACACCGTTGTGTGATTGAAACCATGCTAAAAATCGGCGGTCAGGAATGGCCTATCGATATCACGCTAAGCAACCGTCAAGATATGACTTATATGATGCTGCTTGGTCGTCAAGGCATGAGTGACAAAGTGATTGTTGATCCAGCGGGTGAATTCCTGCTGACTCACTAATCAGAGTCATCGTAACCGCTCCACAGGTTATAACTAAATAAGGCCAGTCTCATGACTGGCCTTATTGCTATCTATTTTTCTATTTCTACTTTCAGCTCTGAATACACGGCTTTGCATTCAGACTTCTGATCTATTTCTTAGATTTACCATGAGATTGAAAACCAAATAGCCAAATCGATAACAGTAATTTCTTGGTTTTGATTTTAGTCACTCGCCAATGCGTAACAGGCCTTCTTGGCGCACTCATTAACAGATGTTCAAAAGCTTTCTGACTGAAATCGACTTGGCCACCATGCGCCACCAGCAAGGTATCGAGCTGCATGTCATAAATGCGCGATACAGACGCTCGATACTTATTAGGGTGAAAGATAGGAAACGGCGGAATCAGCTTCTTCTTAACCTCAACCATTAAATCGGCCACATAAGCCACGCTGTGTGATGGGCAATAGACCGAGAGATCACGGTCGGTATGACCCGGGGTTTCTAGAACTAACCAATCATCAAATCCCGGAATGCTATCCCCATCTAAAAGCTTGTAATCAGGCTTTAATTTCCTTGAATACCACAAGTTCGCTTTCGGTTTTCCCAAGCGGTTCGCCATCCACCTAGCAAGCGCTAAGTCGGTCAGGTGCATCAAAATGCCATCAATGCCGTGATACCAGTCTTTATCTCGGTTTGCTGCCACCAAATGACAATTAGTAAGCTTTCTGAGCTTATGCGCAGCGCCAGCATGATCGGGATGCATGTGCGTCACAACCACAGTGTGTAGGTCGCTAAATTCACGGCCAAGATCATCTTCAATGAAAGCTTTAAGATGGGGTATATCCGCACGGCACGCGCCATCAAGTAACAGCAACCTATCTGGGTACTCTACGAGATACATGTCTTGGATATAGCCTTTGATGGTATGCAGCTGCAAAACCGCTCCTTGTGATAAAACAACTGGTCAGACCTATACAATAGCAAATCCAACTTCGATTGTGATCATTTTGTTAAAAACAACAACCTAAAACCGGATAGAGAACCCGAATCAAGATTTCTATTGGAATCCACTAAATTGCTCAAATCCAACGTTACTCAAATCCAATTCAACTTAGTGCAAATGGGAACAGATTCCAAAGATAGCCATCAATTTCATCTGATATTTATCAGCATTCTCGAATGCCCACATTGCCTTAAACCTTACTCTACAGGCCTTGCGATTCAAGCTGCCAACACCATTTATCGTAACGACAAAACATGTGATTTGTTGACCTGAGTTATTAGGACTATATATGCGCCTCTAATTTATTGTCTGAGTGCTATACATGAACCAATTAATCGATGCTCTTTCTACCCAAGGTTATTTCGTTTGGGATGACTTCTTAACTCAAGAAGAAGTGGTGGCATTGAGGGATTGCATTCCAGAGAACTGGAAAAAGGCTAGGATTGGCCGTAACGATGAAGTAACGCGAGAGTCGACCATCCGTAGTGACAAGATTCAATGGGTGCGCCGCGATATGGGTCAGCCAGCATCTCTGTTCCTAGACAAAATGGAACAAATTCGTTTAGCGGCAAACCAAGCGTTCTTTTTGGGTCTGTTCGAGTACGAAGCGCACTTTGCTAAATACGAAAAAGGCGACTTCTACCAGAAGCACTTAGACTGTTTCAAGGGCAATGAAAACCGCCGCCTGACCACTGTGTTCTATATGAACGACGAATGGACAGAAGAAGACGCAGGTGAGCTTGTGGTTTACGATCTAAAAGACAATCACATCGCGACCATTCCACCAAAGTCAGGCCGCTTATTTGTGTTCTTATCTGAACAGTTCCCACACGAGGTACTGCCGACAAACACAGAGCGATTCAGTATTGCAGGTTGGTTCCGTATTAACGGCGTGAAAGACAACCAACTCGATATCGCACACTAGAACAAAGCCAATTATTACAAGCTCTAGCTTATTCAAAGCCTCTCCTTAGAGAGGCTTTTTTATTGAACAAATATTGAGCGAGCATTGGATAACATACCTCTTAAAAACCGCATGCAATAAATATCAAAATCATCAATAACTTTTCTCTTAAACCAAATCGAAATGAATCTTTCATATCAGTGAAACGGTTTAGCCACTTAAGTGAAATACGCCCTGTTCAAGATAGCTTCAAACGACACCCCTACCGTCTCGTTAACACTCTAATCCAATACCTCGACATCGATTTCATCCAAAAGGAAACGAAGATGAATAAGCTAATTTTGGCAGGCGTTCTTTCTGCGACAGCGGCAATGCCAGCGTTCGCAACGACTCAAGTCACTTGGTGGCACGCAATGGGCGGCCAGCTTGGAGAAACAGTAAACAAAATTGCGACCGACTTTAATGCATCACAAGATGATTACCAGATCACGCCAATCTACAAGGGTTCATATACAGAGACCTTAACAGCCGGTATCGCGGCATACCGAGCAGGTGAAGCACCCAATATTCTACAAGTCTTCGATGCAGGCGCAGCAACCATCATGAACGCGAAAGACGTCGCCAAACCGGTACAGGATATTCTGGTTGAGTCGGGTTACAACTTTAATTCAAACGACTACCTAGCGGGCGTTCGTAACTTCTATGCCGACAACCAAGGCAAGATGGTTGGTATGCCTTTCAACAGTTCGACACCGGTTCTTTACTACAACAAAGATCTTCTTGCGGAAGTCGGTGCAGAGGCGCCTAAAACTTATGAAGAACTAGAAATCGTTGCTAAGAAGCTTAAGGCAGAAGGACACATCGCGTTTTCTCAATCTCTGACACCGTGGATCATGTTCGAGAACTTTAAGTCTCGCCACAATCTACCGGTCGCAGATCAAAACAACGGCTACGACGGCCTATCCACTAAAATCATGTTCAACACCAAAGACATGATGATGCACGTTAGCAAGATGAAAGAGTGGTCAGATCTAGGTTACTACAAGTATTACGGCAGCGACTGGGATGCAAACCAAACCCCTTTCGAGCGACAAGAAGTGGCTATGTGGATGGGTTCTTCAGGCTCATTCGGTGGCTTACGTAACCGCGTGCCTTTCGAACTCGGCACCACATACCTTCCATACTGGAAATCAGTTAACCCGGATGCGGGCTTAACCTTCATTGGCGGGGCAGCTCTGTTTGCACTCAATGGCCATGACCAACAGCAAGACAAAGGTGTCGCAGCGTTCTTTGACTACCTGACTAAACCTGAAACTCAAGTTTATTGGCACAAAACCACTGGCTATGTACCTGTAACAACAGCTGCCTATGAGCTAGCGAAAGAGTCTGGCTACTACAATGAACAACCAGACGCAGAAGTGGGCGTAAAGCAGCTAAGCCTAAAATCGGGCGAGTGGACTAAGGGCTACCGCTTAGGTTACTACCCTCAAATTCGTGAAGTGATGCATCGTGAGTTCGACAATATCTTCGCCGACCGCTCTAGCGTCGAGAACAGCCTAGATAAAGTCGAAGATGAGAGCAGCAAACTGCTGAAACGCTTCGCTCGTACGATGAACTAATTTAGCTTTTTAACCAAAGCAGATTACTGAGCTTGAGGCTTAACAACCCAAAGCTGTTCATTGCTCCTCACCACTTGTCACTGCGTCATTAAAAACGTAATGGCAAGGAGTGAGGAGATTCTTCACTAGCGCCATTTCTTGCTCCAAAAACTACAACTCAACTGGATGCATTCCTTTGCTATAGCGCTAGTGCTCACCGTAACTAACAGTGATAACAGTCACTAATTTTTGGGGATTACCCTGTGGAACGACGTCAGCAATTCTTTCACTCTCCGCTGCCTTACCTATTTTTGGCGCCTCAGATACTCATCATTGCGGTTTTCTTTATCTACCCAGCGGCCAAGGCGGTTTACCTGTCTTTCATGCTAGAAGACCCTTGGGGCACCTCATCGATATTCGTGTGGTTCGAGAACTATCAAATGCTGTTCGAATCGAGCGAGTATCTGAACTCGATTGGCTTCACCTTAATGTTCGCAATCGTGATCTCTTTCTTATCGCTTGCCTTAGCGCTGCTGCTCGCGGTTAAAGCAGACAACATCATTCACGGACAAGGCGCTTACAAGGTCACGCTTACTTGGGTTTACGCGGTTGCTCCTGCGATTGCAGGCGTAATCGGTGCTTTCTTGTTTAACCCACACATTGGCGTGTTTACCGAGATATTTGCGGTTATTGGCTGGGACTTTAGCTTCCAAACCGACCCTTTAGATGCCACGTTTGCTCTGATTCTGGTTTCGGTGTGGAAACAGGTTTCGGTGAATTTCATCTACTTTCTGGCTGGGCTTCAATCGATCTCTTACGCCGTAAAAGAAGCGGCGATGCTGGATTGTGTCAGCGACTCAAAACGTTTCTGGACCATTACTTTCCCGCTACTCGCACCTACAGGCTTCTTTCTTCTGGTCATCAACCTCACCTACTCGTTCTTTGAAACCTTTGGCGTGATCGACACCATGACCAATGGCGGCCCGGGTGGCGGCACAACGTCGTTGGTGTACAAGGTGTATCGAGACGGGTTTGTTGGCGCAGATTTAGGCGGCAGCTCTGCGCAGTCAGTTGTGTTGTTGTTACTGGTGCTCACTCTTACATTTATCCAGTTTCGCGTTGTAGAAAAGCGTGTTCATTACTAGCCCATCACAGCTAGGTTTTAACGCGACAGGAGTTATTTATGAAAAGTAATAAGGTCTCTGACCACCTAATTCTAATTGCTGGGATGCTGTTCATGTTGGTCCCTATCTGGCTAATCTTCGCCAGCTCAACGCATAACCCGAACACCATTGTCAGCGAAGGCCTGCAATGGCTTCCGGGCGATAACTTTACGGCCATTTATAGCGAAGCTTGGAACAAAAGCATGGGCTTCAGTGGCGAAGTCACCGCCAGCAAAATGATCGCCAACTCAATGATCATGGGGTTAGGTTTTGCGATCGGTAAGATCATCATTTCGATGATGGCCGCGTATGCTTTGGTCTACTTCAGGTTGCCTTATGCCACAGCTTGGTTCTGGTTGATCTTCGTGACGCTTTTACTGCCATTAGAAGTGCGTATTATCCCTTCCTATGAGGTTGTCGCTGGGCTTGGGCTTCTTAATAGCTACACAGGTTTAATTCTGCCTTTGATCGCCTCAGCCACCGCGACGTTCTTTTTTAGGCAGTTCTTCAAAACCATCCCCGATGAATTGTTAGAAGCAGCTCAGCTAGATAACGCAGGTCCGTTTCGATTCTTTGTCGACATCTTATTGCCACTGTCTAAAACCATGATTGCCGCGATCTTCATCATCATGTTTGTAGTGGGTTGGAACCAATATCTATGGCCAATCATGATGACCACGGACGAAGGCTACAACACCATCGTGATGGGCATCAAACAAGTACTCAACAACATCAATGAAACCAGTTTACCGCGCTACGACTATGTTTTTGCCATGGTGATTTTAGCTATGTTGCCACCCGTTTTAGTGGTGGTTGTATTTCAGCGTTGGTTTGTAAAAGGGCTAGTAGAAAGTGAAAAATAATAACGACATAAATCAAATGAACGATAACCGCATTCAATCATTCGCTGAGTACAAGATGTCTCACCTGCCTTCTCACCAAGCTATCCATAAAAATACAGAGGACACCCCGATGCCAAAGTTAAAACAAACGTTAGGGCACACCCAAGCTACTCACAACCATACGCACAAAGCACCTACCATGTTAGGCATCAAAAACTTGGTAAAGACTTATGAGAACGGTCATCGTGCAGTGAAAGATGTCTCGCTTGATATCGAAAAGGGTGAATTTCTTGTATTGGTTGGCCCATCGGGCTGCGGCAAGTCTTCTATCCTGCGTTCAATTGCAGGGTTGGAAAGCATCTCTGGCGGTGAGATTCACTTGGGTGGGCGCCGTGTTGATAACGAAAAGCCAGCTCAACGCGATATCGCAATGGTCTTTCAAAATTACGCACTCTACCCCCACATGACGGTGTACAAAAACCTCGCTTATGGTTTAAAGAACCGAGGGGTCAGCCAACACGTGATTGAAGAGAAGATTGAGAAAGTCGCCAAGACACTAAAAATCGAAGAATACCTAGACCGCAAGCCAGCCAAGCTTTCAGGTGGTCAGCGCCAGCGTGTTGCTATGGGGCGAGCGATCGTTCGCGACCCTCAACTGTTCTTGTTTGATGAGCCTTTGTCTAACCTAGACGCCTCATTGCGTGCTCACATGAGATTAGAAATCAAAAAGCTGCAACGCGAGCTAGGCGTAACCAGTGTTTACGTGACCCACGACCAAGTCGAAGCCATGACACTGGCAGATAGAATTGTGGTTCTCAACAAAGGCCAAATAGAACAAGTCGGCACACCAAGAGAAGTCTACCACCAGCCTGCCAGCACCTTTGTGGCAAGCTTCATTGGTAGCCCCGCGATGAACTTCTTAACTGCCACGCTCGATGATGGCTATCTTGAAATCGGCGATCAACAAATGTATCTGCCAGAGTACGCGCACGTTAAGGACGCGACTATCACGCTTGGCATTCGCCCTGAACACTCTGAGGTTTGTTCCGAATTAAAGATGAACACCTTGCCTCTCGAACTGCGTATCAATGTGGTTGAGCCGTTGGGGCCGAATCAATTGGTTCATGGCCTGGTGAACGATCAACCCTTTATCGCCGTCACGCCAGAAACGACACTATGCCAAGTACTGCCACTCGGATTAAGCATTGATAAATCCAACCTGCATATTTTCGACAGTAGTGGGAAGCGTATTCAACCGAATAACTTTACTTCACAAGAGTCACGCGAAGAGACGACAAGCATAACGACGGCTCTCGCTTAATCGAGTACACTGATATTTAATGCGTTTTTACGGTGCGTCTTTAAGAAGGATTAATTATGTCGTCTATCATCGTAGGTCATCGGGGTGTAGCAGGTACTCACCCAGAAAATACCAAAGCAAGCATTGAACAGGCCGCTAAACTCGGCTTGAAATGGATTGAAGTAGATATTCAGCCAACTCAAGATGATCAACTTGTGGTTTGTCACGACCACACCCTTGAGCGCTGCAGCGATGGCAAGGGTCGTGTCGACGAACATACCCTTGCAGAACTGCGTCAGCTCGATTTTGGCAGTTGGAAGTCTGAGCAGTTCGCTGGTGAAAGGATATTGACGTTGGAAGAGTTGCTCGCGCTTGTTGAGCAGCATGATCTCAGCGTGAACTTAGAGATCAAAGTAGACAGTCGACATCAAGCGCCTCATGTCGTTGATTTGCTGCATACCGAGTTGATTCGTTCAAATCTAGACACCGACAGAGTGCTGCTTTCAAGTTTCAGCCATCAAGTCGTTTCTGAAATGGCCCGTCACCTGCCGAGATACCGAGTTGGTGTGATCACAGAACAACTGACTCAAGCCGACTTGATGTTGATTGACGAGGTTAAAGCGTTCAGCTGTCACATGAACTACGAGCATGTGAATCAGAGCGATCTTGATACACTCAGTGAAGCAAACATCCAAACATGGTGCTATACAGTAAACGATCCGTCTCACTTCAAATTCATCTCAAAAGTAGATGCCGTATTCACTGATTTTCCGAATCAATTTACCTCTATAAATTGACCAAACGAATACCGCAAAAGCAACCCCGAGAGACTTTAAAATTAACTCTCGGGAAACCTTAAAATTAGGTAGCAAACACAAGTGAGTAGGAGTACATTCCGCTACTCACTTGGTTTCATTAGCTCGCTCTATTTAGACAGCTTCATTGGTTACTTAATTTATGGATCTCATTTTTAGTCCAACCTTCCCAATTTTGGGTGCAATCTTCATTTTCGCCGCTATTGTTCGTGGCTTCTCAGGTTTCGGTTTCACCTTAGTGGCATTGCCATTAAGTGCGTTATTCGAGCCTGTTATCGAACTGGTTCCCGTCTTCATGTTGATCGATCTCCTAGGCAATGTTCAATTACTGCCTAAAGTTCGAAAGCATGTTAACTGGCGCTGGGTTTTAAAGGTATTTATCCCTTGTTTTGCCTTCACACCAGTCGGCTTACTTCTGCTTAAATCCGTTAGCCAAGACACGATCATCTTGATCATCAGTGCCTTCATTTTTGCGTCTGCACTTATGATCTACAAAGGTTTCCAGTACAAAAGCGAACCTAGATTTGCTCCCTATATTCTAGGCAGCCTTGCGGGTGTAATGAACGGCGCGGCTTCGATGTCAGGGCCTCCAATTGGCACTCATGCATTGGCAAGCCCAGTCGCTCCGCACATTGCCAGAGCTGGCTTGATAGCCTTCTTTGTATTGGCAGATTCTACTGCATTTGTTTCGGCATCTATCGCTGGGTTAGTCGACCGTGATGTCGTTTGGCTGACTCTCGCGCTTCTACCAAGCAGCATGTTTGGCGGTTATGTGGGTTCTAAACTGTTCGAGAGATTTGGTGGAGCGAAGTTTAAGCCAGTCACCATTGCATTGCTGATTGTGATTGCAATATTCAGTGCTGGTCGAGTCTTACTGTAACGGCTTTAACGTTTAATTTTGGAGGTTGCTTTTACGAATTAGTTTCGCGAATTGATTGCGCTAATTGACTGCGGAAAGTGATTAAGAAAATTGGGTACCAATGACTACCATTCGATATGGATAGGGGTACCCATTTTTACAAGTTGGAGAAACTCATCCATATCTTGATTGGTTAATGCGATACAGCCATCCGTCCAATCAAAGCTTTGAATAAAGCTCGGTGAACGACGCTCACCATTTTTGATGCCATGGATTTTGATGTTCCCTCCGGGGTCTACGTCATTTTGCTCTGCCCATTGCATATCCGAAGGTTGCGGATAGTTAATATGTACTGAGCGATAAAAGTCCGACTCTTCCATCACATAATCGAGCTGGTATTCCCCTTCCGGCGTTCGGTTGTCCCCTTCAAAGCGTTTATGCCCTTTCGGTTGTTTGCCTAGCGCAATACGAAACTCCTGAATCACCTCCTCACCTTTAAGCAAATACATCCTACGTTTCGATTTATCGACTTTAACTAACGTGACCACTTGCGACTGCGAATCTACCTCAGAAGCACTATTTGGTACGTTGTAAAACTGTCGTGAGGAACTTTGAGGTGGACGTTTCGATGACCCTTGAGACAGCTGAGCTACCTTTTCATCAGGGCTACTGTTAAGAACATCATCCACAATAATCACATGCTTGGAGCTTGAGCTCGTAGAAGAGGTTGAATTAGATGAAGACGTTGAGACACGTTGAGAATGAGCCGGTGCAGACTCGAATACGATGGTTTCGATAGCGGTCGCGTCAGAGACTATTTTCTCGACCACGACTTGCTCAGCATTCGCGTTCGAAGCCACAAACAGTAAACACAGTGATAAAGGCAGAAACAGACGCACCTTTAGATCTCCTCAAAACGCATGGACATGATTCGTGACTGAGTTTCCATTCCTAACGACTCATAGAAACCCTGAGCTTGTTGGTTAAACTCCATTACCTCCAACCTAAGTTCTATCGCTCCTCTCGCCTGCGCCCATTGATTAAACGACTTCATTAACGCTCGACCAGCACCTTGGCTCTGAACCTGATCGTTCACCACAATCGTATTCACCCTTGCCACCTTGTGCGGCTGAATAAAACTGACGCCTTTATTCTGCGTTACCTTACCCGCTAAAAAGCCAACGACTTGCTTGTCATCGACTGCAACCAAGAAAGCGCCAAGTGGGTCAAGCATCAAACCTAACCAATACTCTTCACTGTCGGCCAAGCCTTGTGACGCTGGCGCAAATACCATAGGCGCACCAAGATGATGTTGACTGTTTATCTGCTCAGAGAGCGCTAAGATCGCGTTAATATCAGTTACCTTGGCCGTCCGGATTTGCATATCATCACCTTGTTTGAATTCAATAACACCTTAGCAAAAATGGCTTAGTTGTGCACCGTTACACTAGTCAACTCAGACGCTCTGTGAAGGCTGATTATTAATATTAGGCACTATGTTTAGGGAAATTTTTCCGCAAATCTCAGGCACATTGCCAGCCGTTGAGTGCTACTATCTCTGCAGAATCAATATAATAACGACGACTAACGACTGGATACCCATATGATTAAGTTTGCTGTAATTGGAACCAATTGGATTACACAAAAGTTTGTTCAAGCTGCTCACAAATCTCAATCGATGCAACTTGCTGCGGTTTACTCTCGAAATCTAGACAGCGCGGCACAGTTCGCCCAAGAATTTGACGTTGAAACCACGTATGACTCACTCGACGCATTAGCCAATGACAACACTGTTGAAGCCGTGTACATCGCTTCCCCGAACTCACTGCATTGCGAGCAATCTATCTTTATGATGGAACACGGCAAGCATGTCATCTGTGAAAAGCCTGTCGCATCGAATGTTAAAGAAGCAACACGCATGTTTGAGGTCGCTCAGAAGAACGGTGTGGTGCTGTTTGAGGCGTATAAATCTCAATTCCTACCGAACTTTAAGCAAGTTCAACTTGGGTTAGAAAAGATTGGCAAGGTACATAAAGCACACATCAACTACTGCCAGTATTCATCGCGCTACCAAAAATATCTAAACGGCGAGAACCCAAATACCTTCAACCCAGCTTTTTCTAACGGCTCATTGGTCGATATTGGCTTTTACTGTGTTGCCGCGACAGTCGCGTTATTTGGCAAACCTGAAAATGCACAGGCTTCTGCAAAGCTACTTGATTCAGGTGTCGATGCTCATGGCTGTGCGATCTTCCAGTATCCAGAATTTGACGTAACGCTCGCTCACTCCAAAGTCAGTGACTCTTATGCGCCAAGCGAGATCCAAGGTGAATTAGGGGCGATCATCATCGATCACATCGCTGAATGTACTGACGTTAAGATCCGCTACCGCGATGGCACAGTAGAAAACCTGACTCAAGCACAAAGCGAAAACTCCATGAGTTACGAAGCGCAGGCCTTTGCTAGCTGCATTGCTGGCGACAACGCAACACAAGCGCAGGCCCAACTGCGCGCTTTAACGGTTGCTAAGTTAATTACAGAGATGCGCCAACAAGTTGGTGTCGTGTATCCAGCGGATAAATAAAGGCACAGTGTCAGTTAACAAACTGATTTTTAAGACATATTGATTTATGCATAACTAAATTTAATCTTTACGACAAATAACCGGATTAGTTGATTGGGGTCCCATCTGTTTAAATCCGCGTTCGATATCTATCGTATTTATTTAATTTATTGAAGGTGTGTAAAGTGTTTTCAGTTGATGATCGCGTTGTAGCAACAAAAGGTGTTGAACTAGGTGAAATGGTAGTAACTGGCCTAAGTGCTGGTGGCGGCTACGTTCACGTTACAACGGTAGAAGGCGCAATGACGCTTACTTACCCAGCGCAAGATCTTAAAAAAGCATAGTTTAACCACTCTGCCCTTTTAGTAGTCACTCTACTAAAGGTAACAAAATTGAGGCTTTGGCTGACTTCACTCTTCTGCATTAGAGTGAGCAGCCAGAGCCTTTTTTATGCCCGTCATTTACCCACCAGCTTTATCATTCGCTTACTCGTTACAATAAAACCGCACTCAACTGACAATAGAATTAGGCAACGAGTTTCTACACTAGGTGCTTATTCTCATCGTTCTCTTGATATCCCCGAGCACTTAATCGCAGTGAATAGTTCTTGTTAACAAAGGCTTATTGTCTGCGAAAGTTTCTGGTACATTAGCATCATCTTATACTAAGAATGACCCGAATGAGGGAAGCTATGAAGCTTTACATTTACGACCACTGCCCTTTCTGTGCAAGAGTCTCCTACATTGCTCAATCGCTAGGCTTGAACATTGAGCTTGTTTCTGTCGATTATGATGATGCCCAAACCCTTATCGATCTGATCGGTAAAAAGATGGTACCCGTCTTACAAAAAGACGATGGCTCTATCATGGCAGAGAGCCTAGATATCATCGCTTACTTCATGGACTTGAAATCAAGCGATGAGCAGCGTGTGCCATCAGAGCAAGTGACGGCGTTCCAAACTCGCGCATTCCCTCTTACTCAACAGATTGGACGCCCACGTTGGTGGAACCTCGACTTGGCTGAATATCGCTCTGCTGGAGCCAAAGAAGCTTGGCGTGCCAGTAAAGAGACCGAAGGTTTTAACTTTGAAGAACTGTTAGAAAAGACGCCTCAGTTCGTTCAACTGATTAACCCATTACTGAAAGATGCCGAACTATTACTGGATCTAGAGAATGGTGAGTCATCACTGCCTCTAGTCGATCAAGCGGTGTATTTCTCGATGCTTCGTGGCTTTTGCGTAGAACCAAGCATCAGTTGGCCACCAGCACTTGAACGCTGGTTAGAAAAGAAAAGCGAAACGCTAAAGCTGTCTTTACTTCGCTAGAAAGCAAGCTCTGATTAAGAAAACAAGCTCTGATTCGCAAGCGACTACAACGAGCACAAACAAAAAATCGAAGGTCTCAGGTGTAAACTGCGAGCTTCGATTTTCTTTTATCTGGCCATTCTATTTCTCTAAGGCTTTATCTTACAACAGACGCCTTCTCAAACCCGTTCGCTCCAAGATTCGTGTCGAAATCTCTTCAACCGATAGCGAAGAGGTATTGATGTAAGGTATCGCTTCTCGACGGAACATCGCCTCTACCGTTTGTAGCTCATACAAACATTGTGAATCACTCGCGTATTCGCTGCCTGCTAAGCGGTTCTCACGAATTTCAGTGAGCCTTTCTGCGTCAATGGTCAAGCCAAACAGCTTATGTCGGTAGATCTCAAACTCGGGCAACAACTTTAAGCGAGCCAAGTCATCGTGGATAAATGGGTAGTTTGCTACGCGTAAGCCAAACTGCATCGCCATATACAAACTTGTTGGTGTTTTGCCACTTCGAGAAACACCCAACAAGATGATATCGGCTTCTTCCAGCCCTTTTAGCGTGATGCCATCATCATGCGCGAGCGTGTACTCAATCGCAGCAATACGGTCGAAATACTTCACCGAGTCCTTGTTTACACTGCGTGAGCGCTGCAACTTAGGAACAGGCGCCATCTGAATGTCATCCTGTACTTTCTGCACGATGCTCTCTAACACGTCATAACAGTGCGCGGGCGCTTCTAGCAATTTGGTTTTGATATCAGGTATCACAATCGAAAAGAACACTAGCGGTTCTAACCCGGTATCACGATACGAAATTTCAATCTCTTTTAATAAATCAGAAAGTTTGTCCTCACTTTCCACAAACGGAAAGGTTTTTTCATTGGCTTTGAAAGGGAATTGACCTAGAACAACATGCCCTAAAGTCTCACATGTTATGGCCGTTCCATCAGAAACATAGAATACATCACGACTTTGGATATCAATTTGCATTTTTTATTTAATGTTTAAAATTATTTTGAGTAGGATGGGAACCATAATATATATAACGAAACCCTGCTGACTATTACGTCCCCCACAGCTTTAAAAAATAATTTACATTTTTTTAAACTGATACGTAATCGTTTGCCTTTAAATCCCTACAATGCTTGCTATGTTTCTGGAGAAATAAATGCAAAATAATACCCTATGGTTCAATGGCCTATCCATGGAAGATGTCGACAAAGTCGGCGGTAAGAACGCCTCACTGGGCGAGATGGTTTCTAACCTGTCCAATGCTGGTGTTTCTGTACCTAATGGTTTTGCTACCACCTCTTATGCGTTTAACGACTTTCTTGATTACAAAGGTCTTGATGAGCGCATTCACCAACTACTTGATGAACTTGATGTTGAAGACGTTGACGCACTGCGTAAGACAGGTGCAACGATTCGACAATGGGTTCTAGATGCACCCTTCCCAGAATCACTAGAGCAAGACATCCGTGAGAACTACCGCGAGCTAATTGAAGACAACGAAGAATTGTCTGTAGCGGTTCGTTCATCGGCAACCGCAGAAGATCTTCCAGATGCTTCTTTCGCAGGCCAGCAAGAAACCTTCCTTAACGTGAAAGGCATAGATGCTGTACTCGAAGCAACTAAGCACGTTTACGCTTCACTCTTTAACGATCGCGCTATCTCTTACCGTGTACACCAAGGCTTTGACCACCGTGGCATTTCACTGTCTGCGGGTATCCAGCGCATGGTTCGTTCAGACAAAGCCTCTTCAGGTGTGATGTTTACGCTTGATACTGAGTCTGGCTTCGACCAAGTGGTATTCATCACCTCTTCTTGGGGCTTGGGTGAAATGGTTGTACAAGGTGCTGTGAACCCAGACGAGTTCTACGTTCACAAACCAATGTTAGAAGCGGGTCACTACCCAATCGTTAAAAAGACGTTTGGTTCTAAGTTGATCAAAATGATCTACTCGACCAATCAAGAGATCGGTAAGCAAGTAGATATCATCGACACCGACACTCAAGAGCGTAACGAGTTCTCACTCAACGATGAAGAGATCAAAGAGCTAGCAAAGCAAGCGATGATCATTGAGAAGCACTACCAACGTCCGATGGACATTGAGTGGGCGAAAGATGGCATCGACGGCAAGCTTTACATCGTTCAGGCTCGCCCAGAAACCGTATGTTCTCAAAGCGATCAAAACGTTATCGAGCGTTACGAGCTAAACAATAAGGCGGATGTCTTGGTTGAAGGTCGTGCTATCGGTCAACGCATCGGTTCTGGCCCAGTTCGCTTGGTTGATTCACTAGACCAAATGTCACTGGTTCAAGAAGGCGACGTACTGGTAACAGACATGACAGACCCAGATTGGGAACCTGTTATGAAAAAAGCCTCTGCGATTGTTACTAACCGTGGTGGCCGAACTTGTCACGCTGCAATCATCGCTCGTGAGCTTGGTATCCCAGCAATTGTTGGTTGTGGTACAGCAACAAGCAGCCTAAAGGATGGCGATACCGTGACAGTGTCATGTTCAGAAGGCGAAACAGGCTACGTTTACAACGGCGAACTCGACTTTGAAATCAAACGTTCTGAGGTTGATGAGCTACCAATGCTGCCAACCAAGGTAATGATGAACGTGGGTAACCCAGATCGTGCCTTCGATTTTGCACAAATCCCGAACGAAGGTGTTGGCCTTGCTCGTCTAGAATTCATCATTAACAAGATGATCGGTATTCACCCTAAAGCACTGCTTAACTTCGATGCACAAACGGATGAGCTAAAAGCGGAAATCAACGAACGTATTCGCGGCTACAAAGATCCTATCGATTTCTACGTGAGCAAACTAACAGAAGGCATCGCGACTATCGCGTCTGCATTCTGGCCTAAGCGTGTGATCGTACGTATGTCTGACTTTAAGTCGAATGAGTACAGCAACCTTGTAGGCGGCAAAACGTTTGAACCACATGAAGAGAACCCAATGCTAGGCTTCCGTGGTGCATCTCGTTACATCTCACCAGTATTCGAAGACTGTTTCGAGCTAGAAACTCAAGCGATCAAACGTGTTCGTAACGAGATGGGTCTTAAGAACGTTGAAATCATGATCCCATTCGTTCGCACGCCAAGCGAAGCAGCATCGGTTATCGACATTCTGGCTAAGTTCGACCTACGCCGTGGCGACCAAGGTCTGAAAGTCATCATGATGTGTGAGCTACCATCGAATGCAATCTTGGCTGATGAGTTCTTGAAGTACTTCGATGGCTTCTCTATCGGTTCAAACGACATGACGCAACTGACACTTGGCCTAGACCGAGATTCAGGTGACGTGGCACACCTCTTCGATGAGCGTAACCCTGCTGTAAAAGCGATGCTGAAAATGGCGATCGATGCAGCAACCAAAGCGGGTAAGTACGTGGGCATTTGTGGTCAAGGACCATCTGACCATGATGACCTAGCAGAGTGGTTAATGGAGCAAGGCATCAGCTCTGTTTCACTAAACCCGGATACGGTTATCGATACGTGGTTGAAGCTAGGTAACGTTGCGAATAAATAACGCTTAGCCACCCAAATAGAAACACCGAAAAGTAAAATCAACAAAGCCAGTCATTGCGACTGGCTTTTTCTTTATTGGCTGTTGTTTCTAGCTTGCTCAGCCACGGACATTACTTTTCATTCAGCAACTTAGCCGCAGAGCGCATTAGTGCAGGGCCTTTGTTCTCACCAAAACCTGAGTGGTATGGGTTGGTTGAGAACATCACACCCACAAAGTCACGCGCCGGATCGATGTAAATAAATTGGCCTAGGTTGCCGCTTTTCGACATCGCACCATCGTTGAAAATGAAATCAAACTGGTATGCGTTGTAGTCTGCTTTTTCGTTGTATGCGTGCAGTGAACTGCTCTCTTTGCTAGTACCTACGAATGCTTTTGGATCACCGCCGTTGCGGATACGATCAATCACAGCTTGTGACACCACTGCCTCATCAGCCACCGCTTTCCAACTAGGTGTAAATAGTGTTCCCCAGCGAGCCATGTCTTCCACCGTTGATGAAACCAAGCCAACCGCAATCGCCATGCCATCTGGCGTTAAGTTGAATTGCATTGGTTGACGTGCATGCACTTTTGACCAAACACGATCTTCGAATACTTGAGTCCAGGTTTTGTTTTCAACGTTTTCAACTAACTTAGTCAGCACCATTGTGTTGATAGATGCGTAACGGAAATGATCACCCGCTTTTTCACCTTCAAGCTTTTGCGCGCCCTTAGCCACATCCATCCAAGTTTCCATCTCACCCGTTTTTGCTCTTGGTGAGTTAAACGATGCCGCAAAGAAGCGCACTACATCAGAATCTGGGTTCAAGATAGACTCTAATGTCTCTTCATTGTCTAGCGCGGTCGACATGTTCAGAACTTGGTGTACTGTGATGCCATCCCAATTCGTTCCTTTCAATTCAGAAACATACTCAGCGATCTCTTTTTCAGGATCGACTTTGCCCTCTTCCACTAACATCGCAATCACAGTACCAACCGTCGTTTTCGCTGTAGATGCCCAAACATGCGTATCTGTCGGCTTCATACCTGGGTAAGCTTCGTAAACGATCTCCCCTTTGTGAATCAACATAAAGCCTTGAGTGCGGAACTGTTCATCCGCCAAGTACTCATCCATTCTCAACTGACCTTTGCTTTCAGTATCAACCTTGAGTGCTGCGAGTCGTGGGTCGATGTTTTTAACTAAAGACTTGTACTCTTCGTTTGGAGCCGCCAGTGCCGTTGGTAGAAACTCACTCATGTGCATGTTGTAGTAAACACTGTGGTCGCCGCCCATCTGCCAATGAAAATTATTGAATAACTCACGAGCTGAGTCAGTAAAACTTGGGGTAAATGCTGTGCTCGCCTCTTTCACGGTCAAGGTAACTTGAGCACCTTCAACTTTCAGAGCTTCTTCAACTGGGTTTGCTGCAAGAGCAAATGATGATGCGGTCGCTAACGATACTAGAACGGCAATGTGTTTGAGTTTCATAATTGGTCTCCTGTTTGGGTTAGGAGAAGTATAAGGAGATGCGCTACACTTAATTAGGTCACTTGGTGACATTTAATGGTAAGCACAAAACAATGAAAGCATCATCGAACACCACCAGCATATTGCTCACTTCGACCAGTAATATTGCTCCATATATTCAGTATTGTGACAAACATAGACTGGATTGGCGCACCGTCGCCGATGCGTGCGGTCTACCCATTGAGCTAACACAATCCAATCAATGGCTTCCTACACAAGACGTGATTCGCTTCATTCATGGCCTTGAGCGGAAGTTTGGTTATTCGATAGGGATTGAGGTTGGACGTAGAGCTTCTCTAGAGCAATTGTCACCTGAGCTAGACCGAAAAATTGATCAATGCACGTCACTAGAGCAAGCGGTACGTTGCTTGATTACTGAAATATCGACCTTAAGTAATCACGTCACCATATGGACGGAAAAAAGCGATGGGTTGTGGTGGCTGTGTCATCGAAGTTGCTATCACCCATCGACCTCAGGTTTTGAACAAGCCGAATGGTTTCGCGCCCTGACCGTGATTAGCCTCTGTCGTAAGTTCATTGACAGTCATTGGCAACCATCACACGCCAAGTTGGTCTCTAAGCACAACAGCGCACGTAAATTACCTAAGCATTTCTTTGATTCTGATATTCAGTTTGAACAGCAATACGGTGCGTTCTCGATTCCGCTGCCCGATGATTATCGGGCCATTTCAGAACGAAATAGTACCCAAGATTGGCATCACGCCGTCGAGATATTAATAGACACCTATGCGACTCTACCTTGGTTCAATATTGAGTGGTTTGCGACCATGCTCGGTATGACAAAACGAACGCTGCAAAGAAACCTAAAGAGCAAAAACATTCTCTTTAAAGAAGCCAAAGAACAGATTCGAGAAGCCAAAGCAAAACAGCTACTCGAACAGACAGACCTTTCTGTTCAAGACATCAGTTGGCAAGTGGGTTACAGCGACTTAAGTAATTTCAATCGCGCATTCAAAGGTTGGGTTGGAATCACTGCACCGAGCTATCGAAGCAATAAAAGAGGTTATTAAAAACCGAGGCTCAAAAACAAAAATGTCCGGTCAAATAACCGGACTCATAGTAGCTCTCAATACCAGTTGACTACTCTAATAAAGCTCTGGCGTTATCACCTTGCTCATAGATATAGAGGCTGACACGAGACAATATCGTTATCTCTTCTAAGCTGACTTGAAGTGAGTTCTGCCCCCTTCCAAGGTTCGCTCTCAAGCGATCAACCAACTGCTGTACAGCCATCAAATCATCTCTCGCTTTAGGTACTCGAGTGTTCATAAAGTTGAACCATTTTTCACTCATATTACGACTTATCTTGGCAAGCACCTCAGTATTGGTAATGGTGAATGCCTTATCAAGATTGCCTCCATCTCGAAGGATGTCATAGATGATGTGACCGTTCTTTTTCGCCACCATCATATTCTTGGTATTGAGCTGCAATTCACCGATATGTCCGTTGGCCATTTTTAAGAAGAACTTAATGTCTTTGTAACCGGCGTCTGTTGCTCCGCAGTTGAATTTTGCATTGTCGCCTTGGCTTGTACCGTAGCGATCTTTCATCGCAGACTGGTGGTGTTTTAGCTCAATAAACTCTTTGGTCAAAATGATCATCGCCTTGGCTACGATCATATCGTCCATATTCTCGAATACGATGGTCATACGAGCGGCATCTTTGAGATCACCAATATCGTAGTGACGTTTTCGATTGGTAATTTTATCCAGCGCGCCGTGGAAATCTTTTACGCCTAGATAAGCACCCGGAGGCTGTTTGAGTGTGCCGTTACATACTGAAGCGACTTTAACAGCAAACTCTCTGAGCGCTTCTTGCGCCTCGACCGTTTCCATAAACATCATGAAAAGCTGCTTTTTCTTAAGCGTGGCATTTGCGACCTGATTTCGAGAACCAAAATCTAGGTTACCGCTCCCTAACTTCTGGCTCGAAGATTCATCCAAGTAATTATGAATTTTCTCTTTCTGAGTCATGATGTCGAGAATGACCTGATCTTGCTGCTTATTGGCGTCATTCATGTAATCGAAGTTTTCGACTTTCTGTTTTAGAGCTTGTAACTTCTGTTGGTAGTCTTTGACGTTAACCAAACGAAAGCCCTGAGACATAATCCCTTGCTGGTTTATCTTCGCCAGAACCTTAGCTTTGTTCTTTCTCACTTGTTCTTGGCTGATCTGAATTTCTTCTGTCCCTGGCATATTTTGGCTCCCTCTCCAATATGCATTTAAAAATGTGCTTGCTGACTCGCAATTCCTTTTCTCTCCAACGATATTAGTTTATGGGTTTGATAATTACATTAGCCAACTTCGATAAGTCTATAAAATAAATAAGGTTTGAGAGGTGCTTCCATAAAGTCACGGTGCTGAATGCACAGAACCTACAGAAAACACACATAGGTAATATGTTTAGATCGGGTAACATTTATTGGTATCGAGCTGACGTTACGTTATCCTTTACGCAATTCTTCATTGAGTGGATTGTCACTACGACAAACCTACCTTCAAGACCGATAAGAGTGTTATGAATTCTACGACCGCAACTCCCTCGCCTTCTCTTGGCCGACAACTCTATACAATGACATGGCCTATGCTGTTTGGGGTGCTTTCCCTGATGAGCTTCCAGCTTGTAGACAGTGCTTTTATTGGCCAGCTAGGCGTGCTGCCGCTCGCGGTTCAAGGTTTCACGCTACCAATTCAGATGATCATTATCGGCATTCAAGTCGGACTAGGCATCGCGACAACGGCTGTGATCGCGAGAGCGATTGGCGCCAACGAGATACGCTATGCCAAACAGCTCGGCGGATTAGTGGTTGCGATGGGCAGTGTGAGTGTCGCGCTGTTCTCAGTCATCATCTATCTATTGCGTGGTCCTATTTTACAACTCCTCGATGCGCCACCGACGGTACTGCCGATCATTGATTCTTACTGGATATATTGGCTAGCCAGCTCTTGGACAGGCGCACTGCTCTACTTTTTCTACAGTGTGTGTCGTGCCAATGGTAATACCATGCTGCCAGGTTCGATGATGATCGCGACCAGTATTATCAACTTGATATTGGACCCGATTTTCATCTTCACGCTCGACATGGGTATCAACGGAGCCGCGATTGCGACCATCTTGGCGTTCGGTGCTGGTATCTTTATCGTTGCTCCTAAGGTGACTAAGAAGCATTGGATGACATTCGACTGGCACGATCTCGATATCGGCAAAAGTGTTCGCTCTATCGGAAACATCATGGGGCCTGCGATGATCAGTCAACTGCTGCCACCAGTCTCTTCTATGCTCGCCACCAAACTGCTTGCTGGCTACGGCACTGCAGCCGTTGCAGCTTGGGCGCTAGGTTCACGTTTTGAGTTCTTTTCGATTGTTGCCGTGCTTGCTCTGACTATGTCGATGCCACCTATGATTGGCCGAATGTTGGGAGAAAAAAACCTAGAAAACATCCGCAAGCTCGTCAAGATTGCCGTGACGTTCGTATTAGGGTTCCAATTGGTGATCGCACTAATAACTTGGGTGTTCTCTGGCGGGTTGGCAAGTCTCATGACCAGCGAAGACGAAGTCTCAACCATTTTGAACTATCACTTACTTATCGTTCCTATCAGTTTAGGGCCTTTGGGCATCTGTATGCTGATGGTTTCTATCTCTAATGCGCTTGGCAAGTCTTATACTGCCTTGACGATATCAGCACTGCGCCTGTTTGCTTTCTTCTTACCGTGTCTATGGGTTGGTTCGCAGCTTGCTGGCATTGAAGGCCTATTCTGGGGTGCCATGGTAGGTAATGTACTTGCCGGCACTTGTGCATGGTTTATGTACCAACGAGCACTTGGGCAAGTCGAAACCAAGCTAGCCAAATAGCTAATTGAACAGCTAGAGCGTTACGAACCAAAAAGCAGCCACTTAGGCTGCTTTTTTACATAACTATGGTTCTCAATAACGCTCAAAGATTTAAACCATCGATGGTCAATTTCATTCCCGAGATAAAGAGAAATAGATAGCACAATCGATACACCCATATTTGATTAACGCGATGCAACAACCACACTCCTAACTTAACCCCAACAGGAGCGAGAGGCATTAAAATCAATGCCGTCATCATATTGATCGTATCGAATTCACCTAAAGCAGCATAAGGAACAAGTTTGGCTAAATTGACTAAGCCAAACAATACAGCCATGGTCGCTACCAAAACAACTTTGTCTAGTTTCAATGGCAACATGTAAATACTTGCTGGTCCACCGCCCGCGTGAATCGCAGTGCTAGAAAAACCACTCAACGTACTCCAAAACCACGCACTTATTTTTCCACCCGCTTTTTTCTCATCCACACCCAAGAGTAAATACTGACCGCAAAATAGCAGGGAAAGAAGACCAATGAGTAACTTCAATCCAGACTCAGGTGTGATACTCAAAAACAATCCAGCCAAGATGACGCCAAGAACCGCCCCTGGAAGCATGTTCTTAATGACTGAATAATCAGCATTACGATAATGATGTTTTACCGCAAACACATCCATTACACACAATATTGGCAATAAGATGGCAGCAGCTTGAGTAGGTGCAATGGTTATTGCCATAAGGGGAACAGCAATAATACCTAGCGCACCGCCTAATCCCCCCTTGCCAATTCCATAAATCAACACGGCGGGAATCGCAGTCACATAAAACCAAGGTTCAGTCACAATGAGCATGTGCTGTACCCTTTGTTGAAGAAGGTTCTTTTAGCAATGCCATTCCTAACCATTAACCAAACCCTTTTTGACTCAAAAACAATCGACTGCGTTTGATATCAGCTAACGTTCCATCAGAATTTTGGGGATTACGCTCTTGTTCTATAGTGATCCAGTCTGAATAACCGATTTGATTGATAGCCAACTTTACTTCGGCATAATTGATCGCACCTTCACCTATAGGACACATCACTCCTTGTGCGCAAGCAGCCCAGAAACCTACCTTGCTTTCGAGAACATCGGAAAACACGGCGTCATTGATATCCTTGAAATGAACATATTCTAATCGAGATGCGTACTCAATTAGGCTTTTCGCTGGATCCATGGCGGCATAATACAGGTGACCAGTATCTAAACAGAGCCCAACCTCTTCACTCGATAAATCAACCAACATTCGGTCAATTTCATCACGGTACTCTATATAGCCACCAGCATGAGGATGAACGACAGGACGAATATCATAATGTTTCGCGATAGCAGCAATATCACGAATGGTTTGCATCATTATGTCCCAGAGCTGGTTGCCTAATCTTGGAGCTTCGTCACTCAATCCAGCGCATGCACTGCGCACATCATTTACACAATCAATCACGACCAGCTTTTTGCTGCCAATACGCTGAAGCATCGAGCATAAATCATGTGTTCGGTTCAAGATGCCCTCTTTATGCTCTAAAGATGAAAGCGGTTCAAAAAGTGTACCAGCACAGATCACCAAACCATTAGCTTTGATTGCCGTATTAACAAGCTCTCCCTCTAGAGGCATATATCCAAATGGGCCAAGCTCTATTCCTTGATATCCAGCAGCTTTACTTTCCACGACAACGGTATTCCATGATGGATTATGGACGTTAGTGGCAGACTCCACGCCCCAACAGCAAGGTGCACATGCAATTAAGCTATTCATGACTATTCTCCATTCGATTTAGCGTTAATTTGCAGAAATAACGCTCAAGTAATATACGCCAATTATTTGCAGCGTCATGTTGCATTTATGCAAACCGCGTTTCTACGAACGGCTATAACACCTCCTTCTCTGTGCCTTTAGAATGAATTCATCAACAAAGAATAACCGCACGCTGCGTTTTGTGTATTTACGAACTCTCAGCACCTCATTGAACTGTTAACTCAGCTTTACCTTGATACAGGATATTACGATGGAACCTATCTACATTGTTGCAGCGAAACGTACACCGATTGGCAGCTTCAACGGCGCACTATCTTCAGTTTCTGCACCCACACTAGGCGCTGCTGCGATTAAAGGTGCAATCAGTCAATGTCATATCGACCCTACGCTTATTGATGAAGTGATAGTCGGTAATGTACTCAGTGCTGGTATTGGTATGGGACCGGGGCGCCAAGCCTCAATTCAAGCCGGTATTCCAGAAACGGTCCCTGCATACACACTCAATATGATTTGTGGAAGTGGGATGAAAACGGTCATGGATGCGGCAAGTCATATCAAAGCGGGTGATGCTGAGATCGTTGTTGCCTGCGGAATGGAGAGCATGTCTCAAGCCCCATTTGTACAAACGCACAAAGTTAGAAGTGGCGTTCGTATGGGAAATATTTCGTTAGAAGACACCATCATTACCGATGGTTTAACCGATGCGTTTAATCAGTATCACATGGGTATCACTGCAGAAAACATTGCAGAATCCTTATCTATTTCGCGTGAAGAGCAAGATGAGTTTGCACTCAAAAGTCAGCTAAACGCAGCAAGTGCACTGGAGAGCCACGGTTTTAGAAGTGAAATAGAACCAATAGAAGTATCGCTGCGTCGAAAACAATACACCGTCGAGCTTGATGAATATCCAAAGACCGATAGTACATCAGAGAGTCTTAGTCGTTTACGCCCAGCGTTTAAAAAAGATGGCACTGTTACAGCAGGAAATGCCTCGGGTATCAACGATGGTGCAGCCGCGGTCATCTTGGCATCCAAATCAGCCGTGGATCGATACCAACTAAAGCCGATGGCAGAAATCGTTAGCTACGCTCAAGCAGGTTTATCTCCGGAAATTATGGGGCTAGGTCCCGTTCCCGCGATCGCTAATGCACTGGAAAAGTCCAATCTTTCACTGCAAGACATCGAGTATTTTGAGCTTAATGAAGCCTTTGCAGCTCAAGCTATCGGCGTTACAAAGCAGCTCGCAGAGAAACACAACGTTGATCAAAGTTGGATCCTAGAACGCACAAACCATAACGGTGGTGCTATTGCTTTAGGTCATCCACTTGGTGCATCTGGGATCCGTATTCTTGTCAGCTTGGCGTATCAACTAGAGAGAAAGCAACAAGACTATGGCTTAGCATCTTTATGTATCGGTGGAGGCATGGGTACTGCCGTAATCATCAAACGTTGTTCGTAGCTAAGTACTATACGACAAAGTAGAAAACGACCAAGTAAAAAACAAATAGCATGACAGCGTAAAAATTATCATCAGCAGTCATACCAAAAATTAAGTTAGACAAGGCGATGAGCCAACTCTGTATAGGGGCGAATTATGAGAAAAAAAATTAGTGCCAACGAGATTGCGGAAAAATTGCATGATGGGATGACTATCATGATTGGCGGCTTTATGGCAAATGGCGCACCAGAGGGCCTTATCGACCTACTACTCGAGCACAACATCCAAGACATCACACTAATTTCGACCGATACAGGGACTCAAACCACAGGTTCCGGTCGACTTATTGCAGCAAAACTCATCAAAAAACTTTATGCCTCTCACATTGGTACCAACCCAGAAACGGGGCACCAAATGAACAATCAAGAGCTAGATGTTGAACTGGTGCCACAAGGCACATTAGCCGAGCGTATTCGCGCAGGAGGCGCTGGACTTGGCGGCATTCTCACCCCAACAGGCCTAGGCACTATGGTGGCTGAGGGTAAACAAGTTATCAATATTGATGGGGAAGATTATTTACTAGAAAAACCTCTGCGCGCGGACCTTGCTTTTATACGCGGTTCAGTTGTCGATACCAAAGGAAATGTGTTTTACAAGAAAACCACTCAAAACTTCAATCCATTAATGGCGACCGCTGCCGACCTTGTGATTGTTGAAGCTGAAACACTTATTCCTGTTGGCGACATCGAACCAGAGTCAGTACATACCCCAGGTCTATATGTAGATCACGTCTATCAAAAGGAAGCGAAATAATGACGGATATTATTTGTAAACCTCAACCTGTTTATGGCGATGCGCCTTTGGCAAGAAAGATTACCGATAAGGCAGTAATACGCCGAAATATTGCTTGGAGAGTAGCTCAAGAACTGCATGACGGCGACGTCGTGAATTTGGGGATCGGCATGCCCTCTTTGGTTGCAAATGAAATTGACTCGGAAGTCGAGCTCATACTGCAATCTGAAAATGGATTACTCGGTATTGATGCTATTGCTGACGACAGTAATACTGACGCCGATTTAGTCAACGCCGGTGGACAGCCGATTACCGCAACCAAAGGCGCAAGCTATTTTAACAGCGCCGACTCCTTCACTATTATTCGCGGTGGTCATGTCGACGTAACGGTTCTCGGAGCCCTGCAAGTCGATGAGCAAGGTAATCTTGCTAACTGGATTATCCCTGGGAAAATGGTCCCAGGGATGGGAGGCGCTATGGATCTAGTCGTAGGCGCGAAAAAAGTCATCGTTTCAATGGAGCACACGGCGAAAGGTAAACACAAGCTTCTTAAAACCTGCTCTCTGCCATTAACCGCGCTTAATCAGGTCGACATGGTCATCACAGAGATGGGCGTGATATCCATTCATAAGTCCCAAATGATATTAACGGAGATAGCACCTGGCTACACCCCTGAAGAAGTGCAACAAGCAACAGAAGCAACCTTGATAATCCCGACACCTCTCAACATTATGCCACTTCCAAAACATTAAATTTTCTAAATAGTAAATCGTGTTACTGCGTTTTTATTTGTTATGACTGCTCCACGTCATATTCGCCCATGCTGTTACAGCATGGGCTTTTTTATTGTGTTCACGGCTGCACCAAGGTTGTCGATTAAAAAGCACCGATCCTTTCGATTAATTAAACGCATCATCTAATGCAGTAACTGCGTATCTTCCTTTTTTAGTACAAAAAAGCAGTAACCTAAATGGCTACTGCTTATTGTGAAACTACCTAAAACAATAGCTCCGATTACATCGTCGGAAAGTTAAAGCTGCTAGTGTGCTCTTCCAATCGCACGCTGGCAGGCCAGCGACTCGTGACCGTTTTCATTCTTGTATAAAAACGAACCCCATCATTACCGTGCATATTTAAAGGCCCAAAGATAGAGCGTTTCCACCCGCCAAAACTATGAAATGCCATTGGTACAGGAAGAGGGACATTGATACCCACCATCCCAGCCAACACCTCTTCTTGAAACTGACGCGCAGCCTCACCATCTCGAGTAAAAATAGCCGTACCATTACCATATTCGTGTCGATTAATTAGGTCTAAGCCCGTTGCATAATTAGGCACTCGCACAATCACCAACACTGGACCAAAAATTTCATCTTTGTAAATTGTCATCTCAGGGGAGACATGGTCAAACAAAGTCGGCCCAACAAAATACCCCTCTTTGTGGCCTTTAACCTCAAGCGATCGTCCATCAACCAGAAGTGAAGCACCTTGCAGCTCTCCCTCAGAAATATAATCACAAATTTTTTGTTTATGAGCAGCTGAAATAACAGGACCCATATCGTTTTCCCGTCCTTCCACAATCCCAGGCCCGACTCGCATGGACTGTATCTGCGTTTGTAATTTATCGGTTAAACGATCGGCCGTTTCATCCCCGACAACCACTACCACAGATAATGCCATACAACGTTCACCCGCAGCGCCATATGCCGCTCCCATGATGGCTTGAGAGGTCATATCTATATCAGCATCTGGCATCACTAAGCAGTGGTTTTTCGCACCACCCAATGCTTGGCAACGCTTACCATGAGCAGAAGCTGTGGTATAGATGTACTCCGCAATCGGTGTAGAACCAACAAAGCTAACCGCTTGTACACGTTCATCGGTAAGCAATACATCCACAGCTCGTTTATCGCCATTTACCACATTGAAGACGCCATCGGGTAGCCCTGCTTCTTTAAGTAACAAAGCCAGTTCTATGGCCAGTGACGGATCTTTTTCAGAAGGTTTCAAAACAAATGTATTACCTGTAGCCAATGCTACAGGAAACATCCACATAGGAACCATTGCAGGGAAATTAAATGGTGTGATGCCAACGCACACGCCCAATGGCTGCATTAATGAATGACTATCTATGCCAGTGCCAACATTAGATGAGTGCTCGCCTTTTTGTAGATGTGGGATGCCACATGCAAACTCTACCACTTCGAGCCCTCGAGCTAACTCCCCAACGGCATCTGAATAGACCTTCCCATGCTCACTAGAGATCAAGCGAGCTAAACGGTCAAGATTAGCCTCGACTAAGGCTTTAAATGCAAACAACACACGGGCACGTTTCAATGGTGATGTTTTAGCCCACCCCAGATGAGCATGTTGAGCGGACTCAATAGCTTGTGCCGTTTGTTCTTCATTACTTAAAACAACTTGCTTTGTTTGCAGGCCTGTTGCTGGGTCAAAGATCGGAGCAACGCGTTCCGTTTGATAGTCGCTTATTTCACCATTAATAAAATTAAATACGGTTTTCATAACTGGGTCCTTTAGTTTGAAATCAATGAAGGTGCGCCTTGTGATTTAAGACGAGACTGTAAAGATGACTGACAAGATGTAGATACATTGCGCTGTTGCCACGCTCTCACCAAGCTCGAATAGTTCGATTTGATTTGGGCAATGAGCTCCTGATCATTTATGTCATTCGCTAGCCACAGACTTGATGGCAATCCGAATATTGTTCGCCCAACCGCAAAGCCTTTTACCAGAGAACAAATTGCTGCGGTATTAAAGCCGGCTTGTACCTCATCTAATTCCGCATCCAGCCCAAGAATCAATATGCCTCGACAATGTGGGTCATTGTCTTGTATCAACAACTCCACTTGGTTCCAGGACGACTCCGAAAGCGGCGGTAATTTCCACCAGTCAGGTTTAACACCAATGGAATAAAATTGATTCATCAACGTAAGATACTGCTTATCCCCCAAAGTCATTTCCTTAGGTAAAATAACCTCTAGCAGCAATTCGTGCCCCGATTGGCAACACGCGTCATAGACTTCTTTTACTGTCTTTTCTTGTGATAGACGCAAGGCAATGTCATCGTCTGGGTGGCAAAAAACCAAACACTTCACAACATGTTCAAGTGGCCAAGTTCTCAACTGACTGCCGATGTCGCCATGCTCTAATTGCAAAGGTCTAGATCCAGGTTCTTCTACCGGTCTGCCAATCCAAGTACCTGTGCCGGTTGCAGTATTAAGGACTGGCTGACCAAAAGTACCATCACAAAGCAAGCCAAACTGTCCAGACAGATTCTCTTCTTGGCAGACATCTAGCGATGCCTTATAGATCAACTGCTTCAGTATCGAAATACGGTCAAGATCAGCGCCAACATCTTTCGCCATTTGTTCAAACTGACTACGGTGATCGAATGCCAAAATACATAATTCATCCCACTGAGTTTGACGTGTCGTAACTCGATGTAAATGGTTTAGTTGACTGTCTTGATCTGGTCGTAATACATCTTGAGCACGAGCTAAATAATTATCTAACTCTTCTTTAGTAGGCATAGCTGGCGCACAGCCATGGCGTGATACCACTAATGCACCACACGCGTTGGCATAAGCGCAAGCTTTCTCCCAACCTTCATCATTGAGGTAACCTCGTAGCAGGCCAGACATAAAGGCATCACCCGCACCAAGTACATTAAGAACATCCACTTTAACGCCTTCGACAGTGATACCTTCATCCAGTGAACCTGGTACATCGCTGGAAAAAACAGAACTACCCAACGCGCCTCTTTTGCACACGAGTTCAGCTTGACTAACAGTTCGAACCGACCTTAAAGCCGCAACTGTATTTGTGGAACCACCAGCTATATGAAACTCCTCTTCTGTACCAACAATAAGGTCGAAAAGGGGTAACACTTGCTGAAGTTGATGCGTAACCTCAGCAGAATCGATATAGCGAGTTTCGCCATCGCCAAGGCTAGTTAATCCCCAAAGAACGGGCCGATAGTCAATATCCAACGCAGTTTTAACACCGTGCTCTCGAGCATACTTTAAGGCGAGTAATACCGCATCTCGGGTCTGCGGGTTTGAAAGGTGAGTACCTGTAATCGCTAAGCATCGTGCAGAGGCTATGTAAGATTCTGAAATATCATCCACACTGAGTGCCATGTCGGCACAATTATCACGGTAGAAAATTAATGGAAACGTCTCTTCATCTTTGATGCCTAACAATACTAAAGCTGTTAAGCGTTCGCGGTCGGTGATGAGATGGCGAGTATCAACCCCTACGGATTGCAACTCCTCGCGAACAAACCGTCCCATATGCTCATCACCAACACGAGCAAGCATTGACGACTTTAATCCAAGCCTTGCTGTCCCATAAGCAACATTGCCCGACGATCCTCCTAAATATTTCGAAAATGACCCCATAGATTCTAATCGCGAACCAATTTGTTGCCCATATAGGTCAACCGCCACTCTCCCCAAACAAATCAAATCCAGTGTTTTTTCTTCTAACTGCATATCCCATTCCTTGTAGACAAATTGGTTCGCTTATATTCAGCTTTCATCGCTTACGAAGAGCAAACTCTGCCACCTCTGCAAACTAACACTCAGCCATATAAATAAATCTCACCTGTAGACAGCCCCTTTATATGAAATAAAAATTCCAAAATCAAAGAAAAACGAAACATACAGTTCATTAAAGTGATCCAGTTTACATTTAATCGCAAAAGTAGACTTCAAACTCAGAAATAAAGAAAAATTCAGAAAATATTTTTCATTTAATTTTTCATGTAAGTGACTTCAATCACTATATTTTTTTAACAATTAAAATCAATAACTTAGCTATAAATAAAATAGAGTTCATAATTTTAAACCAATTAAAATCAAAGGCTTAATAAAAAACAAACTCAACGCAAAACTTAACAACCACAAGATCTATGTAACAATTATAACAATTGCGCATTATGTCTAATGGCTAAAAAAAAATTCTGAATATATAGTTACCCACGATTTAAATGAAAAATATTTTTCGCGAAAATTAAAATTTAAAACGCCTACGTAAAGGAATGAAAGTTGCCAAGTCTCTAGGAGAAAGAAAGCACTCTCAGAGATTCAATCACAAAATATTTTGTAATTGGCAGAAGCAGTGATAACAACAAGGAGACATAGCATGTCATCGATAACCAACACATTTTCAAAGTTCATACGTCGCTTTACTCACAAAACCACTCTCTTCCAAAGCTCGGCAGCAAGACGAGTAAAAACAGGGATCATTGCAATAGGTTTACTCAGCCTCGTTGCCTGTGGTGGTGAAGAGACAAAAAGTGATGTCGTCACAATAGGTGTCGCGATTCCCAACTTCGACGATACATTTCTTGTAAATATGAAAGATTCCATGACGGCATACGCTGAAAAGCAAGATAACGTTAAGCTCATTTTTGTGGATGCCAAAGAAGACACAGTGAAACAGCTTGGCCAAGTTCAAAATTTCATTATCCAACAAGTCGACGGCATCATTTTAGTGCCAGTTAATACTGACGCGACCCAACCTATGACGGACAAGATTCTAGATGCAGGAATTGAGCTCGTTTACCTCAACCGCCGTCCTTCTTACTTACCCGAAGGTGTAGCGTACGTTGGCTCTGAAGAGCTGCAATTTGGCAAAGAGCAAGCTAAGTACGTCGCAGATAAAAGTGAAGGTGGAAACATTGGAATTTTGATGGGGATGATGACAATTGAAGCTGCAATTCTTCGTACAGAAGGCGTCGAAGATTACTTCCAAGATAAGCCTGATTTCAACATCACTCGCAAACAAACCGCTCTATGGCAACGCTCACAAGCAATGGTCGTAATGGAAAACTGGATCAATTCAGGAGACAAACTCGACGTAATTATTGCCAACAACGATGATATGGCTCTAGGTGCAATTCAAGCTCTGCGTGCTGCAGGGAAACTCGATGACACGATTGTTGTCGGCGTTGATGCGACTCCTGATGGCTTAATGGCAATTGAAAATGGCGCTCTTGATGCCACTGTATTCCAAGATGGTGGCGGCCAAGCTCGTGGCGCAATTGACGCCGCAATCAGTGGCATCACAAATCAGCCTCGCGAGAAAATCACTTGGATCCCTGCCGAGCTTGTTACCAAAGACAACCTCGAAGAATTCAAAGCTAAGCAAGGCTAACGCCCTCTTCACTCATATGATCTATGTGCCAACCCACTAACAAGGCTCGATACATAGATCATTTCAATCGGAGCAGTAAATATGAGTCAAGCCTTACTAGAAATGCGTGGAATATCAAAGTCATTTCCTGGAGTGAAAGCCCTTGATAATGTGCAACTCACATTAAAAGAAGGTCGTGTCATGGCCTTAATGGGCGAAAATGGCGCAGGGAAGTCCACCCTAATGAAAGTTCTTTTCGGTATTTACCAAAGAGATAGCGGCACCATCCATTATCAAGGTCATCCAGTTAACTTCAGTGGTGCTAAAGATGCCCTTGAAGCCGGAATATCGATGATCCACCAAGAGTTGTCCCCAGTACTTCACCGAAGTATCGCAGAAAACATTTGGCTAGGTAGAGAACCAACCAAGGGGCCACTGAACCTCATCGATCATCGCAAAATGTACAGTGACACAACCAAACTCTTGGAAAAATTGGACCTACACCTCGACCCTCGCACCCCCATGAGTGAGCTAACGGTAGCTACCATGCAGATGATCGAGATTTCGAAGGCTATTTCGTATCACTCCAAAGTGATCATCATGGATGAACCAACTTCGGCCCTTACAGGTAAAGAAGTTGACCACCTATTCGAGATCATAGAACTACTTAAATCTCAGGGAGTGGCGGTCGTATATATTAGCCATAAAATGGATGAAATATTCCGTATCTGTGATGACATCACGATCTTTCGAGATGGCAACTTTATTGGTGAAAGAGAAGCTTCATCGACTAATAATGACGAACTCGTTCACATGATGGTAGGGCGCGACCTTGGCGATGTTTATCCACCAATCACCGCCAAACCTGGAAAAGTAAGGTTGGATGTTAGAAACCTCTCTGTTGAAGGTCAATTCAACGACATTAGCTTCAAGCTACACGAAGGCGAGATCCTTGGTATTGCAGGTCTTGTCGGCTCAGGGCGTACCGAATTAATTGAAACTCTGTTTGGTGTAAGAAAGAAAGATGTTGGTGAGATTTGGATCAACGGCGATCAAGTAGAAATCAAAACGCCAACCGACGCCATCAATCACAAAATGGCCTTTCTAACAGAAGACCGACGTCACTCCGGGCTTTACTTAATGTTGGATATTTTTGCCAACACCTCCATTGCCCACCTTGATGCTTATCGTAACAAAGTCGTTAGCCTACTTGACGTAAGAAAAATGCAAAAAGACTGCTCAACGCAATGTTCGACTCTCAAGGTAAAAACGCCAGGTATGTCTGAAGCCATCGATAACTTGAGTGGTGGTAACCAACAAAAAGTATTACTCGCGCGCTGGATGCTAACTAAACCAGACATTCTCTTTCTCGACGAACCGACTCGAGGCATTGATGTTGGCGCCAAATCTGAAATCTACAAATTGATGCGCCTGCTCACCGGCATGGGTAAAAGCTTGGTAATGATCTCATCTGAGTTACCAGAGGTGATTGGAATGAGCGACCGTATTCTCGTCATGCACGATGGGCAATTTAAAGGTGAGCTCGACGGTCACGAAGCCTCACAACAGCAAGTCATGTCATTGGCGTTCAACTAAAAACAATAAGCTAATCCAACATATCAAGGAAAGTAGTTATGATAGCTAAACTTCTTCAAGCCACTTCAGAACAGCCCGAAACTGGCAAAAAAACACGTTTTTTATCCAAGTACGCGATCTACGTCGTCTTTGTCGGCATGTGTGTTGTCATGAGTATTCTGTCTCCGGTGTTTCTCACCGTTGCCAATTTACTTAATGTAATGACTCAGATGGCCAGTATCGGCCTGCTCGCCTTAGGTGTAACAATCATCATCATCACTCGCGGTATTGACCTTTCATCCGGCTCAGTACTTGCGGTTGCAGCTGTAGTCTCAGCCAGCACAGCTCAAACCCTCGATTGGGGCATGAGAATGTACCCCAACCTGCCTGAGCTGCCTGTTATTGTCCCTATTTTGGTTGCACTAGGTGTGGGGGCTCTCTGTGGCTTGATTAACGGTGCGCTAATCGCCTATACAGGTATCCCCCCGTTCATTGCAACATTAGGCATGATGATCATAGCTCGCGGGGCTGCATTACTCTATTCAGACGGTCGCCCGATCAGTAGCTTAATCGATTCATACCAATGGATCGGACAAGGAAACATAGCGGGGATCCCCGTGCCCGTGGTGATATTCCTCGTTATGGCATTGTTCACCTATGTGCTACTCAACTACACCAGGTTTGGTAAATATGCTTATGCAATCGGAGGCAACGAAACTGCAGCTTACGTATCAGGCATCAACGTCACCAAGTACAAAATTCTTGTCTACGTCTACGCTGGTCTTCTGGCTGGTATTGCTGCGCTTATTTTGACGGCTCGAATCAATTCAGGTCAACCTGGCTTAGGTAACATGTATGAACTTGATGCTATCGCTGCTGCCACTGTTGGTGGGGTATCGCATGCCGGCGGAATAGGAACAATCCAAGGAACTATCGTAGGCACCATGATTATGGGAGTACTACAAAACGGACTCGACCTACTCAATGTATCAGCCTATTGGCAACAAGTAGTAAAAGGCTTAGTGATTGTCGTAGCCGTTATTTTTGATATGAAGCGCCAAAAGAAAAGTAAATAAATACGTAGATGAGTAGCCACTATGCATTTACGCAGGCTTTAACATCTTGATTAAGAATACTGATGTGATTCGCAAGAAGCGCTAAGCGTTTATGTTAACCATAAATAAATCGCTCATACAACAAGTTGAATGTAGGGTCCTCAAATGAGGTTTTCCATGCCACGTAAGCTCATCACTCTCGTGGCATTTTTTTGTTTAGAGCGTGATTGTTATGTCTCTTTCTTAAATATCATCTAAAGTGAAATAAATGTTTCATTTTCGCCAACTCGACTTCACATCATCTATCTACTCTGATATATAGAAAACATTCCGGTCATCTTCGCCGTTAAACTTAGGATGTTGTTATGCATGCAGCTACGAATCTCAACGAACTAGAGAACCAAATTCGTCTACAACACAGTACGTTGAGCAAACGACTACAACAAGTCGCTCATTATGTACTCGAAAATTCAAACAGCATTGCCTTTGACACGGTTGCCGTCATTGCCAAGGCGGCCGATGTTCCACCGTCGACACTAATACGCTTTGCAAATGCCTTTGGGTTTAATGGTTTTAACGAGTTGAAACAAATATTCCGTCAAAACCTTGTAGAAGAAACCGCCAGCTACACTCAACGTACGCGTTTAGTTAAGGAGCTCAATGATGGCAGCCAGCAAGAAGAGCCTGAAGATATTTTATACGAATTTGCTCAAGCCAACTCACATGCAATGATGCAACTTGCCAAGCTCACCTCTTCCGAGAAACTCAAGCAAGCAGTCGATGTTCTAGCCAATGCTGATAACATTTATCTAATTGGGCTAAGACGCTCATTTAGCGTGGCGTCATACCTCACATATGCACTACGTCATATCGAATGTAGAGCATTCCTTATCGATGGTTTAGGCGGGATGTTTGAAGAACAGGTAAGTATGGTTGGGCCTAATGATGTGGTTGTCTCAATTAGTTTTAATCCATATGCGGAAGAAACGATCAAACTGTGTGAAATAGCGTCTAAAGCGGGGGCCAAACAAATCGTGATTACCGATAATCAAGTCAGCCCACTGTCGGCATTCAGCGACGTGTGTTTTACAGTAAAAGAAGCGAGTGTCGATGCCTTTCGATCACAGTCGGCTTCGTTATGCCTTGCACAATCTTTGGCAGTATCACTCGCATTTAGAAAAGGCAGAACCCTCGATTAATTCTAAGTTCTGCCTTGCATAAGCCAGTAACACCTTACGAGTGGTTAAAGCTACAAACCTCTTGGTTAGAGTTTGACCGTTACTCCAGTGTTCATGGACTCTAAAGCAGCCTCAGCAAGCACAAGAGCAAACTCTCCATCTTTACCACTGCAAAGCGGCGCTGCTTCACCTGCTAGAATCTCAACGAAGTGATCCCATTCATTGATGTATGCTTGTTCGTAACGCTCTAAGAAAAAATGCTGCGGTTTCGCGCTAACACAACCACTTTCCCCCCAATACTGAACGAGATCCTCTTTCATATTGCCCGCTTGTAGTAAGCCTTTCTCGCCATGCAGTTCAAGGCGCTGATCATACCCATAACCAGAACGACGGCTGTTTGAAATAGTGGCCATCGCGCCCGATGGAAAATTCATAACGATAACAGCAGTATCAATATCTCCAGCTTCACCAATAGCTTTATCAACCATACAACTACCGTGTGCAGTAATTGAGATTGGATCTTCTCCAAGGATAAAGCGTGCCATATCAAGATCATGGATACTCATATCGCGAAACATACCACCAGAAGCTTTAGCGTAATGTGCCGGTGGTGGCGAAGGGTCACGAGACGTGATCAGCAACGATTCTGCCTTACCGATCACACCAGAACCTAACTGAGTTTTTAGCTTACGAAACTGAGGGTCAAAGCGGCGATTAAAACCAACCAACATTGGCACTGGATATTGTTCAATCACGCCCAAGCAATCACGAACACGGCTCAATTCTAAGTCGATAGGTTTTTCACATAAGATCGTCTTGCCATTCTTTGCCGCTAGCTCAATAAAATCAGCGTGTGTGTCGGTTGCAGAACCGATGCACACTCCATGGATATTGGGGTCAGCCATAGCCTCTTCAATTGTTTGGATTTTTGCATTGTATTGGCTTGCTAGTTGGTTAGCGCCCTCCACATATGGATCTACAATAGAATACAAGGTTGTTCTCGGGTGGTTATCAATATTAACCGCGTGAACTTTGCCAATGCGTCCCGCACCAAATAAAGCGATGTTAAACATACTTTCCCTCATGACGTAGAGTGGCTGCTTAAGTGAATAAACAACGATAGCTAAATACGGTCACATCTTAGTGACCCTCTGATTTCCAATTTATATTCCATTTTTCATTAACAGAACCCGTTACTCCGGAACAGAGAATTGACAGAAAAACCAACATAATGAAAAAATATTATCACCCAAACTACATGATAAAAGCTCACAAATCCACGCAATATCGACCAGTTAATAGCCATTTTTATTTTTACTTAATTAACATCACAGATAGAAGGGTTGATTGTGGAAAAAATTTATCACAAGGAGGATAATGGTCTTAACGCGATTAATTACGCCAACAGCACAAGCTTTTTGGCGACTGACAAAGGACTACTTTATGCGCTATGCACTACACGGGATGTGTTCACTACATAATAATATTGTTAGCGATATCCGTTTGGCAAAAGAAACAGGCTATGACGGGTTAGAAATCCATACAGAAAAGTTGTGGCGATATATCAATGCTGGTTTAACAAGCCAAGACCTCAAAACAAGGCTAAACGACGCTAATATTGCGCCTTCTGCGATTGATATTATAGGTAGTGTGGAGAGTACGACCAAAGAAGCACAAAACCAGTTATTTAGAGATACAGAACTTCTGTGTGAATTTGCCAAAGACATTGGTGCGCCAACCATTCAATTAAACGCTTTCGAGGCGCTGACAGGCCTATCGGTTGAAGATAACATTCGTATTACTGCACAAAACATCCGCAATATAACCGATATCGGAAGAGAGCATGGTATCCGCTTCCAATACGAAGGTGCAGCATGGACCCCCATTGCTACGTTAGAGCAATATTATCAATTACATGATGCAGTCAACCGAGATAACTTTGGCTTTGTGCTCGACACTTGGCACTTCTGGGCATGCCGCGGGGCAACACCAGAAGACATGGCAAAGATCGATAAATCGCTCATTTACAATGTTCATCTTTCCGATGGACACCGCCCTGAAGTTGGTGCGCCTTGGGTCGATGAGAAAGAACTTAGAAATTGCTTGCTAGGCCAAGGAGAAATTCCACTACAAGAATGGACGTCAGCCATTCAAAGTACAGGATATGACGGGTTCTATTCTGGTGAGTTTCTCAATGATCAACTTTGGGAAGGCGATCATTACGAGACAGCCACTAGCATGCTTTCAGGCATGAAGCGTTTGTTCTCATAACCAGAACACTCCAACCATCCTGAGCTAAAAAAGCTGCCAATACGGTAGCTTTTTCTATGCTCGGCAGTCACTTTATTTAGGTTTTTCGCAAACATTAAAAAAGCCGATAATTATCGGCTTTTTAGTGTTATCTAGAACATTCTGAGGTAAACGCTATTTAATCTCACGACACATCAAACTAACAGCTAATGTTTGAGCTAGGTACATCGAAGAACTCAGCGATCGAAAGCCCATCACCTCCCCTTCTTCCACTTCAAAACACACGTCCATCTTACTGCCATGCGCCATCATCTGGTTATCTGCGATCGCGATGATAGGGACACCTCGGTCATGAGCACACTCTATGACATTGCTGGTTTCCATTGCATAAGGGGCAAAAGTCACAGTAAGCAATACGTCTTTATCGTTCATATTACGGATCATAGGGGTCAGCATCCCTCCATGGTCATCAAGCAAGACAACATTGTTATCTGATTTCATAAGAGCATACCAAAGGTAAAAAGCAACCGGATAAGCTCGGCGCATCCCTTGTATATATATCGTTTCGGCTTGATCCATCAGGCTCACGGCTCTTTCAAGCTTCTGTGGTGAAACTGATACTTGTAATTTTTCTATCGCTTCAACGTTAGCGACACCGTAATCGTTAAAAATAGCGGTTGGCGATTCTGGTTGATATGTTTCTTGGTCTCTTGCTTTGCGCACTCGGTCTTTATAATCCCGAGGTCTATTTAGATATTGGTCTCTAAACAGAGCCTGCATTTGGCTAAACCCACTAAAGCCCATCGCATTTGAAAATCGACTTAAGGTCGACAATGGGACATTGGCTTGTTCCGCAATGGTCGCCATAGTCTCAACGGCAACTAGCATAGGCTGGGCTAACACATAGTCCGCGACTTGCTGTAAGCGTTGACTCAAATTGTCATAGCGTTTGACGATTAACTCTTTCAGAGAGTCTAAATCACTAGGCACATGTACAATCTCGTTAGTTTCAACTTCCATACCTAACTTCTTTCCCGTTAAATATTGGTTTATAAATCAATAATACCCCAAGCTTTAACACTTGGGGTATTAATTCTAAGATAAAAGTTCGAAGTTTCGAATAGCTTCATCTTTTACGTACGGCATTGCTTTTTGCATAAAGTAAATTCTATCAAACTTCTCTGGTTCATCGTTCATATAGCCGCGTAGATTGTTACCCAAGGCTTGACGTAAGCAGGTGCCGATATTGAACTTAGAGACACGACTTTGCTTAAGTCTCGCCATATCTTCGTCTCGAATCCCACTAGCCCCATGTATCACCAATGGTATCGTCACTTCGGCTGAAATACGGTCAAGTAAGCCAAAATCAATAGTGCATGTTGGTTCGGTTAGACGGTGGACATTACCGACAGAAATCGCCACGCAATCAGCACCACTTTCGCGAGCAAACCTAGCTGCATCAGCAGGGCTAGTATCTATTGTTTTGATATGGTCACGACCTTCATCGTATGGAACAGAACCTATTTCACCCTCTACCGAAGCGCCTAATGCATGGGCGACATCCGCGACTTTGCGAGTTCGAGCGATGTTCTCTTCTAGGCTCAACTGTGAGCCATCGAACATCACCGAGCTAAAGCCGGCCTTTAATGCTCGATATACAATGTCTTCTTCATAGGTATGATCGAGGTGCAGACAAACTGGCACTGTACTTTTAGTCGCTAGACCTAAAAACATCGCCGCTGCCGTTTCTACCCCATAAAAATCAACGACATCTTTGTTACACGCTAAGATAACCGGTTTGTTCACTTCTTCCGCAGCCTCTACGACTGCGCGAGCATCTTCAAAGCCAAAGACATTAAAACAGGGAACTGAATAATTTGATGCAGCCGCATCAGGTAATAAATCGTTTAAATTAACCAACATAACGTATCCCTCTACTTAAACTTGGCGATCATATCCTTGATGCCTGGAATGGTTTCAACTTGATATTCATGGTGAGGGTCAAAGTGCTGAATCAAAGACTTAGACGTTTTCCCTACGATGATGGTGAAGTAATACATTTCATAGCCCGGCGCAGCTACACTCGGGTGGTATCCCTTATCAATAGCGATTACTGAACCTGTGCGAACGTGATAAACAGGACCAAAATCGTCTTCATGTTCGTATAAAAACTGTGCGCCGAAACCAAAATCAGGATTGAAACGGAATTGATACACCTCTTCGTATAATGTCTCTTTGCTGCCATCTTCTTTGACGCGGTCTTCATCATGTTTATGTGGAGGAAAACCAGACCAACCACCAGCGCCAACCGTAAATAGCTCACTGACAAGTAAACGGCCACGTTTGTCAGCATTACTTTGCCCAAGCACATGTTTGATCTTACGGTGTGTTTTCGTATCATCTGAGCCGTATTGAACCATTTCAACTTCATCAGCTCGAACGCAGAACGGTTCTAATGAGGCATCAAATTTACCACCTGCAATCATCACATCTGCGCTTTCACTTACACAATCAATGGTCGCTGTATAACCAAGCGGTACATAAACAGATTCAGGCTCACCGTCCCATACCGTGCGACGCTTACCTATATTATCAAAGACTTGAGGCTCATCGACACCGTTACTCACTGTGATACAACACGTACCACCAGCAAGTACAACTACCGACTCATACCCTTCAACAGTGTGAGTGTGTTGCTCACTCTGGCTTAAGTGAACCTGGTTGAAATAACAAAGTGGTGTAACCTCATCGTTAACATCAACGATTGGCTGGTTTTGATTATTAAATGGGGGTATATGCTTACCCATAATCCTTTCTCCTCATTCATCGAGTCGTCGTTGCAACTCAACATAGTTCTTATTATTTAATTCAAAACGAATAAAAATGTCGGACCGAGATGGTTCGTAATCCAAAGCGTATTAATAACTGAACGTATTAATGGCTGAGAAAATTACCGATCCGACTGACTCATTCCTTGATCTGTAAAGAAGGTTCAAGTCAAAATCGTTACGCTCGGCTCTCAATAAAATCGAGCAGTTCTTCCTTGGTTGGCATTGCCTCAGTACAGCTTTCGCCACTCACATTAATTGCCGCAGCAGCCGAACCATGACGAACACCATCCTCAAGTTCACCGTCATTGATAAGCGTCCAAATAAGACCACCAGCAAACGAATCCCCAGAACCAAATGGTTTATTCACCTTGACTCGGAAGATGCCTTGTTCAAACTTATAGCCATCTTTGCAATACACTTTAGAACCAAGCTCTCCAGCCTTGATCACAACCACTTGAGTGTTTTCACGTAAAAATCGTTCTGCCGTTTGGTCATCATCTTGATTACCGGGTGCCAAGACCGTTTCCATCATGTCGAACTCTTCACGATTGCCGATGACAATGTCAGATAAACCCGCAGCAATACCGTAATAAATGGATGCATCGACATCTGTGCGCCAAGAGTATGGACGGTAATCAACATCAAGGATCACCACCGTGCCGGCTCGACGAGCATGCTCCATAGCAATGAGCGTAGCTTCACGGCTTGGGCTCTCTGAAAGTGCGGTACCAGTTACAACCAGAGTTTTAGAACTCGCGATATACTCTGCGCTCACCTGTTCTGGTTTTATGGTTAGGTCTGATGCGTTGTTTCTATAAATCAGCACTGTACAGTCGCTTGGCTTCATCTCAGTAAATGCAACAGAAGTTCGAGAGCCCGTGTCATCAGTCATCATTCCGTCAAGGTTGATACCTTGATCCTGCATATAACCTTTTACGTAGTCACCAAACGCGTCATTTGCCACGCAACCAATAAAGCCTGTTCTACCACCCAAACGACTAACTGCTACTGCGATGTTTGCTGCAGAGCCGCCAACGAATTTGTTAAAGCCTGATATATCAGCCATGTCGGTATTGAATTCGCGAGCGTAGAGATCAACGCCAGCTCGGCCTAATACGATGGCATCCAGCTTGCGATCTTTTGGAAGTGCAATCTTTGTCATAGTCAGTTCCTATCTGCTGTATTCAACCCAAGCAGCGTTTTGGTCCGCAGACTCAACGCACTTCTCACATAAACGTACACCTTCGATGCCCGCATCAATACCAGGGAACCAAATATCAGACAGCGCTTGCTGGTCGTCACGCTCTGCCGCGTCAAACGCAAGTGCAAAACGGTGGTACAGGTTCGCCCAAGATTCGAAGTAACCTTCAGCATGACCACCGCCCACTCGGTTTACAGCGACGCCAGGCGCATCTTGGTGCAAGTAGCCCATACCACGTTCAAGAATACGCGATGGTTCACCTTGCACTTCTAAGCGCAGTTGGTTTGGTTGCTCATCCCACCACTCAATCGATGCTTTAGAGCCTACAATTCTGATTTTTTGTTGGTGCATAGAGCCAGCATTTACCGCAGAAGCCCAAAGTGTGCCTACTGCGCCACCTTTGAATTCCATCATTACGTGTGCGTTATCTTCTAACGGTGTACGTGACTTAATAAAGCTCTGACGCATACAAGCTAAGCGGTCTACTTCAAGGCCAGTCATCACTTCGCACAAGTAAAATGCGTGCGTACCGATATCACCCAGCACATACGTTGGACCTGATACTTCTGGGCTTACACGCCATTTCAAGCCAGGGTCGTTAAGTTCGTACTCTTCGTTGTGGAAACCATGAGCAAACTGCATATTGATAACGCGGATGTCACCTAAGTCGCCACGCTGTACCATTTCACGAGCTTGCTGCACCATAGGGAAGCCGCTGTAGCCATACATCACGCCAATCACTCGATTGTTTTGCTCGGCGATAACTTTTAGTTCTTCCGCCTCTTCAGATGTAAATGTGATAGGTTTTTCACAAACAACATGAAGGTTTGCTTCGAGTGCTACCTTACAAATCTCGTAGTGCGTAGAGTTTGGCGTGGCAATAGATACAGCCTGAATCCCGTCTTCACGTTGTGCTTCTGCTGCGAACATCTCTTTGTAATTCGCATAACAACGCTCAGGGTCTAATCCTAAGTTGGTTCCAAAGTCTCTGCAGCGCCCTGCATCTAAATCAAAAGCGCCAGCAACAAGCTTAAACAGTCCATCTCGTTGTGCAGCATTTCGGTGTGAATAACCAATCTGACTGCCACGTCCACCACCGATCATTGCCCAGCGTAGAGGTTGTTCAAAACGACGTTCTTCATTAAACATAATCTTGCTCCGTTATCTGATACATCGACTGATTGAGTGATGTATCAGTGGTTAAAGTTATTGTGATTTTAATTTTGGATATTCTTGATTAAACACCGCGACGCTGAGCCGCACGGCCCTCTTCCCAATCAGCGACTTTCTTTGCGGTCTCTTCGTTACGCGTAACCTCAGGAAGCCCCACTTCCCACCAGCAATCACATTTCGACCATGCCGCAGGAGATACTGGGTCAATGTCCACAACGATAACGTAGGTACGGTCAGCTTCTTTCGCTCTTGCAAATGCTGCATCAAAGTCGATAATAGAGGTCAATTTTTCGCTGATGGCACCTTGTGCTTCTGCATGCTTAGCAAAGTCAACACGAGCTAACTCTCCGTCTGGGCGGCGACAATCTTCCAGCAGGTTATTGAATGATTCATTACCCGTATTATTTTGAAGCTTGTTGATAACAGCGAAGCCGCCATTGTCACAAACGACGACGATCATTTTATGGCCAGTAAGAACCGACGAGTAAATATCTGAATTTTGAATAAGGTACGAACCATCACCGACAAGAACCACAACATCATTATCTGGGTTGGCGATTTTCGCCCCCCAACCACCCGCGATCTCATATCCCATACATGAGTACCCAAAGTCGATATCAAATTTACCGATTTGGTAATTCTGCCAGTTCATGGACAGTTCAGCAGGCAAACCGCCAGCGGCAGTTAATACTGTATCGCCCTCTTCCATACTGCGGTTTAGCTTGCCAATCACTTCAGCATAAGAAGAGGTGCCTTCAAGTAATTCACCGGCTTGTGGGTGAGTACGACGTTGAACTAACGCTTTCCACTCATCGGCTTCTACTTTCGCTTTTGAAGACCACTCATCACCTGATCGCCAGTCAGCCAAAAGACCAGACAATTTCGTCATACTGGTTTTCGCATCACCAATAACGGGATGAGAGCGATGCTTAATCGCATCAAATTTGGCCACGTTAATACTAACTAGCTGCATTTCTGGATTTTTAAATACGCTCCAAGATCCCGTAGTGAAATCTTGTAAACGTGTACCAATCGCAAGTACGACATCAGCTTCGTTAGCCATATGGTTAGCAGAGTTAGAGCCAGTAACGCCGATAGGCCCAGCATTAAGTGGATTGTCTTGCAGCATGGTGGCACGGCCTGCAATAGTTTCGACAACAGGGATGTTATGCTTAGCTGCGAACGCGGCTAGTTCATCGGTTGCAAGTGAGTAGTGCACGCCGCCACCTGAAATAATCAAAGGCTTCTTAGCTTTAATTAAGATCTCTTTCGCTTCTTCTAGTACGACCATTTCCGGCTCAGGGCGACGGATACGATGACATTTCTCTTCGAAAAATATCTCTGGGAAATCGTAAGCAATACCTTGAACATCTTGCGGCAATCCAAGGAAAACAGGTCCACAAGTCGCAGGGTCAAGCATAGTATCTAGTGCTTGTGGAAGCGTATGCATCAATTGGGCAGGCGACAACACGCGATCCCAGTAACGAGTCAATGGTTTGAATGCGTCGTTAGAGGTCACCGATGGATCTTCAAAGTTTTCCGGCTGTTGCAAGACAGGATCTGGAAGACGGCTTACATAAGCATCACCAGAGATAAGTAATAATGGCAGGCGGTTTGTATGGGCAATACCCGCTGCAGTAACCATATTAGTGGCACCAGGGCCAATTGAGCTGGTCGCAATACCTATACGTTGACGCTTATTCGCTTTTGCATAAGCGATGGCAGCCGTAGCCATTGATTGCTCATTTTGACCACGCCAGGTTGGGATTTTTTCTTCGATGTTTTTTAGCTGTTGACCAAAACATGTCACATTACCGTGACCAAAAATGGCGAAAGCAGCACCAAATAATTGCTCTTCTTTTCCATCGACTACAATTTTCTGCGCTGCAAGATATTTAGCTAAGGCTTCAGCAACGGTTAGGCGTACAGTTTTCATCTTCTTCCTCGATCTTTCTGATACGTAATTGCCGCGTTACCTTGCCAATTACGTATTGTCCATGTGTCGACTCTGGCTTATTGGGGAGATAGCCCCTCAATAAGCCATTTGTTATTACAAGCCGTATTTATTTGCGTAACCCGTGATGTTCTCGTAAGCCGTTTTAGCAAACGTAAGCGGGTGTGCTTTAGCAGGATCTTGCTCCGCTTCTACCAGTAGCCAGCCTTCATAATTACGCGCTTTTAGTGCAGCAAACACGTCGTCGTAATTCACATCACCAGTACCAGGAACAGTGAATACCCCATCAAGCACTGCGTTTAAAAATGATTTATCAGCATCACGAGCTGCGTTCATAACTTCAATACGAAGGTCTTTAAAATGCATATGACCGATACGATGACCCCAACGCTCAATAACATTGACAGGGTTGCCACCACCATAAGTAATGTGGCCTGTATCAAGTGTCAGATAAACAGAATCACCTGTAGCTTCCATCAAACGATTGATATCTTCTTCTGTCTCAACAATCGTTCCTACGTGATGGTGGAAAGAAAGCTTGATGTCATGTTTATTCAACAGATAATCAGCAACAGTAGTTAATTTTTCAGCGTAAGTTTTCCACTCTTCCTCAGTCAAAATCACGCGAGATGATAACGGCTTGCTGATGTCGCCATGCACTGTATTACTCACTTCGCCGTAAACCATCGCTTTGCAACCAGCAGCTTTAAGCAGCAAGATATGACCTTGCATTTCTGCAATTTCTTCTTCTGCACTTGATGTCATCAAATTTCCGCTGAACCAACCAGATGCCAATACTAGGTTGTGATTTTTCAACAAAGGAATAAGAGTTTCCGGATCTCTCGGGTATTTAGTGCCTAGCTCGGTACCAGTAAAGCCAGACTCAGACATTTCACTCAAACATGTCTCCAACGGGATCTCACCACCCAGTTCTGGCATGTCATCGTTTGTCCAAGTTAAAGGGCTAATTCCGTATTGAACTTTGCTCATGGTCGTACTCCAAAATTTTTATATTTAATTTTACTTAGGCCAGTAAAATTTCAATTAGATAGGTTCATTGCATCTGATCGATATTTTGGCCAAACAGGTTTGCTTCACTGAGATTCAATATAATCCAAACCGAACCTAATGAAAAATATTTTTCATTTTGATAAATTTGTTTTTAATTTTTAAAATTATATGGAAAAAGCGAGTGTTTACGGGGGTTTCGAGAAAAGAATGGCACAGATCACAATTAATTTAATACAATTAAAAACAATAACTTAGTAAAATTAATGCATTTGAAAAATATTTTCCACACCTTGATCAGGTTAACATTATTGACCAAAGAGACATTAATTTAATAGCCGTAGTCATTCTGAGCTATTATGATTCTCAACATCGCTAAAATGAAAAATATTTATCAAATCTATTTATTATTATTACTAAATTCATTGGCGAGTTATTAATTCGATACTCTAACCCTACATTCACCGAGTATCGAATAATCGCCCAGCACTAACTTATTTGATGGTTAAGAGAGTGTATGGACAATACAAAGGAGTATGTAATGTCACCTAATAATGGGACACAGTCTCACAAACATAATATCGCTTACATAGTTAGAATTTGTTGTATCGCCGCACTAGGGGGGATCCTACTCGGCTACGATACTGCCGTAATATCTGGAGCAATCGGGCCAATCAGAGATCACTTTGGTTTAACACCCGCTCAAACGGGTTGGGCAGTATCTAGCGTAGTTTTAGGAAGTATTATCGGAGCTGTATCCGCAGGAACCGTTGCCCTCAAATACGGTCGTCGAAGTGCACTCTTTTTGTCTGCTGTATTGTTTATCATCTCCGCCATCGGTTCCGCTATCGCACCTACATTTACCATCTATGTGTTACTCAGAATCATCGGCGGTGTGGCAGTTGGTATCGCTTGTGTGGTGTCCCCAATGTACATGTCTGAGGTTGCACCAAAAGATTTTCGCGGTCGAGCAGTCAGTATGTTTCAACAATCAGCGGTTATAGGCCAAACTGGTGTGTTCTACGTTAACTACCTAATTGCGAAAGGGATGTCTGAAGCCTGGTTGGTTGATGTTGGATGGCGTTGGATGCTCGCTTCTGAAGTATTGCCAGCGACACTGTTCGGCTGTCTATTAATCATGATTCCAGAATCCCCGCGCTGGCTAGTACTCAAGGGACAAATTGGTAAGGCAAAAGAAACACTCTCTCGAATTTCCAACCCAGAACATGCAGACAGAGTTATCCTCGAGATCCAAAAATCTTTACTCCCTGCAAATGCATCAAAAAACAGTAAAATAAGCTTACGCTCTCCCCTTCTTTTTTCCATTCTTGTCATCGGTACATTTGTTGCGGCAGCTCAGCAACTTACTGGTATCAACGTCATTATGTATTACACACCAGAAATTCTAAAACCTATTGCGGGTGGTACCGAGAACGCGTTGTTCCAAACAACATTTGTAGGTGTGGTGTTCATTCTTGGTAACGGATTAGGTATGTACTTAATCGACAAAGTTGGTCGCCTACCGCTCATGAAATACGGAACTTTGGGCTGTGCACTCGGCATGACAATCGTCGGATATGTGCTCTATACCGGAACGGAAGGTTACGCAGCACTGTTTGCACTGTGTTTGTATGTAGTCGCTTATGCCACATCCTGGGGCTGTGCATGTTGGACGATGATCTCAGAAATCTTCCCAAACAGTATTCGTTCAAGAGCAATGGCTATCGCCGTGGGTGCACAATGGTTTACAGGATTTATTGTGACTCAAAGCTTCCCAATGCTTAACGAAAACCCATATCTGAAAGAAAACTTTAACGGCGCTTTCGCCTTTTGGGTATTCGCAGCGTTGTCCCTGATTTGTATGGTAGTCGTTGTTAAGTACGTTCCAGAGACGAAAGGAGTTGCCCTTGAAGACATGGAAAAAGTAATGGCTAAAAAATTAGGTAAAAAAGTTCCAAGTAAAACAGCAGAAGCAACGGTGTAAATAGTATTAAAGGCAGGCATTTTAAACATTGCCTGCCTTTTCGTTTACTCGATCTAGGAGATTTTGATGTTAGATAAAATGGCATTTTTTATTTACGTTGTACGCACAGGGTCAATTTCAGCCGCAGCTCGCAAGCTCAACATATCAGTATCAGCAGGTAGCCGCTGGCTTCAGGAACTTGAGCAAAAATTTGGAATGCCACTGTATCGACGTAACAACCGCTTGTTAAAACCCACCCCTGCGGGTCAAACTTTATTTGATGAGTTTTCAGTGCTCGTTGACCAATCTGAAACCATCATGCGTACCATGCAAGACTATCAAAAACACGATAAAGGTCATATTGATGTAATTTGCACCCCAGTTTACGCCAATCATTTTTTAATGAATCACATCAGCGAATATCTCAGCACTAACCCCGAGGTCACTTTTAATCTCAACATTTCACCATGGGCACTTGATCATGCCGCCGACAGTGATATTACGATCAGTGCGAACGCATCCTATCAAGGCTATCGAGAAAAAGACTTACACCTAGTTCGTCGTGAAATAATGCAGAGCCCCTTTGTCGTCGTCGCTTCTCCAGAATATCTTGCTAGAAACAATATCCCACAAAGCCCTTCTGAATTAAAAACTCATTTATGCCTCTTTGCAACGACGCTCACCGGAAGTAATGACTGGGTATTCACTAAGGACAATGAGTGCCAGATAATTAAAATCCCTAAGTCGTTGGAAGTTAATGATAGTGACCTACTGCTTCAAGCTGCGCTGAACGGAACTGGTATCGCTTATCTGCCGCAATTTTTGGTAGAAAATCACATCAATGACAAAACACTAGTGCCTATTTTTGAATGCTATGACACCAGTATTTGGAGCCTAAATATGTACTACCAACCAGCCATAACCGCATCCGCCGTTGCTATTCATTTTAAAGATTTCTTATTGGCGAAACATTGAGCATCAAAGAACTGATTACTTGAATCAATCAAAATTTTTACTTTCCATCGTAAACAAAAAGCAGCCACTTAGGCTGCTTTTTCGTTTTAAGATTTAAAGGATATCGAGTTTAAACTTGCTCAAAGTGACTCAAAAATTCGCCGCAGTCTTTTTGGAAAAGTGGCAAAGCCTCAGCGAGCTTTTCATCATTCCAATGCCACCATTCAAGGCTTTCTAGCCGCTCGGCATAGCTAGGGTCGTCAAACCGAGGGCGCAGCACTTTGGCAGGGTTACCTACCACAATCGAGTATGGCGGTACGTCTTTGGTCACCACACTACCCGCGCCGATAATCGAGCCATTGCCAATCGTAATACCCGGAAGAACAATCACGCCGTGACCAATCCACACATCGTGTCCAACCTGTACTTTGTCTTCCTCACGCCACGAGAACACCTCATCGTCCAATGAAGTAGGGTCTTCGCCTAGTTGATACTTGCCCGGGCGATAAGTGAAATGATGCAACGTTGGACGCCACCATGGATGATTGCTCGGGTTCAGGCGAACCGCCGCCGCGATAGATGTGAATTTACCAATCTCGGTAAACATCAGGTTACAGTCGTTTTGGATGTAGCTGTAATCTCCAACTTGCACGTTATTTAGCACGCAACGGTCAGCGATTTCTGTCCAACGTCCTAGCTCAACATTGTGTAGTTTACTGCTATCCGAAACGCTAGGTTCGCAGTTTAAGGTAGGGGAAAGTGGTTGGCTCATAGGGTTATCTCCTCGCCATCGTTGAGAATGCGCAGTCGCTCTGAAAAGGCTTGTGGATGTTGCTCAGCCCAGCCAAGCATGTGGTGACTCACATGAATCAAGCCCAGATTTGTGGGGCGACAGGTTTCATTGATGTCTAAAATATGGTGGAAGTCGTTGTGGTTTAGGCTAGCTCGAGCCTGAGGGTCTTCAATTGGCGAGTAATTACAATCGGTAATTAACCAATCAACGGGAAACTCTTTCAACCAACGCTCGGTTTGTTTTGGCAGCCCTACCGTGTCGGTTAAATAAGCCAAGCGCTTGCCATCGAATTCGAAGCAATAACCAAGACAAAGTTTAGAGTGATTGAGTGGCACAGGCGTGATGGTGATTCCCTGCCAATCAAACGATTTGAATGCTTGTGCTCGCAAGGAAAAGTCCAAGATACCTGGGTGTTTATATAGATCGTCGCAGCCAAGCGGGTCATCCGGTGAAATCACCGAGATCTTATCGCCAGCGCCCCAGCGAAGATCAAACAAACTATGGACATGATCCATGTGGTAATGAGTCAATAAGATCTTGTCTATCGAGCCCGCTGGGAAACGACGCATCAGGTCAGGTGCATTAGCATCCAACAGCAGAAACTTGCCATTATGTTCAAGGAACGCTGATGACTTTTCTCGTCTTAAACTTGGTTCTTCAAGGGCAGAAACACACACCGAACAATCACACCCGTAAACTGGTACCATCGCACTGTTGGCTGTGCCTAACATGGTTAGCTTCATGCGACACCACCTATGGGTTCTGCGAGCTTTTCAGCTTGTTCTTTTAAACGGGAAAACTGCGCAATGCTCTGCTCAAGCGTGCCGCTATTATCAATACACAGCGTATTATTGAGAGCCGATGAGCCTGATGCTGAATCGATACAATAGTCTGCCGCACGTTGTAAGCGAAGGGCTATCTGCGCTTCACTCTCTCGTCCGCGAGCTCGCAAGCGTGCTTCTAACACCTCGGGGTTAACGCTCACCACAACAGGGACTAATCGTTCGCCAAACAACTCTCTTGCCGCATCCAAATACGCACGTGAGCCATTAACCACGACACTCAAACCGGCATCCATCCATTGATACACTTCTTGGCCAATGCCGTAACTCATGCCGTGCGCTTGCCAACTCATCGCGAACATATTGCGTGAATAACGAATGAAGAATTCATCATCACTGAGCTCTACGTGGTTTTCGCCACCAGCATCGGCCGCCCGTGTGATGTAGCGATGAGCGACCACCAAGTCTTCAACAAACTGCTCTCGTAGCGCTGAGATAATTGAATCTTTACCAGCTCCAGAAGGACCAATTACGTAATAAAGCTGACCTGGTTTGTCAGCTTTAGGGGCAGCGTTCACCACCCCATTCACATCAAATGAGTAACCTTTAGACATGGATTAGAATACCTTCTTGCCTTCACGCCACACACGAGATACTAATTGGTGATCCTCCAAACGATGCGCTAGCACCAAGTCAGCACGCTTACCTTCCGCGATGACACCACGGTCAGTTAAGCCAAGAGCTTGTGCTGGGTTCAATGTCGCCAATTGTACCGCTTGTGCTACATCGAGGTTATTGCGCTCATCATTCACTAGCGTAAATACCGCGTCTAACAAGCTCACTGGGTAATAATCGGAAGACAAAATATCCAACACGCCCAAAGACGCCAGTTCATGCGCTGCGACGTTACCCGAATGCGAACCACCACGAATCACGTTTGGCGCACCCATCATTACCTTCAAGCCCAATTCGTGAGAACGCTTTGCCGCTTCAACTGTGGTTGGAAACTCTGCGATAACCATGCCCAACTCTTTAGATTCCGTGACATGCGCGCTGGTTGCATCATCATGGCTTGCGGTTGGAATGTTCAAATCACGACACTGACGGGTGATCTCATCACGGTTCTGTTTCGACCAACGCTGTGACTGAGCAACCTGGTCTTTTTCGTAGGCCGCCATTTCAGCATCCGTCATGTTGTACTTGCCCTGATAGTAAGTACGGTACTTATCAATGTTCACAAATTGACGCTGACCCGGCGCGTGATCCATCAAAGACACCAACTGTACTTCTGGCATATTCACGTAACGCTCAAACAAGCCAACGGTGGTCGAGTGCGGCACTTCACAACGCAAGTGAATACGGTGCTCGGCACGGGTTAAACCACGTTTCTGGCTTTCTGCTACGGTATTAATAAACTGGTCGAGATTCTCTTGGCGATTGCCATCTCGGTAGTCTCCCAAAGCAACTGCATCAAGCACAGTAGTGATGCCCGACCCAATCAGCTGAGTATCATGCGCGCTCATTGCCGAAAGCGGTGGCCAGTTTACCTTTGGTCTTGGCGTGAAGTACTTCTCTAGATTGTCGGTATGCAACTCAATTAAACCCGGCATCAAGAAGCCATTCTCACCATCAAAGGCACCCGGAAGTTGGCTTGTCGAGTCAGACATGTTGGCGATCACGCCGTCTCGCAGCTCAACCGAGCCACGCACAACTTCATTTTCAAGCACCAGATTTACGTTGGTAATAATCATTTGCGTCAGCTCCCTTTACGCACACGCTGTGGTGAGTTGTTTTGGTGAAATGTCTTTTTGTAGCTTCACGTCATACAGGCGGTCAGCGACCAAATCTCGCGTTGCTTCATCATGGAAGATACCGATGATTGCAGCGCCGCCCGCTTTGGCTTCTTCAATCAAACTCACGACCACCGCACTGTTGGTTGCATCAAGCGAAGCCGTTGGCTCATCAAGCAGGAGGATTGGGTAATCAACAATAAAACCACGTGCGATGTTTACACGCTGCTGTTCACCGCCTGAAAAGGTTGCAGGCGCTAAGTGCCACAAATGCTCAGGTACGTTTAAGCGAGTCAGCAGTAACTTAGCTCTCTCTTGTGCTTCTTGCGCGCAGCCACCCATTTCCAACATAGGTTGCATCACTACTTCCAGTGCACTGATACGTGGAATCACACGTAAGAACTGGCTCACCCAACCTATGGTGTGTTGACGTACGTTGATGATTTCTCTTGGGGTTGCCTTCGCAAGATCGAGCGTACTGCCTTGGTGTACAACGTTAATTGAGCCAGAGTCCACTAGGTAGTTGGCATATAGCGCGCGCAATAGCGTTGATTTACCAGAACCTGAATGACCGTGCAGAACCACACATTCACCACTGTCTACTGAGAAGTTAGCGCCTGTTAATACTGGTAGTTCAACACCATTTTGATTGTGCAGCACAAAGGTTTTGCTGACGTTGTTTACGGTTAATTTGGTATTCATGTCATCGTCCTTAATTCTGCAATACAGAAGAAACTAGCAGTTGTGTGTATGGATGTTGAGGATCATCAAGCACTTGATCAGTAAGGCCGCTTTCTACTACTTCACTGCGGCGCATCACCATGAGTCGATGGGCAAGCAAACGAGCCACAGCAAGATCGTGGGTTACGATCACCACGGCCAATTCAAGCTCTGTCACCAAACGGCGAAGAAGATCGAGCAACTTGGCTTGTACCGACACATCCAAGCCACCTGTCGGCTCATCCATAAAGATCAACTTAGGGTGAGTCACAAGGTTGCGTGCGATCTGTAATCTCTGCTGCATACCGCCAGAGAAAGTCGTCGGCATGTCATCCATTCGATCCGTTGGGATCTCAACATCACCTAGCCATTTCGCGGATTTCTCACGAATTTCGCCATAGTTACGTTCGCCTACGGCCATTAGGCGTTCACCAATGTTGCCGCCCGCCGACACTCGGCCGCGTAAGCCATCCATTGGGTGTTGGTGCACCACGCCCCACTCGGTACGCAGCAAGTGACGACGCTGGCTTTCCGCCATTTGGTATAAATCTTCCAGTTGTGAGATTTGCTTATCCGCGTCACCACGCAAGTAAATCACTTCACCGCTGTCTGGTGTTTGACGGCCAGAAAGCGACTTCAATAAGGTACTTTTACCCGAGCCCGATTCACCCACAATGCCTAACACTTCTCCAGGGAAAAGGTCAAAAGATACGTTCTGAAAGCCCTTACCCGGCGCATAAAGCTTGGTGAGATTAGAGACAGACAACAGAGGCTGCTCTGACTGGTTCCATTCGTGTTTCATATTCGTCACAGCGTTCATGCGTTGTTCTCCTGTTGTTCGCGACAGTAATCCGTGTCTGAACACACGAACATATGTGAGCCTTGGTCATCCATAACGACTTCATCAAGGAAAGTATCCGTCGAACCACAAATCGCACATGGCTCGTCCCATTGTTGAATCTCAAATGGGTGATCTTCAAAATCTAGACTTTGAACCTTGGTGTAAGGAGGAACGGCGTAAATACGCTTTTCACGACCGGCGCCAAACAGTTGTAGTGCTGCCATGTTGTCCATTTTTGGATTATCGAATTTAGGAATTGGCGATGGATCCATGATGTAGCGATTGTTTACTCGCACTGGGTAAGCGTAAGCCGTAGAGATGTGGCCAAAACGAGCGATGTCTTCATACAGTTTGACGTGCATGATTCCGTACTCTTGCAGCGCATGCATTTTACGAGTCTCAGTTTCACGTGGCTCAATAAAGCGCAGCGGCTCTGGGATCGGCACCTGATACACCAAGATCTGATCTTCTTGAAGATCAACTTCAGGGATACGGTGACGAGTCTGAATAATGCTCGCTTCCGTCGTTTTTTCAGTCGTGTTTGCACTGGCGATGGACTTGAAGAACTCACGAATCGACACGGCGTTTGTTGTGTCATCTGCACCTTGGTCAATCACTTTTAGCGTGTCTGGCTGGCCAATTATTGCAGCGGTGATCTGAACACCACCCGTTCCCCAACCATAAGGCATTGGCATTTCGCGCCCACCAAATGGCACTTGATAACCCGGAATAGAAACCGCTTTAAGCAAAGCACGACGAATCATGCGCTTGGTTTGCTCATCAAGGTAACCGTAGTTATAACCCGTCGCACCTACTGGGCTCTGAGATGCTGTTTCTTCAGTATTGAATGGCGCTAAATCGTTACCTATCGGTGCATTAAGCGTTGCTGTGTTCATGACTGACCTCCTTGTACATCATTACCTTGTTCGTCATTACCTGGCTGAGCCATCAATTCATCGTGCTCTTTGTGCATTTTTCTCAGCAGTTCCAGTTCTGCTTGAAAATCGACGTAGTGAGGAAGTTTAAGGTGAGAGACAAAGCCTGCGGCTTCTACGTTGTCTGAGTGAGAAAGCACGAACTCTTCATCTTGAGCTGGGCCATCGACAGGCTCGTCGTATTCTGCGGCTTGCAAAGAACGGTCAACCAATGCCATCGACATTGCTTTACGTTCAGTCGCACCAAATGTTAAGCCGTAGCCGCGAGTCAACTTAGCTTTGTTCTGTTTATTACCAACAAAGCCATTGATCATCTGACACTCTGTCAGTTCAATTTCGCCAATATCGATACTGAAACCAAGCTCTTCAGGCTCAATCGATAGCGTTGAAAAGCCCGTACGAATCTCGCCCGCGAATGGGTGATTACGACCATAGCCACGTTGGGTTGAGTAACTCAGCGCCAATAAGAAACCTTCATCGCCGCGCACCAAGTTTTGTAGGCGTGCGCTGCGGTTACATGGGTAGTTCACCGGATTCATGGTGATGTCTTCTGGTACTTGTTGGTCATCTTCTTCGGTCAACATCATGTCGAGGTTTTCAAGAATGCCCAGCACCTGAGGGCAAGGTTCAGAGTCAGTCACATTTTGCGTAGGGATCTGCGGTGTTTCACCTTCGGCAAGTAGGCTGAAATCCAATAAGCGGTGCGTGTAATCGTAGGTTGGACCTAAGATCTGACCGCCCGGTAAATCTTTATAGGTTGCTGAAATACGACGTTCAATTCGCATTGTATTGGTATCAACGGGTTGCGCAGTGATCAGGCGAGGTAACGTGGTGCGATAAGCACGCAACAAGAAGATAGCTTCAACCAAATCGCCCGCGGCTTGTTTGATGGCTAATGCCGCAAGTTGTTTGTCATAAATTCCGCCTTCCGTCATCACTCGGTCTACCGAACCTGACAGCTGTTCTTGAATCTGTTCAACGCTTAACTCTGGTAATTCAGGATTGCCGCGACGCTTCTTCGCTTGCAGTTGGTGCGCCAAACTAATGGCCTTTTCACCACCTTTTACAGCAACGTACATGTTGTCGCCTCCACTTTAGTTGTACGAGGCAAACACAGCGCTTGCTGGTTCGCCACAAAGATAAAGTCAACACCTAATGGGAACTTCACCAATGATTGGCGTTCTTTAAGGTGAGCAATAAAGCCCGCCGGTAATCCGCTAAAAAACGCAGCTTGTTCACTTTGAATACCCGGGCCACTCAGAGACAGCTCAGCTCCAGACGTTAAGCTTTCAACCTCTATCACAACTGTTGTTGAGGTATCTGGGTACTCTTCGTTGCCGAGATTGAATGTCAGTACTGACCAATCAACATCCTGTAGATCTTGTGCTGAAATCGCAGCAAAGCTCGCTTGTTGAGTCTGCTCTACAATCGGTGCGCCAATGTGAAACTTGATGTTTTCAGTCACCGCGTGATCAGCTTTTAATGTCGAAGATAGCCAGATCGGCGTTGCATTGTCGGCCATGGAAAGTAGCGTTTGAGCGGCTGCACTCATCATTGAACCAAAGCCTTCGCAACGATTTAGTGTTACGACGGTACCGGGTTCAGACATCGCCTTGAGCAGCAATCGAAAGCACTGCTGACTGTCATGAACTGCATCTTGAAATGCAGGAGAAATCATACTCATTGAATTCGTTCTAACCTGTTTAATTCGTTAATCTTATTCTTGAATGACATGGGTTCTTAGGCTTGCTTGCGAAGCTTTTTCTTAACTAAGCCAGTTTTCGCCGTAGACCTAGTCTTCTTCGCGAAGCTCGTCTTCTCCGCGGACCTAGTCTTCACCACGAACCATAGTAAAAAAGTCCACTTTGCTTGAAGCCACTTCTTGGCGACGTTGACTGTCTCTTTCATGTTTCATCGCTGCCAAAGGCTCTATCAGTTGCGTGTTGATCACTTCGGCTTGCTGTCCGTTTTGCATCAGGGCATCGACGACCGCTGCTAGCTCTGCATGAGGCTTGCTTCGCCCTTGTAGGTAGCTGAAACCAAGCTCTCCACTCGTTAGCTTGATAACGGCGCGAGTAATCGTGACATCCCCCATGTTGAACTGGCGGCCTGTTGAGCCCATACGTGCACGCACTTGTGCTAAACCAATCTCTGGTTGGCGAACCATTGCGTATTCTGCGTCTAGCCCTAATTCTTCCCAGCGCGTTTTCAATTCTGAGAACTGGCTCTGCGCGAGTACTGACATCCACTTTTGTCGCTCTTTCAAAGCTGTCATTTAGTGCTCCATTACAATTTCGGTTGCATCGGCACGGGTGTTCGAACTTGAAAATTCCGCTATCACTTGCGTGCCTTTGATTACGTTGGTGGTTTTAATTTTGAGTAGCGGTGTACTGGTGCTGATTTGCAACAAACGACACTCTTCATTGGTTGGGGTTTTCGCGCCCACTCGAGTCTCTTTTCGCTCTAAATCAGTATCCAAGCCACGCTGAATAAATTGGTGCAAAGAACCGTTAGTGAAGTTCTTGAGAATCGGCCACCACTCCACATTGGGTAGGTAGTGGTCGATGATGGTTCTCGGTGTATCTCCGGTTTTTCGCAGGGTACGGATGTGAATAACCTTGCTCCCCTCTTCAATCTTCAAATAGCCCGCAATCTTGGGAGAAACATTGATAAGGCGAGACTGAAGCACCTCACATCTTGGCATCGCACCTTGCTCAATCAGGTTCTTGGTGAAATGTGCTCCCGAGTGAAGTCGATATTCACTTGGCTGACGAATCACCATGTTGCCTTTGCCTTGGTGGCGTTGAATCAAGCCCGTTGACACGAGTTCATCGACTGCGCGGCGAAGCGTGTGACGGTTTACTGCAAAGCGCTCAGCCAATTTGGATTCAGGTGGTAAGTAGTCACCTGGCACAAAGTGGTCTTTCACTTCCTTTTCAAGCTCTGAGGCAATATCTAAGTAAACGGGCATAAGGGTTTCCTTTCCTAAAATTCAATCACTTATCTAGACAAGTTTGGTTAAATAGGCATCTGAGATGCCTAGATAAACTTCTTACGAATGATTTGAGAAACGAAGTCGATAATGCTTACCGTCACAATAACAATCGCCATGATTGCGGCGGTTTGTTGCAGCTGGAAACCTGAAATAGATTGCCAAAGCAGCACACCGATGCCCCCTGCGCCAACCATGCCGACAACCGTTGCCGAGCGAATGTTCGACTCCAAGCGATACAGTGAGTACGAAATCCAAAGTGGCAACACCTGTGGAATCACGCCGTAAAGAATCACTTCGATAGGATTCGCTCCTGTCGCTTTCACACCTTCCATCGGTCCGGGTTCAATCGCTTCAATCGCTTCAGCAAAGAGCTTGGCAAGCACGCCCGTTGTGTGAATGAACAGCGCCATCACGCCTGCAAATGGCCCTAATCCGACAACCACGACAAACAGCATTGCAAACACCATTTCATTGATAGCGCGTAAACAGTCCATCAATCGACGAATTGGAAATGTCACCCAGCTCGGCATCAGGTTTTCAGCACTCAGAATGCCGAATGGAATCGCTAACAGAATCGATAACACGGTTCCCCAAATGCCCACTTGAATCGTCACTAGCATTTCGGTTAAGTACACATTGCTTTCACTAAAGTCAGCAGGGAAAAAGTCTTTACCTAGCTGAACCATGTTCTCTGGGTGCTCGAAGAACATCATTGGTGCCATTTCTGCGCCTTGCCACGCCCAGCTAAGGACCAGTAGTGCTATCACAGCAATCACGCCGTTTTTAATCGACAGCTTTGATGAAGGCTCGTAACGTTGAGTCATTGCAGTCATTGTTCTCATACTCTTTTATAGCGCCGCCACAGCGGCGCAGGGGAATTGGATTAACCTTTCAGCGCATCAATTTCTGTTTGCAGCTGGTCGATTTCGGCTTGGTATTGCGTCATACGATCGGCTTTCACTTTCTCGCTAAGGTTGCTGTTGTTTTCCGCTTCAACCAGCTTTTTAAACGCTTCCATTTGACGAATAGGCAGTAGTTGGTTGTTATCGGTAGCAGCAAAGCCAGACCAAGCCAGTTGATTTAGGTTTTTAAGCTGCTCAGGCTGTTCGCCGTAGCTCACGAAGAAATCACGCGCCTTTTGTTTCAAGCCTTCATCTAAGTCTTTACGGTAGGTAATCACATCTGATGGAATAAGCTCTGACTGCCAAACCACCTTGAGCTTGCTAAACAGCTCAGGGTTCTGATCTTCAATGCGAATAAGGCTCATGGTGTGATTAGTTGCGACATCGACTTGGTTATTCGCTACGGCCATCACGTTAGCGCCATGGCTTGCGGTCACATTGCGGTGAAAGTCATTCGCGGAGATGCCATTGTTGGCAAATGCTTCGAAGTTCGGAACGAGGAATCCCGAAGTAGAATTAGGATCGCCATTACCAAGCTTGAGTGTTTTGTGTTGCTCTAGAACATCTTCAAGCGTGTTGATGTTGTCGTTTTCAGCGTTAACAATCAGTAAGCTGTAATAACCCTGTAAGCCATCTTCATCGATGTAACGAACGAAGGCTTCAGCGTTTGCACGGTCAACAGCTTCCATTGCCGCCTTGTTTCCGTAGTAAGCAAAATCCACTTTGCCAAAACGTTGTGCCTGAATGATGCCTGCGTAATCGGGGGCGAAATAGGCGTTCACTGGCATGCCTAACGCTTTACCTAGATCATCCAAAAGAGGCTCCCAGCGGCTACGCAAGTTTTGTTGTGCATCGGTAGCGATGATGCCAAAGTTAATCGAATCTTTAGCAAAAGCGTGGCCAGCAGTGAGTGTCGTCATCAACACGGTTGCTAGTGTCACTGCCTTCTTAATTCCTGATTTCATTGAATGAAACATCTTAAATTCCCTGATACTTAAAAAGACGCAGCGAGCACGTCGTTAGGTTGAATATGTGGCGTGTTTGTCGATTTTTTAGAACGATATAGATCTTCAAGCTGAGGTTTAGTCAGTTCCGCACTCTTTCCTTCGTAGAACACTTGACCGTCTTTAAGCGCGATGATGTTTTCGCAATACTTAAGAGCGTGGTCGACTTGGTGGAGTGTTACGATGACAGGAATGCCTTCCTTTTGATTGATATCCGTAAGCAGCTCCATCACGATGCGTGCTGATTCTGGATCAAGCGAAGCAATTGGCTCATCGGCAAAAATGATTTTGGCTTTCTGCATCAGCGCACGTGCGATTGCGACACGCTGTTGTTGGCCACCTGATAGGTTACCAACGCGTTGGCCTGCAAAATCTTCCATACCAACGCGACGCAGTGCTTCAAGCGCTTCTTGCTGTTGTTCAACCGTAAAAATACCCGTCAGAGTGCGCCACTTAGGTGTAGAGCTCAGTGCGCCAATCAGTACATTGGTCATCACAGATAAGCGGTTAACGAGATTGAATTGTTGGAAGATGTAACCCGCTTGCGCACGGATGTCGCGGACATTGCTGTCTGCCTTACCGTTCGCCTGTACCGTTTGGCCAAGCACGTTAATTTGAGAGTCGGTGCTTTTATCTCCGATGATCAGACCGCTTAAGTGACGAAGCAGTGTAGATTTACCTGAACCAGACGGACCAAGTAGCGCCGTCATCTTACGACTGGTAATCGTCAAATTGATGCCATTCAGTGCCTTGTTCGAACCGAATGTTTTGTTGACCTTCTTAACTTCAATGATGTTATTCATCGTCAATGTCCCTGTTTGATTTAAGGCCACTTTGACGTTTGAATATTAAAGTTACGTGTCGGTTTATTTGCAGAAATGAAATATTTCAAGGGGTTAGTCAACTTGTCTAGACAAGCTTAACTCGCTGTTTTAAATACCAAAAAATCAAGGAATTCGCGGGAGAATATCAACTTATATACGGAGGTAATTCACAGTAATTTGACAATAAAAAGCTCAATAAAAATCGCAGCGTCTTGGAGTTCTCCAAGTAATAGATACACACCTCCAATAACTAACAAGCTCACATATAAAAAAGCATCCCATTATGGAATGCTCGTTTCACCTCAATCGAAAATTTGTTCTAGATCATTAAAGCCTTCAAAAATGCAATCTTTGGTTTTAAATATGTAAACCTTGATGAAGTTTAAGAAATTAAACCTAATTTACCTATTTCGAGTGATCATGTTCAAATTTCGCTCATGATTTAGCTCTAAAACTTACGATTTGTTGATGTTTTAGACGTCTACGTCAGGTTTACAGAAGTTTACTGCGTATTGTGAAAATACCACCAAAGGAGTAGATTTCAGTCATTGAGTTCAAAAATGTAAACCGAAATCATGAATGTAAAACAGGTTCGATTCACCGATGAAGACAGAGAATGCTTAAGCAATTACTTCCGCTTAGCAGACACAATTGCCGATTTGATTGGCCCCTACTGTGAAGTAGTCATCCATTCATTTGAAAGCTTAGAAAACTCAGTCGTGAAGATCGTCAATGGTCATCATACGGGGCGTGAAATTGGTTCACCGATCACCGATTTAGGTTTACGCATGTGGAGTGCATTCGAGAAGACTGGCGAAGTTTCTCCAAAAAGCTACTTCACCAATGCAGCAGACGGATCCCTACTGAAATCGACTACCTGCGTACTGGCTGGTCCACAACAAAAGCCGATCGGCATGCTGTGTATCAACATGAACTTATCTTTCCCATTTCCAGAAATCGTCAAAACGCTAATGCCGCAGTGCAATGTGCCACAAGCCATTGTCAGCGAGACATTCAGCAACAATGCAAATGATGTGATTCAGCAAGCATTGAGTTCAGCCATTAACGAGGTTGACCAAGACGAGTCGGTTTCTTCCAAAGGTCGCAATAAAGCCATCATTCGTTGTTTATTTGATAACGGAGTATTTGAGCTAAAAGAGACGACTACACAAGTATCAGAGCAACTTGGGATCAGCCGACAGGCGGTTTACAAGTTTATCCGTGAATTTAAATCAGAATAAAACCAATAATTTAGGAGTTACATCGTGAAACAGATCATTGCCACTGAACAAGCACCTGCAGCTATCGGCCCTTACTCACAAGGTACGTCTTACGGCGACATGGTTTATACATCAGGCCAATTACCTCTCGTTCCAGAAACGATGCAGTTTGTTGAGGGCGGCATCAAAGAGCAGGCTCGTCAGTCGCTAGAAAACTTAAAAGCTGTATTAGAAGCGAGTAATGCGGGACTGGACACAGTGCTTAAGACAACCTGCTTCCTATCAGACATGGAGAACTTCGTTGCCTTTAACGAAGTGTACACAGAGGTGTTTGGTACAGAGAACGCACCTGCTCGCTCTTGTGTTGAAGCAGCACGACTACCAAAAGACGCACTGGTTGAAGTTGAAGCCATCGCATACAAAAAATAACCGACTTAGGTATTAATGGGTATCATAGGAGATTCTCATGAGCGTTTCATTTATCGCATTAAGCGTACTGTTCTTTGGGTTCTACGCACTGCTGTCGAACTTCAAAAAGCAAAAGAAAAGTTTTAACTTCCGCGTACTGAGTGCGCTTGCTGCTGGCTTGCTGTTCGGTGGCGCAATTCAACTTGTTTTCGGTGTCGGCAACGTTGCGACATCTGGCTTTGCTGAACTGATTTCGGTGTTCGGTAAAGGCTACATCAAACTTCTACAAATGATCGTTATCCCACTGGTATTCGTGGCGATGATCTCTTCGATCATGAACGTTGAAGGCGGCGGTGCGCTATCTCGTATCGCACCAAAAATCATCGGTATTCTACTTTTCACTTGTGCAATCTCAGCTGCCGTTGGTATCGCAAGTATTTACCTATTTGGTATCGATGCAAACGCGCTAGTAAGCACAATCGGCACAAACAGCGCGATTGAAGCTCGCGGCGATTCACTGGTAGCAACACAAGATGCAATGGCGAGCAGTGGTCTGTCTGGTATGGCTCTGTCTATCATTCCAACCAACATCTTTGACATGCTAACGGGTTCTCAACGTACTTCTACGCTATCAACTGTACTGTTCGGTATGTTCCTTGGTTACTGTATCCTTCAAGTGAAAAACCGTAAGCCAGAGAAAGTGCAAAACTTCGTTGATTTCATCAACTCTGCAAAAGAAGTGGTGCTTTCAATGGTACGTGAAATTCTGAAGCTAACGCCTTACGGTGTATTCGCTCTGATGACTACGTTCATGATGACCAACGACCTGTTCGCACTTGCAGAGATGGGACGCTTCCTTCTAGCAAGCTACGTAGCAATTGGCGTTATGTTCGGCATCCACTTCGTCATGGTGTCCATGTTCGGTCTTTCTCCTGCTAAGTTCATGAAGAAAATCTGGCCAGTATTGGTGTTCGGCTTCGGTTCTCGTTCAAGCATGGCAGCTATCCCACTAAACGTTGAAACACAAACTCAACGCCTAGGTGTCGACGAAGAAACAGCAAACATGTCAGCGACATTTGGTACCAGTATCGGTCAAAACGGTTGTGCAGGTATCTACCCAGCAATGCTCGCTATTATGGCGGCACAAGTCATGGGTATGCCTGTAGACTTAAGCTTCATCCTACAACTGATCGCTGTTATCGCAATTGCTTCATTCGGTATCGCAGGTGTTGGTGGCGGTGCAACATTCGCAGCAGTAGCGGTACTGACCATCATGGGTCTAGACATCACAGTAGTCGCGATTCTAGTGTCTATCGAAGCGTTAATTGACATGGCTCGTACAGCGCTGAACATCTCAGGCTCTATGTTGTCAGGCGTTCTTACAGCGAAGAAGAATGGCTCATTGGATACTGAACAATACGACGCTGACGTTACAGCGACAGTATCAAAAGAAGCAGCAGTATAATTCTCAAACTTAATTAAGAGCACTCCACGTGAGTGCTCTTCTGTTTTTCCTGAGTTCAGGTTATTTAGGTAGTAAATATGAAAGTTGTTGTTATAGGTGGTAGCGCCGCGGGTATGAGTTTCGCAGCAAAATACAAACGTAATCAACCATCAGACGAAGTCATCGTTTTAGATAAGCGTAGCTACATCTCTTTCGGAGCCTGTGGCTTACCTTACTTTGCAGGCGGCATGTTTGATGACACCAAGCGAATGATCTCTCGTACGCCAGAACAAGCCATCAAATCTGGTTTAGATGTTCGTGTAGAAACGGAAATGGTGTCGTTCGACCGCACTGAAAAACAGATTACGGTGCGTCACCAAAACGTAGAGAGCACTATCGATTACGATATGTTGGTGATTGCGACAGGCGCTCGTCCGATCGTTCCCTCATTCGGTGAATACAATTCAGAACACGTATACACACTAACAAGCATGGAAGATGGCTTAGCTGTCAAACAAGCACTTAAAAATGATAGTAAACAACGCGTGTGTGTCATCGGTGCAGGCTTTATCGGGCTGGAAGTCTTTGATGCAGCACATGGCTTAGATAAGCACGTGACGATTATCGAACGTGAACCACACATCATGAGCCGTCAGTTCAGCCCAGAGATCATTGAAGTAGTTGAAGGTGCAATTCGTGAATCCGGTGCAGAGCTAAAAACCGGTTGCAGCGTATCTGCGATTCGCGATGCCGAGCAAGGTGGTTACATCGTAGAAACCGATAACGGTAATGTAGAAGCTGATGTCGTGATCCTGTCACTCGGCTTCAAACCAAACACTGAAGTATTCGAACTACCAAAAGCCGCAAATGGCGCGTTGTTGGTGAATGAATATGGTGCCACTGAAGATGCTTACATCCATGCTGTAGGTGACTGTGCCGTCGTCCATCATATGGCATTAGGTAAACCCGTTTATGTTCCTCTTGCAACTACAGCCAACAAACAAGCACGCATGATGGCAGACAAGCTAGCAGGAAAAGACACTTACATGACGGGCTTCTTGGGGTCGTCTTGTTTGAAAGTACTCGATTACGAACTGGCATGTACCGGCGTATCTGAACTTCTGGCGAAAGAACATAGCTTAGATGTGAAAGTATCAACGATTTCAGATAAGAACCAAACGGATTACTACCCAGGCCAAGAAGACATTAAGGTGAAGTTGGTTTATCACCCAGAGACTAAAGTTCTTCTAGGTGGTGAGATCGTAGGTAAGAAAGGAGCGGTTGGCCGTATTAACGCACTAGCAGTTGCTATCACCGCTAAGATGACCACACAACAATTAGGCTACATGGATTTCTGTTACGCTCCCCCATTTTCACGCACATGGGATGCTCTAAACGTGGCAGGTAACGTCGCTAAGTAAGCGAACTGATTGTACTAGTCCCAAAGAATATTCATTTCAACATCAAAGCAGAGCGATTAAGCTCTGCTTTTTAGATAACCTACGATCTTATAGTTCATCTGATGGAAGAACAAAGTCGACATATAACGCAAAATTCCCGATTCCAGAAGCTTTAATACCATCCAAGTCTAAATCATTTGTCGAATAGATCATGGAAGAAACCCCCATGTTGCTTAGTTCTATCGCCTTCTTATACTCACTCCCAAGCGAGCCAAGGTTATCACCCCGATACGTCACAGCCCTAATTTTATTTAAATCAATCCACTCAAGAATAAATGGTGTATTTAGATCTATATTTAATGCGACATTATTAAAACCTAACTCTATTGCTTCATTATATTTATCTATACTGAATACTTCGATAATAGATTTATCTTTATCTATTATATATTTTGAAAGCAAGGCAAGATTTTTTATTTTATCCGTAACTAACACCACGTCATTTTCATCTAGAACATCAATAGCTGTAAATATATTTAATGTTTTATATTTATCATAAATTATCTTTGATTCAAACTCTTTATAGCTAATAGACCCAGTATTATTAGAATTTGTCATTTCATGAAAAGACTTCCAATCATGAACAGCAACAATCCTTCCATCCGATGAGATAAGTAGATCTAACTCTATCATCTTGAAACCATGTTCAATTGATTGCTCCATCGCTTCTAACGAGTTTGTATATTTTAATCCATTGATTCCCCCACCGGCATGTGCGATCAAACCACCAGAATTAACGATAATTTCAGAGATATTATTATGTTCATTTGGGTATGCCTGTACATTGCCTCTCCATACATCAATGACTACACTCATCGAAGGGCCGATAACAAAAGCTACCCAAAAACATATGAGAACTAGACAAAATATTGAAATTAAGACTCTGATTCCTTTAAGTATCATGACATTTTACCTGTTGAGAACTGGGGCTGATGATAATGTGTGGTTTACCCTGTCAATATTGAGTTTAAACATGTTATTTATAGCAACTATAATAGCATTTGTCGGTAATAGATTTGTATTTCTTCTTCTCACGGTAATAATGACTTTTGATTTCTACTTAAGATTAAACTCTCTAAGCTTAGACTTAGGTGTCTTAGGGTCGGTTTTAGAGTCTAATCGAGGTGAAGTTCTTGAACATATAAAAAGCATTAGCGCCGTAACATATTTAAAGGTAATTGTATTTTTCATTCTGGTTTTTCTATCATTTCACATTACCTTAAGAAAGGTTGGTAAGTCATTTTCATTAATTATGTTGATATTATTTTCCAGTATATTAATCACCAAATTTTATAGCTTACATGATAATAAAAAGACGACATACCTCAATGAAGAATACTTAAAAACAATCCATCATGAAGTGTGGTTTAGTTTTTTAGGGCTAATTACAGTTATTAAACCTATTTCTTTATATTATGAGCTGTCTCTTCTCGAGGGGGGGAAATCAGTAATCTCTTCAAAATGGGAGAATGTTCATACAAATAAAGTATTAAAGGATATTTACATCGTAAATATTGGTGAATCTGTTATTAAAAATTACTACCCATCGTATAACGAAGAGAATGGAAATATAAAAGGCGCAGCCATATTTAATGGTGTTATTTCCCCATCCGTTGTTACATATTTCTCAGTCCCTCGAATATTATCAAAGAGCCTAGATGTAAACAGGCATGATAAAAACTTAAATGTGATAGATCTTGCTAATGATGCTGGAATGAAAACTTATTGGATATCAAATCAAGCTAAGATCGGGCAATACGAGACACAGGTATCCGCAATCGCGAGTAGGGCACATTACCAATATTATAAGAATACGTCTTATGATAAAGCCGAACCCGATAACATTCTCCTACCAGAAGTGATCAAGGCGATTCGTGAAGAAACTAAAAGGCCAAAAGTGATTTTCATCCACACCATGGGGTCACATTATGATTTTTGTAAAAGATTTGATGAAGAAATTTCACTAAAAGCCTCCGATAACAAGTATCTAGCATGCTATTCAAAATCAGTGGCTTATGGCGTGGCTTTTATAGAGAAGCTTAGAGACCTACTCACGATGCATGATAAAACATATAAAATCATTTATTTTTCTGACCATGGCCTAACATCTGTAAACGTTCCACCGTATCTGATTCACGGAACTGGCTCACATTTTTCAAGGCAGGCAGTAGAAGTACCTTTCATAGCAATGAGTAATGATCCACAAGAAACGAAAATACATTCGGTTAAATATAACCTAAGAGACTTTTCAGACACATTTGCACAATGGGTAGGAATATCTTCAGAACAGACAGAGCAAAACAAAAGTATCTTCAATACCGAGTATATAGGAAAGGAGTATGACTCAGTGTTAACGAGTGAGTTCAAGGTAAGAAAAATCGACTAAGCGAGTAGCTCTGTTACTAAAAAATCATGAATCATCAAAGGTTACGTAGTAAATATCGGCTTCCTAACATTAATCTGACTCTTATTTCGCTCTGTGTAAGCTGATATCAGTTAAATGTCACTTATATAAGACATTCATTGACCTTGTTGGTAACCAACCTAATAAGATGATTTAGGAGCTCTTATAGTATCGGTGAGTGAATAACTGAAAGTTCACTATTTGACTGGATATATAAAGGTTTGAAACGTTAAAACGAAAAAAAGCCCGCTGATTTCTCAGCGGGCTTTTCAATGGTGGTGGAGGGATAGGGATTTGAACCCTAGAACCGCTATTAACGGTTGCCGGTTTTCAAGACCGGTGCTTTCGACCA
>NZ_JALNTS010000020.1:0-4922 GCF_023161725.1 Vibrio sp. 1CM24A
GCTTTATGATTATGTTCGAAGACCGACTCACTGAATATATGTAACCCTGACAGTTACACAGAATTATTTACAGGGTCGAAAAGTAAACCACTAAAAGCAATAAGTATCATATCAAGATTACTTTATTGCCAAGTATTTAGATTGCCCAACTTAAGATAGGTTAATTTTTTTGTGTTTTTTTAACCTATCCACTCAAATAGGTTAATTGAAGTGACACATTAACAGTTAAGGGTGTTAAAACCTCAGAATTCACAACGTAGTTCACAGGTAATTTGTTTACTGGATGCTTGAGAAGTATGTAGTGAAAATTGCACATACGTTTGAATAGGGAGGCACTTAGCAACAGGTGCCATCTATCCGACAATTTTGACTCTCAGAGCTAGCAATTTATCTACACGACCCAACCGTGCCTTACGATTTAATGTGTAAGATCAAACATTAGTCGTTACATATCACCCAGTCAGAGGCACGGAATTATATACTAGGTCGCTAATTCTTCAATAACCCATTCACACTCGGTGAGCGAGAAAATCTATTACAAAGCTCAACGCTCTTGGCTCAACGTTCATTTTCTGAGCCAAGCGTTCTCTATTTTGCATATCTAGATTTGCCCCTCTCAGCACTAACGTATGATACTTTGAGTCATCATCTTTCATTTTAGAGATTTTTGAGCGAATGTAGCCCTCATCATATCCTGCATCTCGATAGCAATCTTCTATCAACTCTACTATGTAATTCATATATTTAACCTTTATTCTTATTATCGTTTTGGGTTTTATCATTGTTCTATATGCTTCTGCTAGCACAACACTGAAAGTGTAAGCTTGAAAGCCTGTTTATATTTTAGATTCTAGACTTGCTGAAGCGCTATTTTCTCAGCTATATCAAGCATGTGACCAACAACCCCTGCGTTTGTGTTGCGAAAATCATTCTCTCGCATGACGCTATGCACAAACCTGAGGCTTGCTAATAGGTCGTTATCTTGGGGTGCTATTGCCTTTACGCCCAGCTTCGCAAACTTTTGGTTTCGTTCTTCAACGAATCGATCAACATCTACTTGAAACACTTCATTCTCTTCTAAGTCGATCCGCTTGATCACTTTAGCTTCAATAATCTCAGCTCCCGTCAAAAAGCCACTCTTATGCTTTTTATAGTGTTTATCAGCGTAACTGAGCTGGATCGTACCTAAATTGCCCTTAAATTTAATATAGAGGCAGTGATGCGCAACAATTACATATTCGACAAAGCTTGAAATATGCTTGTTATACTTAGCTCGACTTTCTAGAGACTCTAACTCAGGTAATAGCTCACTTATTTCGGGAACAGTTTGTAAGCTATATAGTTCTGTGCGCTTTTCAATAAGGGTATCAAGCGCTATCTCTTTCTCATTGAATTTAACAGATAAACGTCTTCGCAAACGAGAACTCTGTTCTTCATCAATTTCTTTTTCTAGTTCATCTAACTCGTTTGAATAACGTTCAATTTCACTTTCCAGATACTGTAGGCGCTGATCTGGACTTTCGTAATTCAGATTTCGAAAATCAAAACTTGAAAAGCTTTTAAGTAGAAGCGTTTCAATTTGTTGGTAATCAAAATTGCCAACCGAACCTAGGTTGCACTGCTTGTTGATTGAGTTTCTACAACGTAGTTTCGGTTTTCCTCTGTTTGGCTTTGAGTATGAGAGTGGACCTCCGCAATACACGCACTTGGTCAAACCAGAATACAAGTTTCTATATTTTGGAGAAGCTTGCCCTTTAGTGGAACGTCTTAAACTTGCTTGCACTCTATCAAATTCATCTTTAGTCACCACGCTTGGATAGTAGTTCTCCTTACAAGGACCAGAAGGCACTTTTACACGCTTCCCCGTACTATAGTCATCATTCGTGGGCTGAAAAGCCCCGTATGTTTGTATCATTTTTAAATACTTTAAAACGATCTCTGAGTACCATTCACCTCCTGTAAAAGACGGAATCCCTTCAGAGTTCAAAATTTGAGCAATTCGGTTTGAACCAATGTTAGCTCCTAGCTTCATCGAGAATATTCGCTTGAGAACGCTTGCTTCAGGCTGTTTTAATACAAATTTAGTTTTACAACTACTCAGGTTCATCCAAGCAGGACATATTGACGTACGCTTTTCACCACCTTCATCCTCAGCTTTTCTCTTAAGCTCAAAAGATGCCTTGATACGTTCTGATTTTTGCTGACTTTCTAGATGTGCTAAATGAAAACCAACAGTGAGCAGTAAGTCACTGGCAAAATCATTTGAATTATCATGGTAAACAATCAAGTTAAATTTTGTAATTGCAACATCAATCTTGTATTCAGCAAGCTCCATAAAGATTTTGCGAGCTTTGTTAGGTTCTAAGCGACTAATTCTGTCTACCGCTTCAACGACTAACAATGACTTTGGCGGAATTCTTCCTGACTTGACTCCTTCTAGAAACGCTCCTAGTCCTGCATTCTCAGCAGTATTAGCACCTATATATGCCGAAAGTCCCTTATCGATAATCAGATCATCGACCACCTTGTAAGTCGGTTGATTATCCCTAGCACGCCTTTTATTAGTCATATCGATGAATTGATTTGCTCTATCAATTTGACGGCTAATGCCCTGCCCTTCTTCTGCTTGTATAACTTTACTCACTCTTGAGTAGATGTACGCAGGAAGTGTTTGTAACGGTGTATTTGCTTGGTTTGTTAGTTCACTTTTCATTTCTCTCTCCAACTAATTTGAATACATTAAAACAAATAGCAGGTAACACATCAAGCAATAATCAAAATTAAACCAACAAAAACAATAACTTAAAAATATTAAGCAACTTAATATTTTCGCAAAATTGAATAAACATGCACGTTAGAACTGTTTTCACAGAATAATGATCGATTAGTAATTACTTCAAACCAAACCTAGATGAAAAAAAAAGCCGCTGATAATCAGCGGCTTAAATCTAATATTTCGAACAATTACTTTTCTTTATGTAGCAGAGCAACTGATTGTCGTACTATAACTAACTCTTCATTGGTTGGGATAACCATTGCTACTGCGTCTAACATTTCAGACTTAGCGATGATGCCTTCAGCACCAAAGCGAGCAGATTCGTTACCTGCTACATCTTCAACGAAACCTAGAATCTTAAGGTTGTTTAGGATTTCACGACGAATTGGTAGAGAGTTCTCACCGATACCACCAGTGAAGATGATGCCGTCTAAAGAGTCTAACGTTGCAAGGTAAGAAGCAATGTATTTTGATACGCGGTAAGTAAACACCTCAAACGCAAGCTTAGCGCCTTCATGGCCCTCTTCCATTGCTTCTAAGATGCCACGAGCATCGCTCGTAAGACCAGACACGCCAAGGAAGCCAGACTCCTTGTTTAGAGAGTTAAATACTTGCTCTTGTGACCAGCCTTTCTTAAGTAGGTATTCGATGATGCCTGGGTCTAAGTCACCACAACGTGTGCCCATCATAAGGCCAGAAAGTGGTGTGAAGCCCATTGAAGTATCAACACTGTTACCGTCTTTGATTGCACAGACAGATGCGCCGTTACCTAGGTGAACAGAGATGAAGCTAGATTTTTCGATAGGCTTGTTTACCATTTTCGCAGCTTCACGACTCACGAAGTAGTGGCTCGTACCGTGGAAACCGTAACGACGTACGCCGAAGTCTGTGTATAGCTCTTTTGCGATTGCACCAGTGAATGCACGTTGTGGCATTGTTTGGTGGAAAGCCGTATCAAATACAGCAAATTGAGGTAGAGAAGGAAAAGCTTCAATCGCAGCACGGATGCCGACAGCACCTGCAGGGTTATGAAGTGGAGCTAGGTCAGATAGGCTTTCAATTTCGTTCGTTACTTCTTCAGTAATACGAACGGTTTGAGTGAACTTCTCACCACCGTGAACGATACGGTGACCGATAGCCACGATATCAGCAGTGAAGCCTAGATCTTCCATCAGGCCAACCAATTTGCCAATGGCAATTTTGTGGTGGTTATCTTCGCCTTGAATGGCAATTTCAGTTTTCTCGCCTTGATATTTCCAGCTCATACGAGCATCTTCAAGACCAAAACACTCCCCTAGGCCACTTAATACTGCTTCACCAGAAACAGAATCGATTACAGCAAATTTTAGGGATGAACTACCCGAGTTAATAACCAGAACAAACGAATTAGACATTGGATATGGATCCTGTTTCAGTACGAATTGGATGAAGTGTTTACTTCAATTTTAGTTAAGCCCATTATTCAATAATTTTTGAATCTTTCAACTTTTGTTTTGAAAAAATCACTAAATGAACACAATTAAGTTGATCTTAGTCATCAAATTATTTATTTCGAGAGCGAAATTAAAAAATAGTTGAATAAGAAAATTAATGAACAGGTGACGCAAACGAGTGCTCACGTTATTTTTAACTTGATTCAGTTAATTAGAGCGACTCGAACGAATGCGGGTAATCCGCTTAGAAAACAACCACCCTTCCCTTTCGTCTGCTTATCATTACCGATAACTTTTTGCTCGATTTCTCAATTGCTCAGTGTTTGCATCAAAAAGCTCACTGGAATTGAAAGTAGTGATTTGATTGCCTTCGAGCACAACTCTACAAATAGATGCACTGTAACGTCGCTTAGATAGCCTTCACACTTTGTTTTAGTAATCTTGTAGCACGTTCTTTCAGTATAGGCTTAGAACGCGATACAGCTAAGTTTAGGCACTAACATTAGTTCTAGGCGCGATGTCTAATTACATGGACGAAGCATAGTTACAGGGACGAAGCTTGATCAAAGTAAGCTGGCTGCATATATCGAACCAGCCAAAGCTTAAGTTCAAATAGCAGGCACAAAAAAGCCGAGCATTATGAAGTGACCCCATAAAGTTGGACATTTCTGTTAAGCGGCTTTCAAGGCCTGAGTTCGATATTCTATCGGAGT